>CAKSSN010000013.1 GCA_934489015.1 uncultured Clostridia bacterium
CCCACAAAAAATAACTTAGATTATATCATCATTTTGGAGCTAAATTTGAGGTTTACACAAAATACGGGATTGTCCCCCTTCGCTGCCTTTTTATTTCGCAGATGATAGTTTTAATACATATTAATTTTGATTATAAGATATACATTGTATAAAGTATATACTCCAAAACTCAGCTGATTTTTGTTTATAACATATTTGCAATGAGCTCAGCGAGCTGTTCAAATTGCTGCCAACTCATCAATATTCCAGCAATTCTAAACAGCGTTTTTACAAAATAGCAAAAAATTTTGTCCATTCAATGCTATCTATAAATGGGGTTTTATTTTCCACTGCAAGAATTTTTGCTTTTTCTATGGTATTATTATTCCAACAATGATTATCAATAAATACATTAACTTTTACTTTAATAATCTCTCAATACTGTTTAAATAATCGTCTCTGCATTCAGGATACGCTGTTTGTAATGAATAAATACGTGTGTTTGCTCAAGCACCTCCGAAAATTCCTACTTGATATGTAACTCCGTCTAATAACGTATCAAAAAATGACATAATCCCGACAGTATGTCTCGGAGTTTCCATACAATTTTCCAAGTTTTATTATGTCGCCATCGTACAACAATATCTCGGACGTAAACAGACCTTCACTCTTTAAATAATGTGCGTCCTTATACCCGACAAATTGTTTTGCACCCGATAAGTCAGCCATTGTCCATGCGCTGCCTGTATAGTCATTGTGCCAGTAGATATTAATATATTTTATTATATGAGGATTAAAGCCTAACTCCCATATGGGTGCAACAACAAGATATAACATTGGCAAATTTTCAACATCAAGCAATATTAAGCCGTCTCCTGTATTTATGAGATGAGTAAAATCTTGATATGCTTCCACAAAATACATATCATAAATTATTTTAAATGGCTTAACCTTCCCTTCATAGTTTTTTTTGATTGGTCTTTTATTATTATATCAGCCACTTATATTAAAATTTCAAATAATCTTGCACTAATACTCTTGTCAAGCTTTAGCGCAAGCCTACCTCCGCAAAGACTAAATTCAGCAGGTGTATCAGGATAAATTTGCGATATTTTCCCGCCATGTCCCACATATTTTGACAAATCAATAATTTCCGTATTTTCATTTGAAGCTATGCGCCAAACTGCGAGAAGTATCTTGTTTTTATTTTGTAGCCCAAAGCTGTAAAACCCTTTCTCCTCTATGTTTATTGTTCCTGATGGATATATCGGATATGCACCTTTAATAAAATCACGATTTCCCTTATATATTTTTATTGCATCCTTTATAAGATTCATATTTTTTTCGTCAGCATATTCTATATGTCCTGAAAGATATATTACCCCAAGCATTGAGGTAATCATATTAAATACTGTTTCCTCCCCGTCCGCATACGTATCAAGCTTATCTTCCAAAAAATAGTCCGACGTTTTTTTATTTTTATACTCATATGGCATCGGATATGGATATGACCATATCCCACATTTTTCAGGCTCCGTGTATGCCATAGTTCCCGATATTATTGACGGATTGTTGTAATAATATTCCTGATCGCTCGTACTCATCATATAAAAATTACGCATTGTTGCGCCGTCACTCCTAAGTGCTCCGCTTCCGCAGTTTTCAATACATAAATCGGGATATTTTAATTCAACCTCCATAATAAAGCTGTTAAATGCATCACTGCATTGCCTTAGTTTTTCCGAACCACCGTCATATCCGATACCCGATGTCTGATTATAGTCATTTTTTATAAAACGTATGCCCTTTCGATAAAACCTGTCAAACACACTTATAAAATAATTCCGTACTTCCTCATGTGTAAAATCAATTATACATCTTCCACTACTACCTGCATATTCACCATTTCTCTTCAAAAGATATTTATTCATCTTTTTAAAAAGCTCTGAATTTTTCGTAACACTGTCGATTTCAAGCCATATTCCAGGTTTCATTCCCTTATTCTGTATGTAATTAATTATTCCATCAAATCCATGTTCTCCAAAAATGTTGTTGTTTTGTTCCCAATCTCCAAGCACCTCCGTTTTATTATCCGGTCTGTACCAACCTGCATCTATACAGAAAACATCGCACCCCACCTCAGCAGCTCTGTCAATTAATGGAATTAACTTTTTATCGGTAGGATCAGCCCAAAGACAATTCATGTAGTCATTAAATACTACAGGAATATTATCAAATCTGATTTTCGTCGTTTTTCTCTTGAATTTTATAATTTCCCTTACAGCCTCATCAAATCCTCCTTCAACCTTTCCATATACACACGGTATAGTCTCATATTCTTGTCCACTTTCCAGACAATACGACCAGTCATCACTGTTATAAAAAGCTCCGTTCATTTCAGCATACAGCAGACCGTTACTTAAAACTCCTATTTCCATGTACCAATTACTTGCCGTTTCGGTTTCAAAAAACCATGTGTTACCCAACTCCTTATCCTCTAAAATAAATATCGGATAATATATATTTGTGCTTTGATTTCCTATTCCTCTGATACTTATAACATTTGAGCATTTATGATTTGACGCGTTATATAAGCCTAAATCTGCAAGACTTCCGCTACGCCATTGGGCTTCTCCTTGCCATGTACTAAAGCAATAATGCAAAATAAATCTTCTTTTATCATACCATGGCAGTATCGCACCTTCTCCAATGCCCGAAATATATGCTGAGCTGACTTGTTTTAGCTTTACAATATTATTTGATATATTCTTAACAATCACACTTTGAAATATAGCATTATCAAAATTTTCAGCATTTACTTTAACTTCAAGCTTTTCATTTCTGAATATACCTTTATCCTCTACAAATTCCATACCCGAAGTGCCTGATGCAATGTGAGGCGCTCCAATATCACCATATTCTTTAATTATAAAATTCCCCATTTTATTTCTCCAATCATATAATCTTAACAGTTATCTCTTGAGGGCACTCCAAAATTTCCGTTTTAATAATGCCGTCCAAAGCTTTTGTATGTCTGAATTTCAAAGCGCCATACGGAGTCGGCACTGACCCCTTTACTGTTTTTAAGCATCCTAATCTCGGACATAACTCAATTTCCCTCATGCCCGGTTTTACAGGATTTACACCCATTATATACCTACTTATAAACGGAACAGGACCACTGGCCCAGCCATGACACAGGCTTAATCTGTACCCCTCAAAGCAATGAGCACCGAAGTCGCCATGAAGTTCCTTTCTTTCTTCACATGGAATTTCGTCAATGTGTACGGGATTATCCTTGAGCCATTCCAAATCAAATTCTTCCCAGAATGTTGTTGCTCCGCATTCTATCATTTTACCCCAATATTCTTTCATTAAATTTTCTGCACCATCAATATCATCGGTTTCAGCCATTGCACAAAGCACATAATATCCCCAAAATGTCGAAAGACCTTTTGCGCCGTCTTTTTTTATAAATTCGCGAGCTTCTTCAAAATTACACATTTTAGCAAGAATTGCACGTGCGGCAACCTGCTTGTTTTCACTGTAATCCACACTGCATTTTTGGGCTACTTTTGCTGCTTTTTTACACTTTTTCGCCAACTTTTCATTTTCAAGATATTCACACAACTTTGCCCCGATTTTCAAAGTTATAACTGTTAATGCCTGTATTCCGTTTTTTTTCATTTTTTCATTGTCTTCTGTACTCCAATCAATAAAATTATTTTCAAATATTGTATTTCCTTTTCCCCCAATACAATCTATTATTTTTTCCAAAATAGGATATAAGTAATCTGTCTGATTTTTTAAATATTCAAAATCTCCCGTATACATATACCAATCATATTGTATAAGAATCCAATTCATCGTATAACTTTCAAAAATCATCCATTGCTTCCCCGATACCAGACTTTTTACCAAATCAAGACTCTTTGTGACAACCTCATTATTGCCGAACACCGATAAAACTGTCATAACCTCAGGATGCATATCACCTATCCAAACAAGTCTGTCGCGCTTTATCCCGTCCCAAAGATATTCTTGCATATTAAGATGCACCGTATATGCTCCGACGTTCCAGATTTCATTTAGTATTTCATCATCACATTCAAAGTTTCCTATGTATTCTACATCACGACACTTCAAAACAGCACTGAGGTTTGCAACCTTTACATCACCCCCGCAAGCCTGAATTTTCAGAAATCTGAAGCCTGTATTGCCAACCGTCATATTTGACCAGTTTACAGCGTTCATTTTAAAATCTCTCGGTGAATGGTCATTACACGCGTTTTTACAGCCGATACTGCTCATCGCCTCCCCTATACTTTCACCAAACACAAATCTTATAAATGTTTCATTCTCTATTGAAACGCTCTGAATTGTAATGTTTGCACTGCCTTGAAGCTCACATCCAAAATCGACAATAACATACCCTCCGTCTTTTATGAGTGCAGTAGGTCTTCTATTTTTCAAATATGCCTGTCTTTCCGATTCATCGAGAAGAATATCCGCATTATCCGTATTTTCGGATATAACAATTTTTTTTGGAATAATATATTTTTCCATTTTTAAATTCTCCCATCATTTTAATTCTTTGCCATTTTTGTCAAAGCCGGTTTCTTTTTGATATTCACTAAATGATTTATAATTCTTTCCGAAAATACGATTAACCAATTGCATATTTTTTGTGTAATAGATATTCCTGTCAATACAAAATTGCTTCTCAGCCTCTTTTGCGGCAATAGAATATATAGCCGCTCCATACGGTGCATTATAAAAAAGATTATTCTTAATTTCCAGCCTTCCGCCTTTTTCGGACTTATCCACTCTCCAAATAAATACATGATGTCCCATAGGCTGCGGCCATATTTCAGATTTTCTCGGCATTACTACTCCGTTTTTTGAAAAGCCCTCGCCTGCGTCTATACATATATTATTGTTAAATGTCGTGTTTATCGGAATCAAATCTCTGCACTCATAAGCACCCATACCACATTTCACAAACAAGTTATTATCAAAATGTACATTTTCGGTTATCTGACAATTTTCATCACCTTGATGAGTTACACCCGAATCGTATATATCGCAAAACGTATTGTTTTCAACCCATATATTTTTTGATATATTCCAAAATTCAACACCATTTCCGAATTTTATTCTAAGTTTTTTGCTCCATACACAGCCACCTATAAAGCTTATATCGCAATTTTTAACTATTATATTTTCTCCAGCTCCCTCAAGTGCATGAACACCGTTATTTTTAAAGCACAATCCGTCAATAACAACATTGCTTTTCAATTGAGCTAATGAATGAGATTTTCTCGCCACGCATTCTATTCTTTTATACACTATCCCAGGATTACCATGAGAATACATCAATAATTTCTGCATTTTTTCTTCTGTTCTACCCTCAGTCGTACCTATTCTCGAATCTGTCCATTCGCCCTGAGATGACAACTCATTTTCTTCCCATACCATAATGCCGCAAAACTCGCCGCCGTTAAAAATAAAATTACACGCTTCTTTGGGAATTTCACGTCTGCATTCCCAAATATTTTCTTCTGTCTGCGTCCAATCGCTCGGATTGCTCACATCAACGCTTCCGTGAAAAACAGGCTTGGCACCATCGCCATATGATGTATATACAACAGGCTTATCCACTGTACCGCTTACTGTTTCCAATATGTCAAATGCCACACTCCCGCATTTGAACATTATTATATCTCCTGCTTTAACGGGCAAATCTCGATATTCTCCTTTTGGTGTTTCTGGCGTCTTGCCATCTCCTCTTCCATTTTCCAAGTCAATATAATATCTCATAAAAGCTACTCCTGTTCTCTACTCAATTTAATAAGCTCCTCACATAGCAGCAAGTATGTACCTACTGCATAATCCATTGTCGTTTCTCTTCTTACAGAACTCGGCCAGCCTGCTACTCCCTGAACATACCCTAATTTACCATTTTTTTCGAGCGCAATGGTGTTCAAGCCATTAAACGACGCCGTTACATAAGGCATATATACGTTCTTTTCCAAAATTTCCAAGCGTATTCCCAAAGCCAGTGCATATGAAATAAGCACTGTACTGCTTGTTTCGGGTACATTATATTGTGACGGCTCAATTATACTGCATCTCCAGAATCCATCACTCATCTGCCATTTAACCAAAGCTTCCGACATATCTCTGAAAATCGTTTCATATTCTTTATAGTGAGGATTATCCTTTGGCAAGACAGCCAGTGTCCTTGCAATTCCTCCTATTACCCAACCATTGCCTCTGCCCCAGAAAATTTTCTTTCCGCTCGGTGTCTGTTTCTTTTCAAACAAATAATTTTCATCTCTGAACCACATATGCTCCTTAGTATCATACAATTTACGTTCATATGCAGTATTGCAGAACAGTTTATACACTTTCTCGAAATATCTACTGTCATTCATCTCTACACCCATCATATGATAAAATGGTAGTGCCATATAAATCGTATCTATCCACCACCAATAATCATTATCGGCGTCATTAAGAACAATTTCCATTCCATCGAGCATATGCTGCATAGTACCCGCATTTGGATCTATTTTTAAAAGCTCCAGATATGTCTGACCGCATATTTTGTAATCTGCATTCTTGTATGCCCAATCCGAACCGTCATCAAAAAAGCACCAGTTATTATCCTTTGCCCATTTGAAAGCATAATCCAAATATGCTTTCTTGCCCGTTATTCTGTATGCAGCCATGCAGCCTATAAAATACGCTCCCTTCTGCCATGCACAGTCCCCACACTCAGGATTATGCGAAATGTAATAATCATTTGCCTTTTCAGCAAGTTTTTTTATTTTTTCCGTATTCATATCCATTATTTCTCCTTCTCAAAATCAAAGGGCTGCCGCTCAGCGCAGCAACCCTTTCCGTTTAAATTTATTCTGCGGTTTTATCTGTTACGTATGCTTTAATTATATTTGTAAGCGGTTTTTGATTGCTATTATCCCAAACAAATACATTTATATCTGATGTATCCGTTACTTCAAAATCAAGCTTTGATAAGGCATTTTGCGCTCCCGATACACTTACATTTGCAAGATTAACACTCTTAAGAGTCTTATCCTCATTATACTCGGCTGCAATTATCATCACTGTGTTACTTGCTCCGTATAAGCTTTGCGTATCAACTGATACCGTTACTTTTTGCTCCGCCTTTGAGCTGTATGCATTTACGCCTGTTGTAAAGAAGCCGCTTTCAGCTTTTCTTACAGTATAATATACCTTTGAGACATTATCCTCCGCAACTACAACCAAAACCTGTCCGTCCGTAAGCTCTTCGTCCATATCAACCTTTTCTTTAAATGTTCCGTCCTTGTAAAGATACAGTGATTTTGCACCGTAATTCAGATTGTCCGTCAAATCATATCCCGACAAAATATTGCTTGTTGTGTAAATTTCCGATGTAGCTTCACAGATTGTTATATTGCTTTCGTCCGTAACGCTTATATCAACGCTCTTATCCTGCGAAGACTGATAACCGCCCGAATAAATATCCACATTGTCAATATACATAACGCCTATAGGATTATCCTTGTCGGTTTCATTTACCGCCGCTCTTATGTAGCCCGGATACTTAACGTTTGCACCAAGATTAACATATCCGATTTTTTCTCCGTTGATGTAATATTCCAATCTATTAATTGCAGGGTAATATGAGAATGCCACTCTATACCATCTGTCAGTCTGCCATGAAATATTTTTGAGCATCTTTACATCGTTAAAGCCGCTGAGTCCTACGCTTCCGTTAGCGTTGAAGTTAAGGTTACAGAATCCGACTCTGCTGCCGCTTGCGTTTAACAACGCTGTGTTAAAACCGTATGATTTATTTGTCTTACCGCCAAAGAATGATGTTTCAAACGTTACGGGCATACTTGTTGAAATCTTCGGTGCAAGCGTTGTCAGATATATATCGACAAACGGGTCGGTACCTTTAATCGCTCCGACAGATGAAAGTTTCATTGATATATCGTTTTCTCCGTTGTCCCCTACTACTGCCACATAGCTTACCTGCCAGTTATCACCCTTATCTATCGCTCTGCTCCAGCCTTCTGGCATTGTATTTACAGTTTTATCTATCCAGTTTTCTGACGGTTCAAAATACTCACAGTACATATTCTCGCCGCCGTCAACTTTGCCATAAAGACTGCCGCCATCGGCGGTTGTAACGACAATGTAAGCTCCCGATACAAGATCGTTGTCAGCTATTGACTCACCATTTTTAATCAGACTATAACTAAGCTGAGTTCCATTTTCACTTATAACAATGTTGTCCTTAAAGTCCGCTGCCGTTGCACCGAACGGAGCGTATACGTCAAGGCTTCCCGAATTAAGCTTAATGTATTCTTCATTTTCGCTACTTACTGTTACGGGATTCGGGAGTAAATCCGCTTCGTTATCCGCTGATGCTACTGCAATATCATCCCACAAAGTTGCGCCTGCCACCTTTGGTGTGTACCATTTAGTACCGTCAGAATCCGTTGTCGTGTTGTAACCTGTATTTTGTTTTACGCCAAACATACGAAGCTGTCCTATACTTTTTAGCATAGCTCCTGGATATTTTGTTCCTTCGCTAATAAGAGTATTATTTATGTATGCCTTATAGTCAACCTGATTTATACCGTCAACGGTATTGTTTGTAAATACAATATCAAATTTATACCATGTATTTTCACTTATTGTATAATCAACCGCTTGATTTAACAATTTTATATTATTTGCCGATGAAATTTCAAATAAACCGTTTCCGTTTTTAGTTTCGGTATCAAGCACTATATTATATCCATACACAACTCTGTTGACAGACATATTTTCAAACGCCATGCTCCATGACAACTTTAATGATTGACCCACTGTTAAATCTGACATATTTGCTGCACTCTTTGGTGCATAGTCAATATAAGACGTAATGCCGCCTACGCTTTTTGTTTTTTCATTAGAATTTAACCTCTCCGAAAGTGCTCTGTCTGTATTAGCCTTGCCGAAAGCACCATATTCAAGATCCCATACCTTTGCCATATACCCATTAGTTTTATCAGTTTGATAATCACTGATTGCCAGTTTTTTGCTACCGGCTGATGTTCCTCCGTAAATGTAATAATACGGATTTTGCCAGTATAAGCTACCTGTAGCCTTATCTGTAATCATATCAGAATCCGAAAAGCTGTAATTTTTGCTTTTTAAAACATCCGCCGATACAACCGGACAAAGGCTCGATAAAGCCATACTTGCTGCAAGAATTATTCCTGCCGACTTTTTAAAAATGTTCTTTTCCATTTTTTCATTCTCCTTTCATCTGAAAAACCAGACTTAATATTTATAAATTTTATTTGCAATGAAGCTTGGTTTTACGAATCCATCCCATATTGAAACGGAAACTTTGTTTCCCTCCGAATACGGCGCGGAAACCTCTGCTGTCGCCTCATTTATGCACTCGTAATGTTTGACGGTCACACTCTTTATTTTTATTCCGTCATAAACCGTCATAATAACCCATGCGCTCTTTTCCATTTCTTCTGAGTTTATTAAATCTGCTGTATAGGTTATATTTCCGCCGCTTTTTGAAAAGCCACCATTATAAACATCAAACACCTTCGGTGTTGTATTAAATTTGTATACAAGCTCCTCACCAAGTGAACTTCCGTTTAAAATCTGAATTTTATCGGAAAGTATAACGGTATATTTATCATTTGATATTAACGGTCTGTTCAGCATAAGTGTTATTGTGTTGTTTTCATAGCTTATCTTTGAAATGTCTGCGTCATATCCATCACATGACACCTTTATTTTATTTGCTGTAACGCTGTCGGCTTTAAGCGCCGCTGATAAATGAATATTAATTCTGTCCGTACTCGTATCAATGTCGCCGATGTTGTCCTCTTTTCCGTAGCCTACAGATGTTATATATGGATAATCTCCTGTAACCGTTGACGTTACATTGTCTATTCCGATAAACGTATATGCATCGGGAGTTGAAGCAATCAATCTACAAGCATCCATTCTCTGTATGCTTCCCGACGACATATTCCAATTATCTGCATAACATATATATTCGTCCGAATCGGCATTTTTAAGATAAAATGAATATTTCTTTGAATTTATATCCATGACATATCTTACTCGATACCATGTTTTTTCCTCATAAGGCACAGTCACCGCATTCGTTCCGCCTTTTCTAAGCACAATACCCGATTTGTTAAAAACAACATCGGTTGAATTTGAATCTCCTCTCAGCATAAAGCAAAAATAGCTTATTTTATGCTCAATATAAAAATCAAATTCTAAATCCATTACACCGTATACAGAACCATTTGACGGGAAGCTCATCCATATAGACTTGCTGTTTTCCTCTGTCATTCCGAACATAAGACTTCTTCCATGCGCTCCGCCATTTTCTTCCTCAGCATTTACATATCCACCCTTTACAAATCCCGCAGCATTACCGTCAAAGCTTCCGCCAAAGCCCCAGAGAGTAGGAAATGTATTATTTTCTCCCGAATATGTTTCAAACGTCAGATTATCCGCCGCAACCGTAACGGTTTTATTGATAATAACCGTTATCGTTTCATCAGCTTCTCCCTTTGAGCCTCTGTCGTCATATGCAACAGCGGTCAGCTTAACCTTTCCCGCCTGCAATTCGGAAATTTCAAACTCGCACGGTGCTTCGTTCGCTGTTCCGATAAGAACACCGTCGGCGTAAAGTTCAACCTTTGAAATACTTCCGTCATCATCACGTGCGTTTATTCGTATCTTATCTCCGTTCGCCTTTGTAAGAGTTTTGCTTGAAAGCTCAAATTCAATAATTGGAGGATTGTTTTTATAGACTTTAACTCTTACCTGCTTTTTCTCTGATACTCCGCCCTTTTCATCTGCAGCAGTTATGTCTATCAAATATTCACCCTCATTCAAAGATGTTTCAAAAACCACTCTTTTTTCGGTCGGATTTTCAAATGTTTTTAATTTCTTCCCGTTCATGCTAAATGTCACAAAACCAATATTTTGTTCGGTTTCAATGTCAGTTATTATTCTAAGCACTTCACCCTCATAAAGCTCATACTCATCTTTATCGGTTGAAATAACGGGGAAATTATAATTTTCAATTTCCGTTGTAAAACTTATTTCTTTATTTTCGGCAAGGACTTCGTTATTGAGCATTCTGATTCCCTTTATAATCAGCTTGTATGCTCCGTCATATCTGAAGCCGTCATCAGGTTTTATGTATATTTTCCCATCCGATTGAGTAATTGAAAACGGTATCTGTTGTTCATCCAGATATAATTCATAATTTTGAATATCATATGACGAGGGAGCAGTCGGACCGCCGCAGTCAATTTCAATTCCGTTATTTAAGTCGGCAAGCTTTACCATTTTTGCACCGTTATCGGGCCGGGCCGACATTTCCAAATTCAAAGCTGCCGACTGCACATTCAGTGATTTTATCTCCCAAGATGAGCCTTCTGCTGTATTTGTTCCTCTGTTTTCAAATCTCAATTGTCTGCTTTTTGCAAATACAGGCCAGTTAAGCTCCGATAATTCCTGAACGCAAACACATTCTCCATCTATCCACACATATGCCTTTTTTGTTTTTTCATTGATATAAATGTCAAATTTATATTCCTTGTTTTCCTCAACAGCTTCGTATGTGCATTTACCGAAAAGCTTTATGCTTTCCGAAATGCTTAAAAGCTCTTTTCTTGAAGTACCGTCAAGAATATAAAGCGTTCTGAGCAGCGATGAAGCCGTGCTGTCAACGCTTGTATTCATGGAGATGCAGTATTCATCGGTATCAAACTGCATTTGCGGTGACGTTAATTGTACTCTCTTTGTCGACGCGGTGTCCGTTTCGTCAAACAAAAGCTTTAATACTCCGTTATCGGTTTGGGCGGAGGGATTGCCCCCGCCCGTTTTTGAAACCGACCATTCGTCATTCAAATCAGAGCTGAAATCAGAATCAAATATCACTGCGGCAAATGCGGTGTTCGCTATCATCAGCAGGCTGATAATCAATGCCGTAAAAGCTGTAAATTTTTTTCTCATTATGCTGTCCTCCTTATTCAAGCGCCGCAAATTCTCTTACATTTGTTTTCATGTTTGTGCTGTTTCCGTGACTGACGAATTTTACATACTTAGCCTTAACGGGTGTGATTTCGTAAATTTCAAGTTCGTTGGTTGTTCCCGATGACTGACCGCTGTAAACCTGTGTATAATTTTCGCCGTCAGACGATACGAGAATATCAAAATAATATATTCTCTGCTGACCGTAATCAAATGCAAGTGCAAACGCTCCTATTTGCTGTTCATCACCCAAATCGCACATCGCCCATTCGCCGTCACCGTCGCCGAGCCATTTTGTTGTAATATCTCCGTCGCACATTGCCCAATCGGGGTTTTCGGGTTCGGTAACCGCACTTACGGCGTAATTGTAAACCTTATATCTCTTTCTTCCGTTTATCGGTTCAAAATCTTTAATCTGCTTGTAATTCACCACATAATATTTCTTATACTCAGGGTTTTCCGGCAAATTAAGCGAGATTATAACCGGTGTTTCAATATCATTGGCTTCCTCAACCGTCACATTTTCACCGTTTGCCGCAGCGGCGGTTATTGACGGAAGTGTGTTTCCCTCAATCGGAATATCATAGGTTGTGACATCGGAGTTAAAGCCCGAGATTGTCTTTCCGTCTACCGTGATATTATTAAGCTTATATTCGCTTGTATCAACGGATGTCACCTGCATCATTTCTGACGGCTGCCATTCATCTATTGTACCATGCGATATTCCGCTCAGTTCCGCAGGCTCGCCCATAGGCGACAGCTTTGCGACAATATAGAATTTACCGCTTGCTTTCATCTTTATAAGCACTCTTGAATACATACTGTCATTTGTTTTTCCGTCCGTGGGGTGAGGTGAAAACTCATATGGCTCTGCTGCTGTTTTTTCCAGTTTAAATTCAGCCGCATTCGTTTCAAATTCAAGCTTAACCATTTGGTTTCCTCTGGTGATTGTCGCCGTATTTGTCCCCGTTATCGTTATATCACCGAGCGTCATCAAATTCCAATACAGCTCTGAATCATTCTGTTTAAGAACAATTTCATCTCTTACCGTAAGGGTTCTTCTGTTGTCACCCGTCATAAAGCCACGCACATACGATGATGTCTGTTCCTTGTAAACGTCCTGCATATCTATTGCGCTGACTATGCCGCCCGAGCCTTTTTTTACATATTTAACCGTACCCCAGCCGTCAAGATCCTGTCCCGGTTTTTTAAGTCCAAAATCCCCGCTCTTATCTGGATTTATGACCATAACATTATGCGATTCAGCGCGTCTCCTAAAATAATCCCATGTATCTCCCGAATATGTATAATTAGTTATTCCCAAATCGCTTGCAAATCTGTAGCCGTTTACGTCATATACGAATGCACCGACATCACAGTGGTTATGACCGCCATTTACTCCGCCGCCTGCCCAGCTTGCGTACATTTGGTTTTTATTATCCCAGCCCTCTCTTGTTGTTATCATCTGCGTTTCTTTTCCAGAGAAGAACTTATCCAAATCAAGCTGAGCCTTTTCGTCCTTTAACAGCTCCGGTCTTAAATAGAGCAAATCCATTACTCCGCCGAACGCTCCGCCAAGCTTTTCGTGCCATTCTTTTATAACACCTGCAAGGGCACTTGAATTATATAAATCCGCATAAAACAGTCCCGGAGAAATTGCATGGTTAGTTGTGGCATCGCCCGGATTATTGCATCCTCCCGACATCGAATCGAGGTAATACTGATAAAGCGTGCCGTCCTCAACACCTCTTGCATTTTCACGACCGTAGGTTGTTCCCAAAGCGCTTCTCATCGAAGCAAGCTCATAGCCTAAAAATTTTGCTGTATAATCGGCATACGAAGATCCTTCATACCAGCCACCATCGGGTGCCCACGATGAAAGACTGTATTCGCCGCTTCTTAGTGATTTTTCTATCAAGTCAAATGCCAAATCCGTCTGATCGTCGGCAAGCGAAAGTCCCAGAGTTATTGCTCCACCGGTTATTACAGTATTCCAGTTAAGCTGAGTTGTTATCCACCAGCCCAAGCCTGTTGTTCCTGAATAATACCTTGTTCTTATCGGCATGATAACGTTATCCGTTGCCCATTCTACAATTTTCTGTCTTTCCTCGTTCGTAAGATAATTATATATCCAGTCATAGCCTATACCGAAGGCCGTAGCCATTTCGCCCATATCCAAATCCTGCTCGGTTGTCCATATCGGAGTTAAGTCTATAACCGCCATCATTTCTTCCTTGCAGCGTTTTGCATATTTTTCATCGCCCGTGATATTGTATACCATTCCCAAAGTCTTTATATATGACAAAACTTTTCTTATTCTGTCAAGATGGTTTTTCTCGTTAAAATCATGAATACCGTTGTTGTAAGGCGAAACATTTAAAAGCTCATCTGCCTCTTTTAATATATCCTCATAAAATTGCTTTGCCGTTTCATCAGTTTGTATCAGTCCTTTTACCCTATCAAAATCCTCGCTTCTTGCCAGTATTCTTGGATGTACATTAGTCCCCACATTTACTTTTGCAAACTGCTCCTTTAGCTCAGCCGCACTAGGTCTTGCCTTTGTAATGTAGTAATCAATCTCACGACGTTCGGTAGTGCTGAAATTAATCTCGGAGTCGCTTATTATAAAGCAGCCGAAATCACTTTCCGAAATTATCTTATTTGTAGCGTTGTTTACATAAGCGTACAGCGGTATATATACAGTTCCGTCTTTTTTAACCGCCGCAAAATCAATCTGCGTTTCGTTTCCGCCGACCTTGATTTTCTTTTCGTCAAAATTCATTTCAACTAAATTGTCAATTGTAATTCCGTTACCGTTTTCCGTAATCTTTACTCCCAAAACAGCCTCAAAAACGTCCTGCGGAACGAGATATTCTCCGTCTTCGATTATAAACTTATGCTGCGAATCCTTCTTTTCCGTTCCGTCAAAATATCTTCCGTCATAAGGCGCAATCGCCGTTTTTCCTGAAACAAGCTTCTTCGCATAGCTGTCGTCTCTAAAGGAGCTTTTCAAAGTTATTGAACCGGGATCTAAATCACGTATCTCCTTGCCATCATAAACCTTTATATTATCCAACATCACATCGCCCGTACCGTTACCGGATGTATACAATCTTATAAACGATACTTTATTAAATTGCGAATTATTTATCGTAACATCGGATTTAAACAGCTTTCCGTTGACATATGTGTCAAACTTTCTTTTCGCTATATTCAAAACAAATCCGAACTTTGTCCACTGTTTTTTTCTCAGCTCCGTCACCTGTGTACCGTCCGAAATTTTCACAACACCGTTGGATATGGATGCCGTACCCATGTTAACATTTTCTGATGAATCTTTTATGTAAAACAAATTCGCAGTAACACCCGGAGTATCAACCCTGACATCAACTTCAATTACCACATATTTAGATTCCGAATTAACATTGAAATCAATATATGAGTCTGTTGCAGATGTTGTCATATTCGCCCCTATCTGCTTATCAAGCTTTAAATATGTATTGGTATTTTCTCCGTCAGTATCGGTCACAAAGTCAATTGAGTTTACTTTTGGTGCAAAAGTTATATTGTCGCTACTTGTACGCTTATTCTCAAAATCGTTTAAAATATAAACCCTGTCCGACACTTCCTTTTCGCTCGTATCTTCAGTAAACGGTAATACATCCTCTGAATACGGCTTTGATGCATAGCATTTGCATGGAGTCTGTCTGTTATAAACCCTTACGTTGTCTATATAAATTGCACAATTATCAACATTTTCCGAATCCGCTATTCCCGTTTCCACCTGAATTGCGGTAATTCCTTCAAGTCTTTCGTTATATCTCCAGCCTACTGCAACTGCTTTATAGTTAACATAAATTGCATATGTTTTTGCACTTGTATCTATAACTACAGAAATTGACGTATAATTTTTATTTGAAATATACCCCAGCTCTTTCCCGTCTGATGTTGTCAATCTGCCATTATATCCAATCAAAACAGGCTGAAATTTGAAACTATTGCTTATAAAACTTAGCGCCATGCTTCCTATTGATTCACTGTATTTCAAGTCAACCGATGCAACAAAAAGCTTATCCGTTTGCTGAATCACAGGGAAAGTTACAACACTTGTTATATAACCTGTAGGAACATACAGTGCCTTATTATTTTTCCAATCTTCAACTACTCTTGCATTTTTTGAACCTTTTATCTCTGCGCTCTGTGGGACAGAATTTGTAGCGTAATTATCAAAATACTCATGTAATACCGAAACCCTTATTTTATTATCCGCAAATACGGTTATATGAGGAATTATTATTGAAAATGTTATACAGAGCACAATAATCTTTCTAAAATTTTTTAAATATTTCATATGCAAATATCCTTTCTTATTCCTCATACACAAACACACATGAACCGGCAAGATAGCTCTGCCTTACCACAACAAAGTTTGCCTCACTACCATATTCCAAGTATCCTTTAATGTCCTCTAATTTTCCCGGACGCATTACTTTTGCTTTTCTGTTAAAAACAACTATGTTGTCGCTTACCAGTGATATACAGTTAATCTTGTTCCACTGAGGCGCAGTACCGTCAAATTCAGGCATGAGCGTTATTGTATTCCTACCTACCGAATATACATATCCACCCGAAAGCTGCATAACTCCGGATCTTGTATTGTAATTTGATGAGCCGCTGACAGAGTTTCTTCCAAATTTTTCAGCATCAAAATCTACAATCACACGGTCAAGTGTTTCCGTGTCCTGCTCATGATATTTGATAATATCGCCCGGAACCAATTTATTATTGCCTGTATCTTTTGTTATTTCGACGTCCTCAGATAGTATATATGAAGTAAACTTACCGTTTGTCCAGCCTGTAATATACGTTCTTATCTCATCATTTTCATCAAGCTTTTCACCGATGCTTTCCACCATCATTGACTTAACGGCTGAACCATTCATATTATAGTTCACAGCTCCGGTGGTATTCTCATACAAAATAACAACCGCCATCCCGTATACGTCAACATCATACGGAATTACCGTATATTCGGTTTGATCGGAAAATACCTCATGATTTGTTATTTTGTATTTATTGAAATTCGTTTTATCCGATGGAATAGAAAACACGATTGAGTTCTTTGCGCTGAAATTCGGATAAAATGCCTGTGAATTTCTTGTGTAATAATAGCCATCGCCTGTAAAGTTATACTTTGTAAGACTGTTATTTCTGTCATTCTCTATCATTTTTCCATATTCAGAGGCTTCTTCACTCAAATCTATTTTTTTCAACACATCTCCGTTTACAGCAATTTTTATTATGCTACCAATATTATTTTTGAGCTTATCGTAAATACTTTGGTGATTTTTCTGACATAACTCCATTTTCCCGTCAATAATAATTTTGTTCGTCAACTCATATGTATTCCAGACACCATACTGGTTAAATATTTTTACAGAAATTTTTTCATCCTCATCATCATTCCGAAACACATTATACAAAAAACCGTAAAAATATTGTTCATCGTTAATCTCAAAGGCTATAATTTCGCCATATACACCCAAATAAAATGTGCCATCAATTCCAACCGCAGAACTTTTATAAAATTTATTGAACAGCTTCGCGTAATAATATTCCTTTTCATCAATTGTTATATGCTCGTCATCCTGACGAATTGATTTTCCTATTACAAATTCCGAGCAAACCTGTATATAAACATAAAGTCCATCACTTGAACGCATAACCCCTAAATATGAGTTTTCGGGAACTGACACCAAATTTATAAAATTACCGCTTTCAGCATCGTAAATATCATAGATACACTTGCTATTCGACAAATCCAACGTTTTCTTCCCATCGGTTTTATCAGGAATACTTTGAGTTATGGTATTTACTTTTCCGGCTTTGAAATATTCAAAGCTTTCTATCTTAATAACCTCATATTTCCCGTCATTATCATTATCCGTCAGTGTCAATTTACCGCTATCTGGATTTAACAATTCATTATTTATTACAGCCTCGTATTTTCCGTTGTATATAAAGCTGTAACCCAAATCAAGCTTATAATCCTTTGTTTTGCCATTTGTTAAAATGCTTAATCTATTGTCTGTCAAATCCGCACTAAAATGCTCAAACGTTAAGACTTTGTTTCTGTAAGGCGCATACGAATATACCTCATGAGTGTCATCATTATAAAAAACCTTCATATTGTTTCCTATATAATTTCTTATCTCAGCATCATCAAACAAAAACAGCTCTCCGCCTATAACGCCACTATTTTCAGCAGCTTCATCCCCACCTGCCAAAGAGGTTATATCGTTTGAAGTAAAAATACCTTCTTTAACTTCTCCACCATACAGGGTTTTGAAAAGCGTTTTCTCCTCATTTACTTCATATCCGTCTCCCTTGTATTCCATAACCTCCGTAAGCAGCATATTATATAACATAACGCAACAGTCGTCCGCGCTGAATTTATCCGAATATTCTATTCCATCAGAAATTCCAGACTGTTTCGCCACTTCTATATATCCATTCGGGTATCCGCCCATAAACTCGGCAGCAGTTTTATATCCTGCAGTTCTTACCGCCATAGTCAGTGCTTCCGTATACGTTATATTGTCCTGTCCTCTGAAATTATTACTCTTGCTAATAATTCCTCTGTCTGTCAGCTCCGCCAGATAAATATTCAGAGAATCGCTCGAATCCACATCTTCAAATATCTGTTCTCTTGTCCCGTCTTTAGATATATTCAAGAGCTTTCCAAGCTGCTTTACAAAATCTGCACGGTTGATATTTTCACCTTTTGGGCAATCACCTGTCAAATTTGTAATCAATTGCTGTGCCGACTTAAGCTCATCTTCAGCTTTATCCGCATATGCACTTACAGAAAAACAAAATATAAATATTAATGATAAAATCAAAAAAGTTTTTTTATTTTTCATATGCTTTCTATCCTTTCCCGCGTTGTATATTTTCAATTTATTTCTGCAGAAAATTTATATATCATTGTTACCGCTTCTGCCCTTGTTGCTGTCTTTTTAGGTTTAAAATTATTTCCGCTTTCGCCGACATATCCTTTTAAGATGCCACTATTGCTTAAAGCACCTACAGCTGCTACCGCATAATCGGAAATTTCATCTTTATCATCAAATGAAGCACTGCCGTTTAATATAATGCCTTTATATTTCATTGCATTATATAATATAACTGCGCAATCCTGTCTTGTTATAAGAGCATCAGGCATGAATTTTCCATCGTAACCCGATATAATCCCGGCCCTTACCGCAGCACCTATATTTGAAAAATTCCAGTTATCTTCGGTTACATCGTCAAAAATTTTCTCATTTATTCCGTCAAGCTTCAATATCTGCGTAAGTATTTTTACAAACTGGCTTCTTGTAACCTCTGATTCAGGATAAAAATTACCATCAGGGAATCCAGATACAACTCCATTTTTCTCGAATAATCTTATCTGCTGCTCTGCCCAGTGTCCGGATACATCAGGCAGTTTTTCCTTATTATCTATAACAGACGGCGGTTCCGAAATACTCGGAACACTGTTTCCGCCGCTACCGCCACCGGAAGATGAGCCGCCACCGGAATACGAAGGAGTGGCAGCTGCATATTTCTCTACCTTTGCATAAAAGGCTGAAACAATCATATTTGCATCAAATTCCTTGTCTGTATACAGAGAGTCCAACACCTTTGCTTTTGATTCTGACGAAAGCTTATTGTATTTATCAAGATTTATTTTTAGCTTATCGGCGTATTTTATAAGTATATCTCCATACTGTGTATAGTTTGAGCAGTTTGAAAGTCTTGTTTCCACAAGACAATTGACAAAGGTTATGCAATAATTTCCGCTTGACTTATCCTTTGAATTATATTTTGAAATAAACTCCTTTTTTTCGCCATCAGTCAAAACCGCATAATCTTCTTTATAATCAATACCGAAATCAGAAGCATATTCTTCTATCAAAACATCAGCGGTAGTTTCATCCTTCAGTTTTTCCGAAACAATTGCACACCTGCATTCTCTGCCGAACGAATCAACCGTATATTCACCTCTTGCATTATACAGCGGTTTTATTATATTATCCGCATACTTTGCAAGCTCTGCCCCGTCAACCCCGAATTTTTCCGCATTCTCTTTAACGATAGTCTCAAATTCTGTCGATGTCAGTATCTTGCTGTTAATTTTTTCAATAATCGGCTTTGTTTCTTCATAATTCACATAAAAGAATTCCTTTATCTGTTCATCCTGCCCGTCCGAAACATAAACCCTGTACTTTCCACCCTTCAATTCATCGGGCATTTCAAAAATTTCACTATATGTTCCGTCCGATGCAGCGTAATCCGAAAACATCACACCTATATCGGAAATCAAAGTATCCGCGAGACTGCGGTCATACTCTGCAGGTAATATTTGAAAATTCAAAAATCCCGCATTTTCCCATGTTCCCTTTATTTCCGCCATCGTATTATCAATACTTATATTAACGGTATTTTCAGCCATACATGAGTAATTAATTCCGATACACATAACTGCTGTCATAAATATTAATTTCTTATACATCAATAAACCTCCAATTAAAGTTTCTGCTTGTTTCAAAAATTTACAAACGGCATTCTCTCTTTATAAATTCTTTATAAACTGTCCCGGCGAAATTCCCTCTTCTTTTTTGAATATTCGTATAAATGTCGCCGTGTTGATATATCCAACCATTTTTGACACATCTTTTACTTTTAAATACTTATTTCCACTCATGATACGCTTGCTTTCCTCAATTCTCTTTTTTGTTATATAAGACTTGAAATTAACATTTTTGCATTCCTTTAATATTCTACTTACATAACTTAAGGATAAAGAAAACTCATCGCACACATCCGTAAGTGAAATATCCTTTGTAAAATTATCGTCTATATATTTCAATATATCTTTACTGATTCTGTCGCCCGTCGATTTTTGAACACTGTTTAGTACATCATATATTTTTTCAAATACCAACATGATCTTATCAAACAATTCTTGGCGTGTTTCACACATTTTAAATTCAAGATATATAACAAAATCACTTCCGAATATCTCTGCCTCGCTTTTTTTAAGCTGTGCCGTCACACGCTTTATTGTTGACGTCATCAGAAATATAAATTCATTTACATCATTTCCGCTGACCTCTTGGTTTAAGATGTTTGCCTTTAAAATATTTGACAATATTATTCTTGATAATTCAATATTATTATTCAAAACACTGTCAACAAGCCTTTTTTCATCGTCAACTGAATAGAATTTAACTCCTCCGTTATCCCTGTCCGAAATTTCACTGTATGCTATACAATACGACCAATTCATAAATACTCTCGCATTCTTCGTATACTTAGCCTGCGAATATGCCGTATGAAGATTATATATGCCCTTGAAAATATCACTCATAGACGCATAAATACTTATCGTATACCTCGTTTCCATTTCCTTAAGAAGATTTGAAATATCGTTTTTCAATGCGGAAATATCACGACAACGTTTAATAAGCAAAAATTCCATATAATCACTGTCTATTATATCAGCGCTGCCGCCTATTCCCTGCTTTATTTCAAACAAAGCAATGTCCTTAAGTTGCTGCCATTCTGTAGGAGAAGTTGTATTTTCGGCATCACACGTAAATATCACGCAAACCGATTCGTCATTATATTTATCCAATCCGTATTGCTTTATGTTTTTTTGTATATACCCATCTTCAATAATTCCCCTTGCACAATCAGCAATAAATTTATCTTTTAATACAACATGATTCTCGTCAACCACACTTTTGAGATGTTTATTCAGTGCTATTATTTCACTTATCTCTCTAAAAATCCCGTCTAATCCTATTTTTTTATCTTTATCTTCCACAAGTTGTGTTTTTATCCGAACTACCGGCATATATATGTATTTGCTTATCAGATTAGCAAGAAATATTGAAACCGCTCCCACAAGCAACAGCAGTAATCCATTTACAATCAAAGTAATATATATTTTGTTTTTCGGAAATATAAAGCAAGCATAGCTATAGCCACTAAACCGTTTTAAATTCTTAATCATGTACCCATAACCACTGCTGCCATTATATGAGCTCACCGTTATCTCTGATAAAGTTGTATTTTTATGCTCATTAAGAATCTCTGTTACATCGTGACTATTTCTTTCGTCTATTTTTCCGTCCGCAATTATAAAATCACTTCCCTTTGTCAAAACAAAAAGGTCAGCTCCACCTCCTACACTTTCGACATATTTCTGCAATTCAAGACACACAAAAACATATGCGCTTCTCTTGCTGTCTATTATTATTCTGTAGGTTATCAGCACAACGCCTTCTTGGTTTTGAATAGGTATAATTTCACAATTTTTATAACCCGTATTCTTTTGATAAAATATATGGTTTATATAATCAGGTGTCATGTTGTATCTATTAAGATACTCGGCAATATCTATCTTGCTCTTTTGGGTTAGTGTATATCCGTCATAAATTCGCGATATTGCAATATCACGTGTATATTTTGACAAATAAAGCTGTGAATTAAGCTTTTCCTGAAGTTCCTTATCCTTTCTCCGACTTATATCATCGTCATAATGTCCCGCACTATAATCATAATAACCTTTTTCAGCAATTTCGTCTTCACTCATATACATTTTAAGAAACTCATCAAACAGCTTATCCGATGCCAACGTATTCACAAAATTCTGTTCCACATCAAATACTGTTTCAAGTCTTCCGCAGTTCATTGAAAAATACGATGCCGCCTTATTTATGGCATATCTGTGCTGCGAACTTTTAATGCTTTCACACACCATAATATAAATTATCATAAATATGACAACAAGGCATAGCGCTATAACATGATTCTCCTTAAATGTATTGCTTCTTTTCAAATATATCACCAATCCCATTTGAAATCATTCGTACAGGGTATCGCCTAAAGCAATACCCCATACGATTTTACCTCATTTTTTCAAATATCTCTCGTAAGCAGCCTGCTGAATTTCTAACATTCTATCAAGCCCCATATCCATAAGACCCTTTAAATATCCATCAAAACCCGCATTGCAGTCTTCCACCCCCAAAATCCACTTCTGTGTATGCTCTGACACATATGTATTAATATCAGTCATCAATGATGCTAGCTCCTTTTGCTCCTCCGCATTAAAATTCAATACCGGCATTTCTTCATCTAAAGCCAACAGTCCCGATGCTTCATAATCCTCAATACCCTTTAAACCCTCTTTATTAAGACACTGCTTTTCATAATTGAAGTCCTGAGCAAACAAAGGTCCCTGCTGTGCACCGAGCGAATAAAGCTGCGACAATACTGTTGAATCCCCCTCAAACATACTCTCCTTAAAGGTTGGAACACCGTCAACCATATCATACTGCTTCCCCTCAAATCCGTAGTTTATCAATCTTGACCCTGTTTCACCGAACCAGAAATCAAACCACCTCAATGCAATTTCCTTTTTGTCCGACTGCGCGCTTATAGCCGCAACCAAGCCTGTGTTTATGCTGTCCCTTACTTTAACTTCTTTTCCTGCTGGGGGTAAGAATGTTACAAGTTTAAAATCGGGATTTTTTGATTTCATCAAATCGTTAAACTGACAAGTTGAGAAAAACCAGTCATGTGTACAGCCGCCGACATCCTGTCCGAAAAGCTCATTTCTTGCCTTGCCGCCACGTGAGAATATTTCTTTATCTATTATACCCTCAGAATACCATTTTGCAACATTTGAATATGCATTTTGATATTCTTTTTCCGCCGGGCCGAAGTGGATTTTTTTATCTTCTCCTAAATACAATCCCTTTCTTGCTCCCCACAAAGCTATAAGCGGCTCAAAAGATTCATTCGATGAAAGTCTTGAAAAGAACGGTATTTCATCTTTTTTTCCATTCCCGTTAGCATCATTATCTATAAATGCTTTAAGCACATCATGAAGCTCATCAACTGTTTTAGGTATTTCCAAGCCAAGCTTGTCAAGCCAGTCTTTTCTAATTTCCCAGCCCTGTGCAGCTTTTACATCATCAGGTCCCGCCACCATTAAGCCATAAATCTGGCCATCGTCTGTTGTTATAGCTTTTTTCACCTCCGGATGCTCGTCAAGATATTTTTTATAGTTAGGCGCATATTCATCTATCAAATCATTCAACGGTGCAAAAGCGCCCTCTTGACCATATTTATTAATATCCGTTCTATCTATGTAATAAACAAGATCTGAAAGCTCTCCTGTTGACATCATAAGACTGAACGCCTCCTGTATAGTAGAAACATTTTTCGCCGTAGACTGTTTAGCTGTAACATTAGTTAGTCTTGCCGCCTCTTTCCATGTATCCTTTTCCTCATATTTCTGCTCGCCGCTTGACTGAATAAGCACAGATATTTCCGTAGGCTCTTCAGTAATCAGCTCTCCCTTACCTGTTACAACCTTGCTTGAAGAGCCTATTTTTTTTTCTGACAAACACCCTCCAAGTAGCATTGTAACTGCCACTATTCCAGCCATCATTTTGATTAGTTTTGTTTTCATTTTAATCTTTCCTTTCTTTGATAAAAAATTTTAACCCTTTACAGAACCTATCATTACACCTTTTACAAAGAATTTTTGTATATAAGGATAAATAATAAGCATTGGCAACACCGTAATCATTATCGTCGCATATGTCACATTTTCCTCAGATGTCTTCATCTGTGACATATCCACGTTTGCTCCTGCAAGCTGCGATTTTCCCGACATTTCAACAACAAGCGTTCTGAGCAGCACCTGAAGCGGCATTTTAGCGTCGTCCTTAAAAAAGAGCATACCCCAGAAATAACCGTTCCATCTACTTACCGCATAAAACAGCCAAACCGTTGCAATTGCTGACATCGATAACGGAATAAATATTTTTGAAAGTATATAAATATCAGAAGCTCCATCAAGCTTTGCGGCCTCCTCCAACGCATCAGGGATAGACTCAAAAAAGCTTCTCAATATTACAAAGTTATACGCTCCGCACGCAAAACCTATTATATAACCTATTCGTGTATTAAGAATACCCAAATCATTAAAATTCAAATATGTAGGTATAAGTCCCGGATTAAGCCACATTGTAAGTATAACCGCAAAGTTAAAAAACCTTCTACCCGGCAAATCCTTTCTTGACAGTGGATATGCTCCGCATATTGTAACAAATATCTGCACAAACGAACCCACAGTCAAATACAAAATTGAGTTCATATACGCCTGAACAACGCCCGTCTGCTTAAACATCGCCTTATATGCCTCGGTTGTAAATCCCTTTGGCAGCATCCACACGTTGCCCATGTTTATTTCATCTGGTGTGCTGAACGATGCAGCTGCAACGTAAATTATAGGATATATCATACATATTGTAAAAAATATCAAAAACAAAGTGTTAATAACCGCAAATATTTTTTCGCCTTTTGTTCTTTTCATCATAACTGTTTACCTCCGATTACCATAAGCTTGTTTCCGACACTTTTCGACTTGCCATATTGGATGCCCATACCAGTACAAGAGAAATCACAGATTGAAGAAGTCCAATCGCAGTAGACAATCCGAAATTATTCCCCTCAATACCAATACGGTAAACGTATGAGCCTATGACATCGGCCGTTTCATATGTAGACGGTTGGTATAAAAGAATAATATCCTCATAGCCGACATTTACAAGATTCCCAATTCTTATTATAAACATCAGTATAACTGTTGGTAAAATTCCAGGAATTGTTACATGAATAAGCTGTCTCCATTTTCCACCACCATCTATAATGCACGCCTCGTAAAGCTGTGCGTCAACGCTTGTAAGCGCCGATATGTATATAACACTGCCATAGCCTACTCCCTTCCATATCTGCATTGTAATTAATATGGTCCGGAAATATTTCGGCTGAGTAAGAAAATATATCTTTTCCAATCCCAGTTTATCTCTTATTATATTAAATATGCCGTTACTCGGTGATAAAAAACTCGTAACCATAGCAGCAACCACAACCGTGGATATAAAATAAGGCAAATAAGAAATAGTCTGAACTGTTTTCTTAAAGAGTAGGTTTCTGACTTCATTCAGCAGCAATGCAAATATTATTGGTGCCGGAAATGCAATTACCAAAGAATACAGACTTATAAGCAAAGTATTTTTTATAACCCTTTCAGCATACGGACTTGCAAAGAATGATTTAAAATTTGCCAGTCCTACCCACGCGCTCCCTCTCATACCCTTAAATACACTGTAGTCCTTAAATGCTATTTGGATCCCCCACATTGGCTTATATACAAATATCGCAAAAAATGCCACAAACGGTATAAGCATAACATACAGCCATCGTCTTGCCCAAATTTTTCTCATCAGTACAACAATATCAAAATTCTTTTTTTCTTTTTGCTTCGCTATTGCTTTCAACTACCTCATTCCTCCTATGGTTTTTGATACTATTATTTTCTCATATTCCCATGTATTTTTCAATAGCGAAAATCTCTTTACAATGCTCATTTTTTGTACAAACAGCATAAAACCTAACGTTTTTCTCTTTTATTTTAATATATTTGGACTCTATAATAAAAGTCAATGAAAAATAAGCAAGATACAAATCCTGTACAACGGAATTAAACAAAAACAATACATATGAATTCAAAATATGCTCACTTCACATAATACACAATCTCAGCTCTATTGCAAAAAGCTATCGAAAAAAGTCACTTGAAATAATAATTTTCGTATTATTGATATTAAAACGGATAAAACTGTACACATCAAATCCTATTTTATTTGCAGCACATTTTAGGAGCATGATTACAGCCAGCCATATACTATGGCTTTTCTTAAAGACAATGTTCAAATTCATTGGCAATTACCATTTTATTCATCAAATGATTTGAATATTTGAAAAAGTTAGAAGGCATTCAAAAGCTGTATCGAAAAGATTTTCGCTTGATGTTCAAATGCTCCAAATAGTTTTTAATTAAGCACAAAAACGAGCTTAATACACTTTTTCAAAATTCATAAAATATTATATGATAGAATTAATACACCAACAATTTACAAAGAACCTATATTTTAATAAAAGGAACGGTCACCATCAATCTGCCGGGCGTTCTCTTTTTTTTATTATATATTCTCTCGGGGCTATTCCAATCTTGTTTTTAAATACCTTTGAAAAATAAAGAGGCTCCGCAAAACCGCACAGATATGCAATTTCTCTCACTGATGTAAACCCCTGCTCCGCAAGCACACAGGCATATTGTATTCTCAATTTCGTGATATACTGTGATATACCTATTCCGAATTTCTTTTTATATGCGGTGGAAATATATTTTTTATTATATCGACATTCATCGCTTATTTTTTCGAGAGATAATTCAGAATCGGTAAAATTTTCATCAATATATTTTTTGATTTTCAAAGTCATGTCTTCATCTTCTTTTTCAGCATTAATTGCAATTTCTCCCACAGCTGAAAAGCTATACAACAAAATACCCTCACATTTCAAATTCAGAATTGATTTATTGTCAATTATAGATTCTTTCCATATATGCTTTAAATCCTTTAGATTTCTAAAAAGGAAATTCTTTTTGTTTATGTTTATTTTATCCATAAGCATAACTGCACGTAAACCGATATAGCTTATATACATATACTCAAAATTATCCCCCGACTCAATTGCATATGACATTGACGGGAAAATAAAAAACAAATCCCCGTCATTCAAATTATATATAGTGCCAAGCAAGCGGAGCCTTCCGCTGCCTTTTGTCACAAGATGTATCTTATATGACGTTTCGCATCTGAATCCACCGTAATCCTGTTCTTTTGTTTCATACACAAAATTTAAAATATTAATATCATTTACTTCTCCGTTTTTTGGTAAAAATCTGCATATGTTTTCTTTCATACATATCTCCCCCTGTCGTGTATTATAACATAGCAATTTCATACTGTCAATATACATTCTAACTTTTTTATATATTTATATAGAAAATTTACATTTACTTTTGTAATAACTTAATTTATAATGAAAGAAAATTAATTAAATAAGGAGTGTTTCTTTATGAGAAAAATCAAAGTCGGTGTTTTGGGCGGATATCGCGGCTCAAGCATGATTAACTACTGCAAAATTGCCGATAATGCAGAAATAGTGGCAATCTGCGATAATAATGAGGATGTTCTAAACGAACAAAAAAAGAACTGCAAGAATTTTAATATTACATTTTATGATAATTTCAACAATTTCATAAAGCACGATATGGATGCCGTAGTTCTTGCAAACTATGCAAATGAACACGCACCGTTTGCAATAAAAGCAATGAAAGCCGGAAAACACGTATTTTCAGAGGTTCTTCCCGTGCAGACAATGAAGGAAGCCGTTGAGCTTGTTGAAGCTGTAGAAGAAACGGGCATGATTTACGCTTATGGTGAAAATTATTGCTATATGCCGGCACCATATGAAATGAAAAGATTATATCAACTAAATAAAATAGGTGAATTTGAATATGGGGAATGTGAATATATACACAACTGTGAATCCATATGGCCTGATATTACATACGGCGACAAAAATCACTGGCGCAACAATATGTATTCTACATTTTACTGTACTCACTCGCTCGGTCCGATTATACATTCCACATCGCTTCGACCTGTAAAAGTAATTGGAATTGAAAGCACTATGAACGAAAGAAAGCTTCGTCGCGGAGCCAAAGGAGGTCTGTTCGGACTTGAAATGGTTACATTAGAAAACGGTGGAATAATAAAGAGCATTCACGGTAGTCTGTATGAAAATTCTGTTTGGTACTCCATGTACGGAAGCAAAGGCCGAATGGAATGCCCTAGAGAAGATGCAAATGCTGATCATGTTTCGCGCATATACGTAAACTGCGATAAACTTGAAGGTGAATATAAAGAAAGACCCTGTGAAAATTATATGCCCTCACGTGAGCTTGATGATATATGCAAGGACTTCGGTCACGGCGGTTCGGATTTCTATACAATGTACCACTTCATAGAAAAAGTTCTCGGTAATCCTTCAGCGGATATTATAGATGTTTACGAGGCATTGGATATGTTTCTCCCGGGAATGTTTGCATACCGTTCTATTCTCGCCGGTGGGAAAGCTATGGATATACCAAATTTAAGAAACAAATTCGAGCGTGATTCATGGCGCAATGATACTGCCTGCACCGACCCTAAAGTTGCTGGAAGTATGCTGCTACCTACATCCGTAAACGGCACACCCGACATCGATGATGAAGTATATGAAGCAATAAAGGAAAAGTGGCTTGCAGACTGCAACTCTGAAGATAGCTATCGCAGCGAAGAATTTAAAAAGAATTTAAAGGATGACAAATAATGTACTATTTAATACTTGTAATTGCCGCTGTTTTATTCTCATCACAATTTTTGTTTAATCAGGAATTTGAAAAAGAATGCGGCTCATCATTTACTGCGTCATTGCTATTTTCATTGTGTACATCTATAAGTGGTTTTTTGGTATTGTTTGTAATAAACGGATTTCAGCTAAATTTTTCTTGGTTTTCTCTGTTTATTGCCGCAATATACGCTCTCGCAAATATTTTGTATAGCATTGCAAGCATAAAATCATTTGAATCGGTAAATCTTTCGGTTTACTCTGTCTTTGCCATGCTCGGTGGAATGTTAATCCCATCAGTTTACGGAATAATATTCTGCAATGAAGAAATAACACTGATGAAAATTCTCTGTTGTATATTTATTGCCATTGCTTTGTTTTTCACTATAGATACGAAAAGGCAATCAGGGAAAAAAATATACTATATCACAGTATTTATATTGAATGGTATGGTAGGGGTTTTATCGGTAATACATCAATCAGGCAGTTCAGCCGTTGACAGTTTTAGCTTTCTTATGCTTGCAAGAGTTTTTTCCTTGCTTATATGCGCTCCAATATATTTTTCAAAATATAAGAGCGCACCTAAGCTTACAAAAAAATCATTGATTTATTCTGCTGGTTTTGCGGTATTCTGTACTATCGGAAATTTACTGGTATTAATTTCTTTGAAGCATATTCAAGCCTCCGTACAATACCCGATAATAACTGGTGGCGTTATGATTATATCACTCATTATAAGTATTATAAGAACGGAAAAAGTCAGCCGCAAAAATATAATATCAACCGTTATTGCCTTCATTTCAACTATTTTGATTGCAATACCAACTTTTTAAGTTACTGATAATGCGCATAAGTAAGTTGTTTGTTAATTATTTTGAACTTTTATTAAACTTATCAAAACACCAAAACATAGCGCAACACAAAACATATATATAATCGCAGCTTAATAATTTGTTTTAACCTTTAATGAATGGGGCTGCTGCAAATGAACATTAAAAACGCTCATTTGCAGCAGCCCTAATTTATTTTTAATAATGAAACTTGCAATAAAAATATAGCGATAGTGCAGATAAAATTCATCATTACCCACCACCGCAATAAACACTTTTACTGCAAACAATATGAAAACACATAACATACACATCGGATCAGCCTGAGCAAATCACAATAAATCCGATCACGTTTACCAATACGCATATTGTACAACCAAAGACCGCTCTACATCTATGGTAGTTATTGGCTGTTTTTTCTTTTAGCAACATCCATTTCATTTAGTTAATTTGATTTGGGCAAGACAAAAGAAAATTTTAAAAAAATTTGTCACAAATCTTAAGGTTTTTGACTTGAATGTGGTTTAATAATAGTATTAGAAATTGCTTTACAACAGATTTTTTTAATAAAAATTCTAGAGGTGGAGCAAAATGACTAGTTTTTTTGAACAGCTTTTTAAACAAATGCTTCTTGAAAGGTATTCCAAAAGTAATAATTTTGATGAGGTCAAAGAAAGACCCATTAAAGTCACTAATGAATACAGAAAGATATTAGATAAGGTGGTGATAGGAATGATTTACGACTCTTTTGAAAACGAAAAAATCATTGATGCTATGCTGCATTTGACGAGATCTGAAAGAATTATCATAGTTTTTCATATAATAATGGACATGAAATTGGCAGAGATTGCATTTCTTCTAAATACATCTCTTGAAAGTACATATACACACAAAAGTATCGCATTAAAAAAACTCAAAGCAGAACTTGAAAGTATATCATAATTAAAACCATATATCACAGAGAGCAATTTTACTGTTTTCTGTGATAGCAGATTATAATCTTATTAAAAAGCATTTATTGGTAGATGCTTTTTGATAGGCTGATAATTGCCTATCCTACAAAGAAAGCACTCAAAATAAAGATGGTGCAGTATAACGGCAAACAGATACATTCCGGTACAAATGAGCCAAGCGGCAGATACGCCAAGACGATAGTTTTGCTTCTACTTCATCCTTATTTCTAAGATGAAAAATTATCCGAGCGAAGAAATATCAGTGCTACAAAGTAAGTCAGCAACCTTGCAGGCGATGACTTTATATCGGGACAATGATACTTCTGTCCAGCCACAGTCCGAGCGGATAGCAATTCCGGTCCCCTGAAAAAGCACAGCTATTTAAAGAAAAGGCATTAATTGCCTGATAAGCAATGCCTTTACCGACCACCAAACGAGTTCAAGTCGAATTGTAAACGCCGTCGCAGGCAATGGGGACAGCTCGGTCGGATGACGGAGAGGTGAAATTCCTATGGCGTGTTTATGCATAACACCGTCTGAAATTGCTGCAAAATAAAAATACGTTGTATTTCGTCTTTTTAGGCAAGTACGGCTTAATTTTAATATTAGAAATCAAAGCATTTTATAAATGTTTTAATTTGTGACATTAAATTTTGAATATGATACAAGCCGGTATACATATATTTAAATGAAAGGAGATTTTTTATGATTGATAAAAATATAAATGTAAGAATAACATCACCTTCATTTGACTTTAATGATAAAGAACATATATTGGCTATACAAATGGCTTTACTGCTTAGCTTGCATGAAAATAATAAAATAAGCCTTACCCAGTATGATAACGCTGTTAAGTTACTTGAAAAGAAATTCCGACAGCGTTAATTTTTTTTTGCAATAATCATAACATTGATATAAAATATCAGAGGAAGGAGCGTGAAGCCATGCTGAAAGTTGCGGCATATTGTCGAGTATCGACAGATAAAGATGACCAAATTAATTCATTTGAAAGTCAAAAAAATTTTTTTGAAAAACATATAAGTTTAAATCCCGATTGGGAAATGACAGAAATTTATGCAGATGAAGGATTGACAGGAACCAGCACAAAAAAAAGAAAGGCCTTTAACAAAATGATTGCGGATGCACATCTGGGTAAATTTGATCTGATACTTACAAAAGAAGTATCAAGATTTGCTCGAAATACAGTGGATACTCTGCAATATACAAGAGAATTAAAATCATTAAATATAGGCGTTAGGTTTTTACTTGATAATATATTTACACTTGACCCCGACGCAGAACTTCGTTTGACAATCATGGCATCACTTGCACAAGAAGAAAGCAGAAAAACAAGCGAACGTGTAAAATGGGGTCAGAAACGTCAAATGGAAAAAGGAGTTGTATTCGGCCGTGATATGCTTGGGTATGATGTTATAAACGGCAATATGTACATTAATCCGTCGGGCGCGGAAATTGTAAAGCTGATTTTTCACAAATTTGTTTTTGAAAGAAAAGGATGTTACACAATTGCCCGCGAGCTTCGGGAAGCAGGATATAAGACGATAACAGGAAATGCAATATGGTCAAACACTGTTATACTAAAAATTCTCCGAAACGAAAAGTATTGCGGTGATTTGATTCAAAAGAAAACCTACACCCCTGATTATCTTACACATTCAAAAAAATATAATCATGGTGAAGAAGATTTTGTGACAATAATAAATCATCATGAACCCATTATTGACAGGGAAATTTGGGATATGGCGCAAGAGGAATTAAGAAAGAGAGCTCCATCCAATGAAACAAAATTAAAGCACAGTAATCGTTATCCGTTGTCGGGTAAGATATTTTGTGCTTCTTGCGGAGGACATTTTGTTTCCAGAACAAAAAAACGAAAAGATGGAAGCACATACAAAGCTTGGCGTTGTTTTGCAGCCGCACAGCATGGAACAGAAAAATTGGATGCTATGGGTAATAAAATAGGTTGTAATATTTCTGCGCAAATTCGTGATGAAGATTTTATGCTCATTATTCAAAAGGTTATAGAATCGCTTGAAATTAATCGTAAGACTATCGTAAACGGTATTTCCGATGTTTTAAAGACAGTATTTTCAAATAAAGACGACAATTATATAGACAAATCGAAAATAAATAAAAAAATTTACAATTTAAAAAACAAAATTGAAAGACTGCTTGAACTTTATTTAAGCGAGGACTTGAGCAAAGAGGGTTATCGAACAAAAAAATCTGAATATGAAACAGAAATTGCAAAACTCGAAAAACTACTTTCATCATCAGGAAACACAACGTACAATTATGATGCAGACTTAGCAATAAAAGATATATGTAATTACATAAAAAAGATTTTGGACGGAACAGAGCGTGATGAGATATTTTATAAGAATCTTGTCGAAAAAATTGTTGTATATAACAGGGAGAGAATGGATGTTTATTTAAATTTGCTCCCGCACAAGTGGTGTGTGGTGCTTAATTCCATATTGGAAGAAGGCAGTTTGTGCGGGAGCATTTTGAACACGACCTACCTATATCGGTAAGAAGTCCCTTTGAAATATCGTCCGGCATAATATACCTTTGCGTCAAATATCTCAGAGACGCTCCCAATTCACCGGCTGGACCACCGTATTGTGTGACGATAATGTTTGCCAGGCGCGGATTTGTCTTCTTAATACGTATAGGTCTTTCAAGGAATTTTTTATACTCGAACATTATTTATTCGCCTCTCTTTCCCACGGCCACGGCGAATTAAGCCAATCGAACGCTTCATTTGCAGCGCTTGCAAAGCCCGTGAGCGGGCCGTTCACCTTTTCATACTCCGCCATTGTATTTTTTGCTCTGCAAACAAGCTCCTTGTACATTTCAAAAGCTTTTTTATCCTCCGGATGAGTATCTAAATAAAGCAGCATATCATATGCCGCAAATCTATAGCCAAGCATACGATTCATTAAATCATTATTATTTTCCATCAATGAACACCCTCCTGTTTACATACTTTACCATATTCGTCTATAGTCAATGAGAGCTCCGGAAACAATGTTCCGGCCTCAAGGCTTTTTTCCGGCGTATATGTTTTGCAAAGCTGCTGATACGGGACAAAGCCGTAGCCTATGCATGGACAAACCAAATTATTCGGCATTGAATTATCCATAAAAATCTTCCTTTCTGCACAATTATGCGTTTATTGCAATAGTCTTGCAGTCTATAATATGACATAATTCGCGCATTTGTGACTTTAACGGCTCATTTTCTTAGGAATATTAAAGCGCAGCAGTCATCTAAGCCGCTGCACTGTAAAAGTCCGACTTTTGCTATCGGCACATTTATACATCATTAATCTAATTTAATAACGGCAATATCGCACGCCATTCGTCCCTCAACAACATAATGCTTCACATTTTTATATCCCAAAGACAGAAAAAATTCCTCATATGTTTTTCTGTCAAACCGGCGGCTGAAATTCACTCCTATCAGTTCTAAAAAGCGCACTGCCGCGCGATTTGAATTTGATGAATTATTGATATATGTGGGAATAATCAGCTCTCCGCCGTTTTTGCAAACCCGCTCAAGCTCCTTTAATGCCGCATAAGGCTCCGTCAAAAGATGAATAACATTCCCGGCGACGACCTTATCAAAGGAATTGTCCAGAAAGCTTAAATTTGTAATATCCGCCTTTTCGATCTTTACATTTTTATATAGCGCAAGCTTTTTCCTTGCTCTTCGGAGCATTCCGTCGGCATAATCGGTTGCTATCAGCGAGCGGCATTTTTTTGCAATGCTAACGCTTATTGCGCCTGTTCCGCAGGCACACTCCAAAACGCTGTCGCGTTCGCCGATAAGCTCCGCAACTCTATCTCCGAGCTCTGTGTAAACCTTTTTATTATATATGTTTTCAAACAAATCATAAAATCCCGCTGCTTTACTCCAAAACATACTGCACCCTCCCAAAACATTTATTTATATAGCCGTTTTTTGCCGCATATACATTTTGAAAAACTGCCTTACATGCTTCTTAATCAGGTCGATCACCTCATCCTCTCTGTCTGGCTCGCGGTCGCACAGATTTATCCAGACCGAAACCGGAAGACACAGCTGCGCAGCCGCAATTTTAGCGTCACTATCCGCAAAAATTCCACGATTTATCAGAAAGCCTATAAGCCCCTCAAAATAATTCATAACATTTGCATAGTTTTGCTTCGTTTGCAGCTGTGCAAGCATCGGGCTTCGAAACTGCTCAATCGTAAGCATTTTTCTGCTTTTTGAAATATGCGGATCATGGATAATATATTTAGCCTGTCCCACTATCATCTGTATAACCGCATCAATATTCAACCTTTGATTATCTTCCGAAAGATAAGTCTTAGCCCAGTCCCTTTCCGAAAAAACCGTATGCCACTCATACTGCTTTAAAACCTCATTTATCAGGCTATCCAAAATCTCCTGCTTGTTTTCAAAATGGCTGTATACGGAAGCCTTGCGGATGCTGACCTCATCCGCAATCTGCGAAACCGATGTTGCTTCAAAGCCCTGCGTTGAAAACAGCTCCAAAGCCGCATCTAAAATTTTCTGTTTTGTACTTCTGTTATCCATAGCTTGTATTCTCCCAAATTTAGTTTACATTTATATTATACCTACCGAACGATAGGCTGTCAATACAATTTTAAATTTTTTATGGAAGATGACGAAAGATGATGTTAAAAGCTTCTCTAAATAACGAACAAAAGCTGCAAAAAAGTCAACCGACCTTTTGCAGCTTCTTTCGATTAATTTTATTCCGCAACAAATTTGCTCATTTCAGCTTCAAGCAGTTTAAAAACCTTTGCAACCAGATAGCCGTCGGCAATTGCATGATTAAGCCGCACGGTAACCGGCATCATAAATCGTCCGTTTTCTTCTCTGTATCTGCCCCAGTTGATAATCGGCGCAAAAAACAAATAGCCGTCGGGAAGCTCGATATTAAGCGAGTCATAGCTTAGCCACGATATATATGACGCATCAAACCAGTTCGGATGATTTGCCGTATCAAGACCGTACTCTCGTGTTTGTTTCGCCTTTTCAATATCCTTTGCACAGTTTTCATAAAATGTTTTATAGTCCTCAAAATATTCCGTATAAACAGGTGTGCAGGTTTCGGTGTCGTCGTGAAATATATACTGCGCAGGATTGATTTTGTCATAGCAGATAAGCGTATCAGTCTGCCACAAATATCCCATTTTATAATCATCACGCGAATTTAAAACCTTTGCAAGTATGTATAAAAAATTAATATAAAACTTCGTCCCGCCTCTTTTTGAATATTCCTTAAGCTCTGTCACATCAATCCTTGAAGTAACCGATGTTGAGCATTTGCAGTCCTCCGAAAAATGACGGAATACGCCCTTTCGGTAGTATGTTTCTTTGTCTATAACCTTATAATTCAAATTCAATTCTCCAATCTGATTTATATGTTTACTCAACAGAAATATAAAGATAACAGTGTGCTTTTCCGTCCTTTGTATATTCGGGCGGAACACTGCTCTCATAGTCACACGTAAAGCTTCGCTTAAGCGCACCGCCGGCGGTATCTGCCCATACCTTCTCCCATGCCTTTTGAGTGCACGATTTTATATCGCCGCTTTCGTCACTTACATCATATTTCTTAAAATGACCTTCAGCGGTTTTACGCTCCATTTCGGCAAAAAATTCAGTTTTCACGCCGATTATGCTCAGGTCATACTCTCCCGTTTCGTCGGAAGAGTAATTGCTGTACCTCGAAACAGGGGAAATTCCCTGCCTGAAATTATGCTCGCTGTCAAACAATATCGGCAATTTGCCGCTTGTGACATCGCGCCATACCTCATCAATTTTTTTCATTCCGTCAACGGTGTTATTTGTACGAATAGTAATTTCATTTAATATATATGCCATAACCATATTCCTTTTTTGCTTACCATATTTTCACCCGTTCAGTCGGCGGGGTCCACATTCCGTCCTTTTCGGTTATGCCGAAAGCCGTATAAAACTCATCGCAGTTTACAATAACGCGGTTTACACGCAGCTTATCCTCCGAGTGAACATCCGTACCTGCCAAATACTTTGCAAACTCGCGCGTTTTCGTACTTGCCCATGCTTTTGCCATAGAGTGATAAAGCTTGCGGTAATCGGGATTTTCAAGCCTTGACACTACCTCCGTAATGCACTGCACAGCGCCCTGATCGGCAACGTTTTCGCTTAAGGTCTGCCGTCCGTTCATCGGCACACCCGGTATGCCTTCACAGCGGTCATAAAAGTACACCATTTTTTCGCACCGCTTTTCAAACTCGGCGTAATCTTCCTCAGTCCACCAGTCCGCCGCATTTCCGTTTTCGTCAAATTTTGCCCCGTTGTTGTCAAATGCGTGCGTAATTTCATGCGCAATAATATATCCTATTGCACCTAAATTTTCTTCATAAGACGCATTTACGTCATACATAGGAGCCCTAAGTATCGCCGCCGGAAACGTTATGTCATTTTCTGTCGGACTGTAGCAGGCATTGACTGTATACGGATACATTTCCCATTCCGTTTTATCGGGCGCTGTTCCCTGCAATTCGGAAACATACTTTGTATTTGCTTTTGCAATTTCAAGAATATTGTCAAAATAGCTTCCGCCGTCGGCTTTTGATTTTATCTCGGCGTTATCGAGCTGACTGTCGCTTTTATCGGGATAGCCTATTTTAATTCCCATTTTGTCAAGCTTATTAATCGCCTTTTCCTTTGTTGCCCCGCTCATCCAGTCAAGATTATTTATTCTTTCCTTGTAAACCGAAATAATATCATTTACCATTTTAAGAACATTTTGCTTTGCTTCTTCGGTAAAATATTTTTCGGCATAAATTTCGCCGATATAATCCGGCATAATGTTCGCAACGGTCAGCGTTGCAAGCTCCTCATCGGAATACGCTCCCGAAATGCCGAGATACTCCTGATTAAACTCTTTTGAAGCGTCGGTAAATGCAGTATTCAGCGCACCACCGTAATTTATAAGCACACTCAGCTTTGCCGCATTTTTAAGTACTTCAAGGTTTTCATCAGTATAAATTTTTGCAAACTCTTTTGTAAAATCTTCGTCTGTAACAAGAATTTTATCCTCTTTTTTAAGTCCCAGACTGTTTAAAACCTCGCCCAAATCAATGTTGGGGAAAAGGGTCTGTAGCTCATCAAGGGTGTAAATATTATAAATTTTATCAATGTTGTTGCTGTCCTCCGGATTAAGCTGTTTTTGCGCAAGCGTCTTTTCAAGATTATAAAAATCCTCAAGCTCTTTATCCGATATACTCTCTCCGCCAATTTCAAAAATGTTTTTCAAATATTTCAGATAGCTTGCCTTTTGAGCGTCCGTGCCGCCTAAATAAAAATCCTTTGTCATGCAAGGTTCCATTGTTCCGAAATACATAATATACTTTGTGCTGTCTTTGTAATCCGTAGTGATTGAAAACGCCGTAAACGGCGCCATGCAAAGATTTTTAATAAGCTTTAGCTGAACATCGGCAAGCTCCTTTACATTTTTTGCCGAGTTAATATCGTCAAGATACTCTTTTATCGGAGCAACACCTATTTTGTTTCTGCTCTCGGTATCTAAGATATTATTATAAAAGTCCGCTATTTTTTGTTCCTTGCTTCCTTTTTCGCCGCCCTTTTCAATCGCTTCCTTTATAATTTCGCTGACCTTTTCCGTGCTGTCATCCTGCAAATCGTAAAGCGTTCCCGATACAACTCTTCCGGGCTTTAATTCAAGCTTATTGAGCGCGTCCTTATTGACTGCCGCATAAAAATCATCCTTTTCATTCGAGCCGAAAAGCGCATAGGCACGCTTTATAAAAATTTCCATCTGCTCTTTTGTCACATCGTCATACGGTGAAAATATCCCGTCCGCCGTCCCTGCCGCAAGCCCTGCATCAAGCACAGGCGTAAGCTCCGGCGCTGCCCAATCCGGAATATCGGTAAAGTCGCCGCTTTTAAGTGCAACCCTTGCGTTATGTCCCGTAAGCTCCGGGAATGTTCCGAACGCGCGCGACAACATAACAAGCGCCTCTGCACGATTAATATTCCAATCCTCGTGAAGCTCACCGTCACCGCCGTAGCCCTTTATTATGTCGCTGCGCTTTACCTCCTTGTTGTAATCGTCCGCCGCATTAAGCAGCATATCGGCCACCTCGCCGCGAGTTGCATACATATCGGAAGCAAATGCCGTGCCCGTAAACAGCAGCGCGGCAGAAAGCCCTGCTGCAATGATTCTTTTCGTTTTCATGATTTTCTCTCACTTTCTTTTATCTTTTCAACTGAATAACTATCCGCTTTTATAATTCCATCATGCCTAAGCAGCAAAAATATTATCCTGTTAATTTTTTGTTTCTTTTGATTTTGCCGTTACACAATATACAGAAAAACCGATGCAGCGCAGTACTAAAATAATCGCTGTTTTGACCTGTTCGTGCCCTTTATTATTTTGACATATTAAAGCTGCGGTAGAACAGCCTTACGTGCTCATCCAGCTTTTTAACACATTCCTCTTCACGCTCAGGCTGACGGTCACAAACTCCGAGCAGGGTGATAACCGGTGAAACGTACATCATTGCGAGCGTTTCGGGATTTTGGTTTTTGATTTCTCCGTCAGCAATCAGGCTTTTAAAAATTGCAGCATGATACCTGATTATGCGTTCAACGTATCTTTCGGTGTAAAATGCCGAAAGTTTTTCCGAACGAAACTGTTCAATCGTCATCATACGCCGAAAACGGCTGATTGACTCATTATGCAGTGAGTATAAAAATATCTGACGCACCTTATTAACAAGAAACTCCTCCGTAATTTCGGAAAACACTCTCGTATCCTTTTGAGCATCCTGAACATGAATGTTAATCTCGTCTGTATATTTTTCATATTGCATTGCGGTGTCCTCAACAATAGCGTCAAAAATCGCCTGCTTGCTCGGAAAGTGGCTGTAGAGCGACGGAGCTTTTATTCCCACAGCTTTTGCTATTTCGCCAACACTTACAGAGTCATAGCCGTTCGCCGCAAACAGCTCAAGCGCCTTTTCAAGTATTCTTTTTTTGGTATCCTCCTGTTTCATAAGTCCTCCTAACTAATATTCGTTAGGTATATTATAATACAACATTATATAAATGTCAATATATTTTTAAAAATTTTATAAAAAAATCAACCGGAAGCTTTAAAAGTTATGCAAAAAAGAGTGCAAACAATATTTATGTGACTCAAAATACATTCGCACTCTTTAAACTATTAAATTTTACCGCGCACAGAGTTATTTTTTATTTTTATCATAAATAAATTTAAGACCCTTAAGCAGCAAGTCCTCATCAATTTCTATCTTATGGCGGCAGTTTGGAATTATGCTTTCGGCAAGTCCGCCCGTTGCGGCAAAACGCCAGTTTTCTCCAAGCTCCTCCGTTATTCTGTCAAGCATACCGTCAATCATGCTCGCATGACCAAGAATAACTCCGCTTTTAATGCAATCCGACGTGTTTTTGCCAATTACGCTTTTAGGCGCTTCAAGTCCGACCTGCGGTAGCTGCGCCGTTCCGCTTGACAGTGCATTTATTCCCATCTGAACGCCCGGAGCGATTGAAAGCCCGATATATGAGCCATCCTCTGTAAGAATTATAAATTTTGTAGCTGTGCCAAGATCAATTACAACCGTCGCTTCATTATAAATTTCATGAGCCGCAACGCTCGCGCAAATTAAATCTGCGCCAACCTCTGCCGGAGAATCACACACAATTTTTATGCCTGTTTTAACGCCCGGTCCGACTGTTATGGAACTGACTCCGAAAGATAGCATTATTGCCTTTTTCATCGTGGTTGTAAGCGGAGGAACAACGGAGGATATAACCGCGCCGGAAATTTCAGCCGCATCTATATTATACATTGAAATGGTATTTCTGATAATTACGGCATATTCGTCCTCTGTTTTCTTTGAATCCGTGCTTATTCTCGATTTAAAAGCTATATCATCGCCGTGAAAGCCGCCGATTACTATATTTGTGTTTCCTATATCAACCGTGATAATCATATCTTTTCATCCTTTTCGTAAATTAATACCTCGTCAAGACTTCTTTTCGGGACGCATATTCCGCCGTCCTCTTCATAATAGGATGTATCACCCGTGCACTCAACAGCCCTGCTTTTCTGAGCCGCATAACCGAGCGCAAGCAGATAAACAACCTCAAATTTACCTTCTATCTTGAGCTCTGCTTTTATTCCTTCTCTGTCGATCGCGCCGAGCCAGCAGCTTCCCAATCCCAAATCATGAGCCGCATATGACATAGTCGCTCCTGCAATTGCGCCCTCAACAAAAAAATCGCCGCTCTTTTTAATAGTCCTATCTCCGAGCGTTACAATATATGCGTTCGGGCGCTCATTTTCACGCGGTGTGCCGTCGGATAAAAGCCCTGCCCATTTTGTATACTTAAAAAGGGCGTCCGCATTCTTCTGAACAATCATAAATTTCAGCGGCTGATAATTTACCGGATACGGCGCCAGCCTTGCCGCGTCAACTATATCGGTTAAAATTTTTCTGTCTATTTCTCTGTTTTGAAATTTTCTTATCGTTCTTCTCTGTCTTGCAATTTCCGAAAAGCTCATAATATCGCCTCCAAAATTATGATAAAAAAAGGACTGATCCGACCAAAAAATACGCATCAGTCCTTTTTCGTATTTTATTTAGACCTTGCAGTCTTTTTTTCATCTTTTTTAGCCGCTGCTTTTTTGTCTTCCTTTTTTACCGGTGCCTTTTCTTCCTTTTTTACAGCAGTCTTTGCCGAAGATTTTACTTCCTCTGCCTTAGGCGCTTCCTTTTTAGCCTCAGCCTTTTTTTCGGTTTTCTTGGCTGTCTTCTTTTCTGCTGGCTTTGCAGCTTCTTTTTTTGCCGCCTTCTTTGCCGCCGGTTTTTCAGCTTCCTTTTTGCTTTTTCTCGGTGCGGGCTTTACAATGCCTGCAAGTTTTTCAAAAGCCGAAATATCGCCGAAAACGTCCAGCTTACCGCCGCTGAGCAGCTTTTCAACCGTAGTTTTACCCTCAACAAGCTTTATAAAATCCTCTGTAAAAACATCAACAGCAACCGAATTATCACGATAGTCATACGGCTCAACAGAAAATTCTCCGCCTATAAATGCCGCATAAAAGGTACCTGCCGCATCAGAGTCCTTAATTGTAATCTGAACGGCAAAATCGCTGTCAAATCCCTTTGTGTCAGCCTTGCTCAGCTTTTTTTTGATTTTTGAAAATGCTTCTGCGTATGTCATAACTTCCACTTTCCTTTCATAAGAGATTTTTACAAATCACAAGACCTAAGCCTTGAATTAATTATATATCACAACAGCGCATATGTCAATATACATTATAACTTTTTGTACAAATTTCCTTACTTCAAACAGATTAACGCTTTAAATTTAGGCATGAGGGAGCTAAGTCTTTCAAAGACGACAAACCGAAATATACCTGGCTTATGCCTTTTCATGCGGGTTTTCTAAGCAAGCGCCGCAAATACAAGCCTTTGCTCGTCAGCTGTCGGCTTTTCAAAAGTAAATCCTCCGTATACATCAACCTTAGAAAAGCCTGCCCATTTAAGCGCGTCGGTTATTTCCTCAATGCTGTATGACCTTTGAATTTGACTTTCGTTGACTCTTTTATAAAGTCCTCTTTTATTTCTGATAAAAAAGCTCAGGTCCATGCGGCAAACGCCTTTTCTGTAGCAGTTTTCCCACGTGTAGAAAATATCCTTTGTGTCATAAACAAACGTGTTGCTGCCGAGAATATTTTTAAGCTTATATTTTGAGCTTATATCAAACACGAATATACCGTCATTTTCTATAAAGCACGTTCTTATTCTGCGAAAAACCGCTTTCAGCTTTTCAAGGCTCATTATATAGTTAAATCCGTCTATCATGCACAAAAAAGCGTCACACGTGCCGAACAGGTCAAGCCGCGTAATATCCTGATTTAAAAACAAAATATCAGCTCCGGCAGCCGATGCCTTTTCCCGTGCAATATTTAGCATATCTACGGAGCTGTCGACAGCTATCATATCATAGCCACGCTGCGACATCGGAATTGTTATATTTCCGCTTCCTGCGGCAAGATCGCACACAAGATTGGGATTTTTTCCATAGCTGTCAAACAGATTTTCAAGAAAATCGGCAATATGCGAATAATTTATATCATTTTTTATAAGTCCGTCATATACTGCGGCAAATTTACCGTACATATAAAGCTCTCCCGTCCTGCCGCAGCCTTTGGCGGCATTTTTTTATAAAGCGTCCAGATTGCAAAGCACCGTTCCGCAAACATTAAAAATTATTCCGTAAAGCGTTAAGAGCGCAAGCGGCAGACTGTCGCTTTGCTTTTTGTCGGATACGGCTATTATAAACAGAGCAAACGGCAAAACATCATTTGTATATCTGTTTCCGAACTGCCAGCCGCCCATTGTTTTATGGCAGCATATCAGAAAAAGCTCCGCTGCCAGAAGCACCGCCGCCGTCCACTTAAGCGTGCCGTTATTTTTTTTGAAGCACATAATACCGGCAGCGGCGAACACAGGGCTTGCAAGAAGCATATTCATTCCGTCAAACTGCTGCATTTTAAGCGCGCCGTTATCCGCAATTTTCGGAAGCCTTATAAGAGAATAAATATTATTTTTTAAATAAGACAGGCTGAACTGTCCGTTTTTTGCTTCTACAAACTCCGGGAGGTAGTTGTGACCAAATTCAAATATATTGCCAAATCTTGCATAGTTAAGCCACATATAAAACGCTGCAACAGCCGCCGCACCGAAAAACTGCCAATACCGCTTTATAAACACACCCTTTTCGCAGCGCCGATATAAAATCATGCAAAGCAGCGGAAAATACAATACCTGAAACGGTCTGCACCCCACCGCAAACGACCAAAGCAAAAAGGATAAAAATCCTCTCTTTTTAAGTGCGCAGTATATCGCCGCAGCCGTCAGCGTATAGCACATATTCTGAGCAATAAACCACACCCATGCGTCAATGCTTACAAAAAGAAGATTTGAGCCGCAGCAAAAAAGCAGCGTATATAAAAGCGCTCTTTTTGAATATACTCCCTCGCTTTTTAGTATCATATAGGTTATAACGGCGCCGCCTATCGAAAACGCAAGCGCAAAAAGCCCCTCAAACACAGGTATGCCAAGCAATACGAACGGAAAATACACCACCGACGGAAACGGCGGAAAGCTTACAAAAAATCTGTAGTCATATTCGGCAAGCTCCAAATGCGCATAGCCGCGCCCCAAATCAAGGCTTCCGTCACGCCACGCCTGCGCCTGAAGAAGATATGAATTATACGGGTTTGCAGAAAGCGGCGAATTTCCCGAAAACATCCATATAACCGCATGAACGATTAAAACCGCGAATGCGATAAGGATTATATTTTTATCCGCCGCCTTTATTTTTTTCATATCAGACGTTAAATCTGAAAAGAACTATATCTCCGTCCTTCATAACATAGTCCTTTCCCTCAGAACGCACAAGTCCCTTTTCCTTAGCAACGGCCATTGTGCCCGAAGCCATAAGGTCATCATAAGAAACAACCTCAGCGCGTATAAATCCGCGTTCAAAATCCGAATGGATTTTTCCCGCTGCCTGAGGCGCCTTTGTGCCGCGCGTTATTGTCCATGCCCTTACCTCCGGCTCTCCGGCAGTAAGATAGCTTATAAGACCCAAAAGCTTGTAGCTTGCCTTTATAAGTCTGTCAAGTCCCGATTCGCTCATGCCGAGCTCCTCTAAAAACATTGCCTTTTCATCGCCGTCAAGCTGCGAAATTTCTTCTTCTATTTTTGCGGAAACAGGCATAACTTCAGCGTTATCGTCCTTTGCGTATTCCTTAACGCGATTTACAAGCTCATTGTTTTCTATGCCCTTTGCGAAATCATCCTCCGCAACATTTGCCGCATAAATAACCGGCTTCATTGATATAAGCGCAATTTCGCGCATTATAAGCTCCTCTTCTTCTGTATATTCAAGGCTTCTTGCCGGTTTGCCGTCCTCAAGAGCCGCCTTAACGCGCTCTAAAAGCTCAAGCTCCGACGCAAGCGACTTGTCGCCCTTCATTGCCTTTTTTGTTCTGTCTATTCTTCTGTCTATAATTTCAACATCCGAGAAAATAAGCTCAAGATTTATTGTTTCAATATCGCGTATCGGGTCAACGGAGCCGTCAACATGAGTAATATTTTCGTCCTCAAAACATCTTACAACATGAACTATTGCGTCAACCTCGCGTATGTGCGAAAGGAACTTGTTTCCGAGTCCCTCGCCCTTGCTTGCACCCTTGACAAGACCTGCAATATCGACAAATTCAATATACGCTCTCGTAACCTTTTTTGGATTGTACATTTTTGCAAGAGCGTCAATTCTCTCATCGGGAACGTCAACAACGCCGACATTCGGCTCTATCGTACAAAACGGATAATTCGCCGATTCCGCACCTGCCTTTGTAATCGCGTTAAAAAGCGTTGATTTTCCAACATTCGGAAGACCCACTATACCTAATTTCATTTTATCTCACAACTCCTTGATTTTACTTATGTTTTGGCGATTGGTATATGTGATTTACACCATTCCCGCTCGGAAATGCTCCTCTTTTTTTATTTAAAAAGAAAAAGAGCCGATACAATATATATACTATATCATATTTGCTCAAATTTTTCAATACCCAAAATCACATTTTTTATATACATCTCTATAATTTTAATATTTGCCAATTATATTTAGCTATATTGACAATGCTTTCCCGATAAATTTTTAAGTCCCTTTTCTTTTATCCAAAAAAGCAGTACATTAAAAATACACACACAAAAACAAGATATTGCCAAACACGCTCTTATTTTATCGGCATATTTAGTTTCCGGCATCCTCTATCTCCTCAGCAACTTCAAGCATCACTTCCGTATCAAAATGCATTCTTCTCTCGCACAAGCAGCACGCCGCAAAAAAACCTATTGCAAACAGCACGGAGCCGAGCAGCAAAATACAGACAACCAGCTGAAAAACCGAAAATTTCGGCGTAAAAAGGTTAGCATACGAAAGCCGTAATGTATAAATACCGTATGTATCCTCGCTCGGCGGGGTAACCAGAATGTTTACAAATACCGGCTGACTGTCATTCATTTCTTCCGCGCCGATTACCTGCACAATATCATTTTTGTCGGCAGGATATGCCTGAATATCGAGATTTTTCACGCTCTTCGGAACAGTTAAATCATAATAGGTCTTATACTGCGAAAAACCGACATCAACCGCATCGCCGTTTATCTTAATATTTGAAAGAGTTGCGGTATCTCTCAGCGAAGCTGTAACATACGCTTTTCTGTACAGGTTAAGATAGTAAGTTTTGCTTTTTCCGTTTGATTCTGTCACCTTAAGCTCATATTCCGTCCTTCTTCCCTCTTTGAGTGTTCCGTCGCTGTTTAATTCATCGAGACATTTGATTTCAATTGCGGCATCGGCATTTACCGTTCTGTAGTTTACATCCGCCTCATCAAAGCTTTTTATGTTATTTTCCAAAATTGCATAATAGGTAATTTTGTAACGGCTGAACTGCGGTGAAAAATTCCCGTTTTTCACACCAAGATAAGAAAGCCCCGTCCACACGGATCCGGCCGCATCGCCGATATAAATGTTCAGGTGATATTCAGCGGTATCATATTCGCCGAGAGTATCATAAACAGATACGGTAACAATATTTTCGGAATCGGAAAACTCCGTTATCTCATCATCTCCGCTGATTTCATATTTAAATCGCGGCTCTGTAAGCTCAACCGAAACCGAAACATCATTTGTAAGCGAAGACATTATTACATCATAGTAATATACGTCCGGGTCAAAATCATTTAGAAAATATCCGTTTTCGACAGATATTTTTTCAACCATATACGGCTTATTTTTTTCAGCTGCAGCCGTTTGTATAAAAAACATTGAAAAAAACGTCAGAAACACTAACATTTGCGCTGCAAGCTTTATTTTGTTTTGTTTCATCGATATATCCCTCCGGGTACTCATTTTCCGTAAAATTTATGTTAATATCATAATTTTGGCGGGCATCATTATGTTTGCCTTAACGCTTGCGGCAAAATTATCTGCGAAGCGGTGCTCTTTGCCGCAGAATATATTTTTCCGCTCTATATTGAAATTAATGTTGCTTGTCATCTTCAAGCAATACCTGATCGGTTTTTGTTCTGAGCAAAAGCAGCATATCAAACTCTTTAAGAGTAATATCAAGCCCCTCTTTGCCGAACAGCGTCAATATTCTCGACAGGTATTCCGTTCGCATCATATCGTTTCTGCATAGTGCAAGCTTTTTAAGCTCCTCTTTCAGGTCTTTGTTGGTATCAAGCTCATAATTAAATTTTGCCACCTTGTCAAACGTTACCTTTTTTCTTCTGAAAAACAATGCATTCACCTCCGGGCAGCTTTTTATATTTTAATTATAACAAAAAAACCACCCTTGCGGATGGTTTTAGTCGTAATTGGTCGATTTTGAAGCGTAATTGGTCTTTCGAAATTCTGACTCTGCAATAAATGTAGGGCGGTAAAAAATATAAAATAAATGAGCACAAATTCTCCAAATCCCGTATAATAGAGCCGAACAAAACGCTATAGGAGCTTCAAAATATGCCCGCTTAACACAACAATTCGATTTGCAAAGCTTCAATTGACTTATTTCGGCGCTATGTCTCAATAGCGTTTTGTCAATGCTTTTTAAAGTTAAAGTGCGGCCGAATTTTCGGCCGCACTTTGATAAATATTTATTTTACAATTTCAGCGTCACATACAGGCTTCATATTTTCAAGGCTTTCCCAAACCATAACCTTTGCCAAATCAAATTTTTCGTCTACAACGAAATAAATTGTTTCATCCTTGTTCGGCGAAGATAATGTTTTAATTAATTTTCCTTTTTCATAGCAAGCAAGAATTATTTGTGCATTTTGCGGCAGATAATTCGGTATTGTCACAAAAATGCTTTCACCGTTTACGGCGGTCACACAAACAGTCTTTGTACCCTTTGAGCAATCAGCTTCGGTTACAAAAGTAAATGTACCCGCAGCGTCGCAGCATTTCACCGCTATATAGTATTTTTCTCCTGCGGTTAAGCTATACGCAATTTTGAAATTATTGTTCTCTCCGCTGTTATCGTCCGCTGTCAGCAGCTGCTTTTTGCTGTCATACAAATAGCCGTATGTATCAACATTTCCTTTGGTATAAAATCCGTATTTACCCGTTGCTTTCGGAGTAAATTCATAGTAAATCATCTGTTCGCTATCAGCTGCCGCAACGGTATACTGCTGATTTGCGTCGGCTTCAAAGGCATTGTCAAAGCTTGTTCCCGTTCTGTCTGCCCAAGCAGCATAAAGGATTGGTGCATTGCCATAGTATGGGAAAGTCAACGGTGTGCCAAACAGGTTCTCATTATTATACCAACCTAAAAATGTTTTGTCGCCGTTTTCCACAACCGGCAATGAAATTACAGCATAATCAGTTATGTCGGGAAGAACGCTATCGCAGTTCGTAACAAATTTATATGTCTTTTTTAACGCGTTATAAACGATTGTCGACCGTTTAAGCGTATCATTGCCTCTGCTAATACTAATATAAATCCATTTATCTTTTGACCCGGCATAGAAAGTAATTGAAATCGGACAATTATAAAATGCACTATTTTCAATACTTCTTACACTTTCAGATATTATTACACTTGTTAAGCTGCTGCAACCGTAAAATGCTCTATAACCAATGCTTGTTACACTGTCAGGTATTGTTATACTTTTCAGGTTGATGCAAAAAGAAAATGCATCACGATCAATTTTTGTTACAGGCTTTCCGTCAATAATTGACGGGATTTCAACCGTTATGGCCGATTCGTCACAATCAGTAATTGTAACACTATCGCCCGACACGGTATAATATAAATAATCATCATATCTTTCGGCTGATACATTTAACACTCCAAACGCAAATATGCTCATGCACACCATCATAAAGGATAATAAAATTTTCTTTTTTATTGCTCTTTCAAAAAAATATTCAATAATTTTTTTCGTCCGTTTAAGTAAACCATAAATCTCATTTTCTCCTCATTAATACTATATAAAATTATAGCATATATTTCTTTAAAAAGCAATACTTTTTAATTATTTTGTATAAAAAGTTGAATATTTTATTTTTATATCATTTTTAATCCGAAGCAAGTTTATTCATTTTATTTTTTCGCTATCAGGTATATCAAAAAACAAACTAAGTCTCTATAATATATACATATATTAAAAATACGCAAAACATTGCCGCTTAATTTTTGTATAACGGAAAATTCTCACCACAGCAAGCAAAAAACTTCAAAAGAAAAAACCTCAAGGCCGAAAAGCCTTGAAGTTCTTACTTTGGTGCCGATGACCGGGGTCGAACCGGTACGGGAATTTCTTCCCACGGGATTTTAAGTCCCGGGCGTCTGCCAGTTCCGCCACATCGGCATAACCTACCATATTATTATATCATATAATAATAAAAAAGTCAATAGAAAAATTAAAAAAATTTAAATAAGTTAATTACCAAAGTAGGCTCACGGTTAATTTCTCATAAATACTTTATAAAAAAAACATGGTAGAGTTAATTTATGATGCAAAACCCGAACATGACAGACCTAATTAAATACAATTAATAATTCGTGCTTTGCCATGTGTTATAATTCGTCTTTAAAGTCCAGCCTTACTATTTGCATTTTCATCACATTGTCGCCTAATTTTGCCAGCAAACGAAAAAATCTGCCGACAGACCGATCCTTCAGGTCATTATAACCGAGCATATAGCCCTTGCTTGAAGCTTCAATGTTATTTCCCCACATGGAAAGCTCCTTTTTTGCGTCGGAAACGGAAAAATAAGCGTTTACATCTTTAATTTCTGCGGTTTTAAGCCATGTTTTTGCTATCAGCTTTACCGCCGCCTTACCTGCCGCGTCAAATACAAGTCTGCCGCACGGGAACGCTTTTGCCATAGCGCAGGCAAGCGATTTTACCTGTTCTGTGAGAAAATAGTAAAAGACACCCGAAGCGAAAAACACAGCGCCGTCGGAGGCGTCAATTTTTTCAAACCACTGCATATCGTTTAAGTCGCACGGTATATTTTCCTCGCGCTCTTTAGCAGGCAAAAGCTCATTGCGCACGTTTATCACATCCGGAAAGTCAAGATTATAAATTTTGCAGCGCCCGTTATCGCAGTATCTGCCAGTATTATCAAGGCCGCAGCCGAGATTGACAACTGCCGCATTCGGATGAGTATTTAAGTAATCACGAATTTCAAAGGCAATATCGTTTTGCCGCATTGCAACCTCTAAAAAACCGAATTTTTGCATAAGGCTTCCCCATTTTTCGGCTGCTTCCGAAAAGTCATAGTCAATTTTATCAATCAGTCGGGCTGCTGCTTCATCACGATATAAATTCGGGAAAAGCTCGGAGCACATTTTTCGCGCATAAAGCGGAATAATAAGCGTTTCCTGCACAGTGTTTTTCTCTATTTTATATTTCATAAATATTTTCCTCGCTTTCTCGGCTGAGGGCTGCAAAGCAATACAGTCTTTTCATTTTAAATATTTTCCGCTTTCTCTTTCAAGCTCCTGCCATACGGGATATTTTGCATTGTTTTTGTCATAAAAGCCTTTAATATCACGGTTTAGTGCGCTCATTTCATCGGCGGCATTCATAGCATGGTCGCAGACGCATATTTTTCCGAGAGCCGTTGCGCACATAAGTCTGAAAAAGATAAAACAGGTTTTCCAATACCTTGCGCTTTCAAAATCCTCATCCGATTTCGGCAAAATTTTATGACCGGCGCTTTTAATGATCCGATAGTCTTCAACGTTTGCATCAATCAATCGGTTAAGATAAGTTTTGTCCTTTTTTAATTTTTTCAGATTGCCGTCTGCTTTATAGCACGCGAAAGCTGCCGGGAGTACAATAGCGGCGTGACAAAGGAGATAATCCTCCATATCAGGTTCATATGTAACCTTATATTTTGTTTTGTCAAAAATCTACCCGACAAGCCTTTTTCCCGACTGCGCACCTTTAATCTGCCCGATTGTGATTTTGTGCAGGTCAACCGAAACAACGCGGTCGCTTTCTCTGTGACCTGCGGAGGATGCAAAAGCAAACATCACATTTTTCTCCGGCAAAAGTGCGGCGGTTTCTGCTACACGTACATTGTTGCCGACAAAGATAATATTTTCGGATTTATTTTCCCTGAGCGTATCAATAACCGATGTAATATGCGTATACCGAACGACAACAAAAATCACGTCGTATATGTCATCGGGCTTTAAAGCGGTGATTACCGGAATACCGTATGTATGTGCAGCCGGAAAAAGCATACTTTTTATGCAAAGCCCGTTGTTTTTAATATTTTCCGCCCACTTCCCTCTTGCAAGCAATGTAACATTTTTCCCCGCGCGAAAAAGATTTGCCGCAAGATTGCATCCGAGCACACCTGCACCCAGTACAAGAATTTTCATAACCAATCATTCCTTTCGTGCTGTATGGCACAAAACTTAAGTCTGATACCGCCCTGAGCAAAAAAGTTATGCTATGGGCTTTTTTTCTGACTTTTTCACCGCCATTTGTGAGATTTTTACGCAGCCTGATTTGACCTTACTTTAATATTATTTAATCACGAAATTAAAAACTTGTCAAGCTGTTTTGACAAGTTTTTTAAAATTATTTTATATTTTCTATATAATCGGAAAGCCGCGCCGTAACGGAAGCAAGCTGAGCGCGCGTTAAATTTCCTTTTGGATCCATAAGACCGCTGTCATGCCCTTTAATAAGTCCCATTTCATAGCATATTGCCATATTTTCCTTTGCGTAGTCGGAAATTTGCTCATAATCGCTGTGATTTTTTATTTTCTCGGAGCCGTTTGGCAGAGCAATGCCCTTGTAATTCATATAGCGCACAAGCATAGATGAGATTTGCTCGCGTGTAACGGGCTCATCGGGAGCAAATTCGGTTTCGCTTATTCCATTTACAACGCTGTTTTCCGCGCCCCATGAAACATAAGCTGCATAATATTTGTCCGCCGAAACATCGGTAAACGCTGTTTTTGAAAATTCTATGCTGTCTTTTGAAAATCTTCCGAAAACCGTAACAGCCATTGCTCTTGTAACAGTTCCCTCAGGGTCAAACAGAGTGTCCGAAACGCCTGTAAACAGTCCTGCTTTTGTGCAGCTGTAAATGTCGTTTTCCGCCCAGTGATCGTCAATATCCGTAAATTTCTTTTCAGAATATGTCTTTGAGCTGTCGGGCAGATTTATATCAGGCTTTTTTGTGCTGCTGCCGGAGCCGCCGCCTGAGGACGAGCCTCCCGATGATGAATTGCCTGCTCGCGTTATTGTTACGGTAAAGGACTCCGATGAGGTGTCGCCGTTTGTTTTGTTGTTTTCGTCAACCGTTACAAGCTTTGATTCAACCAATGAAACGGTTCTTTTTGCACTTCCGCTGTATGAATAATTAACCGTTGCAATTTTTTGTTTCCCGGCACCGTATTTATTTGTGTTTGAGAAGAAGCCGAAATATAGGCAGCCGTCCTTTACGGTTTGTACCTTAGATTCGTTTTTTAATTCATCAGCCAAAGTAAGCGATGAAAATTCCACATCACTTTGTGACGGCTTTATGCCGAATTCAGCTCCTGCAAATGCGGTGTCGGCTTCAAGATAAATATCAAAGGAAAAGGTATTATTGTTTTTTTCGAGAGTGATATTTGTATCCGATGGAGTGATTTTTGCCGCATATGCGGAAAAAGAAGAAAAGCAAAAACAAACAGCCGCAGCCGCCGAAAGCAGTTTTTTTGTAAACCTGTTCATAATATCCTCCTTGCCGTGCGGGGCTGAAAACATACAGCCCCGCAAAAGCATATAAATTATTTAGTAAAGTTCAGCCAAATTGCCATATAGTCCTCTATGTCAATTTTATCATCACCGTTAAAGTCGCATTTTGAGGCTTCGCTCCAGTTTGCGCTGCTTTTATCCGCGCGGTAATAAAGCTGCGCTTCTGTTATATCCAGAAGATCAACCGTTCCGTCGCCGTTTACATCATATGTAAGCGCGTCGGTGAAGACTGCCTCCGCCGGACTTATTTCGTTTACAGTGCCGTAGCTTACATTTTTATCCGAGTCCCAGCCCGATACCTTTAAATCGGTTACTTTAAGTGCAGCGTTTTCAGCATTTACGGTTATTTTTGCAATTGCCGTTGATTTGTCAGCCGAAAACAGTTTGCCGTCTGCATCTAAAAATCCAAGCACGGCGGTGTATTTGCCGCTGCCGCTATCGCCGCTTATGTCGCCTATAACCGTAAAGCCGTTATCTCCGACAATTTTAATGTCTTCCGACGGAGCTTCAAATGTCACCTGAACATTTGCAATTCTTGAAGCCTCCGAAAGAGAAAGAGTGAAATATGATTTTTCCTTTTCCGCCGCAGTTCTGTCTGCCGTCAAGGCTGCTTTGGTTTCTATTTTGTCCGCTGATGGCTCGGCCAAATCCGTAACGGTTAAAATGCAATATGCGCTTATTCCGTTAGCTGCCGACGCAGTGATTTTTGCGCTTCCTGCCGAAACGGCAGTTACAACGCCCTTGCCGTCAACTGTTGCAACCGCACTGTCAGAGCTTTCCCATCTGACAGATTTGTCCGCCGCCGTTTGCGGCAATACCGTTGCGGATAACTGGAGCCTGTCGCCTTTTTTCATGGACGCTGATGTTTTGTTCAGCGTTACCTTTGTTACTTCGTCATTATTTCCGCTCGGTACGGAGGAGTCTATTACCGCAAAATATCCCAAACTGTCCGTTTGTGCGGTAAAGGTTTTGCTTACCTGTGATGACGAAATTTCCGACACTTCGCCGTCCGTTAAAAGATACAGCCTTGCATTTTTTGAAAAGCCGTCGGGGAGACCGACGCCTACGGTGTACTCGCCCGTATTGCTTTCGGGAGCTGCCGAAAGCTTATATACGCGCATGGCTCCGTTTGCGGCTTTGTCTTTAAATGCATTGTATTCGCTGCCCGAATAAACCTCCTGCACCGTAAGAGATGAGTCAATCGGAAATTCACCCTCTACTTTTATTTTTTTATCAAGGTTAATTAAATAAAAGCTTCCCGGATTTATTAAATCGAGCCTTGACACATCGATGAGAACCTCATATTTATATCCCCAGTCCTCAACATTGTTTACCGCCCAGCGCTCGCCGCTTGATCCCTTTTGAACATAAACAACGAGTGTTTTCGGGCTGTCGGGGAACATATTATATGCCCCTACGGTGTCATCGCTCGGAAATCCCGTAACGCTCGCCGGGATAACAACTCTCTGCAAATTTGTGCAGCCCTCAAATGATGCAAGCGTTATATTTACAAGCCCGTCTGGCAAAACAAGGTTTGTAAGCGATTTGCAGTCCGCAAAGGCATACATCTCAATGTTTGATGCCGCGTCGGGAAAGTCTATTGAAGAAAGATTTGTACAACCCTTAAACAGACTGTGCGAAATACTTGTCATGCCTTTCGGCAGCTTTACATGCGTAAGCCCCGTGCAGTCTTCAAACGCACCCGAATCAAGCTTTTCGACAGTATCCGGAACGGTAACATCGGTCAGCCCTGTTTTTTCAAAAGCATTGCCGCCTATAATTTTTACCGTTTCGGGTATGCTGATGTCGGTAAGCCCTTCGGCGCAGTTAAAAGCGCTTGCCCAAATCCTGTCTACCGTTCTGCCGTTTACCTGCTCCGGTATTGTGTATCCGCCCTCTCTTCCGCTCGGATAAGCGGTTAGCGTTAAATTCGGATCGTCATACTGAGGAACACCCTCGTTTACCCACGGGCCGAACATAACACCGTTTTCGTCGGTGAAATAATACGGGTTTTCGGGATGAACTGTTATTTTATCCATGCTCGTGCAGCCTTTAAATACATTTGCCGTCACATAGGTTGCAACTGCCGGGATTTCGCACTCGGTCAGCTTCGGACAATTTGCAAAAGCGCTCAGGCGGATAATCATATCCGCACCGTCCGTCGGGTCTTCAAAAATAATGCGTTCAAGCTCTGTGCAGCCGTCAAACGCATGGTATCCTATAACCTGCACGCTTCCCGGAATTGTTACGCTGGTAACGTTATCGTTATTTAAAAAAGCCTCACCGGCAATTACGGTAACGGTATCGGGAATTTTAATATCTCCGCCGTTACCGTAATACCCCAAAAGCTCGCCGTCTTTTATATTTGCGCCGATAAGGTCGTCATTTCCGGCGGATGCGCTGAAGCTCAGCAGCATCAGCATAGCCGCAATAATCATCAGCGCGGATAATTTGCTTAAAATTTTATTTTTCATAGCTGCTCCTCATTAAAAATCGCTTAAATTTTTGAATATGTCTATGTAGTCCTGAATATCAACTCTGCTGTCGCCGTTTACGTCCATAGCTTTTGCCGTTTCCCAGTTTTCGTCCGTCGGCTTTGCCTGATAATATCTCTGAGCCTCCGTAATGTCGATAATATCAACCGTTCCGTCGCCGTTTACGTCATAGCAAGGAACAAATACGCTTGCCGAGTCTGTAGTAATTGTAACAATGCCGTTCATTGCCGCTTCATTCTCGCCGACTACGCCTGCCGCTTTTATATCTGATATTTCCGCTGTAATATTTCCGTTTGCGCCGTCTTTTAACGGAACAGATATTTCGGCAAGCTTTGTTTTCTGGCTTGAGGAGAAGCCGGTGACGTTGCCCGTCATGCCTAAATATGCTTTTAATATGAGCTTTCCGTTATCCTCCGACCACTCGGCTGTTCCGCCGATGAATTTATCGTTTGCGGAAGTGATTGTTCCTTCGCCGACCTTTAACAAATCAAACGACACCTTTAAAAGAACGGTATTAACATTTTCGGCGCTGTCAAGATAAATGCCGTAAACAGTCTCCCCGTCCTTTATTTCGGGCTCCGCCGCGATTGAAACGGCTGCCGAAACCGTCTTTTCTTCGGGCTGTGAGCCTGCAACGGTAATTGTTGTATTTTCGGGTGTGTAATATTTTGTGTAGATTGTTGTTGGTTCAAATGCTTTGGCAACGTCATCATTTTTTACAGTTATTTTGCTGCCCGTATTCATTTCCGTGCACACTTCGGAGCCGAGCGACGGAGCTGTTTCGTGTTCAAGAACAATCTCCTCAATAGCTTTCATACCGTTGAAGGTATATCCGCCCAAGCTTGTTATGCTTGCCGGAACGGTAACTTTTTTCAGTATGGGATTATCTCTGAAAACGTGCATTGCGGTTGATGTTACAGCCTTGCCGTTTATCTCTGACGGGAGTGTAAATTCCGTTTCCGTTTTGCCGGCGGGATATGCTACCATTACGGCAGTATTATCACTTACATTATAGAGAATATTATCTGACACGGCAAAATCCTGATTGCCGTCTTCAAGCGTAATTGATGTGAGCGAATTGCAGCCGTATAGAAAATTAAATCTTGTTGAGCTGAATCTTGCCGGAAGAGTGATAGACGTAAGGGAGGTGCAGTTTGCAAAGGCTCCCATGTTAATGGTCAGTGATGAAGCCGTATCCTCTGCAAAATTAATGGTATCAAGTGCCGTACAATCCGAGAAAGCGTTTGATGCAATCATATCTACAGAGCCCGGAATATCAACCCTTTCGAGCGTGGTACAACCGGAAAATGCATTTATATTAATATCTGTATATCCCTCCGGAATTGTGACTGCGGTAACATTTTCATTATTTTTGAAAGCGCTGCCGACAGCGGTGACAGGGTATACTGTTCCGTCGATTTCGGCAGTGGACGGCAGTGTAATTTCTCCGCCCTTTCCCTTGTATGCCGATACGCTTACGACATACGGTGATGAATATCCGGATTTCGAGCGGTCAATTGTAAAATCTCCGACATCAACCGTTGACGCGCTGACAGCAGTGCTTATTCCCATAAGCATAACCGCCGAGCACATAGTTATTATTGTTTTTTTTAATAAATTTTTCATAGTTTACTCTCCGTTCTGATTATTTATTTTATCCGCAAGCGGGCGCATGGAATTTACGCTGTCCCATATCATAACCGATATTGAGTTACCCGCATTGGCCGAATTTACGGATATTTCATTTTTGCCTTGAATTAAATCAACGCTTTGTCTGTATGTATTTATAAGCCTGCCGCTATCGTCATATAACGCATATATAACGTCGGCTTTTCGGTTTTCCGATGAAAGAATATCAATCGTACTTTGACCTATGTTTAAAATGCTGCATTCTCTGACTTTATATTTTACCGTGCTTTCCGGAACGCTTACCGCGCCTCGCGCCGCACTGTCATCAGCATTTAAAACACCGGCGCATACCGCATCGGTTATTTCTGCCGTTACCTCGCCGACTTCGCAAATTTTAATCGGGATTGAAATTTGCGCAACCTTAACCTTATCTTCTGATGAAAACCCTGCCTTTTGCCCCGTTCTGCCGAAATATGCTTTCAGCGAAGCGCCGCTTTCGCAATCCCATTCGCTGTAGGATATGTCAAAGCAATCGTTTTCGGCAAGAGTCATTGTTCCCTTTTCCTTTGACGTAAAATCCATAGAAAGCATCAGCGTACTCAAAGAGCTTGCTTTTTCAATATACACATCGTAATCAATCCCGTCAGCCGTCCGTTTCGGCTCAAGGATAAGCGTTGCCTGCGGATTTTGCTTAGCCTGCGCAGATGCGATGCTCATCGTCAAAAGCAGTATTGCCGCAAGCAGTCCTGTTATTTTTTTCTGTAGCTTCATATCGTCACCTCTCTCAAAGGTTAGTCTAAACTAACCTAATGTTAAAAAAAAAATAAAACTTTTCTGATTATAACACATCCCTTCTAAAGTTAGTTTAAACTAACTCAAAGTCTTTTAAAAAGAGTCTGTTTCAAGACTCCAATGTTTGGTCGTCACACCATAATTAACAAAACAGAGTATATCACATCATGTTTGTCTTGTCAATACTATAAAAATTTTTTGTAGATACTTTACAAATGAATTTGTTTATGTTATACTCTATATTGTTAGTCGTCACTAACCGTAAATAACGCCAACTTATTTACGAAAGGATTTAAAAGATGAATAACAAATTTCTCAAACGCATTACATCTGCTTTTGTTTCCGCTTGCCTTCTTATTTCTGGTTCGGCGGTATTTGCGGATGAAAATGATCTTTTTGCAGTGCCGTCAAGTCAGGTCAAAGCAAGCGAAAGCGAAAACGTTCGCATTATTGTTGAGCTTGAGGACGCACCGCTTCTTTCTTACGGCGAAAAAATCGGCACATATTCGAGCGTTTCCGATTTTTTAGCGTCAAATGATGCCCGCAGCGCGGAGCAGAATCTTGAACAAAGCCGCAAAGCTGTAAAAAAAGCGCTTGTGAAAAGCGGCATGGATTTCACCGTAAAGTGTGAATATTCTGCGGTAATGAACGGCTTGGCAATTGAAGCCGATATTTCCGATCTGGAGGCAATCAAAGAAACCGACGGCGTAAAGGACGCTTTTGTCGCACAATTTTATAAGCTTCCCGAGCAGTCGGCCGCCTATTCGGGCGGAGGCGCAATAGGAGCCGATATTGTCGGTGAAGAGCTTGGCTTTACCGGCAAAAACAGCGCTGTTGCAATTTTAGATACGGGTCTTGATTTATCTCATCCGGCCTTTGCGTCGGTAAACAGTCCTAAGTATTCCAAAGATGATATTGAAAGCATAATAAAAAACAATAAAATGACAATCGGGAAGCTGAATGTTTCGGCAGTCTATAAAAATGATAAAATCCCGTATGCATATGATTATGCCGATGTTGACACCAATGTTTCCGGCGGCAATTCGCACGGCACTCATGTGGCAGGCATTGTCAGCGCAAACAGCGGCGGTGTTGTCAGCGGCGTAGCGCCCGATGCGCAGCTTTTCATTATGAAGGTTTTCGGCGACTCTACCGGCGGCGCGTATGATAACGATATTTTGGCGGCGCTTGACGACAGCGTAAAATTCGGTGTGGATTGCATAAACATGAGTCTCGGCTCAACGGCAGGCTTTTCCGAAAGCGCTTATAAGTCCATGCGCGAGGTTTATAACCGTGTGAAAAATTCGGGGATTGCTCTGTATTGCGCTGCCGGAAATGAATACAGCTCAGCTTACGGCAACGCGGCGGGCAATGATTTGCCGAAAGCGTCCGAGCCGGACAACGGCACGGTTGCCGCACCGTCTACATATGAAGCAGCACTTTCGGTTGCAAGCATGAACAATACCGAAACGACTTCCGTATATCTGCTTGCAAACGGCAGAAAAATCCGCTATAATGACCCGTCGGAAAATGCGGACGGTCAGCTTGTGTCGCTTTCGGGAACGTTTGAGTATGTTGACTGCGGCATAGGTGCGGCTGCGGATTTTTCGGATAAAAGCTTAAGAGGCAAAATAGCCGTAATCCGCCGCGCAGGTGAGGAAAACGGCGAAATTCTCACATTTTCGCAAAAGGAAGCAAATGCCGCAAAGGCAGGAGCGATTGCCGCAATTATTTACGATAATGTAACCGGCGAACTTATCAATATGTCAACCGACAACAAAATACCTTGTGTGTTTATCAGCAAGGCGGACGGCGAATATCTTTGCGCGCAGACCGACAAGCGGCTTTCTGTGGATGAGGACTATGTTGACAGTTTTAAGGATAGCTACAGCGGGAAAATGAGCGATTTTTCATCCTGGGGAGTTACGCCCGATTTGAAGCTGAAGCCCGAAATCACAGCGCCCGGCGGGGATATTTACTCCACGCTTCCGAACGGACTTTACGGAAATATGAGCGGTACTTCAATGGCGTCACCTCATATGGCAGGTGCAGCGGCGGTTATGCAGCAATATATTCTCGAAAACAGAGATGGGCTGAATATGACGGCGGCGGAAAGAACAAGCCTTTCAAACGCTCTTATGATGAGCACGGCAGTTCCCGTAAGAGATGAAAATAATGTTGTGTATTCACCGAGAAAGCAGGGCGCGGGTCTTGTTCAAATTCAAAATGCAGTCAAAGCAAATGCTTTTTTGTTAAACACGGATAACGGCAGACTGAAAGCCGAGCTCGGCTATAATGAAGACGGAATTTATTCCTTTGCGTTCAAGGCGGTTTCCATGAGCAAAGAGACTATGCAGTACAAGCCGTCGGTAACTGTTATTACGGAGGACACGGTAACAGAGGGCGGCACCGTGTACATGGCTCAAAGGGCAAGAGAGCTTTCGGGCGATGAGGTTATAGTAAATACCGCAAAGAAAATAACGCTTGATGCAAACGGAGAAACCGAAATAAATGTAAAAATCGAGCTTACCGAAAAGGGAAAAGAAAACTTAAAAAAGGATTTTCCGAACGGAATTTATATTGAGGGCTATGTAACGCTTAATCCGTTGCAAAGCGGAGAGGTTACTCTTTTCTATCCGTTTATGGGATTTTTCGGCGACTGGCAGGCTCTTTCAATTTTCGACTCGGATATATATGACGGCAAAACAGCGTCAATCTGCGAAACGCAAATCGGACAGTTCAGAAACAGCGACGGCGGCGGATATATTCTCGGCCATAACTACTATGTTGACGGCTCGGAGGAATACAATGCCGAAAAAATCGCGATAAAGGGAAATGAATCGGGCAAAAATGTTACCGCCGCCGTTTCGCTTTTGAGAAATGCCGACAAGCTGACTTTTTCGGTGGATGATTTTGACGGGAACACGGTTTACAGCGAAAGCTTATCAAAGGTTTCAAAAACGTATCATTCATCAGAGGGATTTTATACGCCTATGGCAGCAAAGGGCTGGGAGCCGTTTGATACATGGAACACGCCGCTCGATGACGGCAGCTATGTTTACAAAATAACGGTGTCATTCGGCGGCAGAGAAGAGACAAAATCTTTCCCGATTGTGATAGACAGCGTCGCTCCGGAGGTTATTTCAAGCAGAATTGAGGGAGCAAGCTGGATTGTTACCGTTCATGATAACCATTATATTCAGGGCGTGTGTGCGACGGCGGACGGCAATACGCCGATAACAAAATGGACGGAGCCCGATGCCGCAGCGGCAAATTCGGCGTCGGAGATTTCGTTTGATTTATCCTCAGCGGAATTTAAGGGACTTTCTCAGGCAAAAATTGCACTGATAGATTATGCCGGAAACACATATCTTTCGGATTACTATTCTCTTTCGGGCGCGTCAATCATATATCCGCAGTCCGTAACGCTTGACAGGTCGTCACTTATATTGAGCGAGGGCGAGAGTGTACAGCTTTCTTCTGAGGTTTTGCCGAAAAACGCATCAAACAGATCTGTTACCTGGAAAACGTCAAATGATGATGTGGCAGAGGTGTCACAAAGCGGAGCGGTTAAAGCAAAGAAAGCCGGAAGCGCGGCGATTACCGCCGAAACGGTAAACGGATTAAAGGCAAGCTGCGAGATAACGGTAAACGCAAAAGCGGAGGAAGCGCTTCCCGTCACGGCGGCGGTTTCGGCAAAAAGGAATACCTTTGCCGGAGATATAATACCGTTTGTATTTCAGATGGGAAACATGAAGACAGTTGCAACGGTTTCATTCACCTTTGAAAAGGATGATGCTCTTAAATATGCGGCTTTGGTCGGCAAGAACGGATTTACGCCGCTCGGAATTAAATGGAATGATGATAACACAGCGACAATAGCTCTGTCATATCTGCAAAACGGAGCCGGCGGAAGCGTGACAAAAACAGAGCTTTCGGATATTGCCGAAGTTCGGTTTAAAGAAATTCTTAGTGATATTTCGGTAGGCTTAAGACTTATTGACGTTTCCGCAGCAGGATATGACGAAAACGGTAAGGCGGTTTACTTCACAACAAAAATTACCGCCGCAAGCGCAAATACAGCCGTAAGCAGTAAGCCGAGCTGCGATGTGAACGGCGACGGCGTAATTGATTTGCTTGATATTACATATTGTCAGAAATATTACCGAATGGGCGAAGGCTCGTCCGACTGGAATGATTTTAAACACTGTGATCTTGACGGCAGCGGCCTGATTGATGTGCAGGATTTAATAATTATTCTGAAAGCAATGTAATTTGGTTTTTAAGGGCATATCGCTGAAAAAGAGCGGTATGCCCTTGTTGCTTTGAAATAAATATAATATTGGCATATAATCCTTAATGCTCCGCAAAATTTTAATTGTGCATAGCGACGAATTTTACAAAATAATACTTTGGAATGATGACAAAGCACGAATTATGTGATATAATTTAAATAAATTCATGTGATTTTTAAGAAAAACTATGAAAAACTATGCTTGTAAAATATATTGAGGATCGGGGGTTTTGGAATGAAAATTGCAATATGCGACGATCGGATAAGCGAGCTTGAAAATATAAAGCAGATTGTGTCGGAATATGCGGCAGTGCATCCGGAGCTGTTTGTTACGGTTACCTGCTTCTTAAATCCTCTTGATATGCTTGAGGATATGAGCAAAAACGGCGTTCCCGACATTGCGCTTCTTGACATTTGTATGCCGGGCATTCTGGGGACCGAAATTGCAAAAGAAATTCAAAGCAGCGGCGAGGATAATACAGATATAATTTTTCTGACGACAAGTCACGATTTTGCCGTTGAAGCGTTTGCGCTGCACGTAAATGACTATCTGACAAAGCCGTTTACAAAGGAAAGGCTGACCGACACGCTTGACAGAATAATCGAAAAAAGAAACAAACGCATATTTGTGCCTGTGGTGTGCGGAAGGGAAATTCACCGCGTTGATTTATATCAGGTTATGTATATGGAATCGAAAAATCATAACGTTGAAATATTTTTAAAATCGGGAAAAAGTATCAAAACACATACGCCTCTTGCCGACATGAAAAGCCTGTTTAAAGATGTTAAAGGCTTTATATCGGTGGGAGCGTCATATGTTGTAAACCTCAGATGTGTGCAAAGCGTTCTTCAAACAGAGCTTATTATGATAAACGGACAAAATATACCTGTTCCGAGAAGACTCCGAAACGATGTTAAGGAGCAATACTTTGATTTTTACCGCGAGGAGGCAATGAAAAAATGATACATATATTTGCGGCTATGGCTTTGCTCGGAATTTCGCATCTGATTTCGTTTTGGGCGATGACGGAGCTTAAATATTCCATGCGAAAAACAGCGTCGGTTTATCTGACATTTTTTGTAACGTTTGTGTGTTTGATAATGCTGTTTTATGCAAAGCTCGGCGACACTCCCGGCTATTATGCGACAGCATTTACAAGTACGATTATTGTGGCATTTTTTGTTTTTATACTGACCTCTGCCGACTCGCTGTGTAAAAAGATTTTCCTTTTCATCAGTTATGCGAATGTGTTCAGCATGTTCGTGTGTATTTCGCTTATAATATGCAGCGTGTTTTTAAAAGGAGCGCCCGAAATAGTTATATATTATGCGAGAAACATTATAAGAACGGTTTTGTTTATCCCGGTGACCTTCATATATATACGCTTTTTGCGTCCTTCTGTAAGAGCCGTTTCCGGCAAACGCAGAAAAACATGGTATTCCATATCGGTTGTTTCGGCTTTATTTCTTATAATTTTTGCAATGTTTTTGGTGATATTCAATGCCGAATACAAAATTATAAACAGGTATATTCCGCTTTTTACGGTTTCGGTTTTAATTTATATATCTATTTTATGGGTTATTTTCGGAACAATCAAATCCATGATAGCCGAAAGCAACACCGAACTTATCAACCAAAATGTAGCCTATCTGCAAGGACAGCTTAAAACCGCAAGGGAAAATGAGCTGTCGGCAAAAACTATTCGTCATGATTTCAGACATCATAATCAAAACCTTGAAGCTATGCTGAAAAAAGGCGAAATTCGGGAGGCTCTCGACTATCTAAAGCAATATAACGACAGTCTGGACGCAGCAAAGCTGAACGATTTCTGCCCGAATATTACGGTGAACGCCATTTTAAACAGCTTTTGCGCAAAGGCACAAAAAAACGGAATTTCCGTTTCCGTTGAAGCGGACACAAAAGAAAATACGGCAATATCCGATATGGATTTTGTTGCCGTTTTGTCAAATCTTTTGGAAAACGCCGTAAACGGCTGCATTGAATGTAAATCGGACGGTGAGATAAAGGTTAATATCCGAACGGTTGCCGATAAAACCGTGATTGTATGTTCTAATCCCTGCATACACGATATTATCATAGAAAACAATATGATTAAAAATCGCGGCATCGGAATAGCCGGTATGCTTTCGGCAATACGCAAATATGACGGTGATATTAAATACAGCTATGATAACGGGATATTATCCGTTTGCATTATATTAAATTCTTAAAATTCAGGCTATTTGTCAATTGGCGCAATTGCTGAAAATACATTGTGTAAAAGTGCTGTTTTAGGTTAATGATTTTTCATGATCGGCAGCACTTTTTTGTGCCGAATTTGCATTATCGGCCTTTTGGCGTTCTTTCATTTTCCGCCAGCTTAAAAATCCGTATATGTCATTGATAAGAAATGCAGCAAAGCAAACCACAACCGAAATATAGTGCGCATCCGTAATACTTGCCAAAACCCACAGAACAATCAATACAACGTCATTTGCCGCATACCCCAACGCATAGAACGGACTTCTCCTAAAGGTGAGATAGACTGCAACAAAGCTCGTCGTTATGACGGTGCGGACGGACGGCAAAAAAATTCACTGTCATCACAGAGCTTTTCAAGAGCAAGGTCGGTATACTGATATATTCCGTCCAGGTGCTCAAACCATATTTCTCCGCCGCCATAATACAGCACAAACGATTTTTTGCGAAATCCGGGTATCTCACGACTGCAACCGGGCTCGGTTGTATTTTTAGCTCTCACTTTAAAGGCTTCGCAAATTTTTTTGTTCTTTTCATAAAAACATCACATCTTACCTCTATCGCTTCATTTTCCGTCTCAACGTCATAAAGCCTGCAAAATCTATAGGCAATAAACCGCTGTTATTTCAAAATCATCAGACAACACTCTCTCACTATTATAAACCACATCTATATTATAACTACCGAACGTTAGGTTGTCAATATTGTTTCGTGTTTTTTTTGTGAAAATGACGAAATGCAATACTCCTTAGCTGCATTATTTATAAACCATGCCATATCACTTCTATAGCCGAAAGAAAGTAATTTTGACGAAGATTGCGGAGAAAAATCAGCATATTGATGAAATTTTAAAAATTACTTGAAGTAATTATTAATATATGATATAATAAATTTTATCGGATATTATAATTGCGTTAATTTGAATTATAAATGTCAAAGGATAAAGCTGCAATTTAAAAATCACAAACCGAAAAAACAATTTTTAAGGAGTATTTTATTATGGAACGTGAAAAGCTTGGATCAAGACTGGGATTTATTTTTCTGTCTGCCGGATGTGCAATCGGGTGCGGTAATGTGTGGAAATTCCCATGGATGTGCGGACAATACGGCGGAGGCGTATTTGTTTTGATTTATCTTTTATGCCTTATTGTTTTGGGACTGCCCGTTATGACAATGGAATTTGCGCTCGGACGTGCGTCACAGGCAAGCCCTGTCAGAATGTACAGAAAGCTTGAAAGGCCGGGTACAAAATGGCATATTCACGGATATATTGCGCTTGCCGGAAACGTTTGCCTTATGGCGTTTTACACGGTTGTGTGCGGCTGGATGATTAATTATTTTGTGAAATTTCTTACCGGTGCAAATGCGGATATAGGCTTTGCATCAATGATTACAAATCCGGCATTGAACATAAAATATCTTGCAGTTACAGTGATTATAGGTTTCGGCGTGCTTTGTTTTAATTTGCAGGGCGGACTTGAGCGCGTAACGAAATACATGATGCTTATTCTTTTCTTCCTTATGATAGTTTTGGCAGTTCACGGCGGAATGCTTTCGGGAGCTAAAGAGGGACTTAAGTTTTATCTTGTTCCCGATTTTTCAAAAATAAACGGAAGCGTTATAGTAGGTGCTATGAATCAGGCGTTTTTCACGCTCAGTCTCGGTATAGGAACAATGGCGATTTTCGGAAGCTATATAGACAAAAAGCATTCGCTTCTCGGCGAATCGCTTAACGTTGTTCTTCTCGACACCTTTGTTGCGGTTGTTTCGGGGCTTATATTATTTCCTGCCTGCTTTACGTTTAACGTTGAGGTAAATGCCGGACCGAGCCTTTTGTTTGATACTATGGCGTCTGTATTTAACAATATGTCAGGCGGCAGATGGTGGGGAACGCTCTTTTTCATGTTTATGGTATTCGCGGCGCTTTCAACCGTGCTTGCCGTATTTGAAAATATTCTTGCCTGCATAAGAGAAATGACCGGCTGGAGCAGACCTAAGGGCTGCATTGTATGCGGAATAGGTATTTTTATTATTTCTATAACAACGGCTCTCGGCTACAGCACGTTTTCGTCGTTTGTTCCGTTTGCCGAAGGCAGCGCATGGCTTGATTTCTGGGATTTCATAGTAAGCACAAATCTTCTGCCGCTCGGCTCTCTCGTTATTGCCGTTTTCTGCTGCAATAAGCGGTACGGCTGGGGCTGGCAGGCGTTTATGGCAGAAGCTAACGAGGGAAAAGGGCTTAAGGTGAAAAACTGGATGAAGCCTGTGTTTACATATGTTGTTCCGGCGGTTATAGTTTTTCTGTACATATACGGTATGGTAACGTTTAACTGGCGCTGATAAAAAAACGGACGTATAATATTTAAGGCTTTTGGGAGGTAATGTCATTGGGAGAGATTGTACGGCTTCAAAAATATATTTCCATGTGCGGAGAGGCTTCAAGGCGTGAGGCGGAAAGGCTGATTGCTGAGGGCAGAGTTTCGGTAAACGGAGAAAAGGTTTCGCAGATGGGGGTAAAGGTCGAAATAGGCTCTGACAGAGTCACCGTTTCGGGAAAAGAAATAAAGCCTGCCGCTAAAAAGTATTATATCATGCTTAATAAGCCGGCAGGATATGTTACAACGGTTAAGGATCAGTTTGAACGTCCTGCCGTAACCGATCTTGTTAAAAACGATATAAATGCAAGGCTTGTTCCGGTCGGGAGGCTCGATTTTGAAACGGAGGGGCTTCTCCTTATGACAAATGACGGCGAATTTGTAAACCGCGTTACGCATCCGCGTTATAATGTCGGGAAAACATATTATGCAGAGGTCAGCGGAGGACTTAATATAAAAAATCTTGCAAGGCTCAGAAAGGGCGTCAAAATAGACGATTATATTACGAGCCCGTGCGAAATAGAGGTTTTGGACGCGCATAAGGGAACAACATTTGTTAATATTACAATTCATGAGGGCAGAAACAGACAGGTCAGAAAAATGTTTGAGGCTATCGGGTGCAGGGTTGACTATTTAAGGCGCATAAAAATCGGCACGGTAGAGCTCGGTAATCTGCCGCTTGGAAGATGGCGCTATCTTACAAGCCATGAAATAAATTATCTGATGAAATAAGTTTTAGTAAAGGACTGAATAAAAATGAAACTTGGATTTATAGGCTGCGGAAATATGGGCGGAGCAATACTCGGCGGTATAATAGGGCAGAGCTTTGAAAAGGCGGAGAATATAAAGGTATTTGATTTGGCAAAGGCTCATTTAAATGAGATTTGCGAAAAATTCGGCACAATTGCTGCCGAAAGCGCTGAGGAAGCAGCAAAAAGCGATGTTGTGTTCCTTTGCGTAAAGCCGAACGCTTTAAAAGGCGTTTCGGAAAGCATTAAAGGATCAATCGGCGGAGAAACGGTTGTAGTTTCAATTGCTGCCGGGGTAAAGCTCGATACGCTCGGAGAAATGCTTGGGAAAGATAAAAAAATTGTTCGCATTATGCCGAACATACCGGCGCTTTACGGCGAGGGCATGAGTGCAGTGTGCGCAAACTGCAATGTAACGAGCGAAGAGGAGCAATATATTTTAAACGCGTTTTCAAGCTTCGGCAGAGCGGAAAAGATTGACGAAAAGCTTATGGATACCGTAACGGCGGTAAGCGGCTCGTCGCCGGCTATGATTTTTATGCTTATAGAGGCTATGGCAGACAGCGCCGTTCAGGGCGGTATGGCAAGACGTCAGGCATATATTTTTGCCGCGCAGACAGTTCTCGGCAGTGCAAAAATGGCGCTTGAATCGCTTGGCGGCGGAGTTCTTCCGGCAGAGCTTAAAGATATGGTATGCTCGCCCGGCGGAACAACGATTGACGCAGTTGCCGCACTTGAAAATTTCGGTTTCAGAGGAAGCATTATTGAAGCGCTCAGGGTATGCAGAGAAAAGTCGGAGTCTATGTCGAAGAAATAAGCATATTAAGGCTGCCGCAGCAGGCGGCCATAAGGATAAACGGAGGTAAATATGAAATTCGGAATAAGAGCACATAACATCAAAGCGGCAGGGCTTAAGGATTTGTCCGCAAAATGCGCAGGACTCGGAATAGAAAATATTCAGCTGGCGCTTGCAAAATCATTTCCCGATTTTAAGAGAGGGTCGTTTACACCGCTTTATGCAAGAAAAATAAGGGATGCTTTTTCGACAAACGGAATTAGTGTGGCTGTTCTCGGCGCATATATAAATTGTATTCATCCGGACAAAGATGTGCGAAAAAGCGAGCTTGACTTTTTCAAGGAGCAGCTTAGGTTTGCAAAATTTATCGGCGCGGATATGGTAGGGCTTGAAACGTCGTCTATGGAAGGCGCGGATAAGGAATATGCATACGGCTGTGTTCTTGAAAGTATGAGGGAGCTTACGGAATATGCCGAAAAGCTCGGCGTTATGATAGGCGTTGAGGGCGTTTGGGCTCATGTTATAAACAGCCCCGATATGATGCGCCGCCTTACAGACGATCTTAATTCTCCGAATGTCGGAGTTATATTCGATCCGGTAAATTACATAAACAGCGAAAATTATACCTGTCAGAGAGAAATTATAAAAAAGCATTTTGAGCTTTTGGGAGATATTACATATGCTGTACATATAAAGGATTTCAGTGTTTCGGACGGAAACGTATCAGATGCCGTGCCGGGTGAGGGCATATTTGATTTTGACTGCCTTTTCAGCGAAATAAAGGCTTCAAAAAAGGAGATACCCATGCTTATGGAAACCGTTACGGAGGAAAGCTTTCCTCCGACGGCAAAACTTCTTGAGAAGCTTTATGAACATGCATGATAAACTTTTTTATATAAAGTTAATAAATAACGGCTTTTTAAAGAGCCGCAATATATAATCAAAAAACAAAATAAATTTTTTGACGAAAAAAGTATTGACATATTGCTTTTTTTAAAGTATTCTTAAAATTGAAAATAAAAAAATTGGGGGTAGAGAGTTGGAAAATATTATCAAATTGCAAAACATTTTCGTCGAATTTGACGGTGAGAAAATTCTGAACGGAATTAATCTCAATATTAAGGATCGTGAGTTTGTAACGCTTCTCGGTCCGTCGGGCTGCGGAAAAACAACAACGCTTAGAATAATAGGCGGTTTTTTGTCTCCGCAGTCGGGTGATGTTTTGTTTGACGGAAAAAGGATTAACGACGTTCCGCCGTATAAACGAAATGTTAATACGGTGTTTCAGAGATATGCACTTTTTCCGCATTTGAACGTGTATGAAAATATAGCGTTCGGGCTTAGGGTGGCGAAGCTTCCCGAAAAGGAAATACGCCAAAGAGTCGGCGATATGCTGAAGCTTGTAAACCTTAGCGGCTTTGAAAAAAGGTCGGTAAACAGGCTTTCGGGAGGACAGCAGCAGAGAGTTGCCATAGCGCGCGCTCTTGTAAACAGACCTAAGGTACTTTTGCTTGACGAGCCGCTCGGCGCGCTCGATCTGAAGCTGAGAAAGGAAATGCAGACGGAGCTTAAGCGTATTCAGCAGAGCCTTGAAATCACGTTCATTTATGTAACTCATGACCAGGAGGAAGCGCTCACGATGAGCGACACCGTTGTTGTCATGAAGGACGGTAATATTCTTCAAATCGGGACTCCGGTTGATATATATAATGAGCCGAAAAACGCCTTTGTTGCGGATTTTATCGGCGAGAGCAATATATTAAACGGTATTATGAGAGATGACTACAGAGTTGAAATAGGCGGTCATGAATTTGTATGCGTTGACAGCGGATTTGGCAAAAATACGCCGGTTGACGTTGTTATAAGACCTGAGGATATTTCAATCGTACCGGAGAACAGCGCAAAAATAACGGGCGTTGTGAGGAGTGTAACGTTTAAGGGCGTTCATTATGAAATGGTTATAGAAGCGTATGACTTTGACTGGCTTGTTCACTCAACGAAGGCGGCAGAGGTCGGCGCAGCCGTTGGGGTTGATTTTACTCCGGACGATATTCATATCATGAATAAGATGTAAGGAGGAAGGGCGAATGAGAAAAAAGCTTCTTTCGGCTCCTTACCTTGTTTGGATGACCGTTTTTATTGTGGTGCCTCTTATTATGGTGGCATATTTCGCGTTCACGGATGAAAACGGAGGCTTTACGCTTTCATATATCGCAGACGTGGCGCAGTATACAAATATATTTATAAGGTCGATCTGGCTTGCGGCAATCGCAACGATAATCTGCCTTATTATAGCGTACCCCATTTCGTTTATCCTTGCAAAAACTGCTAAAAACAAGCGCGGCACGCTTCTTATGATAGTAATGCTGCCCATGTGGATGAACTTTCTTTTAAGAACATATGCATGGATGACGCTTTTGGGAAACAACGGACTTATAAATCAGTTTTTCGGGCTTTTCGACTTGGGACCGTTTAAAATGCTCAACACGCAGGGTGCGGTTGTTCTCGGAATGGTTTATAACTATCTTCCGTATATGATTTTGCCGCTTTATTCGGTAATGGTAAAAATTGATATGTCGCTTCTTGAGGCGGCTGCCGATCTCGGCTGCAACAGCTTCAAAACGGCGGCAAAGGTTATAGTGCCGCTCAGCGTACCTGGAATAATGTCGGGAATAACGATGGTGTTTGTCCCGGCGATAAGTACGTTTATTATATCGAGAATGCTCGGCGGCGGAGGCAATCTGCTCATAGGTGACCTTATTGAAATGCAGTTTCTCGGAACATCATATAATCCAAATCTCGGAGCCGGAATTTCTCTTGTTCTGATGGTTATAATTCTGCTCATTATGACAATAATGAATCAGTTTGATGTTGACGATGACAAGGTTTTGATGTAAGGGGGCGGATTGTATGAAAAAAATATCTAAAATATATATGGCGCTTGTGCTGCTTTTTCTGTATCTGCCTATTTTTGTGCTTATAGTGTTTTCGTTTAACGAAACAAAAAGCAGATCCGTTTTTTCGGGCTTTACGTTTGACTGGTACATAAAGCTCTTTAAAAACGAGCTTATTTTAATGTCGCTTAGAAATACGCTTATCGTTTCCGTGAGCGCGGCAGTTATTGCAACGCTTTTGGGAACTGTTGCGGCAATAGGCATAAATGCAATGAGAAAGCCCGTAAAGGCGGCAATTTTAAATATAACGAATATTCCGATTATAAACCCGGAAATTGTAACGGGTGTTTCGCTCATGCTCCTTTTCGTGTTTTTTGCGGCAAGAATGAACTTTGAGTTTGGGTTCGGAACGCTCCTTATAGCGCATATAACGTTTAATGTTCCTTATGTTATATTAAATGTTATGCCGAAATTCAGACAGATGAATCCGCATTTGTATGAGGCGGCGCAGGATTTGGGCTGCTCACCGGTAAAGGCGTTTTTCAAGGTTGTTCTTCCCGAAATTCTGCCGGGCGTTGTTTCCGGATTTCTCATGTCGTTCACATTTTCGCTTGACGACTTTATAATAAGCTATTTCACGAGCGGAGCTACAAGTCAGACTCTGCCGATAACTATTTATTCAATGACAAGGCGCAAGGTCAGCCCCGAAATAAACGCTCTTTCGACAATAATATTTGTTGTTGTGGTTGTTGTTCTCATAACGAAAAATATTGCCGAAAACAAAGCGTCGAAAAAGGAGGCTATACGCAGATGAAGAAATTGCTTGTTTTGCTTTCCGCGTTGCTTCTTTGCACGTCCTGCTCATATAATGCGAATGAGGAAGAAACAGAGGTACAAACGCTTAATGTTTCCGACGAAGCATATTATAAGCAGCTTGAGGGAAAAAATATTTCAATTAATGTTTATAACTGGGGCGAGTATATCTCCGACGGCAGCGATGAGGGCACGCTCGACGTCAATGCGGAGTTTACGGAGCTCACGGGAATAAAGGTAAACTACAGCACATATGCTACAAATGAGGAGCTTTACGCGAAGCTCAAGGGAAATTCCTCATCATATGATATTATAATCCCGTCGGATTATATGATTTCGCGTATGATTGAGGAGGATATGCTTGAAAAAATAGACTTTAACAATGTTCCGAATTTTAAAAATATTACCGAAACGTTCGTAAATCCCGAATATGACCCGAAAAATGAGTATTCCGTGCCGTATACGTGGGGAACTGTCGGAATAATATATGACAAAACCGCGATAGACGAAGCTGATATTGACTGGGATATTCTGTGGGACGAAAAGTATAAAGACCAGATTTTGATGTTTGACAATCCGAGAGATGCATTCGCCGTTGCGGCGCTTAAAAAGGGCTATTCGCTAAACACCGAAAATACCGATGAAATTGCCGAAGAGGCCGATGAGCTTTCAAAGCAGAAGGAGCTTGTTCAGGCGTATGTCATGGATGAAATTTTCGATAAGATGGGTGCCGGAGAAGCGCTTCTTGCGCCGTATTACGCAGGTGATGCGGTAACGCTTATGGACGAATATGACCATTTGGGCTTTGTTATTCCGAAAAGCGGAACAAATCTGTTTTTTGACGCTATGTGCATACCGAAAAATGCGCGTGAGAAAAAGGCGGCGGAAATGTATATCAATTTTATGTGCGAGCCCGATATAGCATATGCGACAACAACGTATATCGGCTATTCGACGCCAAACAGCGCAGCCTTTGAAATGCTCGATGATGACGTAAAAAATGACGGAATATCATATCTTGACGATGATTATTTATCGGAGCATACGGAAACCTTTATAAATCTTTCAAATGAAGCAAACAGATTTATGCAGGATAAATGGACAGAGATGAAGTCGAAAAATGACGAAGCGAAAAACACATGGCTTGTGCCGCTTTTCATGCTGCTTTGCGTATTTACGTCAATCGGAATTATAATTGCGCGGTATGTAAAGAGAAAAAAAGATATTTTTTGATTTGTGCTTGACTTTTTACAGAAAATATGTTATACTAATTCAAAGGTGCAGTATTCTAGTCGGTATCTCCTGTTCGTAAGACGGGCCTAAAAATCCGTATAATGGCACATCGATGAAGTTCCTGGTGTTTTGCTTTGACCGCCAAGTCGGGGCTGATGCTGGGAGTTAAGGCTTAGGGGCAGCTTTCGGTGGCTCGAAATCCTGACCCCTTTTCCGCGGAGGCCTGTGACTGTGGAAGCCGCTGACACAAACTTTTGTGCAAGCTTTTACGGCTCAGGGGGAAACCTGCTGCTCGGTTAGTAGTCCATTGGGACGAATGCTGGGGGCAGCGTAGCCAGCCTTGAGTGGATATGGCGGATAATGTTCTTGCCTTGAAAAAGAAGCGTACGGTCTTTTTCTATGGAATCGCGTTTGAAACCATACCTGCAAAAGAGGATAAGAGCTTGAGGATACCGTTGAGGAAATCTCCTAGACTGTTCGGATTTTTTCGGGATGAATATGGGATTGCAATACGGACTTAGTGGCAATCCGGTCATGCAGTAAGGTAACGCTGCATATATGTCTTTAAAGGGAAACCGCCGCTTTGGTGACAGAGCGGCAGATATTTGGGAAAGCCAACCGGACCTATGCCGTAAAATTTACCATATTCATTACCTTGAATTTATTTTTAATTCAGACACATTATATTATTCTTTTATTTGCATTATCGGAGCTGTCTGAATTTTTGAAGGGAAGATAATTTTTGAAGGACATAAAGCCCGGTAAGAACAGCTTTAAGGTTTCAAAACCGGCACAAAATATTTCCGCAAGTATATCGTGGAACATCATTGTTATAATACTTTCGTTTGTTTTATCGGTAATTTTCAGCGCTGTCACAACAATAAGTCTGTCGAGGCTTGATTTGCTGTGGGCTTTTTTTGTGTTACTTGCGATTATAGTTATAAACATCCTTTTTGATATTATCGGTACAGCGACGCAGACGGCGGAGGAATCGCCGTTTCATTCTCTTGCCGCAAGAAAGGTAAAGGGGGCGGCGCAGAGCGTTATGATAATCCGTCATGCTCCGCAGATTTCAAATTTCTGCTGCGACTGCATGGGCGACGTTGCCGGAATTATAAGCGGCGGCGTAACAGCGCTTATTGTCGCGGAGCTTGTGAGCGCATTTTCTCTTGAGGGAATTATGCCGAGTCTTATGCTTACGGGCATTGTAAGCGCGCTGACAATCGGCGGAAAAGCGGTGTTTAAGGTTGTTTCGATTAAAAATTCAAATCGAATAGTTTATTTTATGGGAAAAGCGGCAAGTGTTTTTTGTCCGCATAAAAAATGATTATTTGCGGATTTTGTCCGCTTTACAAATACAAATGCAAATCGGCGGTTTTAATTTAACCGGCCGACAACAGTGAAATGAGGATTAAAATGAGCTTGCTGGATGAAATTAATTCCTCCTGCGATGTGAAGAAGCTGACTATTGAAGAAAAAAAAGCTCTTTGCGGAGAGATAAGGGAGCGTCTTGTAAATTCTATATCGAAAACCGGAGGTCATCTGGCGTCAAATCTCGGAGTGGTTGAGCTTACGGTTGCGCTTCATTCGGTATTTGATATACCGGGCGATAAATTTGTGTGGGATGTCGGTCATCAGTCGTATGTTAATAAAATGCTTACCGGAAGAAACGGTGCGCTCGATACAATACGCACGTTCGGCGGAATCAGCGGCTTCCCGAAGCGCAGCGAGAGTGACGCGGATGTTTTTAACACCGGGCATAGCTCAACATCAATTTCTGCGGCGCTCGGTCTTGCACGTGCGAGGGATCTTGACGGAGAAAGCTACAGCGTCGGTGCGGTTTTCGGCGACGGAGCACTGACGGGCGGGATGATGTATGAGGCTATGAACGACGCCGGCAGGCTGAAAAGCCCGTTTATTCTTATTTTAAATGATAACGATATGTCAATATCGAAAAATGTCGGGTCGCTTTCAAAGTACTTAAGAGCGCTCAGAATTAAGCCGGGCTATTCAAAAATAAAACACTCGGTCGAAAAGTTTTTCGATTTACTGCCTGCACCGATAAGCAAGGGCATGAAAAGCATTTCAAAGAAAACACAGGCATGGCTGCACAGAGTATTTTTGCAGAATACAATTTTTGAAAATCTGGGCTTTGAATATTTGGGACCGATTGACGGTCATGAGCTTGAAAAGCTCATTGAGGTTTTTCATATTGCAAAATCAAAGAAAAAGCCTGTTTTTGTTCATGTGCGTACCAAAAAAGGCAAGGGCTATGAGCCTGCCGAAAAAAATCCTGAGGCTTTTCACGGCGTGGGAAAATTCGACTGCCAGACGGGCGCAATCTGCGGCGGTAAAAAGGATTATTCCGCAGCTTTCGGCGAGGCATTCTGCAAAATAGCGGATATGAACGATAAGGTTGTGGGAATAACGTGCGCAATGCCGTCAAGTACGGGTATGCGCGGGTTTGAAATGAAGCATAAATCAAGATTTTTCGATGTCGGAATTGCGGAACAGCACGGCGTTACAATGGCGGCAGGACTTGCTGTAGGCGGGTATATTCCCGTTATACCGATTTATTCTTCGTTTCTTCAAAGAGCATATGACCAGATACTTCATGATGTGTGCCTTCAAAATCTGCACGTCGTTTTTCCGGTTGACAGAGCCGGAATTGTCGGCGCTGACGGAGAAACGCATCAGGGAATTTATGATATATCATTTTTGTCGTCCATGCCGAATATGAGTATTCTTTCGCCGCGCTGCTTTGAGGAGCTTTCCGATATGCTGCGCTACGCGGTGCTTGAACATGACGGACCTATTGCGATAAGGTATCCGCGCGGCTCTGAGGAATATACCGAGAATTATAACGGCTTTAAGTTCGGCAGTGTGTGCAAAATCACGGACGGAGAAGAGATCACAATTTTTGCGGCAGGAAGAATGGTTGCTGCGGCAGTCCGCGCGGCGGAAATTCTCGGCGGGGCGCGCGTTGTTGCCGTGCCTACAATAAAGCCGATTGACAGAAGCGGAGTTATCGAAAACATATCGGGCGTAACTGCGGTGGTTGAGGACGCGTCGGAAATCGGCGGACTCGGCAGCATGATAGCCGAAATTATAGCAGAGAAAAATATAAATACAAAATTTATCAGCTTCGCTTTTCCGGACGAGCCTATTGTGCATGGAACGGTTTCGGAACTCGACAGAAAATACGGACTTGACAGCGAAAGTATTGCACAAAAAATCATGGAAATGAAAGGGTAGAATTGATTTGTCTAAAATCAGACTTGACGTATATCTTGCGTCCAAAAAAATGACACAAAGCCGCGAACAGGCAAGAGCGCTTATAATGGGCGGACAGGTTTATGTTGACAATCAAAAGGCGGATAAGGCAGGTTTTATGGTGGATGAAACGGCTGAAAATGTTGAAATCAGAGGAGAAAAGCTTAAATATGTAAGTCGCGGTGGCTTGAAGCTTGAAAAGGCCTTGAAAGAATTTCCCATAAAGCTTGACGGGAAAACCGCTATGGATATAGGCGCGTCTACGGGCGGATTTACCGATTGTATGCTGCAGTGCGGCGCAAAAAAGGTTTACAGCGTTGACGTCGGCTACGGTCAGTTTGCCTGGAAGCTCAGAAATGATGAGCGCGTTGTTAATATGGAGCGCACGAATATAAGGTATGTAACAAGTGAGCAGATAGGCGAAAAACTTGATTTTGCGTCAATTGACGTGTCGTTTATTTCGCTAAAGCTTGTGCTTCCGGTTGCGTCGGAGCTTCTCGGCGAAAACGGTGAAATAGTGGCGCTTATAAAGCCGCAGTTTGAAGCCGGGCGCGGTCAGGTTGGAAAAAAAGGCGTTGTAAGAGATAGCGGCGTTCATAAAGAGGTTATAAAAAATGTTGAGGAATATGTGCGCGCTTCGGGGCTTTTCTTTTCGGGAATTTCCTATTCGCCGATAAAGGGGCCGGAAGGGAACATAGAGTATCTTGCATGGCTTACAAAAAAGGATAACGGCTTCGTTTTAGACAGCGACAGGATTGACGGTATAGTTGAAGCTTCACATAAAAATTTTGATTGAGGTGACGTGGTAAAATGAATTATTCCGACGCTTGTATTTATACGGGAGAAAGGGTTATAACAAAATCGTATGCAAAAATCAATCTTACACTTGATGTAAAAGGAAAGCGCAAGGATGGCTATCATGAGCTTGAGTCCGTCATGCAGACGATTTCCCTGTTTGATCTTCTTATCCTTGATAAGCACGATGAAATAAAGGTAAAAACAAATCTGCGCTTTTTGCCGAACAACGAAAAAAATATAGCCTTTAAGGCGGCGGATATGTTTTTTAAGGCAAGCGGTATAAAGGGCGGCGCGCGTATACTTATACATAAAAATATACCTGTCGGTGCAGGCCTTGCCGGAGGAAGCACAAACGGAGCTGCGGTGCTTACGGGTCTTAACAGACTTTACGGAAATCCGCTCAGCATGAAAAAGCTTTTTGAATTGGGCGCAAGGCTCGGCGCGGACGTACCGTTTTGCATGATGGGCGGAACTGCACTTGCGCAGGGCATAGGTGAGAAGCTTACTCCGCTCGCGTCTGCGGCAGGGATTAATATTCTTGTCGTAAAGCCGAAAATCGGCGTGTCGACTCAGGATATTTTTAAGGCGTATGATAATGCCGATATACCCGAAAGACCAGATAATCAAGCTATGATTAAAGCCATAGAGGATAAAAATATAAAGGGAATATGCGATAATGTTTTAAATGTTCTTGAATTTGTTTCAGCTAAACGTTATCCGATAATAAAAGGAATTATATCAACAATGAATGCAAACGGCGCGCTTTGCAGCGCTATGACGGGCAGCGGCTCGGCTGTTTTCGGAATTTTCTCAAATGCCGCAAAGGCGGATAATTGCGCAAAGCTGTTTTACCCGGATTTTGATGATGTTTATACGGTTATAACAGTGTAAAACCAAATGCTGAAAGGATGTTAAAAAACTCCGGATCGTAAGAAAAGAAGGTACACATTATATAAAATATAATTATTATAGCAGGGTAGAAAATGGGGACCGCGAACAAAAGTCCGTAAATTCGATCTTCTATGATAATTTATAAGATAATAGGCTTTTCAAAAGCTTCAATCTTTAACTTTAGTATACTATAAAGTTTTGGTATGTCAACAAAACTTGCTCTTTTATTTTTTTATACATACCGAAATTCGATGATGGTCGTAGCAGAGGGTGTGGATAACGTGGTTAAAAATAACATATAAGCCAAAAGCGAAAATATCTTTGATGAGCTGTTGCTTGTAATCATGTACATGAGATTTGCTGCTGCCACAGTTGGGACAGATATGTGTAGTTTTGTCAATTTTAATGCTAATAATGAAAAAATTGTTATCTAAAGTGACTTTTTTACGATAACCCCTTGTAAATCAAGCAAATTGTGTATCATGTAAAGTGAGCATATTTTGAATTCTCCTATAGTTTTCGTTCAATTCCATTATACAGGATTCGGAGCAAATATGCTCATTTATTTTTTAAATTTTTTTGACTACAACATTTATTATAAAGTAAAAAATAAAATGATTAAACCTGCTTCGGGTTAAAAATGATATAAAAATAAAATATTCGACCTTTTATACAAAATAATTAGAAAGTATTACTTTTTAAAGAAATATATGCTATAATTTTATATAGTATTAATGAGTAGGAAATAAAATTTATGACGCGCTTAAACGGACGAAAAAAATTTAGGCTCTTTGTCAATTGTTGGGGTGTAAGTTCTCCCATATGCAAAAATTGAGCGACAATAATTTGTGTATTTTG
>CAKSSN010000014.1 GCA_934489015.1 uncultured Clostridia bacterium
TTGCTTGTGAAATGGTTTGCAATTTTGGTAAATGCCGTTCACTGGTTCAATCCGCTTTGCTATCTTGCCTGTGCTGCGTTGAGCGAGGCGTGCGAGATATCATGCGATATGGCGGTGACAAAAAATATGTCCGATGATGAGCAAAAGCTGTATATGCAGACCATTTTAGATATGGCAGAAGAAAGAGGGCAGAAAAATGCTTGAAAATTTATACACAACAAAAATGAGTGCAAACAAAAAGACCTTGCAGAACAGGTTTACAAAAATCCGCCGGGAAAGCGGACGGATTTCAAAAATTATGGCGGCGGTGATGTCCTGCGCTATTGCCGTTGCAATGCTCGGCGGAGCTGTTGTTATGGCGGCGGTCGGCTCGGACGGTTTGGAGCATTGGGATAAAAATGAAATTTATTTTCTCGGCAGTATGAGCTTTACGACAAAGACTTCGGGAAAGAATGTTCCCGAATGGGTAAATGAAGATGTTACGGGAAAGGACGGAAGTATATCTGTTACAATAATGAATTATCAAATGCGGCGTAAGGTTAGCGGCTATGTTTCGCTGTATACAATAGCTGAGCTGTCAGGTAATAAGGGAAAAACAAAGCTTATTTCAATAAACGGCCACAATATAAATCGTGCGGCAGCTTATGACGACAGCGGAAATTTAATAAGCGGCGGAGTAACCTCAAGTTTTAACTATCCGTATGCAAGCAGCTATCGCCTTATAGAAGCAGTCGAGACGGGGGGACTTTTGGAGTATGCAAAGCCATTTGTTGAAAACGGTATGCTCGACAGCGAAAGCGGAAAAGGAAAATGTGTTTTTGTTGAATTCGGCATAGATGAGCAAAAGAATATACGCGCAGTACGTCTTAAGCTTTGTTTAACCAATGAAGATAACCCTTATGATGTACAAAGAAATGATAATTTTGATGCCATTGACGCATCGGCAGACAGCTTGAATATTATCGGAGCTATCGGAGATAAAGCAGAAGATTTCTTTAACTGCGGCGACAGTATGTACTTTACGGATTTTGAACGTGATTACAAAAACATAGAAAACAGCGCTGTTAAAATAAGCGTGGAAAAAGCCGCTCCGGAAGAAATTATCATTGATACGGATATTAATTTAGAGAATTTCGGGTCTGTTGAAATAAGAGTTTTGAACAAGGAAAACAATTCCGTAGCCGCGCAAGGCAGCCCCGCTCCAACAGGCAGGCATACAATCACAAAAAAGTATACGCCTGATGATGAAAAACCAACATTTAATCCGGGCGAAAAATACAGGGTATGTGTAGGGGTGATTGATAAAAACAACAATTTGATTTATCGCCGGCAGGAATATGTGACAATTAAGTAAAAGGAGTAAAAAGTTTGAATAAAATTGCCCATAGCACCGCCTTTTGTTCGGGGCGGTACAAAAGGTACAGCACCGCTCACTGCAAAGCGGCACTCTGAACAATTTTCTTTCAAACTTAGTTTAGTGTCTTGAATTACGGAAAGGAATGGTCATAAATATGCTTGAAAATTTATACACAACAAAAATGAGTGCAAACAAAAAGACCTTGCAAAACAGGTTTACAAAGATCCGCCGGGAAAGCGGACGGATTTCAAAAATTATGTCGGCGGTTATGTCCTGCACCGTTGCCGCTGCAATGCTCGGAGGTGCTGCCGTTATGGCGGCTGTCGGCTCGGACGGCTTGGAGCATTTTACAAAAAACGAAATTTACTATAAGGACGGTGTTAAATTCTCGGTAAATGTTTCGGGTAAAAATGTGCCTGCGTGGGTTTATGAGGATGTTGCGGGTGAGGACGGAAAAATTGATGTAACGGTAAACCGTTATCAAAGCAGGTCGGTAAGCGGCGCTGTAAGCGATGACCACTTAATCGAGCTTTCGGGCGAAAAGGGTCAGATAAAGCTTGCGTCAAACGCCTGGACAATGGGCTACGACCGCAGCGGAGGAGCACAGACCCCCGATTATCTGCTTTTGTATCCGACCTATTCGGAGATTGATTTTATCGAGTTTAATAATACGGGTTACTCTCCCGAATCAATGGCTATAACGGCTCTGACGAAAAAGAACGAGAGCAAATTCAGACGAATTGAGGTGTATTTCGCTTATGATGATAACAAGGAGCTGCAAACTGCCTTTGCAAATTTCGGTATTGCCGACAAAAACGACAATCCCGAAAATATGTCATTTGACGGACTGCAAAGCGAAACCGATTTATCATACATAGGTAACTTCCTTACAAATTACAAAAAGGCGGTTTTTGATAAGGCTGTTACATCCAATCACTTTTTTACGATGTATGAGGATGATTATCAAAACAAAAAAGCTGACGGTATCAATTTCAGTATAAAGGAAGCTACAGAGGAGGGCATTATTGTAAGCTCGGATATAACGCTGCCGCAAGCGGAACACGTTTCAGTATATGTTTATAACAAGGATAAACGCAGGGTTGCATTTATTAGCGATGAAAATAAAAATACCGAAATGCCGCAGTTTGTTTTAACCCCCTCGAAAAAAATGATATATGATTTTTCGACCGGGCAGCAAGAGCAGGTGAGTGAAGAGGATATTCCCGAAAATCAATTTGTAAGCGGCGGGAAATACCGTGTATGCTGCATAGTTTTGGATAAAGACTACAACCTTCTTTATCGCTGGCAGGAATATGTTACTTTGAAATAGGAGGACATTAAGTCTAAAAGCCCATAGCACAGCTTTTTGCTCCGGGCAAAAGTGTTAAGTTTTGTGCCTTACGGCACGGAAAGGAATGGTTACAAAAATGAAAAAATTTATTCTATTGGCTATATGCCTTATGTTTACCCTGCCGGTATCGGCTCTCGGCGCTGAAACGGAAGCCGGAAGGATTACTCTTACGCAGCTTCTCGGCGTAAATCGCACGGAAGCAAAAAGCATAACGATTTCCGTATCAGGTACTGCCGGTGCAAATGACAGCGTAACGGTAAACAAAGACGCTTTTTATGACATAAGCGACAATTTTATTTTAACATCTTCTCTTGAGCCGCAGCAGACAGGGCTTGCCGGAATATATATAACTGCCGAAAAAACGGACGGCACATATGAATATGCGTTTATTTCGTCGGGCGGCGGTGCGGATAAATACAGCGCATTAATGAGCAGGCTGCCGTACGCACTGTATACTGCTGACAATGCTTCGTTGGTAAACGGTCTTGAAATGCTTACAAACGGCGGCGGACTTATTACCGTAAATGAAAACCTTGACATTAAAATAGACGGCAAGAGCGCGAACTTTACCTTAAAGCCGTTTATTGACGAAAACGGCAGAACGCTTGTGGCTGCGCGCGAGATATGCGGATATTTAAACGGAAACATATATTGGTTTGACTCTCCGCAAAGAGTGGCAATTTCAACTGCTCCTGCCGATTTGGATAAATCCGGCGGCGGAGCCGGAGGGGACAACATATGGTTTACAATCGGCGAAAACAAATACAGAATTAACGCTGACTATTACGAAACAGATACGGCAGCAAGGCTTGTTGACGGGAGTACATTTGTTCCGCTCCGTCCGCTTGCAGAATTTTTGGGATATAATGTTGTGTTTATCCCTGTAAATTAACAAAGAAATTTAAAAAAGCTCCGGATTGCAGGCTTTGGCTGCTTTATTCCAAAGCGTTTTGCTATTTCCTTGAAATGAGAAAGAGCTGCGCGGCAAAGGTCAATTGACTTTGCAGCGCAGCCTCTTTATTTTTAATTAACATTGCTTTTATCGCTTGTGCAAAGAAAGTATTTTGAAATTTTCATTAAAGTACCTCCGATATGTTATTTACATAAATTATATCATAACTTTTTTTGTGCTGTCATCATTCTAAAGTATGATTTATATGGAATTTTATAAAAAAATAATCCTCTTACGGCGGCGTTATCCGCGTTTTAAGAGGATTATAGCTTTAAATTATGTGAAGAAAGCGCACATCTTTGTAATCATATGTTGAAAGAGGGCGCATATAAGCGTCATTTGAATGGGCGGCAACGAGAATTGTGTCCGGAGTTCTTTCCCCTACATCGACTATAACGGGAGTGTGGTCAAAGCGGCCGTCACCGTTGAAGTCGAGCTGCAAAAGATCGCCGTTTTCTATTCCCTCAACAGTTGTTTCAACTGCTTTCGGGCCTGCACCGCGATTTGAAACGAGAAAATTATAAAGCTGGTTTACTCCCGTCCATGACGGACTTTTGTTGTTTGCATTTATATAATACCATCCGAATGTCGGGCGGTAGTTCATTTCGCCGTAGCCGGCATATAATACCTGTGACGCGAAATTTGTACAGTCGCCGCCGATATCCGAATAGTCATAAAATTGCGGGTTTCTCGAATATGCCCATTTTTTCGCATATTCAAGCGCTGCTTCGCGGTCATACATCAGTATTCCTCCTTTCAATTATAAAATGCCTGTGTTCATTATATAATATGAAACGGGGATATAATTTGACTTAAATATTATATAAATGATAATATATTCCCTTTTTCTCTAAAAGCTCCTCATGCGTTCCCGACTCTTCAATTCCGTTTTCGGTAAGCACGATAATCATATCCGAATTTTTTACCGTTGTAAGTCTGTGAGCGATTGTTAAAACAGTTCTGCCTTTTGCAAGCCTGTCAAGCGATGACTGTACTATTCTTTCGCTTTCGTTATCGAGCGCGGAGGTTGCTTCGTCAAGAATAAGGATAGGCGGATTTTTTAAAAATACGCGCGCAATGCTTATTCTTTGCTTCTGACCGCCCGACAGCTTAACGCCGCGTTCGCCGACGTATGTGTTATAGCCGTTTGGAAGCTCGGTTATAAATTCGTGCGCTCCTGCCGCCTTTGCGGCATTTATTATTTCTTCTTCGGTTGCGTCCATTTTTCCGTATGATATGTTTTCAAAAACAGTGCCGGAAAACAGATAAACCTCCTGCTGAACAATTCCTATTTGCTTTCGGAGTGATTTTATTGTTACGTCCTTTATGTTATGACCGTCGAGCAGTATTCTTCCGCCGGAAACGTCATAAAATCTCGGCAGAAGATTGCAGAGAGTTGTTTTTCCGCTGCCTGATGGGCCTACAACGGCAACTCTTTGCCCGGCTTTTATGTGAAGATCAAAGCTTTGCAAAACTGTCTTTTCGTCCGCAGAATACATAAAGCTTACGTCTTCAAAGTCAATGTTTCCTTTAACTGTGGGCAGGTCTTTTGCATTTTCGCTGTCGGTTATTTCGGGCTTTGTGTCCATTATTTCTATAAAGCGCTCTATACCCGTCATGCCGCGCTGAAACTGCTCCGTAAAGTCGAGAATTGTTTTTATTGAAGCGAGCAGGGTTGTGACATATAAAAGGTATGCCATTAAATCCGGCGGAGTGATTTTCCCGTGTATCATGAAAAATGAGCCTGCCGTTACAACGGTTATATACATAACTCCGTTAAAAAATCTGTTCGTTGTCTGAAACGCAGCCATATATTTGTACGCTTCCTTTTTTATGCCGAAAAAGTCTTTATTTCCTTTTGTAAATTTCTTGATTTCCTCGTTTTCGTTTGCAAATGATTTAACAACGCGTATTCCCAGAAGGCTGTCCTCAACCTGAGAGTTAAGCTCACCGACAACAACTCTTGATTGCTTAAATGCCGCGCGCATACTGTCCTTAAAGCGCAGCGAGCAAAACACCATCAGCGGAATAACGGCAAACACAATAAGCGTAAGGGGAATATTCACCGTCAGGAGAATACAAAAAGAAACGGTTATTTTAAGAAATGTTATAAAAAATTCCTCCGGGCAATGGTGCGCAAATTCCGTAACGTCAAAAAGGTCGCTTGTTATTCTTGACATTATCTGTCCTACCTTAGTTTCGGAATAATAGGAATAGGAAAGCGTCTGAAGATGCGAAAATAAATCGCGCCGCATATCCGTTTCCATTCTTGTACCCATTACGTGACCCGTATCTGCCATATAGTAGTTTGCCGCCGTGTCGACAAGGCGCAGAATTATGTAAAGAGCCGACATACGCAAAATAACGCCTGCCGTCAGGGCAGGCAGATTGTAAATTCCCAAATTTGTTATGTATCTTACAATTAAGGGGAAAACTATTTCGCAGCCGGTTGTAAGCGAGGCGCAAAATAAATCGGTTATTAAAATCCATTTGTATTTTTTGTAGTACGGCAAAAATCTTTTTATTAAGTATGATGTTTTCATCTGCATAATCGGTTACCTCTTAAATTTTTTCGTCTATGGTGTAATTATATCACCGGAAAGATAAAATGTCAATTGCTATTTTAAATTTCATATAATATATAAATCCTGCGGATAAAAACAAGGGCGCTGCATTAAGCAGCACCCCCGTCAGTGATTTCTTTGTTTTAAGCGGCTTTGTACCGTAATCAGCCTTTGGATTACAAAGCTCTGTAAAGGAATGTAGCTATCTGTCCTCTTGAGCAAATTGCATCGGGTGCAAATTCAGTGTCCGAAACACCGCTTGTAATTTCGTTGAAAACTGCCCATTCTACAGCAGACGCATATTCGGCATTTTCATCTACGTCGTCAAATGTTCCTGCATATCCAAAGTCGGGAGCGTCCTCATTTTTCCAGAGATATTCAACTGTTGAAGCTCTTGTGCAGGGAGTGTCGCCTGCAAATTGATTGCCCGAAACCATGCCCTTGCTATACGCCCAGATTGCAGCGTCATAGTAATAGTCGCTTGATGAAACATCTGTGAAGGGGTTTTCAGCGCCTGTTTTCGGAGAGCCTACAGCACGCCATAAGAATGTTAAAATCTGCGCTCTTGTGCAGGTTTGATCCGGAGAAAATGTTGTTTCGCTTGTGCCTAAGGTGATTGCATTATTAACTGCCCATTTTACCGCGTCTGCATAGTATGCGTCATCTGCAACATCGGCAAAGGCTACCGGAGCCTGCGGCTTGTTATCGTCTGTCTTGTTATCCTCTGCAGGAGCTGTCGGAGTGTTGTCGTTTGTTCCGAGTAAACTAAGAGTGTTGTAAACCCTTAATGTATCTGTTTCGTTGTTAAGAGTAAATTTGATAAAGCATTTTACGGAGCCTTTTTTTGTTGCCGTTGAGTCTACCTTTTCAAATCCGTCTGCAAGCTCAAGCTTACTTCCGTTTGTAACGGCTGATTTTGCCATTTCGAGTATTTGCTCTGCTGTTATATCGGGAGCGAGAGAAATACCCTTGAAAACCTCGTTTGCAGCTGCCTTATCCTTTGCAAGCAGTTCCTTATCGGCGTTATTTTCCGCTGCAATGCCCGTAAGCTTCGGAATTTTCATTGTGTACATATCCTGGCGTTTGTAAACTCCGCAGGTAAATGTAATATTTGCGAAAATAGAGCCGTCCTTTTCGCTTGTAGCGTTGTAAATTCTGTAGTCGGCCTCTTTCGGAATTGAAAGCTCAACGGTGCTTCCTTCGGGAAGAAGCTTTTCGGCAGCTGAAAGGAAAGCCTCAAGCGGCATATCGTTATAGCATGCAAAGGTGCTTTCGCTTGCTCTTATTGCTTTCTTTGCCGCATTAATTTCACCCTCTTCATCAAGTGCGAAAACCGAGCAGGGTAAAACCGTAAGTAATAAACACATTGATAATAATAAACTTAATATTTTCTTCATTGCTATTCTCCTTTTTATTAATCCTTTATGGCTCTGTTTAAAAATGTAACAATCTGTCCTCTTGAACAAATTGTGTCGGGCGAGAACGTGGTATTGCTCGTTCCGGTTGTAACGCCGTTTTCAACCGCCCATGAAACAGCCTGTGCATAGTCTGAATTTGCCGAAACATCTTCAAATGAATTTGAAGCGGTATTTTGCGGTGAATTTGCATTTTTCCATAGATATTCAACCGTTGAAGCTCTTGTACAGGGCGTGTCCCCCTCAAAGCTGTTGCCGGAAACCATACCCTTGTTGTATGCCCATATTGCCGCATCAAAATAATAATCATCTGCGGAAATATCCGAAAACGGATTTTCGGCGCTTGCTTTCGGTGAGCCTACCGCGCGCCATAGAAATGTTAAAATCTGCGCTCTTGTGCAGGTCTGCTCCGGTGAAAAGGTATTTGATGTTGTGCCTGTTGTAATTTTCTTTTCAACCGCCCATTTTACCGGAATTTCAAAGTAATCTCCGGCCTTTACGTCAGTGAAGACTGTGCCGCCGGTGTTCGGCTGTACGTTTGTGCCCGTCGTGCTGTCACCGATTGTGAAAATAACCGGAACAGTTGAGTTGAGCTTCATTTGATAACCGCCGTCAACCTTTGTCAGCGCTTCTACGGAAATCGGCATATATGATTCTATACCGTCACTCGTTTTGCAGATAACATATTCCTTTATCATTGTGTCCTCATCCGCAAAATTCATAGTTCCCGCACTGGTTGTAACCGATGTAATAGGCTTTTTCGATACTGCAAATATCTGTACCGAATGGGTGAGGTCGTTTCCGACGCCGATAAAATCGTACCCTTCTTTCAAAATATTTGCCTTATGTCCCGGACTGTTCATCCACGAGGTCATTGCACGCTCTGCGTCGCCGTGACCCGGTGTACATTTGTTGATATTCTCTCCCACTCCCGCATATTTGGATAAATCATCAATTGCTGTTTTGAACGCTGTCCCGTTGGGGCGTGTGTGTGAAAAGCTTTCATTAATTTCTTTCTCGCGAATATCACACGCTGCCTGGAGCGGTGAAATCATACTCAAAAGGTTGTCGCCGACTTTTGCGCGTTCAATGTTTGTTTTTCGTAAAATCTCCCATTCTTCTTTGTTGACGGAGAGTTTACCGGTCGGCATTTTTCCGATAAGCTGCGGAATTTCTTCACTAACTCTCATTTCGCGGGTTTCTTCTTCAAGGGTCATAACCAAGTATCCGAGAAGCTCGCCCGCTTCTTCAACTGTTGCATTCCTCTTTATAAAATTGTCCTTCCATGCAACCGTTGATCCGTTCTTTACAGCTCCGAGTGCTGCCGCAAGCATATCCTCCTTTGTTGTCTTGTTTGTGTAGACAATATTTTCAAGGGCTTTGCTTACCGCTGCTCTGTCCTCCTCGATTAAAATCGAATTTTCGGTAACCACCAAAGGAACGGTTTTTCCTACCGCGACTCTGTCCGAAATGCCTCCGCAATTAAGTGTCAGCGTTGCCGAAAGTGATCCGTCAACTGTTGTGCTTGCCTTTGTAAGCTTGAAGTCGGCTTTGTTCAGCGTTATTTTAACGCCGCTTTCGCTGCCTGCCGCCGTTTTCGCCATATTCAAAATGTCGTCCGCAGTAGTATCGTTTGAAACGTCAAAATCCCATATTGCCGCACTTATAGCTTTCTTTGCCGCTTCAATGCTTTTTTTCGACTCTGCGGCATTTTCGTTTGAAGTATTATCTGTGCTTTGTGAATTGCTGTTGCCGTCATCAATACTCAAACTTCCCGAAGAAGAAAATTCTTTTTTTATCGAATATGCTTCCTCAGCGTCGTCTAAATAGAGAATTATGTCAGCGCTCATGTAACCTGCGTTTCCGTCCTCCGGACTTGCAATCCTGAATTTGTCAACCAGATAGCCTACCCCTACACTGCCGTCAACGGTGTAATCGCACGCTTCAAAAATCAGGTTTTCAAGATCATCTCTTGTAAAGCTCTCATCAATATCCGCTTTGTCGATTAACGAAAGCAGCTCTTTCATGCTTTTTTCAACAGCGGTTTGCGCATCGCTTACGACAGTTATAGCATATGCTGTCGGCAAAGGCATCTGCACTGAGGCTGTCAGCAAAGCCGCCGCACAAACATACGCTGTGAGCTTCTTCATGTTTATTCATCTCCTTTTTTGTTGTCGGGTACAGAAAATCGGTGTATTCCGATAAGTCACCTACCCCCATTGATTCATTATATCATATATTATATTTAAATGCAAGATTTTTTGGAAAATTGTCACGAAAATTTTATGTTAAAATCACTGCATAATTTTGCAAAGTAAGTTCGCGGTTAATTTCTTGTGAATACTTTACTTTGAGATTTTTCTCGTCTTTTTATACAAATTTTGCGAAAATAATTGATATTCAGATGATTTTATGATATAATTTTATAATAGTAAAATTGACGTCGAAAGGTATACCTTTTGATATTAGTGTGGTTTAGAAAAAATAAGAAACGAAGAATTAAAATCCCGACAGGCAAGTAGATTTGCATAGAATGCGGCGCTAAACTTAAAAATGTTTGTCCGAATTGAGGACAAGAAGTGTCACCGGGTGCAAAATCCTGCCTCAAAGGCGAACAAATAATAGTTGGTGAAACAAATGAGTAAAAACTACAAAACAATACTTTTGCCAGTTTTTGCTATGTGGGTAATTATATCAAGTGCCGGAGGTGATTATGCAAGCAAGGTCGATTGAAAAAACTAAGCAAAATACAAAAAATTTTTAAATGCGAAAAAATTATTGGAAATGAGGAAAAAACAAATGGCATTAGTTCAAGCAAAATGCACCAACTGCGGTGCAAATTTAGAAGTCGATAATTTAAAGGAAGCAGCAGTTTGTCAAGCTTGTGGTACACCTTTTATAGTTGAAAAGGCTATCAATAATTATAATATAACAAATAATATAAAAGCAGATGTTGTTAATGTATTTTCTAATGAACAGGATTTTGTTGTAAAAGGTGGAATTTTAACAAAATATAATGGCAATTCAACAATTATATCCATTCCCAACAATGTAAAAGAGGTTAACATAAATGCTTTTGTTGAGTGTAGTAAGTATATTGAAAAGATAGATATACCAGAAGGAGTTGTTGAATTTGCGATGCAGGGGTGTAATAACCTAAAAGAATTAGCTTTGCCAGATTCACTAGAGGCTTTGAATTTACTTGATGCCGAAAAATTATCCATCTTAAAATTAAATGATAATATAAAAAAAGTATATTTATATAACTTAGGAATAAAAGAAATCATATTTCCACGAAAAGTCAGTTCAGTAGTCTGCAAACATTGTAAACAATTAGAACATATATCCTTTCGAGGAACATTAGAAAATCTTGCCGATGATGCATTTGACGAGTGTCCTTTATTATTTAATGTGGAATTGCCTAAAGGGTTAAAAAGAATAGGATGTGCCTCTTTTCGAGGTTGTAAAAGTTTGTATGAAGTGGTTTTCCCCGAAGGGCTTGAAGAAATTGATGGCGTTCCTTCAGATTATGATGGCTATGGCGGTTGGGGGGCTTTTAGCGGATGCAATAATTTGCAGAAATTGACTATACCTGATAGTGTTCATTGGATATGTTCGGAAGCATTTGCAGATTGTCGCATTATTGAAATTTCGGCATCTGAACAATGGAAAAAAGAACATTGGAGAGATTTCGATTGTTTGCAATCTTATAAACCAAAAGAGGGCTGTTACATTGCAACCTGTGTTTACGGATCATATAATTGTCCTCAGGTTTGGACGCTTCGCCGTTATCGTGATAATACTTTGGCGAAAACTTGGCACGGCAGAGCGTTTATACATACATACTACGCAATAAGCCCTACCATTGTAAAATGGTTTGGCAATACAACTTGGTTTAAGAAGTTATGGCGTGGCAAACTTGACAAAATGGTTAGAAAGCTAAACAATGACGGTGTTTCAAACGCACCGTATGAAGACAGGAGATGGTAATAATGGCAGTATTAAAATGCAAAACGTGCGGCGGCAATATTGAGGTTGGAGAAAACAAAAACATATCATTGCGTGCAAGTCAGAATTGTAATATTTATCTCTGTTATGCATATCTTAACGCCAACACAAAGACAGAGCATTAAATGCAGGGCAGATATATACGGTTTTATTCATTTCAATAATATCTAACCGACATTTGAAATAAGGCTGATTTTTATGCAGCAGAGCAATTTAAAAGTGTGGCAGATCGGATAAAATTTAAAATCCGTCTGCCGCACTTTTTTAGTTTTAAGTCAACCTTAAAGTGAATAAGCTTCTTCGGAGTCAAGGAGCTTAAGTCCGTGCTTTTCGGCAGTACCGATAAGCTTTTCGTTATCGTCAACTCTGAGAATTACAACGGCGCTGTTATTAAATCTGCCGTTAAACGCATACATATATTCTATGTTTACGCCTGCTTCGCCGAGCTTTGAAAGCACGTCGGCAAGCCCTCCGACCTCTGTTGACATTTCAACCGCAACAACGTTTGTTATTCTTGCGGAAAGACCTTTTTTCTTTATAACGTCATACGCCTTATCGGGATCGTTTACAATAAGTCTTAAAATTCCGAAATCGCTCGTGTCGGCAATTGACAAAGCGTTTATGTTAATATTGTTTTCGGCAAGCTCCGAAAGAATGGCTGCCATTCTGCCTGCCGTATTTTCAACAAAAATAGATATTTGCTTTACAGATTTCATATTTTTAATCAATCCTTTCCGGTTTATTTAAACAAGCTTTCTGTTATCAATAACGCGCTTTGCCTTGCCCTCGCTTCTTGCAATGCTCCTAGGCTCAACAAGACGTACCTTAGCCGAAAGACCGAGCGTGCTCTGAAGCTTTGAGTGGATTTGGCGTTCAATATTTTCGATTGATTTAATATCGTCAAACTGCAAATCCTCCGCCATTTCAACGCGCACCTCAAGCGTGTCGGTGTTATTTACTCTGTCAACAACAATCAGATAATTCGGAGTAACAGCGCTGCCCATGTTGAGAAGCACTTCTTCTATCTGTGACGGGAATACATTTACGCCTCTGATTATAAGCATATCATCGCTTCTGCCGGTCGGCTTATTCATTCTTACAAATGTTCTTCCGCAGCCGCATTTTTCATAGTTAAGAGAGCATATATCGCGTGTTCTGTATCTTATAAGCGGAAATCCCTGCTTTGAAAGCGTTGTAAATACGAGTTCGCCCTCCGAGCCCTCAGGCAAAACCTCGCCCGTGTCGGGATCAATTATTTCCGCAACAAATTCATCTTCATTTATATGCATACCCGCCTGCTCGCTGCACTCGAACGAAACGCCGGGACCCATTATTTCCGAAAGTCCGTATATATCGTATGCCTTTATTCCGAGCTTGTCCTCAATTGCTTTTCTCATTGTGTTCGTCCACGGCTCCGCGCCGAATATTCCGAATTTAAGAGAAAGCTTGTCGCGCACGCCCTTTTCGGCTATTGCTTCACCGAGATACATTGCGTAAGATGGTGTGCAGGCAAGTCCCGTTGCACCGAAATCAACCATTGTTCTTATCTGGCGCTCCGTGTTTCCCGATGACATTGGAATTGCCGTTGCTCCGAGAGCAACAATGCCGTCATGAAGTCCCAAGCCGCCGGTAAAAAGTCCGTAGCCGTAGGATACCTGAACAATATCGTTTTCGTCCGCACCTGCTGCAACAAGGGCGCGGCAAACACATTTTTCCCAGATTTTAATATCGTCTTTTGTATAGCCGACAACAATCTGCTTTCCGGTCGTTCCGCTTGATGCGTGGACCTTTACAATGTTTTTCATCGGCTCTGCAAAAAGCCCGTAGGGATAATAGTCGCGAAGATCCTGCTTATATGAAAACGGGAGCTTTTTCAAATCGTCAATCGAGTGTACGTCCGACGGCTTAAGCCCTGCTTCATCCATGCGTTTTCTGAAAAGCTCAACCTTTTCATACATTCTCTTTACCTGAGCTATAAGCTTTTCGCTTTGCAGCTTTCTGAGCTCTTCTCTGTCCATGCATTCGGTTTCTTTGTTGTAATAATTCATTGGTACCACATCCTTGTTTAGTTTTATAGCTTGCCTGTTATTCGGAAGCGGAAATATACCTTCTGTAGGCTTTTCCGTTTACTCGTATTGTAACAGACGGGTTTTTCTTTTCAATAACTCTCAAAAGCTTTATAACGGCTTTTGCGTCAAAGTCGTTTACGCTCATGAAAACGCTGTCGTTATCAACCGTTCCGACATAAAGTATATCTGCCTTTTCGAGCAGGCGCTGATTTGAGTTGTATTTTGTATTTTCGTAAAGTGCGACCGCTTCAAGAAAGCTTTCGTCGCTCGTGTTTCGCTTGATAAAGGTTTTTGTGCCTATAATTATTTTGCTTATTTCGCTTATCGGCACTCTGAGTCTGACATTTTTGGCAGGGAGAAGCTCTCCGACATTAAATTTCAAAAGAGTCTGATACGGGAAAAAACAGTTATCCCAGCAGCGCAAAACCAAATCCTCGCCGTCTGTCATAATCCATGTTGAGTAAAGCTCGTTAAGGCACACAAGGATATAGCTAAGCCCCAGAATAATGCCTATAGCATAGCAGGCAACATACCAGTAGTTTGCCATTATTATATTGTAGATAATAAGCGCAAGCGCTATAATGCAAAGTGCCGAAACGGTCCACATTGAAAACGAACCGCGCAGGCGCCTTTTTTGACTTACTGCGGCTTTGACTTTCATATTAACTCCCTTCACGTCAGGCATGAGTTCTTATGCCTAAATCTTAATAAACTCGTTTTGCACCGGCATATTCTCTTAAATAATATGCGTCGGACAGACTGCTGACCTTAACAACGTCACCGGTGTGCGGCGCGTGTACCATCATATTATTGCCTATGTAAATTCCGACATGGTGAATTACGCCGTTATTCTGAAAATACACAAAATCTCCGGGCTGCAGCTGTGAGCGGTCTATGAAAACACCGCTTGAGGCAAACTGCTCTGCCGATGTTCTTGCCACATTTTTAATTCCGAGCGAATTGCAGACGTATTTTACAAGTCCGGAGCAGTCAAAGCCCGTAGGACTTGCACCGCCCCATACGTAAGGCACGCCCTGATACGACAGAGCAAGTGCAGCAATAGAGCTTCCCTTTTGAGATGACGGTTGCGATATATGGCTTTCTATAAACGCGCCCGATGTAAATGTGTTTTTCGGGATAAGCGCCGCAAGCTCGCGATATTTTTTCGTTGCCGGGACTTTTCTTTGTGTAACTCTCTTTTTATATACCGTTACCGGAACAACTCTTTCCTCTGTTTTAACCTGAGCAGGCGCCTCTGAAGGCTGCTCTGAGGGAGCGGCATCCTGATTTTTATCTTCTTCCGAAACTTTTTCCGCGCTTTCTGTTTGCTGCGGCTTTTCGCTTGGTTTTACGGTTTCTTGACTTTTAGCGGATTTTTCTTCTTCATCTTCCTTAATCGGTATTGTGTTTTCCGCTTCGTCTGTCTGCTCTCCTATATCTTCGGATTGAACAACCTCAATTTTGTTTTGAGTAACCGCTATCGTTTCGCAGTCGTAAAAATAAAGCCAATCCTTTTCATCGCCGTAATAGAAATTAAACTTTTCGTTCGGCTCAAGTATAAATTCCTTAATAATAGGTGTAAAGCTTTTTATTTCAACCTCAGCTTGCGAATAGCCGAGCTCCGCGCCCGTTGCATGGCTTATTGCCACCGCACCGACAGTGTATTTGCCTGCCGGAAGGCTTTCAAGGTTTACCTCGTTTATGCCGCTCATGTTTTTGGTGAGCTCAAGATTACCCTTAGAGTCGTAAACATCAATTCTGAAATTATGGTAAGCCGGTGACTGCACGGATATTTCAAGCTCATCATCATATGTTGAGAGCCCGTCAGCCGGAGAAACAAGCTTAACCGGCTCACTGCACTGACCGTATGTAAATTCAACCGTATTTCCCACAAGCGTTTCTTCATCGCTTACCGCGCTTACGCAGACTCTGTATTTGTTGCCTTTTGTGAGCATATATGACGGGATTTTTATTTTATGCGACCGACTGTCAATATATGCATATACGTCATAGCTTTCCGTTTCAAGGTTATATACCTTGACAAAGTATTTGTCCGCACATCTTTTGGAAAGCGTAAGCGTAAGAGTATCATCGCCGTAGAGCTGATCTGACTGCGGAGAGATAAGCTCCGGAGTTTTAATATCCTTTATCGGCTCCGCATCATCATCTTTATCCGATGAAGTGCCTTTTGAAATATTAAGCATTGACTTTCCCGTATCTAAAAGAGAAAGGTTATTTTCACCGTCAAATACCGGTATACATGAGTTTTGGGTGTTGTACGCAAGTATTTCGGACGATTTTTTTAAAAGGCGCTCATATTCTCCGAAGCAGCTGTTTTCGGTAAGCTTTTCTTCAAAAACCTTATCTGACATATCCGAAAACATACCTATTGCGCCGGGAAATGCCGGGGATATATAGGTAAGAAGATTATTGTCGCTTCTGTTTGCGTTAATCATATCGCAAAGCTCAAGATATTCCGCATTGGGATCTGCCTGTGCGTTTTCGTTGATTTCAAACGGATTATAAAGTATCGCATCAACATAGCCGTCGGAGGATCTGAAAACTTCAAGACCGTCGGTATTTGTCTTATACGGCGCTGCGCAGCCCTTTACAAGACCGTCAAATTCAAAGCTTGACGCGTTGGTAAAATATGCGCATACAACGTCATCATGTATTCCGATCATGAAAAAGTCGGAATACTGAGAATTGTAAACGTACCATTCAAAGCCGTATTTGTTTTTGTCAATTCTGTTTGGCTCGCCGAAATTGTTTTCAACCTCGTTTACCGAGCTGCCTATGTATATTGTTTTGCCGCCGACGGTAATCGGAAGCTTTTTTTCAAAAAGGGCGCATACTCTCTTTTTTAAAATCTCAAGTGAGTCCTTTGTAAGCACCTTGTCAGGCTCTGTAAGCCCCTTTGTGCCTATTATTCCGTGACGAATCATTGAAGCGTATGCTTTTTTGTTTTCGTCCTTTAGGTATGCGTTATCATAGCAGGTATTTAAAATCTTTTCCGCTTCTTTATCTGTTATTTTATATTGACTGTCAAGCTGAGTGAGTATATCGTAAAGTATTCTTACAGCGTCCTGCTTTGTGACAATGCCTGTAAGCTTATCAAGCTCGTCAAACTGTATAACGCCCTTTGACGCGGCGTTTAAAAGCGACTTGCTGTAAGAGCTGTATTTTTCGGGTATTTCATAATTTTTATCCTCTGCACCGAGCGTTCCGCTCATTTGCACCATGCTGTCGAGAAAATAGTCATAGTCGCATGGCTCGTCTGCCAAAGCCGTTATGCTGCCCGTGAGCAGTCCGGCTGCAATTGCGCAAATTACCAATCGTTTTTTTAACATCTGTCAAATCCCCTTCAATCCTGCTTTACCGGCACCGTGCCGGTGCGAAGCTGCCGCTTTGAATTGCTCCGCTGTAGTCTTATCGCATTATAATCATTTCTAATTATACCAAAGAAAACACACTTTGTAAAGCTAAATCAAAAATTTTAAAAAAATTCTAACATTTAATTCACATAAGTGTTGATATTGACGAATAACAGGGGATATTAACATACTTTTTACAACAAAGTTGCGGTAAATTACACCTCAAATTTATTTAAAATATCGCCGTTTGAGTCTGTCACCGTAATTTTAATCGGTTCGTTCTCCGAAAACTCAAAGCCCGCACCGGCAAAATAGTCCTTATAATCGGTTTTTGACATGATCGCAACGGCGCAGGGCTGACCTCTGTAATCCTTTTCGCAGCCCGGAGTGTCAAGCTCTATCGTGTGGGTGTGACCGCAGATCATTATATCGGGCTTTATATCATTTTTAAGAAGGGCTGTCCATTCGTTGTAAATGTCGTTTTCTATATCAAACGGCGGCTCGTCTTTTCTTGTAAAGGGGTTATGTACTATAACGGCTTTGCAGAATATTTCATCATCGTTATATTCTCCTCCGCTTATCACTTCTTTAATAAACTCCGTTTCTTCCTCGCGGAATGCGTGACAGCAGATTGTGTGGCCGTATTCTTCATTTAAATCGCACTTATCCTCGCCGCAGTCGAGTATAAGTCCCCAAAAGCCGCCGAGCCTTACGGTGAAATACGATTTTCCGAATTTTGTAGGCGTGTAGTATTCAAGTTTTTCGGCGCATACGCCGCGCAGGTCGTGGTTTCCGCGCGCAAATACAACAGGAATATTTCCTTTTGTTATTTTTCCGCAAAGCTCATAAATATTATCAAAGTTTTCAACAGTCCCGCTGTGATCGGGTATATCTCCGTTTAAAATCAAAAAGTCGATTTTTCCGTAAGCCTCTGCCGCCGCAGCCGGAGGGTCAATTGCGTTATGCGCGTCGGCAATATGGTATGCGCGTATTTTCTTGCCGCATTTTACCGGATAGAATTTATATTTCGTTTCCTTAACCTCTTTCGTTTTGGAAAAATAAGGCTTTCTTTCGATTATTTCTCTTTCGCATATTGTGTATTCCTCCGCGCTGTCAAGAACTGCTGCCGGAACAGTCATGCGGTGTATGCTTGTGTCGGAGCGCAAAATACCGTTTGAGTGGTCATAGTAGCATTTATCCCCTATTCTAACCCACATCATTGTTTCGCTTTCTCTGCGCACCATTATCTGATATGTGTTTTCAACGGCGAAAACCGCAGGCGTTGTTTTAAACATAAAAATCCCTCCGCTAAATATTTCCCAAAATTAGTTTTGTATATTATATCACATGAATTTTTGTTTGTAAAGGGGTTTTTGAACAAAAATAAAATTTTTGTGTCATAACGGCGGCAAAAAAAACATAGCTATATACAAATGCTTTTTTATCGTGCAGTTGAGGTATTCAAAAAAGGGAGGATAAACAATGGATTTTATAAAAAAAACACTTAATATGTGCACAGGTATTCAAAAGGGAAGTGCGGAAATCAGCGCTGACGGAGATATAATTGTACCGGACGTTATGCCGGATATACTTAAAATTCTTCAGGTTGACGGCGACGCTGTTTTAACGTCAAGCGAAACAAGCGGCGAAAAGCTTTCGTGCGAGGGAATAGTTGATCTCAGAATTTTATATATCCCCGAAAACAGAGATGAAAAAATTGAAAGTATGACGGCAAAATTTGATTTTTCGCATATTATGAACAGTAAAAATATTTCGGAAAATGCAATTATTGATTTGTCGGCGGATATTTCGCGTGTTGATTTTCAGCTGATAAACAGCCGCAAGCTGAAAATAAAAACAACCGTTACTTTAAGCTATGAAATTTCTCAGTCGGAGGAGCTTAATATATCCTGCGACGCGGACGAGGAGCTGCTAATAGAAACAAAGAAAAAGAGTCTTACGGCGGAAAGCTTTGTCGGATTTAAGGACACGCAGTTTCTTGTTCGCGAAAGTCTTGAAATCCCATCCGGTCAGGAATCAATCGAAAAGCTTTTAAAGCTTGATGTATGCATAAGCGATAAGGAGTTTAAGGCGATAAACGGCAGAGTTGTTGTAAAGGGTACGTGCTGCGTATGCGCGCTTTACCGTGACAGCGCCTGCTGCGTGCGCTATGCCGATTTTGAAATTCCGTTTACGGAAATAATTGATGTTGACAATATGACGGAGGACACCGTATGCGACCTTGAGCTGTCGTGCGGAGAGGTTACGTATCATACCGAAAACGATTCCGACGGCTCAACGAGAATTATATACACCGAGATAATTGTTCGTGCAAAGCTCAGCGCTTATGATATGGTCAGCACGGAATATATTGCGGACTGCTTTGCGCCGGGAAATAATTTCAGCTGCAGCTGCGAGAAAAAGGAGCTTGACTGCATAACTTCAACCGGGCGCGCGAATGTTTGCGTAAAGGAAATAATTCAGCCTGCCGCTGCCGCGCCGCGCCTTACGGGGATATATAATCTGATTGTAAGGCCGTCTGTTGAAAATGCGACTGCGGAGGACGGCAGAGTGTGCGTTGAGGGAAAGCTCAGGTGCTATTGCCTTTACCTGTGCTCAGGTGATGAGGCGCCTGTTTACAGCGTTAAAAAGGAGATTCCGTTTTGCGAAACAATTGACGCAGCAGGATGTGAAAAGGGTGATGACTGCCGCGTAATGTGCGAGGTTTCTCATAAAAACTGCTCTTTAAATTCTGCCGGAGAAACGGAAATAAAGGTTAATATGAATATATGTGTTACCACAACGAGAAAAACCGAAATTCCGATAATGTCGGAGTTTGAAATAACAGAGCTTGATGAAAACGATAAAAAAGGAATTGTTATATATTTTGTGCAGGGAGGCGAGGAGCTTTGGGAGATTGCAAAGCATTATAAGGTATGCAGCGGAGCAATTGCCGAGCTTAACGGCCTTGAGGATGAAAAGCTTACTGCCGGAATGCAGCTGCTTATTCCGTCGTGCTGAAAAAATCAGCCGCCGCATTTTTCTTGCGGCGGCTGATTAAATGTAATAATCAAAGCTGAGGGTTTACTATATATTTTCCCTTTGTTCTTTCTGTTTTGCTTGCAAGTATCATCGGCAGCTCATCTAATGAAATTTCTTTGTATATCATAGATTTGACGTCAATTTTTCCCGAAGCTATAAGATTGAGTGCGCGCTCCTGAGTGTAGGGATTTATGTACGACGCTTTTAAAACAATTTCCTTTTTGAAAATTTCAAACGGCTTTATCGGCACTGTATCGTCGGGCTTTGTAAGTCCGAACATCATAACGGTTGCGCCCTTGCCGGCAATTTCTATTCCTGTTTCGATTGTATTTGTTTTTCCGACACATTCTATAACAACATCAATCTGGTTTATATCGTTTTCTTTAAGTACCTTATTAATATCCTCATGTATTGAGTCTATTGTTAAATCCGCACCGAGTGATTTTGCGAGTTTACGCTTTTCTTCAATCGGTTCAAGAACAATCAGCTTTGCCGCACCGCCGAGTTTTGCAAGTTGCAGCATTATAAGACCTATCATTCCGGCACCGATTATTGCTACCGTATCGCCGTGCTTTATATTGCACATATCTATTCCGTGCAGACAGCAAGCGACAGGCTCTGTCATAGCAGCCATAGCATAGCTTGTTTTATCCGAAAACTTGTATACCTGCGAATCGGCAACTGCGCAATATTCGGAAAATCCGCCGTTTACAGTTGTTCCGATGCCCGTTATATCAGTGCAGAAATGTCCTTTTCCGCATTTGCAGAAATGACACCTGTTACAAAGCTTGTTTGGATCAACACATACTTTGTCACCGACTTTAAAATCCGTGACCGCTTCTCCGGTTTTAACAATTTCTCCGGCAAATTCATGCCCGAGAACCGTTTTCGGCGGAGTCGCCGCCGCACCCTTATCGCCGTCGAATATATGTATATCGGTTCCGCATATGCCGCAGGCGTGAACTTTTATAAGCACTTCATCAGGCTTTATTTCAGGTATTTCAAGCTCCTCAATTCTTAAATCTTCTTTTTTGTAAAAAACTGCACTTTTCATTTTAATATCTCCTCATATTGCGGAATTGACGGAATTGCTCCGGCTTTGGTTGTGCTAAGTCCGGAACTCCGTACCGCGATTTTTATATAATTTTCAATATCCTCTTTCATTATTTTATCAAGGGCTTTCCCGGCCTTTATAAATTCGTATATAAATGTTCCGAAAAATATATCTCCGGCACCTGTTGTATCAATTGCTTTTACCTTTATAGCGGGTATAAATCCGGTTTTGTCATTAAAATAATATGTAACACCGTTTGCTCCGTCTGTTATAAGCAGAATTTTCAGACCCGTATCCATAAGTTTCTTTGCCGCACAATCGACGCTCTGCTCGCCGCCGAGCATTTGCACTTCTTCCTTTGACACCTTCATTATATCTGCATATTTTATATAATTATGTATAGTGTTTATTGCCGCATCCTTACTTTCCCACAAAAGCTCACGGTAATTCGGGTCGAATGTGATAATACAGCCGCTGTCTTTGGCAAGCTTTAAAGCATAAGTTGTTGCAGATTTTGACGGCTCATCAGTAAGGGAAAGCGATCCGAAATGAAATATTTTTGAGCTTTTTATAAGCTCTGCCGGTATTTCCTCTTCGGTCAGATATATGTCAGCTCCGAATTTGCGGTAAAAGCTGAAGCTGCGGTCGCCGTTTTTGTCAAGCGCAACAAACGCCAGCGTCGTATTGTGGTTTTCGTCTATAGCTACCGCGCTTGTGTCAACCTTTTCTTTTTTTAGCGCGTATATCAGAAAATCGCCGAACATATCCTTGCCGACTTTACCTATAAAGGCTGCTTTGCCACCGTATTTCGATACTGTTGCAAGAACATTTGCCGGCGCTCCGCCGGGATTTTGTTTGTAGATATTTTCTCCGTTTTGAAAACCTGCCGGAGTAAAATCAATCAAAATTTCTCCCAAAGCTGTTATATCAGGCATTTGCGTCACTCCTTTCGGCAAGTGAAACCTCATTCGGTATTCTTTTTTCATAATAGTTGTAGCTCTTAAATCCTATGCTTTTGAGTGATTGCGCTGCCTGCTCTAATCCCGAGCCGATGTTTGACGATATGTGTGCGTCAGAGCCTATTGTTATAAGTCTGCCGCCCATGTCATAATATCTTTTAATAATATCCGTACTCGGCATGAATGAGGAAAGCGCAGTTGCAAGAGATGAAGTGTTTACCTCAAGAGCAATATTGCGTTTGATTATCAGCTCTAAAATGCAGTTTATTTCATTTTTGAAATAATCGGTGTCAATTCCTCTGCAAAATTTGCCGTTTATATATCTGAGCGGGCAAGTCAGATGACTCAGAACATCAAAATCGGTTTTCTCTGCCATCTGCGCAACTTTTTCAAAATATTTGCGCATAAATCCGATAAGCTTTTCCTTTGGCGCATCGCTTTCGCCGAATGGCAGCCGCGAATAGCTGTCCGTCCAATCCTCGTATAATACGCTGTGCACTGAGCCGAGAATAACATCGTAGTCGGTCAGCTTCATTATTATTTCCGCTTTCTCCGGAGCGTATAAGTATTCTGCCATTTCGATGCCCTGAAAAATTTTCAGCCTGCCGAGATATTTCTTTTGCATATCGCTAACCTGCTTAATGCAATTTTTTATTCTTTCTTCAGTATTTTCCTTGTCATAAAACCACATATCAACATGGTCGGTTATCGAAACGCCCGATATGCCCTTTGCCAGTGCGGTTTTACATATTTCATCAACCGTCTGTCCGCCGTCAAAAGAATTTACGGTATGCATATGTCCGTCATATAAGTCCATTTGTTGCTCCCTCCTTATATATTTTAAAATTTTTCTTGAAATTCATACAATTATATGATACAATAAATTTTGTAATATGTCAATAAATGTTCGATTTGTTTGTAATCGAACATTTTACCGATAATGTGAGAGGATAAATTATGATTTTAAATGAAAGACAAAATGCAATACTTGAGCTGTTGAAAACAGAGGAGCGCGTATCCGTAAAAGCACTTTCGCAGCGATTTTTTGTAAGCGAAATGACAATTCGCCGTGACCTTAAGAATATGGAGCAGTGCGGTTATCTGCAAAGATATAACGGCGGAGCGGTTTACATGGGGAACAGCAGTCTGCCTGTAAGCGTACGAAAATTCACTCATTTAAAAGAGAAAAAAGGATTGATTGAAAACGCAAAAAAATATCTGCGTGATTTTTGCACTGTCTTTATAGACAGCTCGTCAATTTGTATGTATATTATACCGCTTATTTCCGAATATAAGAATATTAAAATTGTAACAAACTCTGTACAAAATCTTTTGGCAGCTGCCGAGTATCATATTCCGTGTATTATATGCGGCGGCAATTACTATGAAAAGGATATGTGCTGCATCGGGGGTTTGGCAGACGATTTTTTGCGGAAAATAAATGTTGATATTGCGTTTTTTTCGTCATGCGGCATATCCGAAGACGGCATAATAAGCGATGTTGATGAATTTCAAACGGCAATACGAAAAATAGTAATTCAAAATTCGGAGAAAAACATATTTTTCTTTGATAAAAGCAAATACGGCAAAAAATACATATATACGGTTTGTAAATCGGATGAGATTGACGAGATAATTATATTGTGATATAAAAGGGCAACTTTTCAAAATCAGGCTGATATGCAGCTATGTTTTGGCAGAAAAAATCAGCCGCCCAAGAAAAATGCGGCGGCTGATTTTAATTTTTATTGCTCGTTATTTTCATCCTGCGGCGGATTTATAGCGCCGAAGCCTGCTTCTTCAACGCATTGCTGCCCTACATCCGTAAGCATAAATTCCGCAAAGCGTCTTGCCGGAGAGCCTTCTTTCTCGTCTTTTCTTATAACAACATATGTGTTGTTTGAAAGCGGATAACTTCCGTTTGCAATTGTTTCGTCTGTCGGATATACTCCGTCAATTTCAAGAAGCTTAAGATCCGTACTCGTGTTATAAAAGACGTCCATGTTTTTGAAATAATAGTATATGCTGTAGCCAAGACCGTAACCCTTTGGATTATCGGTTTGAGCGGCCATTACGTCCGTTAGGATATTTGACATTGCAACAGAGGTGGTTTCTTCTCTTATGGTGCTGTTTATATCCTTGCCTTTGAGAAAATGTCTTTCCATTTGCGCATGGCTGCCGCTGTCGTAATTTCTTGCATACGGATATAAAAGCGCATCCTCGCCGCCAAGCTCTTTCCAGTTTGAATATTTGTTGTCAACATAGATGTCCGTTATTTGCGGCTGGGTAAGTCCCTTTGCGGAGTTATCCGCATTTGTAAAGAAAATCATTGCGTCATATGCTATAGGTATGAGCTCAAGCTCGACATTGTTTTCCTTTGCAAGCGCGAGAATATCCTCTGCCGGATAAACGGAAGCGATTATTGCGTCAAGCTCCTTGTTTATAAGCTTTTCGTATGATACGTGGCTTTTGCTGTGCTTTTCGGGCTTGCTTTCGTGATAATTTCCGTTTGAAAACAGGTTATAATAAATAGCTTGTGTAAACGGATATGTTGAGGTTGAGCCGTCAATTTTCGGCATTTGCTTGTCAAAGCCGAATTTAACCGCTGCTCTGCTCGGATAAATCTGAAAGCTCTGCTGAATTGTGTTTAAAAGCTCTGCCGCTTCAACTCTTGTTGCCGCCTTCTGCGGCTCGTAATATTCATAGGGTATATAATTTCCGTCTTCTCCGAAATAATCGTTTTCGTCATGTGTTATAAGGCTTTGGTAGCCGAAAAGCGCATAAGCGTTAATTGCCCAGTCCGAAACCTTGTCAATATCCATTACTGCCGCTTCTTTTTCGTCATAAAGCTGCAAATCCTCTCTTGCTGCCGCTTTTTCGCTTCTCAGCTTTGCCGAATATACTGCTCTTGCAGCCATTTGAGTGAGCTCCTCACGCGATACGTTTCTCTCGGGAGAAAATGTTGTTTCGCTGTCGCCCTGTATTATTTTATATTCCTTTGCGCGTGCGACGGGAAGCGCATACCATGCGTCCTCAGCCACATCCGAAAATCCGCTGTCTGCCTTGCCGCTTTGCGAAACGCCGAGAAAGCGCATTATCATTGCCGCCGCTTCGGCACGCGTTATATTGCTTTCGGCATTTGCGTTTTTGTTTTCGTCACCGGTTATAACTCCTGCCCGTGAAAGTCTTTCTATATCATAAAATCTGTAATCGTCATCGTTTTTGTCGGCAAAGTCAACAGGCTCGGAATAAAAGGTTTCAATTTCTCTGTCCTTGTTTTCCTCCGGAACGGTTGCAAACATATAGCCGTCATAGTACATTGACAGTGCAACGGGTGTTTTGTCGTCGGCGTATCTTGCAAGCATGGAGTCAAATTTTTGGTAGTCCTCGTTAAAAACCTGCTCACCCTCCGGGCAGGGAATTGATTTTACCGTAAAACCGTCGGCGGCGCTTGCCGGCAAAGCAGCCGCTAAGAAGCACATTGCGGATAGAATAATTTTTTTAATCATTTTGTTTTCCCCCTCATATTAATTTTGAAACAGCCCCCAAAAAAGGCTGACGGTCTATCTGATTATATTTTACACCGTCAGCCATATTTTATCAATAGTTTTTATAAAAATTTAATTATTTTATTTGTTCCTTGCGTCAAAAAATTTTATTATGTTATATGCGTTATTGTTTACCTGCGTCATCTTATCGCAAAGCAAGGTATACGGCTTGAGGTCAACCGAGAATATACCCTTGTTTCCGTCAAGATTTGAAGAGTCGCGCCCCAAAGCGTTCGGGTCATTATCCATGTATTTAAACCAGTCAAAGCCCACGCAGCTTTTCTCTTCCATAAGACCGAGAGCATAGTTTTGATAAAAGCTTCCTCTGTCGGATTGTGTTTTAACGCGAAATCCCGCGCCCGATGTGCAGGCAAGACCGGAGTCGTAAGCCATTGCATACCATTCCGTAACAATAAACGGCTTGTCCGCAATTCCGCATACCAGTGCGGCGTCGGCGCTGTCGGGAGTCCATTTCCCGTAGTAGTTGAGCGTTATAATATCGCAGTGTCTGCCCGCCGCCTTTAAAATGCCGCTGCTTGAAGAAAATGCTTCTCTTGCACCGAGATAAAGGCTGCCCGGTGAAACGGCTTTGATTGAGCTGTTTATAAGGTAAAAATATCTGTCATATACAAATTCTCTGAAATCCTCGCGCATTGTGTCGGTAATATCCGAAAGTGACGCGTTCTTTTTGCCGGTGTAGCTGTAGAGCCATTTCCAAGCGGTAACATATGAATACACGTTGCGCTTGTCCGTGTAGTCAAGCGTAAGGTATCTGTCTAAAAGCTGTAAATCGCTCGGCAGCTCGTTGTCACTCATATATCTGATAAGGTTTAAGCCGTTTTCGCCGTAGGTGAGCTCTTTTTTTATCATCAGGCGGCAAAATTCCTCAAATTCGGGATCAAATACGTTCATGGTATTGTTGTTTGAAATCATTGTGTTTCCGCCCGTGCTGCTTTCAAGGCGCGATTTTTACTGGAATAAGCTGTTGCTGCCGATGGCGGTGTTTACAATGTTTTTCGGCGGCGGACTTATACCGACGTTTCTTCTTATAAAAACGCTCGGTCTTTATGACACGCGCTGGGCAATTCTTATACCGACGGCGATAAGCACCTGGAATTTGTTTATAATGCGAACAAACTTTATGGCAATTCCGTCATCGCTCGAAGAGTCGGCGGAAATTGACGGTGCAAACAGCTTTACCGTTTTTGCGCGGATAGTTATGCCGCTTTCCATGCCTGTAATATCCGTTATGATTTTGTATTACGGAGTGGGAAACTGGAATTCGTGGTTTAATGCAATGGTGTTTTTAAGAAACAGAAACCTGTTCCCGCTGCAGCTGTTTTTGCGTGAAATTCTTATCGCGAACAGCACGGAGGAAATGATGCTCAGTATGGACGTCGGCACTGCCGACACGCAGCGCGTTTCTGAAACGGTTAAATACGCCACAATCGTTATTGCAACCGTACCTATACTTTGTGTATATCCGTTTTTGCAAAAGTATTTTGTAAAAGGGGTAATGGTCGGAGCAATAAAAGGCTGAAATTGTTTGTCTTTCTTTCTTAATATAATAACGCTCTGTTTGAAGCAGTTCTCAAACAGAGCGTTATTAATTTTAAATTTTAAAAGTTAATTGCGCTGAGCATAATTTTTCCGTCATGTGCGTCTGCCGTTATTCTTGTGCCGTCTTTTATCTGCCCCGTAAGCGAGAGCTTTGCAAGCTCGTCTTCAAGGAGCGACTGAATTGAGCGCTTAAGCGGACGCGCGCCGTATTTTCTGTTATAGCCGTTTTGCAGTATTATTTCCTTTGCCGCGTCGGTGACGGTCAGCGAAGCACCCTTTTCCGCCATCTTGTCATAAATATCCTTAAGCAGCAGATCAATAATTTTTCTCAGCTCATCCATTGTCAGCGGAGAGAATGTAACAATTTCGTCTATTCTGTTTAAAAATTCGGGCTTAAAATATTTTTTAAGGCTCTTGTTTACGTTGTCGGTCACAGACTCTTCAAGCGTTGAGCCGAAGCCAAGCGCGGAGGTCGTAATTTCGCTGCCTGCATTTGTTGTCATTATTATAATCGTGTTTTCAAAATTAACGAGCTTTCCGTGACTGTCGGCAATTCTTCCGTCGTCGAGGATTTGCAGAAACATATTGTAAACTTCAGGGTCTGCCTTTTCTATCTCGTCGAGAAGAATAACCGAGTACGGCTTTCTTCTTATTTTCTCCGTAAGCTGACCTGCCTCGTCATATCCCACATAGCCCGGAGGTGAGCCGATAAGCTTTGAAACGGAGTGCTTTTCCATATACTCCGACATATCAAGCCGTATCAGCGCGTCCTCAGAGCCGAACATAACCTCCGCAATGGTTTTAACAAGCTCCGTTTTACCTACTCCCGTAGGACCTGCAAATATGAATGAAACGGGGCGCTTTCTTGTCGTTATATCCGCTCTGCCGCGTCTTATTGATTTTGCAACCGCAACAACTGCCTTGTCCTGCCCGACTATGCGACTGTGAAGGGCTTCTTCAAGATTTAAGAGCTTTTGCGACTCGTCTTCTGTAAGGCGGTGTACCGGTATCTTTGTCCACGCCTCTATAACGCAGGCAATATCGTCCTCCGTTATTTCCGCCTTTGCCGCTTCTGCCTGAAGCGCCGGGAGCCGTCCGCTTTGGCGCAGCAGCTCGCTTTTTAGCTTTGCGCTCGTTTCAAAGTCGCCCGATGAGGTTGCCTGCTCAATCTCAGAGTTCAGCTTCTGAATTTCCTCATTTGTCTGCTTCAGTGTGTAAAGCGCCTTGTTTTTAAGATTGACAAGAGATCCTGCCTCATCTATAACGTCAATTGCCTTATCCGGCAGAAAACGCTCCGTAATATATCTTTCGGACATTCTTACGGCTTTTTCTATAACCGCGTCCGAAATTTTAACGCTGTGATAGCTTTCATAGTAGTCCTTAATGCCCTTTAGCATTTCTATGCTTTCTTCAACCGACGGCTCGTCAACTATAACCGGCTGAAAACGGCGCTCAAGAGCCGAGTCCTTTTCTATATGCTTTCTGTATTCCGTAAGCGTTGTGGCACCTATAACCTGAATTTCACCTCTTGCAAGAGCCGGCTTTAAAATGTTTGCCGCGCTCATTGCGCCCTCTGCGTCGCCCGCTGCCACAATATTATGAATTTCGTCTATAACAAGCACAACATTTCCGGCTTCGGCCGCTTCGTTTAAAAGCGATTTAAGACGCGCTTCAAACTGACCGCGAAACTGAGTCCCGGCAACAAGTGCCGTAAAGTCTATTAGATAAATCTGGCAGTCAAAAAGCTTCGGCGGTACGTTTTTCTCAAAAATGCGGCAGGCAAGTCCCTCCGCAATCGCCGTTTTACCAACGCCCGGCTCGCCGAGAAGAACGGGGTTGTTTTTGGAACGTCTGTTCAAAATCTGAATAACCCTTTCAATTTCTCTGTCGCGGTGAATAACCCTGTCAACCTGACCGAGAGCGGCTTTTGCGGTTAAATTTGTGCCGTAGGTTTCAAGCATACTTTTCTTGTTTTGTCTTGTACGCTTTTGCTTTGAAGCTTCTCTGCCCTTTTTTTCGGACTCGTCGGGCTTTCCCTGCCCGAACATATTTTTAAAGAAATCCGTCGGAGCGGTCGGAGCGCCGCCTTCTATGTTTTCGTCCATGTTTTCCATAAGTGAGCCCATGTTTTCCGCTAAGCCGTCCATGCCGCCCATTTCTCCGAGAAAGTCGGACATCTGGCTGTTGAGCGACTCAAGCTCCTCGTCGCTTACTCCGAACTGCTTTATTATATCATCTATCGGAGCTATGCCGAGCTCCTTTGCGCAGGAGAGGCAGTAGCCTTCATTTGTGGTTTTTCCGTTTTCTATTTTTGTTATAAAAACCATTGCCGGATTAACCTTGCATTTTGCACATAATGTCATTAAATTCAATCCTTTCGGGTATCTTGAAATATACCGTAAGTAAAACACGCATCGGAAAGCATAGCTTTGCTGCCGGCGTGCAAAATTTACTTCGTTTATTATACCACAAACATAATTTTGTGTGAATAGCTTTCACGTAAAGTTTACAAATCTTTCACATAATAAACGTCGTCTTCACTTAAATTGTACAATCTTTATGTGTTTTTATACGCATAAAATAAGTAAATTGCCGTTTTGTCTTTAAAAATGTTGATTTTTTTGCCCGCAGATAGTAAAATATATAAAACACAATAAATGGTATAGTATGCGCGGCAAAATGAGCATAATAAAATTGACTGCCTTTATTTCGGCTGTCTTTTGCAAGTGCAAGTCCGCCGCCTGCAAAAAATATTTTTGCGGACGGAAAGGAAGAAGTATTTTGAAGAATAAAAAGGGTATCAGCCCGGCAATGAGGGTTTCCTTTGTTTCGGTGGCTGTTAATATTATGCTCTCGCTTTTAAAGCTTGTCTGCGGTGCTGCCGCACGTTCGCAGGCTATGGTTTCCGATGCTGTTCATTCGTTTTCCGATGTTGCAAGCACGGTGATTGTTATAATCGGGCTTAAAATTTCCGAAAGGGCGCCCGATACAAAATGTCAGTACGGCTATGAAAGAGCGGAGTGCAGTGCGTCGATTATTTTATCGGGCGTGCTTTTTGCGACGGGTGCGCTTTTGGGCTACAGCTCTCTTTCGGTTATAATCAGCGGAGAATATGCGAAGCAGGAGGCGCCGGGCGTTCTTGCGCTCGCGGCGGCGGTTATATCTGTCATAGTAAAGGAATGGATGTACAGGTACACAATGCATACCGCAAAGCGCATAGGCTCAACCGCGCTCGCGGCAGACGCATGGCATCACAGAAGCGACAGTCTTTCGTCTGTCGGAAGCTTTGCCGGAATACTCGGCGCAAGGCTCGGCATTAAGGCTCTTGACCCGGCGGCAGGCTTTATTATATGTTTGTTTATTATAAAGGCGTCCTATGACATTTTCAGACAGTCGGCAAGCCGCATGACAGACAGGGCGTGCGATGATGAAACGGCTGTCAGAATAAGGCAGATAATAGCTTCCGTAAAAGGCGCGGAAAGGCTCGGGGAGCTTAAAACAAGAATGTTCGGCTCAAAAATTTATGTTGACGCGGAGCTTGTTATAAACGGAAATCTGCCGCTTTCGGACGCTTATAAAATATCGCAGGAAGCGTCAAAGGGTGTGGAAAGGGCGCTGCCTAAGGTGAAAAAATGCAATGTTCACATTGTACCCGATAAAAACATAGAATAGGAAAGGAAAAGAAAAAATGAATTACACTGTTTGCTCAAACGAAAAGGAAATATTAAATACCGTATGGAACGTATACGCTTCATTCGGGTATACGGAGGCGCGGTTTGATAAAAGCAGTCTGACTGATACGAAAAACGTTTTAAGGCTTTTTTCGGATGACGGCAGCAGCTGCTGCAGTGCGGCGCTTTTCGGCGCGGATAGTGCAAAAGGTATGGCGGAGGCGGCGGCAAGCGCTGTTGAAGCCGCGCTTGCGGTTGGATTTCCCGACTTTACATTGGAGGTGAAAACCGACAGCGAGGAGGTAAAGGAGCTTTTGTATCTTTACAGCCTTGACGAATATATAAACTTTTCCGGCGGAAGCTTTTCATTATTCGCAAAAAGCGGCAAAAGCGTTATAATGGAAGGCTCGTTTGAGGGCGGCACAATAGTCTGCACCTATGACCTTTCTGCAGCGGCGGAGGCTATGAAGGATGCACCGCTTGCGGCGTCGCCGTCAAAAACCGTTATATATGCCGAAAAAAATGCGGAGGGTATAGCTTATGAAATTTCGTATACCCTGAGGCTTATGGGTTGCATGGCTGAGGGCGATATTTCAAGTGAAAGCATTGAGGAATGTGAAAAATATGCCGCAAAGAGCGGAGCATCCGATCTTATAAGGGTGTTTGCGGACGGAAAGCTCCAGATAAAATCATTTGCGGACGGTGAAATAACGGAAACGGATTATGAAACGTTTGTAGGCTATTATGCTGACGAGCAGTCGGATGAGTGCGGCTGCGGAGAACATCATCATCACGATCATGACGGCGGCTGCGACTGCGGAGAGCATCACCACGATCATGATGATTGCTGCACAGAGCATCACCACCATGACCACGATGACGGCTGCACGTGCGGACATTGCAGCTGATTAAGGGAGTTGACTGATAGGTATGAAAACAGCGCTTATAGATATAGGTTCAAATACGATAAGGCTTGTTATTTATGAAAACAATAAGGAAATAAAAAATACCGCCGTGTATGCCGGGCTTATTTCCGATGTTTCGGACGGCAAAATTTCGCCTGAGGGAATTTTTAAAATTATATCGGCTTTAAATCCGATGAAGAAAACGGCGGCGGAATATGAATGCTGCGATATTTACGCGTTTGCTACCGCGTCACTTAGAGATATTTCCGACAAGGACGGACTTTGCGGGTGCATATACGAAAGCACGGGAATTAAAATAGAAATAATTTCTGCCGAAAAAGAAGCGTATTACGATTTTCTCGGTCTTAAAAGCGTTTTGAATATCGACAGCGGTGCGGCGTTTGATTTGGGCGGCGGTAGCTGCCAGATAATAGTGTTTGAAAAAAATCTGCCGCGCGAGTCCGCGTCCTTTAAAATAGGGTCGCAGCGCCTTTATGATGAATTTGTATCGGGCGTTATTCCGTCTGAGGAGGAAATAGGCGCAGTGAGAAGATATGTAAGACGCTGCATTTCGGATATGGCGCTTTTGAAGGGTATCGGCTGCGAGAAAATATATGCGATGGGCGGCGCGGTGTTTGCGCTTTGCGCACTTAAAGAAAAATACTTTCCGTCAGGCAGTAGCTGCCTTACAAAAAATGATTTTAAAAATATAATGACGCTTTCTGAGGATAAGATAAAGGCTGTCGTGCCGAAGCGGCTGAAAACCGTAATTCCGGCAGCTGCTACAATGCTTGAAATCTTGAATTATACTGCCGCAGAGCAAATCTGCGCAACGGGCGCGGGAGTCCGCGACGGCATATTGGCGGAAAAAACGGACGGCATGGCGAAAAATGCATAAATACTTGTCAAAAACAGAAAAAATTTCGTTTATTATTTAATGGCTCAATCCCTTGACTTTACGGCGAAAATATGGTATCATACTATATTATAAATACATTAGTTTTTCTGTCAAGGACAAAAGGGGTTATTTGATATGGATAACGATTACGTATTGCTTAATACAAAAATAGCGTCTGACGTCATTTTAAAGGTTCTTGCCGTTAAACGCCTTCTGTCGTCCGGCAGTGTAAAGAGGACAGGAGAGGCAATAGAAAGAGTCGGTATAAGCAGAAGCGCTTTTTATAAGTATAAGGATTATGTGTTTGACTACAGCGGCGACAGATTCGGTCATATGTTTACGCTTTCGATTGAGCTTAAAGATATTTCCGGAATTTTGAGCGATATTCTTAAAACGCTTGCGGAGTTTGGCTGTAATGTTCTTACGATTAATCAGAATATACCGATAAACAGTATTGCTAATGTAACGGTTTCGGCGCGCGCCGAAGAGAGCCTTAGCCTTGAAACTTTAACAGATAATATAAAGCGGCTTGACGGAGTAAACAGAGTTGAGTTGCTTGCGATGCAGTAGAGCGGCAATTCGGTGCTGCGGAAAAACATATAGGAGGCGGTCAGATGGCAAGCATTGCGATAATGGGATTTGGAACTGTCGGAAGCGGCGTTTATGAAATAGTAAAAACCAATTCTGCAATTCTGAAGCAAAATGCAAACGGAGAAGAAATTAAAATCAAGCGTATTCTCGATATAAGAGATTTTTCGGAGCATGAGGACGCGGAGCTTTTTACAAAGGATTTTTCCGATATTTTAAATGATCCGGAAATAACGGTTGTAGTCGAGGTTATGGGCGGACTTCATCCGGCATATGAGTTTACAAAGGAGCTTCTTGAAAACGGAAAAAGCGTTGTTACATCAAATAAGGAGCTTGTTGCAACATACGGAACGGAGCTTTTGAGCCTTGCGTGCGACAAAAACGAAAATTATTTGTTTGAAGCGAGCGTGGGCGGCGGAATACCGGTTATAAGACCGATACATCAGTGCCTTACGGCAAACAGGGTAGAGCGTATTGCCGGGATTTTAAACGGCACGACAAACTACATTTTAAATGAAATGATTGAAAAGGGCAAGTCCTTTGAGAACGCTCTTTCGGACGCTCAGTCAAAGGGCTATGCGGAAAAAAATCCGGCAGCGGATATTGAGGGTCATGACGCGTGCAGAAAAATTGCGATTTTGGCGTCACTTGCTTCAAGAAAATTTGTTGATTACAGAAATATAGTAACTGAGGGCATTGTTGACATTACGCTTGAGGACGTAAAATATGCCGAAAGTTGCGGCAGGGTTATAAAGCTTATAGGCTATGCCGAGTTTGACGAAAATGACAGGCTGTTTTCGATAGTATGCCCCATGCTTGTTGACAAGTCGAGCCCGCTTGCGTGCGTAAACGGAGTTTATAACGCGGTTATGATTACGGGCGACAGCGTGGGCGATGTTATGTTTTACGGCAAGGGCGCAGGAAAGCTTCCGACTGCAAGCGCTGTTGTTGCGGATGTTATCGACGCGGTTAAGCATATAGAAAGAAGCAAAAAAATTGCCTGGTCCGATGTCGGAAGCGATTTTATGGTTTGCGAGGATGAAAAGAGCTTTGAGTTCTTTATAAGAACAAAGAGCAGCCTTGAAAGCGCAAAATCGGTTTTTGATATAAAGGAAGCCTTAGATATAGGAATAAACGGCGAAACGGCGTTTATAACCGGGAAAATGTCCGGTAAGGAAGCAAAAGAAAAAATAAAACAGCTGCCGGAGGTTATCTCGTGCATAAGAGTGATGCAATAATGAATGTCAGAGTAAAGGTGCCCGCAACAAGCGCAAATATGGGTCCGGGCTTTGACTGTCTGGGAGTTGCGCTGGGGCTGTATAATGTAATTGATATGCGCAGCGGAGAGGGGCAAACCGATCCGTCGCTTAAAAATAATCTTATTTATAAGGCGATGAGCGTTGTTTTCTCCGAGTGCGGATATGAGCCGGGTAAAATATCGGTTTATCAAAACAGCTGTATTCCAATGACTCGTGGGCTCGGCAGCAGCGGAGCGTGCATAATCGGCGGAATGCTCGGTGCAAACGTTATTGCCGGCAAGCCGTTTGATTACAGCGAAATACTTAATATGGCGGCTAAAATGGAGGGGCATCCCGATAATGTGGCTCCGGCGCTTTACGGCGGCTTTTGTACGGCGGTGCTTGACGGAGGCAGGGTTTACTGCACGTCAAACAAAATTGTCGGCAAAATTAAATTTGCGGCAATAATACCCGATTACTTTGTTGCAACAAAAAATTCGCGCAGCGCTGTTCCGAAAAGCTTTACAAAGGAGGACGCGTCATATAATATCGCACACGCGTCAATGCTTACCGCCGCACTTATAGGCGGCAGGACAGAGCTTTTAAAAACCGCGTGCCGCGACAGGCTTCATCAGCCGTACAGAAAAAAGTATATAGACGGCATGGAGGAAATATTCCAAAGGTCCTATGATTTCGGCTCGCTTGCAACATATCTGAGCGGCTCCGGTCCGACGGTTATTTCAATGATTGATGACAGCTGTATGGATTATATGAAAAAAATGAGCGCTTATCTGAATGAAAATCATGCAGGCTGGAGATGCAGACTGCTTACAATAGATAATGTCGGTGCGGTAGTTTCCTATTCGGAAAAGAAGCAGAAAAATTGGAGGTTTTAAAATGTCAATTGGACTTGTAGTTCAAAAATACGGCGGAACGAGTGTAAGGGACGCCGAACGTGTTATGAACGTTGCAAAGCGCGTTACGGACACGTATAAAGAGGGAAATAACGTTGTTGTCGTTGTTTCGGCTCAGGGTGATACAACGGATGAGCTTATAGAAAAGGCTTATGAAATTAATCCTTCTCCGTCAAAAAGAGAAATGGACGTTCTTCTTTCAACGGGTGAGCAGATTTCAATTTCGCTTCTTGCAATGGCAATAGAAAAGCTCGGCTATCCCGTAGTTTCAATGACGGGCTGGCAGGCAGGCTTTAAAACAAGCGCAAATTACGGTGCGGCAAGAATACATGAAATAGATTCGTCGAGAATAGAAAACGAGCTTGACAAGCGCAGAATAGTTGTTGTTGCAGGCTTTCAGGGCATTAACAAATTTGACGATATTGTAACGCTCGGCAGAGGCGGCTCCGATACGTCGGCGGTTGCTCTTGCAGCTGCGCTGAATGCAGACATCTGCGAAATATATACCGATGTTGACGGCGTTTATACGGCAGATCCGCGAATTGTTAAAAATGCGTTTAAGCTTGATGATATTTCATATGATGAAATGCTTGAGCTTGCGTCGCTCGGCGCTAACGTTCTTCATAACAGAAGCGTGGAGCTTGCAAAGAAATATAATGTTAAGCTTGCTGTAAAATCAAGCCTTAATCATAATGAAGGCACATATGTCAAGGAGGTAGACCAAGTGGAAAAGATGATAGTAAGAGGCGTTACAAGAGATAACGACTGCGCGAGAATTGCACTTTGCGGCGTTGAGGATACACCGGGAAAGGCATTTCAGATTTTTGATCTTCTTTCAAAGAATAACATAGGAGTAGACCTTATAATTCAGTCAATCGGAAACGGTGTTCAGAAGGATATAAGCTTTACAACAACAGAGGGAGATCTTGAAAAGGCTCTTGAAATTCTCGATAAAAACAAGGAAATAATAAAGGCAAACGAGGTTAAATGGTCAAAGGACGTTTCAAAGGTGTCTATCGTAGGCGCAGGCATGATGACAAGCGTCGGCGTTGCTTCAAAAATGTTTGAGGCGCTTTACAATGAGCATATTAACATAAATATGATTGCAACCTCCGAAATAAAAATTTCGGTTCTCGTTGACAAGAAGGATGCGGAAAAAGCGGTAAACGCTATACATGAAAAATTCTTCGGCTGATTATTATACTTAAACGATTGCTTAGAAAGGCCGCATTATGAATGATAGAATTGCCGGAAGAAATCCGGTGCTTGAGGCTCTGCGTTCGGGCAGGGAGATTGATAAAATATTTGTTAAAAAAGGTCAGCCGGAGGGAAGCCTCAGGCCGCTTATAAAAAAGGCGCGCGACAGAGGCATTATAATTTCTGAGGTTGACAGAAAAAAGCTCGATGAGCTGTCGGGCGGTGAAAATCATCAGGGTGTTGTTGCTTTTGTGTCGGAGATACGGTATAAAACGATTGATGATATTCTAAATGCCGCAAAGGAGCGCGGCGAAGCTCCGTTTGTTGTAATTCTTGATAAAATAACCGATCCGCATAATATCGGCGCTATAATAAGAACGGCGGAGTGCGCCGGCGCGCACGGAATTATTATGCCCAAGCGCGCGAGCGCGCCTATTAACGAGATAGTTGCAAAAACGTCGGCAGGCGCCGTTGAATACGCAAATATATGCAAGGTTACAAATCTTTCGGCGGCTATAGATAAGCTTAAGGAAAACGGACTTTGGATTACCGGCGCGGATATGGACGGTGAGTCAATGTATGATATTGATTTTACCGGAGGAGTCGGGCTTGTAATCGGAAGCGAGGGCGAGGGAATAAGCCGCCTTGTCCGCGAAAAATGTGATTTTATCGCGTCTATACCGATGAAGGGAGAGGTTTCTTCTCTTAATGCGTCGGTTGCAGCCGGAATACTTATGTATGAGGTTGTGAGAAAAAATTTAAAATAAACGGCAATGGGGTGTAATGTGTAAAAGCGCAGTGCACTCCTCTTTAATGCAAAACGGGCAAGGCTTAAAAGCACTTTTTATTTAAAATCTGAAAGGATGATTGATTTAATGAAAGCGGTTATAACGGTTATAGGAAAAGACAGGGTTGGAATTATTGCGGAGGTAAGCGCATTTCTGGCTGAAAACTCTGTTAATATTCTCGATATTTCGCAGACGATTATGCAGGATATGTTCTGCATGATAATGCTTGTTGAGTTTAAGGATTCGGATAAGACGATAAGTGACATATCCGACAGACTTTCAAAGCTCGGCGAAAAATCCGGACTTTCAATTCATGTTCAGCGTGAGGAAATTTTCAATTCCATGCACAGAATATAATTCGGGAGGCGCAAAATGATTAATCCTTTTGAAATAATGGAAACAATCAATATGATTGACAGGGAAAACCTTGATATTCGTACCATAACTATGGGAATGTCGCTTAAAAGCTGCGCCGACAGCAATATTGATGTTTTATGTGAGAACATATATAAAAAAATAACCTCTTATGCAAAGGACCTTGTAAAGGTCGGAGAGGAAATAGAGGCACAGTTCGGTATTCCGATTATAAACAAGCGCATAAGCGTAACGCCTGTTTCGATGGTTCTTGAGCCGGTGAAAAATTTGACCGTAGAGGACTGCGTAAAGGTTGCAAAAACGCTTGACAGAGCGGCAAAGGCGGTAGGCGTTAATTTTATCGGCGGCTACAGCGCGCTTGTTCAGAAGGGGTACACAAATAACGAAAAAATATTTATAAGCTCAATTCCGCAGGCTCTTGCAGCTACAGATATAGTCTGCTCAAGCGTGAATGTTGCTTCAACCAAGGCCGGAATTAATATGGACGCGGTTAAGCAGATGGGCGAAATTATAAAGCAGGCAGCAGCTCTTACGGCGGAGTCGGGCGGATTTGCGTGTGCAAAGCTCGTTGTGTTTTCAAACGCCGTTGAGGATAATCCGTTTATGGCAGGCGCTTTTCACGGTGACGGTGAGGGCGAATGTGTTATAAATGTCGGCGTAAGCGGACCGGGCGTTGTTAAATGTGCGCTTGAAAAGGTTGCCGGAGAGGATTTCGGTGTTGTTGCCGATACGATAAAGAAAACCGCGTTTAAAATTACGCGTATGGGTCAGCTTGTGGCTCAGGAGGCTTCAAAGCGCCTTAATGTTCCGTTTGGAATTGTCGATTTGTCGCTTGCACCTACCCCTGCGGTAGGCGACAGCGTTGCATATATACTTGAGGAAATGGGTCTTGAACAGTGCGGAACGCACGGAACTACCGCAGCGCTTGCTCTGCTCAATGATGCCGTGAAAAAAGGCGGCGTAATGGCGTCAAGCTATGTAGGCGGACTTTCCGGTGCGTTTATTCCGGTAAGCGAGGATGCCGGCATGATTGCCGCAGCGTCTTCCGGTGCGCTTTCGCTTGAAAAGCTTGAAGCTATGACCTGCGTTTGCTCGGTGGGACTTGACATGATTGCAATTCCCGGCGACACAAGCGCCTCAACCATATCTGCAATCATTGCCGATGAGGCGGCAATCGGTATGGTAAACACCAAAACAACCGCTGTCAGAATAATTCCGGCGCCCGACAAAAAAGTCGGAGATGTTGTGGAATTCGGCGGACTTCTCGGTTCGGGACCTGTAATGAGGGTAAGCAGTCTTTCAAGCGAGGAATTTATTTCGCGCGGCGGAAGAATACCTGCTCCGATACACAGTCTTAAAAACTAACCGGCAGTCTTTGGCGCGGTATGCCGGTGGCTGCAAAATAAGCCTTGCAGCGTTACCGTATGTGCATTATCCGGCTGCATGAAGCCGAATAATACGGTTTATATCAGAAAGGAAGGGACATTCAATGGACGAGCTTAAAGTTATAGACAAAATCATAAGTATAGAACAGGAAGCTCAGGAGCTTGTAAGGGAGGCGGAAAAGCAGGCGGCGGAGCTTGAAAGCTCGGCTGAGGCTAAGGCCGGTGAGCTCGAAGAGGATATTTTAAACAGAGCAAAGAAAAAATGCAGGACAATTAAAGAGATGGAGGACAAATTTGCTGAGGATAAAATTTCCGAAATTGAAAAGCAGTCCGCTTCTCAAATGGCGGCATTGGAAAATCAGTATAATGAAAATAAAGATAAATGGGTGTCGGGCATAGTTTCCGATATTCTCTCTTAAAATATTTTCGGGAATATACCCGAAAACAAGGAGTCTGCACGAATGTGCAGCTTTGAAAGGAAGTGAGAGAAATGAACAGCTATTGTGCGGTAAACGCAAAAATCAAGGCGATGTATGCCGATTGCCTTAAGGATAAGGATTATGAAAACCTTATAGCGATGCATGACGTGGGTCAGGTTTGCAGCTATCTTAAAAGCACACCTGCATATGCCGACACGCTCGGCAGCCTTACCGAAAGCGAGATGCACAGAGGTACGGTTGAGAGGATTTTGAGCCATAAGCTTTTTACGCAGTATATAAGGCTTTATAATTTTATGGATAAGGCGCACCGCGATATACTGAAGTTTTGGTTTATGCGCATGGAGGTTGAATACTTAAAGCACCGTATAAGGTATATATTCAATAATGAAACAGGAATTTATACAGAAACGGAGGACGAGGGAAGCGAGTTTTTTACGGAGCATACAAAAATAAACTGTAAGCTTGCTTCAAGCTCAAAAACGCTTTCGGATTTTGTTGAATCATGTGTTGATACGCCTTACTACAAGCTCCTTAAAACAGCCGAAACAATCAAATCGGACTTTTTTTCGATAGGTATGATGCTCGACAGGCTTTACTATACGCTTCTGTGGAAAGCAAAGGATAAGCTGCCAAAGAGTGAGCGAGCCGCGTTTGAAGCCTATGTCGGTCCTATTGCCGATATGCTTAACATAATGTGGATATATCGCGGAAAAAAATATTTCGACTTTGACAGAGAGGTAATTTATACTTATCTTATACCTGTACATTATCGCTTGTCGGAGGACTGTATAAAGCGGATGGTTTCCGGTGAGGGCGGAGCGTCGGTTGAAGCGGCAGCTGCCGAAACAAAATACAGCGAGCTTTTTAACGGTGTCGGAGATGAATACTTTATAGAAAAGAATTATCTCGCGCTTGAAATTAAAAACTCCAAAAGGCTTTTCGTAAATGAGCCTATGTCTATGGCCGCGATATTTGCTTATTTCAATCTTAAAGAGAGTGAAATAAACAAGATCACAACCATAATAGAGGGCGTAAGATACGGAAGCTCATCGGAGCTTTTAAAAAATTATATAAAGTAAAGAGCGAATAAATGCAAATATATGCAAAGATATGCTTTGCAGCATTTCGCTGAAAATAATATTTAGGGGATGATAAAGTGGCGATTGTAAAAATGAAATCGGTTACGATAGCCGGGCCTATCGAGCGGTTTTACGCAATCCTTGACAAGTACATCTGCGATAAGCAGCTGCACCTTGAGGACGCAATGACTGTGCTTTCCAAAAAAGAAAAGCTTTATCGGTTCGATGATGCAAGCAATTATGACCCGATAATAAAGCGTATCGAGGATATATACAGCCGTTCGGGTATGACGCTTAAGGCTATGCAGCAAACCGGTGAGATGGAAATGAGCCGCGAGGAAATGGAAAGCAGAATTTCCGAAATAGAAGCGCTTGTTTCCGAGGATAACCAAAGACTTACAGAGCTTGAAAAAGAAAGAGAGCATTGCAGTGATATACTTAAGACAAACAACTATTTTTTAAATCTCGAAATAGATATGTCGAAGCTTATGAACTTTAAGTTTATGGGTTATGCGTTCGGTCATATGCCAAAGAGCAGCTACAGAACGCTTAATACCTATCTGTCCGATCTTGACGTTATTTTTGTCAAAACGGATGAGGATGCGCAGTATGTATGGGGATTTTATTTCACGCCGTCAAAGGGCTCGGATAAAATTGATGAGATATTCTCGTCACTGTATTTTGAAGCTATTGATATTCCGGCGGAATGCGGAGGATTTCCGAGTGAAGTAAAAGAGAAATACACTCAGAAGGCTGCGGAGCTTGACGGAGCAATTTCCGAGATGAGAGCGCGCGTTGCAAACGGTCTTGCGATTGACGCGGATGAGCTTGCGGAAATTTATTCACTTGCAAAGAAACGCAAAATGCTCAGCGATATAAGAAAAAAGGCTGTTCACAGCCGCGACTTCTTCTATCTTGTCGGCTGGATGCCCGACAGTGACGTTAAAAAGCTAAACCGTCAGCTTGAAAATAAAAAAGAGCCGATTATGTTTGTTGCAACCGATCCGGATAAGGGCTTTGAGATAAAGCCTCCGACGATGCTTAAAAATAATCCGGTGTTTAAGCCGTTTGAGATGTTTGTAAAAATGTACGGTCTGCCGGACTATACGGAAATTGATCCGACGCCGGTGCTTGCGCTTACGTATATCATATTCTTCGGAATAATGTTCGGAGACGTCGGCCAGAGCGCGGTGTTTGCCATTGCGGGACTTCTGATTTACAAGATGAAGAAAATTTCACTTGCCGGAATACTCGGTATGGTTGGTCTGTCGGGTGTGTTCTTCGGATTTATTTACGGAAGTATTTTCGGAAACGAGGAAATACTCACGCCTATAGTGTCGCCTATGCACAGCATTAACGAAATGCTGATAGTCACTATCGGAGTCGGAGTTGCGATAATAATTATAGGGCTTATTCTTAACATTATAAACTCATTTCGCGGCGGACGGCCGGGAGAGGCGATATTCGGTCATAACGGAATGGCGGGGCTTTTGTTCTATGTATCGCTTATAGCCTTTGCGCTTTCAAAGGTTACGGGTCTTTTCTCGCTTCCGGGCAAGGCAGTTGCGGCGGTTGTAATTATATCGGTGCTTTGTATGTATTTAAACGAGCCGCTCGGCAAGCTCATTGAGGGCAAAAAGAACTGGATGCCAAAAGACGGAATGTTTTATGTTGAAAATCTGTTTGAGATGTTTGAGGTAATCCTCAGCTTCTTTACAAACACAATTTCGTTTTTGCGTGTCGGTGCGTTTGCAATAGTGCACGTCGGCATGATGATGGTTGTTTCGGTTCTTGCAAAAGGCGGCGGAGTCGGCGGAATTATTGTCACCATTCTCGGAAATATACTTGTAATGGGTCTTGAGGGACTTATAGTAGGTATTCAGGTATTAAGACTTGAATATTACGAAATGTTCAGCCGCTATTTCAGCGGTCAGGGCAGAGAATTTATATCTGTTAATAAAAATGTTGGCTGATAAAGGCCGGATATGTTTAGGAGGAATTTAAAATGATGTTAAAGGTATTGTGTGTATTGGTTATGCTTAGTATTGCTGTTCCGTTTATATGGTTTTATGCAACAGGAAAGAAAAATTCAAAGCAGTGCTTGCTTATGAATATCATAAGCTTTGCAAGCTTCCTTTCACTTGCGCTTATTAATATAATCGGCGGCGGAATTGTTGCTTACGCAGCAGGCGACGCGGCAGACGCCGTTTCGGTAGGTCTCGGTCTTAAATATATAGGCGCTGCTCTTTCAACAGGTCTTTCGGGCATAGGCGGCGGTATCGCCGTTGCAAGCGCAGCAAGCGCAGCTATCGGCGCTATGAGCGAAAATGAGAAGATTATGGGTAAAACGCTTATCTTCGTTGCTCTTGCGGAAGGTATTGCTCTTTACGGTCTGGTTATTTCAATCCTTATCATTAACGGCTGATATTATTTCGCAAGGATCGGAATTTACAAAAAGGAGTTAATGGTTATATGAAAATTTATCTTATAAGCGATAATATTGACACGCTTGTCGGTATGCGTCTTGCAGGTATTGAGGGGAGCGTTGCTCACGGCGCGGAGGAAACTCAGAGCGCCGTTAAAGAGGCGATTGAAAATTCCGAAATAGGTGTTTTACTTATTACGGAAAAGGCTGCCGCACAGATAAAGGATTATATCAGGGAGCTTAAAATTACGCTTCATACTCCGCTTATAACCGAAATTCCCGACAGGCACGGAAGCCGCGATATAGCAGGCAGTATTCAGAGCCTTGTTTCAGAATCTATTGGCTTGAAGCTGTAATAATAGCAACCCGAAAGGAATGATATAAAATGGATAACGAATTTGAAGAGAAGCTGCGTTCCTTTAAGTCTGTTGTTTTAAGAGAGGCTAAGACTAAGGGCGAGAAAAAGCTTGATAAAACCAAGAAGAAAACAAACGACGCAATGGAAAAAAACGAAACCGAATATTTAAGCGAGGCTTATGAAAAAATTCAGAGCAAAATCCGTTCGATAAGACGTGAGGATAACGAAAAGGTTTTGCAGGCTGATATTGAAGCGAGAAAAAAGCTTTTAAAAGCGCGTGAGGATATTGTAAATAAGGTTTTTGAAGAGGCAAGGGAAAAGCTTGTTGAGTTTAAAGCGTCGGGAGAATATTCCGATTGGCTCAAAAAAAAGATAGGAACTGCCGCACAGGAGCTCGGAGAAGGTAAGCTTTCTGCAATTTTCTGCGAGGACGATAAGGCGGCAGCCGAAAAAATAGCGGACAGCTATCCCGAAATTAAGTTTGTTTATGAGAATACGGACGCAATCGGCGGTGTACGCGTATATAATGAGGACAAGAAAACAGCCGTTGATTACAGGTTTTCGGAAATGCTCACTGCTCAAAGAGCTGAATTTTTGCGCATGGGCGGTTTGTCTATCAATGAATAAAGAGGGGATATGACATATGGAAGAAACAAAAGGCTATATTTTTGGCATAAACGGTCCTGTTGTTAAGGTTAAAGGAAGCGACAGCTTCGGTATGCAGGAGATGGTTTATGTCGGAGAAAGCCGTCTTATAGGCGAGGTTATAGGCGTTAAGGAGGACACAACGGTTGTTCAGGTTTATGAGGAAACAACCGGTCTTAAGGTGGGCGAGCCGGTTATCGGCTACGGACGTCCGCTTTCGGTAACTCTTGCGCCGGGTATTTTGTGCAATATTTTTGATGGTATTGAAAGACCGCTTAAGGAAATTCGCGAGGTTTCCGGCGTGTTCATTGAAAAGGGTCTTAAAATAAATGCGCTTGATGAAAATAAAAAGTGGAAGGTTACAATGCTTGCGTCTGTCGGTGACGAGGTTAGCGGCGGAAGCATAATAGCTGAGGTGCCGGAAACGGGACTTATTACTCACAGAGTAATGGTTCCTCCGTATAACAGCGGCAAAATTGCTTGGGTTGCCGAAAACGGAGAGTATACAATAAATGATACGATTGCAAAGCTTGATGACGGAACGGAATTGAAGCTTCGCCAGGAATGGCCGATTAAAACCGCAAGACCGTATTCTGTACGTCAGCCTATTTCAAAGCCGCTTGTTACCGGTCAGAGAGTTGTCGACGCAATGTTCCCGCTTGCAAAGGGCGGTGCGGCAGCTATTCCGGGCGGATTTGGTACCGGAAAAACAATGACTCAGCATCAGCTTGCAAAGTGGTGTGATGCTGATATAATCGTTTATATCGGCTGCGGAGAGCGCGGAAACGAAATGACGCAGGTTTTGAATGAGTTTTCAGAGCTTATCGACCCGAAATCAAATAAGCCGCTGCTTGACAGAACAGTGCTTATAGCAAATACGTCAAATATGCCTGTTGCGGCTCGTGAGGCAAGTATTTACACAGGCGTTACGCTTGCGGAGTATTATAGGGATATGGGCTATCATGTAGCGCTTATGGCGGACTCGACATCAAGATGGGCGGAGGCGCTCCGTGAAATATCCGGACGACTTGAGGAAATGCCGGCGGAAGAGGGCTTCCCGGCTTACCTTGCTTCAAGACTTTCGCAGTTTTATGAAAGAGCCGGCTATGTAACGAATTTAAATGGCAGCGAGGGCTCTGTAAGCATTATAGGCGCTGTATCGCCGCAGGGCGGTGACTTTTCGGAGCCTGTTACGCAGAATACAAAGCGTTTTATCAGATGCTTCCTTGCGCTTGACAAGAGCCTTGCATATGCAAGACATTATCCGGCAATCGCATGGCTTGACAGCTATTCGGAATATATTCCCGACCTTGAAGAGTGGTTTAAGGAAAATGCAGCACCTGACTTCATAGATAAGAGAAATAAAATCATGGCAATTCTCCAGGAGGAGAGCAGCCTGATGGAAATAGTTAAGCTTATCGGTGCGGATGTGCTTCCCGACAGCCAGAAGGCTACCTTAGAGGTTGCCAGAATAATCAGACTCGGATTTTTGCAGCAGAACGCATTTCATCCTGAAGACACATATGTTCCGCTTGAAAAGCAGAATAAGATGATGGATATTATACTTAAGTTTGACGAAAGAATGAAAGAGCTTGTCGAAAAGGGAATAGTTCTCTCAAGCGTTTCAAAAACAGGTATAGCAGATGAAATTGTCCGCGTTAAGTACACCATTGCAAATAACGATCTCGGTCAGTTTGCAAAGCTTTCAAGAAAAATCGATGATGTGTTTGACGGCTTGATAGAGAGCAATTCATAATCGCATTAATACGGCGGTTCTGATTTTTACAGAATACGCTGAAGAAGGGAATGAAAATACAAATGGCAATAGAATATATGGGTCTTAGCCGTATAGACGGACCTCTTGCGGTTATTGACGGTGTGAAGGGCGCTTCCTATGAGGAAATGGTTACAGTAACGCTTGACGACGGCTCGAAAAGAATAGGGCGTATTATAGAGCTTTCGGGTGAAATGGCTGTTATACAGGTTTTTGAGGGTACAACAGGTCTTTCGCTTACAAATACAACAACAAAGCTTATGGGCTATCCTATGCGTCTTTCTCTTTCAAAGGAAATGCTCGGAAGAACGCTTGACGGTATAGGCAGACCTATCGACGGACTCGGCGACTATTTTGCCGATGAGGTGCGCGATGTAAACGGTCAGCCGATAAACCCCGTTTCGCGTGAATATCCGCAAAACTTTATACAAACAGGTATTTCATCAATAGATTGTCTGGCAACTCTTATTCGAGGTCAGAAGCTGCCGATTTTCTCCGGCGACGGTATGCCGCACGATCGTCTGGCAGTTCAGATAGCGCGTCAGGCAAAGGTTGTTGATTCCGACGGCGACAGTGATAAGTTTGCCATAGTTTTTGCGGCAATGGGCGTAAAGCATGACGTTGCAAACTATTTCAGAAAATCGTTTGAGGAAAGCGGAGTTTTGGGTAAGGTTGTTATGTTTATGAACCTTTCAAACGATCCGGTTGTTGAACGTATAATAACTCCGAGATGTGCGCTTACGGCTGCGGAATATCTTGCATTTAAGCATAATATGCACGTGCTTGTTATTCTTACCGATATGACAAGCTACGCGGAGGCGCTTCGTGAAATTTCATCTTCAAAGGGTGAAATTCCGTCAAGAAAGGGATTTCCGGGCTATCTGTATTCAGACCTTGCTTCGCTTTATGAGCGTGCAGGTATAGTAAAGGATGCGTCAGGCTCGGTTACGCAGGTGCCGATTTTGACAATGCCTAACGATGATATAACCCATCCTATCCCTGACCTTACCGGTTATATAACGGAGGGACAGATAGTTCTCGGCAGAGAGCTTCATTTGACGGATATTTATCCGCCTGTCAGCATTTTGCCGTCGCTTTCGCGTCTTATGAAGGACGGCATAGGAGAGGGCTTTACAAGAGAGGATCATCCAGCGCTTTCAAATCAGCTTTTTGCGGCATATTCAAAGGTTGAGGACGCAAAGAGTCTTGCTTCCGTAATAGGTGAGGATGAGCTTTCGGAAACCGATAAAAAGTATATCCGCTTCGGTAAGGAGTTTGAAAAGAGATTTCTTAAGCAGGGCGAGTATGAAAACAGAAGCATTGAGGATACGCTTAATCTTGGCTGGCAGCTTCTCGGTATGCTTCCGAGAACGGAGCTTGACCGTGTATCAGACGATATTCTCGATAAATATTACAAGCCGTCAGAGGAATAATTTCTCTTCGGAAATATATATTTTATTAGGAGGATATGTATGGCTAAAACTATGACGCCGACAAAGGGTAATCTTATGGCGGCAAAAAATACATTGCGGCTTTCAAAGCAGGGCTATGAAATGCTGGACAAAAAGAGAAATATCCTCATTCGTGAAATGATGCAGCTTATTGAAAAGGCAAAGGATGTTGAAGCGAGGATAGAGAAAACCTTTGCGGAAGCATATCATGCTCTTGAAAGCGCAAATATCATGATGGGCGTAAGCACGGTTAATGATATTGCGCATACTGCGATTATAGATGACGGCGTTTCAATAACCTTGAGGAGCGTAATGGGCGTTGAGCTTCCGGTAGTTAAAAACTCAACGGATAAGGATCGCCCTATGTACAGCTTTTATGCAACAACGAGCGCTCTTGATGAGGCGGCTATGAAGTTCAGCGAGGTTAAAGCGCTTTCGATTGAGCTTGTTGAAACCGAAAACTCGGTTTACCGCCTTGCGATGAATATAAAGAAAACGCAGAAAAGAGCAAACGCCCTTGAAAACATAACAATACCGCTGTATGAAAAAATCACTCATGATATTACAACCGCGCTTGAGGAAAAGGAGCGCGAGGAGCATACAAGGCTGAAAATGATAAAAAGACAAAAGGAAAAGCAGTAAAAAATATTGCTTAAAAATCCATGTAAGATTTATATTCTTGCATGGATTTTTAAATAAGGGTTTAAACCGATTTAGGCTCTCACGCCTAAGAAAGTGCTTTTGATTGCTTTGTCAGAGATTACGGATAATTTCAGGATTTGGGAAACGATATACTATCACTCAATGCCGTCATACGAAAGCATTATAGAATGGTATAAGGGTACGGGACTCAGACCGTATTTGTAGCAGTTATACGCCGATGAGCAGAAAGAATATTTGAATGATTTTATGCAATGTCTTAAAGATACGAATTCTGTGCAGAAAAACAGAGAAATAATATTTAAGTTTCCAAGACTGTTTTTTGTTGCGCAAAAATAGGTTAGGCATGAGAGCGTTGAACTCATGCGGTTTTCGGAAAAATAATTTCCATAATACTGCGTTAAAATGCTCGTCAATACGATAGTATTAACTGCGCTTTTGCCTTGTCTTACGAAAATTCTTTTTTCTGAAAACTTTTACAACTTTGCGTTTAGGAAAATTTTTTGGATTTTTGCTGCGGAGGATGCAGCAAGGCTCGCGCCTTGTAAAGACGACAAAGTAAAAAGACTAAAATTTAACAAATGCAAAGCGCATGGGGTTCGACTCCCTCATGCCTAAGCTCCGAAAAAAACTTAAATAAGGGTTTTATTCGGAGCTTATATTTTGGTTTTGCAGCTGATTTAAATATGAGTTTTATCTTGATCCTCCGCCGCTGCCGCCGCCGGAGAAGCCGCCTCCGCCGCCGATTGACGCCGAGCCACCAAGACCTTCAGTGCGCTCTGCCTGAAGTGCGCTTTGTGCCGAAGAATGCATACTGTGGTAGTAGCTGTTTGCGATTATTACATTTCTTGTGTAGTAATCTTCAAATTCCGGCAGCCTGTCGGGGTATACCTTTTCAAGCTGCTTTATAACCTTGTCTGCTATGCCGAAAAGCGTAGCGTAAACCATATAGTCCTGCCATATAATTGTTTCGTTTATGCTTCTTTCGGATATAAGCGAAAATTCTTCAAGATATTTTTTAAGTCCGACAACCTCGGAAAGCTCTCTTTTTCCGGTTTCGCTCAGGCTTGATATGCTGTTTCCGCCTCTTCCCGAAAAGCCGCCTTTTGCTGTAAATGCAGCTTCTCCGGCAGACTTTGCTCCCGAAATATAGTTAGTGATAAGCTTAGGATTTGCGTAAGCGTATTTTTCAAGCTCCTTTTCCTGCAAAATTCCGTCGCTGCCTGCCGCGCTTATAAGAATATTGTAAAGCCGCTTTTCAATATCAGTATCGGGCTCATGCACAAGCTTTAGGTCAACGCTTTGACGTACTTTTCCGAAAGCGCCTATATGCTCCTGAGTAATCGGTTCGAGCGAGCCCTTATTTATCATGGATAAAATAACCGCGCCCATAATAAGACTTTCTTCACGGGCTATATTAAAGTTTTGGGCAAGATAGTGCGAAATCTCAATGTTTCCGCCGTTCGGAGTGTCGCGGAAATAATTTGCATCCTGCACAAATTTCTTTATTTCCTTGCGCCTTTTAAGTATTTTCATAATGATTAAAACAAAAAGCGCGAAAAATCCAAAAATAACAATCAACCCTATAATTGTTTCGAGCAGTCCGGCTTCTTCATCATAATAGTCGTAATCGCTGTCATCATAGCCGTAATCACTACCCTCAAAGGCGGTATCCTTAACATCCTCAAAGGATGAGTCAAGCTCTGTTTTCGGCGCGATTATGCCTTTATTAAGGCTGAACATTACAATCACGCAGTTGCCGCCTTCGAGCGCGGAATTTGTATAGGCAAAAATATGCCCGTCATTAAAATGAATTTCGCCGTCAAAACCGAAAGCCCATATTGCCGCGTTTGTTTCGTCAAGCGCCGTTCCGTTTTCAAGTGATATATCAACGGTCGCATTTGTCGGGAAGGTTGACATATCCGGATTTACAAGCATGAAGTTTGTTCCGTCATAATCGGTGTAGCCTTTAATAAAATCGGTTACAATATACTCGATTTTATAGCTCTTTTCGCCGTAATCCGAAATTCCGAAGCACAGCTCAACGCCGCCGTTCGTTTCGTTTATTCCGCATTTTCTGCTCTTTTCATCAAAATCCGCGTCAATATTCCAGCTGTCGAGCGTTTGATATTCACCCTTTTCGTCCGATACCTTTAAATCGGAAATTTCTATATCTCCCGTTGCAATAGGTATGTAATTTTCCGTGCCGTCGTCAAATTCGCCTGTCCATTGCTGAATGACATATGCACTTGCGTCGTCCCTTACGCTGACTGAAATATTTATATCAGATACGTTGTTTGCATATGCACATGGCGAAAGAGCAGCTAAAACAAATACCGACGCAAGCAGTTTTTTTATATGCTTCATATAATTCTCCGTTTCTCCGCTTTAAAGCGGGTAAAATAAAACGAGCAGACCGTAATAAAAATATTATAAAACGCTCTGCTCGTTTGATATTATTTAAAAATAATTTCTTAAAATTTTATAATATTTCAGCCGAATAAATTTTAAATTCTTTTGTTTGAACATTTCCCTCGCAGCAGCTTTTTATTCTGTTAATTAAAAAGTCTGTTCGATTTGAAATCATAGTTCTTTCTCCGTTTATTTCGACATCTATTACCGTAGTATCCATCTTGGGATGATAATACGCCATGATTTTAAGAATTGTTTCATCGGTATAACGTATATTCGCAATGCTGAAATCTCTTCCGTGACAGTGAAGATAGCTGTAGCCGACATTGTTTCCGAATTTGCAGTCTTTTTCTTCTTTTATTTTATCAATTACCCGGTGAAGCGGCTTAATATTGTCGGATAATTCATCCTTTGATGAAATTTCCGAAAACTGAGCCTGCTTTCTGTCAAAATCAAGCTGCAATTCGCATCCGTTTTCCTCGCCGTATAAGAATTTCAAGCCGTATCTTCCGCCGCAGCCTGATTTTATGCGTGCTTCTATGTAATATTCTCCTTTGGGATTTGGAGAAAGGTAATCAATTTCAGACTCTGAAATGCTTTTAATCAGCTTTGTTTCCGGTATCAGCTCAGGCAGCCATCTGCTTCCGAGATTGCCGTCTTCAAATTCTACAAGCTCTCGGTGTACAACAGCCGATCCCCAGCCTATTCCGCCGATCCAGCCAGCCATAATAACTCTGTTGTTATCGGTTTTTACCGCCATAGGCACAGAAAGTCCGTCGTAAATATCATAGCCGTTTGCGGCACCGTCAAAAAATTCGTCCCCGTTCTTTTCTGTTTTCCAAAAGCCCGTGAAACCCATAATCAAATACTGATACCCGTTCCACTCAAAATATGACGGGCATTCCTCCGTGTTGAGCATACCCGATTTTTGATAGCATGGCGGAAAGTCTTTCCTTATTACCTTCCATGACTTGTCTATGTCGTCGCTGCCCCATATGTTCCCTCCGGAAAACATTATAAGCCTTCCGTCTTTAACATATACGCTTGGATTGTCAACAAAGCTTATTATTTTGTTGCTGCATTTAAAATTAATTCCGTCATCGCTTACGGCATAGCTTGCACCTATAGGAAATTTGCCGCTTTTGAAAATTTCGTCATATGATAAAATTTGTGTTTCATGGTGTTTGTCAAAATAATCGTGTATTTCGTCCGTTATCAGTCGGTCGTCGGCTTTCATGCGGTTTGTATGCAAGCCGAATGCAACATAATATTTCCCTTTCCAAAAAAACATTGTGCCTGTTCCGGTTGATTCCCACTGCTTTGTTATATCCCAGACAGGTCCTGCATCCTCCCAATTGATAAAATCCTTTGTAATCATATGTTCAAAATGGTGTGCGCCGCAAAACCATCGGTTTGCATGATGGTGCGTGTCCGGCATATAAAGCATATGATATGTTCCGTCGTGAAAGAAATTTACAACATCGCCTATAAACGTATTGTGTCCGAACGGCGTGTAGCATATCATTTTGCTTTGCAGAACGTTTTTACCAACACCGAATTCAATACATTCCAAATCATTTGAACACTCAACTCTTTTTATATACTCGTCATCAACAAATATCTTTTCGCCTGACGGGCGGTTTAATACGCCGTAGGTTAAATCTTCATTTATAACATATCCGTCATATGCGAGTCTGAAATGAGTTTTATTGCAGACAATCCAAAGCTCTTTTTCGCAGATATTGTAAAGCTTAAGCGGTATGCTCAGCTTTTGAGCCTGCCACTGCGGATGCTCGTCTGAGTAAAAGTAAAGCTCAACGTCAAGAATCGGAGCGCAGCCGTTTTCGTCTGTTATTTGAAAAAGACATTCGCTCTTATCCCTGAAATTTTTATTTACATCTTCCTTTTTCCCGAAACGCAGCGATATTTTAACGCATCCCGGTATCTGCGCAATAATTCTGTTATCCTTGCCTGTTTTATTAAGCAAAAGCTTTAAAACAAGACCGCTTTCGTTATAATGATAATTATTTAGCGGCGTTGTTATGCTTTGAAATTTGAACGTTCTGATGCTTTGTGTTATCATGGTTATACTCCTTTTTCAGCTTATTTCGCCTATGAGTGTACCATAATTATAAAGCAAATACAAGAAACAATATGTAACCTATCGTTCAAGAAGTAAGATTATTTATTATTTCATGCTCGGCATATCTGCCTTTTGGTCGTTTGCCTGCAAATAGTCGCGGCTTGTGATATGGATAAGTCCTGCCACAATAGATGTCGGGAACATTCTGATAGTGCGGTTTAGCTTTGTAACGCTGTCGTTATAAATAAGACGTGACTGACGCACCATTTTTTCGTATTCGTTTACGTTATCCATTGTTTTAATATAGTTCTCGTTCGCCTTAAGCTCCGGATAGCTCTCCGCAACCGCCATAATTCTGCCCATTGCCTCTGTCAGAATGTTTTCCTGCTTGTCGACTTCTGCCGCAGTGCTTCTTGAGGTTATTCCGGCACGCATTTTTATCGTATCGGAAAGTGTCTGATATTCGTGCTGTGCATAGCCTTTTGTCAGGTCAAGCAATGCCGAAAGAGCGTCCCAGCGCGAAGAAAGCTGAACACCTATCTGGCTCATGGCGTTGTTGATGTTTTCGTCCATTGCAACAAGCTTTCTTTGACATGAAATAAACCAAAGAACAATAATTGCCAAGATGATTAAAACTAAAAGTATCATAAAATTACCCCCTGTATAAAAATTAGTTACAATATAATTTTACTTTGTTTTTATGCATAATTCAACAAAAATAACAAGCCTTTTAACAATTTGTTATAAACTGCATAAAAAAGCTGCCGTTTGCGGCAGCTTTATAGTTAAATTAACGCTTGTTATTCGGCAGCCTTTTTTCCGAGTGCTTTGCACGCTTCAACGGCATCGTCGTCGGGAGCTTCATTTGCGATAAGGCCTTCTCCGCCTATAAGCTCTGCACCGGCAGCTGTAACGCGATCCTCCCAGTTTCTCATCCATTCTCCGTCGCCCCAGCCGTATGAGCCGAAAAGAGCAACCTTTTTGCCTGAAAGCTTACCTTCTATTTCCGAGAAGAACGGCTCAAACTCGCTCTCTTCCAGAACCTCAGCGCCCATTGCCGGGCAGCCGAGAATAAGCGTATCATATTCAAGAGCCTTGTCTGCCGTTATATCGGAAACCCTGAAAAGCTGTGTATCGGGATTAACCTCTTTTGCTCCGGCTAAAACAGCCTCAGCCATAGCCTCTGTGTTACCCGTTTCGCTCCAAAAAATAATTGCTGTTTTACTCATGTGTAAAACCTCCTTTAATTGATTTACGGGCAATGCCCGTTATTTAATATATCAACAAGCCGCATAGCAGCTTTGTTTTCAAAATTTTAAGCGCAGAAAATCTCAGATAGAGTTTTGCCGCTTTCAAGGCGCTTTAAAACGGCATTTCTGCATATTTTATATCTTTTAAATATTTTTGCCGCACACTCCGCATTGTCGTATACTCTCCACTCTCCGACAAGCAGACAGCCGTTATCCCTGTGATTTATAAAGCCGTATATGTCATTTATCGGATAACCGAGAAATGCGCCTATTTCGTGCGGAAAGTCGCAGCGCGTAAGCCTTTTTGAAAGAACAGATATGTAATCTTCAAGACTGCGGCAGCCGCCGTAGCCGCATTTTTTCAGAAGCGGCTGCAATTCACTTTGGCAAAGGCAGTCGTATAAAAGCTTTTTTCTGTAAACAAGCAGCAGTATCCTTTTATCACATTCACAAACCTTTTTAAAATAAATTCCGCGTCCGTTAAATTCGCTGTTTAATCTTGTTATATCCTTTTTTATATTCGGAAATTCGCTTTTCCTGCACGAAACGAGATTTGACGGTTTTATTCCGGCAAGCGCCGGTGCGCAGTGCTGCGCTATTAGCTCTTCTATCATAATTAATCTCCTTAGTTAGTCTAAACTAACCATGCTTTAAAAAAAATTAAGCCCTTGCTCCGAAATAATCCTTAAGCGCTTCATTCAGCGCATTTCTGCTTGATGAATTGCAGTGCTTTACAATTGCGCCAGTTTTTTCGGCCTGCTGTGATGCAACCGCAACCATCTTGTGTGCAACCGTACCCGTGAAAACAACAACCATATCAGGTGCGCCGATCTGGCTTTTAAAATTTGCGGGACATTGTGTAAACACCTTGCATTTGCAGCCGTATTTTTTGCATATTTCCTTGTATTTGCAGTGCATTCTGTCATGACCGCCGACTATTACTATACTCAATTTAAAGACCCCCTTGTTTCTTTATTTCTGCCCGCGCCGCTTTTGGCGGCGCAGACAGACTGAAATTACTTTTTATCTTTTAAAATATATTCAGCCATATTTTCGGCATTCTCATCCGTAAGAGAGCAAAGACAGCAAATTGCGTCATCTCTTGCGTTTTCTGCGGTGCTGCCGAGAGCGTCGGTGAAAAACTTGTAAAATGTCAGGTATTTCAGGTAAAGCTCTCCGGCAAAAACCGCTCCTCTTTGAGTAAAATCAATACTTCCGTTATCTGTTCTCTCGATAAGCTCTTCATCTATGAGATTTGGCAGCATAAGCGAAACGCTTGCTTTTTTCACGTTAAGCGCTTTTGAGATGTCGATACCTCTTACATCTATGCCGCTGTTTCTCAGCTCATAGATTATGAACATGTACTTCTTTTTAGTCGAGGACAGCATTAGAAACCTCCTTGTCAAGAAGCGGACGCATACTCTTAAGGCAGATTGCCATAGTTGAAATATTATGCAAAAGCGCACTTGCAACCGGAGAAATAAATCCGCCGAGACCGAGCAAAATAAGACCGCTGTTGAATATCGTTATAAATCTGTAATTTGAATGAATACGGCGGAAAAGCTTTTCGCTCAGCTCACGCAGAACAATGAGTTCTCCGAGATTTGACGAAAGCAGCGTTATATCCGCAACCTCGCGCGCAATATCCGAAGCGTCTTTCATCGCTATAGAAACGTCTGCCGCAGCAAGCGCCGGCGAATCGTTTATGCCGTCGCCGACCATAACAACTTTATGATTGTCGTCCTTAACCGAATTTATAATATTGAGCTTATCCTCCGGAAGCACTCTTGCATAGAATTTCTCAATTCCGAGCTCCTTGCATACGTTTTCCGCAGTGCTTTCTCCGTCGCCGGTAATCATAATTATGTTTGAAAGCCCCATTTGCTTAAGCTCTTTTATTACGTTTTCGGCGTTCGGTCTTATCGGGTCCTCAATGCAGAGTATTCCGCAGAGCCTGCCGCCTATTGCAAGATATACCATTGAATATTTTTCGCCGAGCTTTTTGATTGTTTCTTTCTGCTCGTCCGATACCTCAATGCCCTCATCGTCGAATATAAAGTGCGCGCTGCCTATTAAAGCTCTTCTTCCGCCGAGCTGTGAGGCAATTCCGTGAGCGACTATATATTCAACCTCAGCGTGCTCCTCCTTGTGTTCAAGTTGCTTTTCCTCAGCTGCATGAACAATTGCTCTTGCAACGCTGTGAGGGAAATGCTCCTCAAGGCAGGCGGCTGTTTTTAAAATTTCGTCCTCGCTGCTGCCGTCAAAGGAAATAACTCTTGCAAGCTTCGGGCAGGACTCCGTAAGAGTGCCTGTTTTGTCAAACATAATCGTGTCGGCAAAGGCGTAATTTTCAAGAAATCTTCCGCCCTTTATCATTATGTCGTAGCCTGCCGCTTCCTTCATTGCCGAAATTACGCATATCGGAGTTGAAAGCTTTATTGCGCATGAATAGTCAACCATAAGTGCCGAAAGCGCTTTTGTAACGTTGCCGGTGAACAAATATGTGAATATACTTGTCAGGAAGCAAAGCGGTACAAGACTGTCGGCAAATTTTTCGGACTTTGTCTGAACGCTCGATTTTAAATCCTCCGAATTTTCTATCATATCTATAATTCCGAAGATACGACTGTCATCCGGAAGCTTTACCGTTTTAATATCAATCGAGCCTTCTTCAACAACCGTTCCGGCATATACCGTCATTCCGACTGTTTTCAGCTGCGGCAGTGACTCGCCTGTCATTGACGCTTCATTTACTCCTGCCGAGCCGTCGGCTACAGTTCCGTCAACCGGTATCATGCTTCCGCAGCGAACACGTATAATGTCGCCGACCTTAATTGTTTTAAGCGGAACATATTCTTCAATTCCGTCCGTTATTCTCCATACCTTGTCTATGTTCAGCGCAAGGCTGTCGGAAAGTGCGTTTTTCGCTTTCTTTTTTGTGTAATCCTCTAAGAGAGAGGATATGTTAAGAAGCGTCATAACCGACGCCGCCGTTGACGGCGAGCCGCTTATGATTGAAGCGGAGATTGAAACCGCGTCAAGCACGGAAACGTTAAGCTTTCCGCCGGCAAGGCTTTTAAGTCCCTCACGAACAAAAGGAACAGCACGCATAACGGTCAGCGGAAGCGATATAAATGACGGAACAAAAAGCTTCATCAATATTCTTTTTCTGATGATTGAGAAAAAATCCTTCTTAAAGTCCTCGTCAATTGTCTGTAAGGAGGTCAGCTCCTCTTCCGCAATACCTTTGATGTCAAGCTGCGATATGCTGCTTAGAAGCTGTTGTTTTATGTTGTTTTTATAATAGATAAGCATACCGCCGTTTACAGCGCTGACCTCTACAGAACAGACTCCGTTAATTCCCGTAATTGCGGCAATAAGTCCGTTTTCCTGCTTTCTTGTAAAGCAGCCTCCGCCGCAGCGAAGACGCAGCCTGCCCGGAGAGTCGTAAACAATTTTAAATTTCATTTCCGAACCCTTCTTTTTTGACTATTCGTTTTCTGCCTGCTGCTTTGCGTCATAGCAGATGTCTTCTGCCTGATCCTTCATGTTTTTGAAGGCTTCCTGTGCGTCGTTTTGAAGCTTGATGCATTTTGCAAGACCCTTTACGCACGCGTTTCTTGTTTTCTCGCTTTTGATTGCCTTAACTCCGTAGGTTGCCGCAAGCACACCGCCTGCAAAGCACAAAAGCTTTTCGTTTTTCAAACAGTCCATGATTTTCATAACAGTTCATTTCCTTTCTTTTCTTTTCTTTTTGAAATTTATTAATTAATATTTTCCCGGCTAAACACAAAGCCGCGCCGGAAAAATATCAATTATCCCGGTTTAATAGTTTTTTACACTTATTCTTTATATAGTGAAGCGCGCTGAGAATTACTGCGCACAGCGCAGCCGCGCCTGCTCCGTAAAGAAAAGATTTAAATGTTTCACTCATCATTTTCCGCCGTTGCCTCCGCCGTGACATTTTCCGCGCATGGCGCAATGTGCACAGCCGCAGCCGCAGGAGGTTTTCCCTGCACATTTATTTTTCTTCATGCTGCGCAGTATCATGCATACAACGGCTGCAAGTACAATGAATATTACAATTGTTCCGAGATTATTTATAATCCAGCTCATACAGGCTTCCTCCTTTTAAAGTCTTGCATTTTGATGAAATATTGCTTGTGTATGACAGGAAAAAACGTGCGAACCGCTTTTTTTTGCTGTTCGGCGCGTTTTTTCCTTATCATGTGTTTATATAATTTTTATTTGCTTACTTTAACGTTTGCTTTAAGCGAGCTTGCTTCCTTGTAGGGCTTAAAGAGCATATATACAATTCCTACAATGAGAAGTACCGCAACGGCAACTCCGATAACGTTTACATTGCCTATAAAGAGTCCGCCGATCTGGTTAATGATAAGAGCGATTGCATAAGCAAAGCCGCACTGATAACCGATTGCAAACCATGTCCATTTTGCGTTGTTCATTTCTCTCTTTATAGCTCCGATTGCAGCAAAGCACGGTGCGCAAAGAAGGTTGAATACGAGGAATGAATAAGCTGTAATTCCCGTAAATGAGCTTGCAAGCGTTGCGTATACGGACTGATCGCCGCCGCCGTAAAGAATACCCATTGTACCAACGATGTTTTCCTTAGCAACAAGACCTGTGATAGACGCAACCGTTGCCTGCCAGTTACCCCAGCCGAGCGGCTTGAATATCCAAGCGATAGCGCTTCCGATAACTGCAAGTATACTCTTGTCGAGCTGATCCTCCGAAAGCATTGTAAATGCTCCGTCAACAAATCCGAAGTATGATGTAAACCATACGAGTATTGTTGAAAGAAGGATTATTGTGCCGGCTTTCTTAATGAATGACCAGCCGCGCTCCCACATGCTGCGCAGTACGTTCAGAAGTGTCGGCAAATGGTAAGCCGGAAGCTCCATAACGAACGGAGCCGGATCTCCTGCAAACATCTTTGTTTTCTTAAGCATGATACCCGAAATGATGATTGCTGCCATACCGATGAAGTAAGCCGATGTTGCAACCCATGCCGAGCCGCTGAATATAGCGCCTGCGATCATTGCGATAAACGGTACCTTAGCTCCGCAGGGGATAAAGGTTGTTGTCATGATTGTCATTTTACGGTCACGGTCGTTTTCTATTGTTCTTGAAGCCATTATACCCGGAACGCCGCAGCCTGTACCGATAAGCATAGGAATAAACGATTTACCCGAAAGACCGAATTTCCTGAATATTCTGTCGAGCACGAATGCAATTCTTGCCATGTATCCGCAAGCCTCGAGGAATGCAAGGAGCAGGAACAAAACGAGCATCTGAGGAACAAAGCCGAGAACCGCACCAACGCCGGCAACAATACCGTCGAGGATAAGACCAGAAAGCCAGTCTGCACAGTTGATTTTGTCAAGACCTGCTTCAACAAGTACCGGAACGCCCGGAACCCATACGCCGTAATCAGCCGGATCGGGCTCTTCACAGTCGTATTTGTCATAAACGGTTATAGCGTCGAGAAGGTCGCTGTAGCTTGCTGTTGCTTCCTCGTCAGCCATTGTTTCCTCATCTACAACAGTGTATGTAGCTTTGGGAATGTCCTTTGCATCCTCTGCAAATTTGTCAAGAGCTGTCTTTGCAGCGTCGCTGCTGAAGTCGTCGCTTTCGGTATCGAGAGCTGCTTCAACGTCTTCGGTGTCAACGCCTTTTCCTGCGGCATATTCGATATATCCGTTTACAACCTCTGAAGCTCCGCCGAATTCGTCGGCAACCTCTTCATACGCTGCCGTGCCTATTCCGAACAGGTGCCAGCCGTCGCCGAAAAGTCCGTCATTTGCCCAGTCGGTAGCCATTGAGCCGACGCCTACCATTGATATGTAATAAACAAGGAACATTATAACCGCGAAAATCGGAAGACCGAGCCAGCGGTTTGTTATAACCTTATCTATCTTATCCGAGTTTGAAAGCTGACCTACATTTTTCTTTTTGTAGCAGCCCTTTATAAGCTGAGCGATATAAACATATCTTTCGTTTGTGATAATGCTTTCTGCGTCATCGTCAAGCTCTTCTTCAGCTGCTTTTATGTCGTTTTCGATATGTACAAGCACATCTGGCTTAATGCTGAGCTTTTCGAGAACCTTTTCGTCACGCTCAAAAATCTTTATAGCGTACCATCTCTGCTCGTCCTCCGGCATATCGTGAAGAACAGCTTCCTCAATATGTGCGATTGCGTGTTCAACAACGCCCGAGAAGGTGTGCATCGGAACTGTTTTTCCGTTCTTTGCGGCGTCAACGGCAGCTTCTGCGGCAGCCATAACTCCGTCGCCCTTAAGCGCCGATATTTCTATTATCTTGCAGCCGAGCTCTCTTGAAAGCTCTGCAATGTTGATTTTATCGCCGTTCTTTCTTACAACGTCCATCATGTTGATTGCGATTACAACCGGAATACCGAGCTCTGTAAGCTGTGTTGTGAGATAAAGGTTTCTCTCAAGGTTAGTACCGTCGATGATATTTAATATTGCGTCCGGCTTTTCACCTATAAGATAGTTTCTTGCAACAACCTCTTCGAGAGTATACGGTGAAAGAGAGTAAATACCCGGAAGGTCGGTGATTATAACTCCGTCATGCTTTTTAAGCTTACCTTCCTTTTTTTCAACCGTAACGCCCGGCCAGTTTCCGACAAACTGATTTGAGCCTGTAAGGGCGTTAAATAAAGTAGTTTTACCGCAGTTAGGATTACCTGCAAGGGCAATTCTGATATTCATGATTTTTCCTCCTAAATTAAATATTAACTTTGCAATTGCACTGAGGCTATTGAACCTCTATCATTTCTGCGTCTGCTTTTCTCAGTGAAAGCTCATAGCCGCGAACTGTTACTTCAACAGGATCGCCGAGCGGAGCAACCTTTCTTATATGTACCTCAGTGCCTTTGGTAATGCCCATGTCCATAAGTCTTCTCTTAACGGCACCCTCTCCGTGTAGCTTTACCACCTTTACGGTATCGCCTACTCTTGCTTCCTTCAATGTTTTCATAATTATCCTCCCTCAAAAAATATTGTTAGGTCATCTCACGGATGCTTTAAAGCTGTAGCTTTCGGTGCAGCATAATCAAATCATGATTTTCTGCGCCATTTCTTCGCTAATTGCGACTCTTGTTTCTTTAACCTTAACTATTACATTGCCTCCAAGCGTGCTTATAAGCTGTACATCTCCGCCGGCAACAAAGCCAAGATTTTCAAGATGCTTTTTCACCTCCGGCTTACCGCCGATTTTTTTGATGATGTTTACTTCTCCTACATTTGCTAAATTAAGCGGCATCATTTTTTTCTCCCTCCGTCACGGTTAGAATTATCTAACCGAAGTTCAAAATATATGGTTAGCTGTTGCTAACCCTTTTACATGAGTTAGTTTATCACAACTAATTTTATTTGTCAATATTTTAGCTATAAAATCTTTCATTTTGTCACTTTGTACATTTATTTATTTGCGCTTAAAGGTGTATTTTGTGCATATGTACATATAGGGAAGCTTTGTTCGGAAATAAAGAAAATTTTAATCGGTTTATATGTACAAAAAATAAATTTGCATAGTAATAAAAATAGTAAAATATTTTACTTGACAAAGGGGGGCGGCGCGTGTATAATATATGTGAACGATTTTTCACATACATAAAGCAGAAGGAAGGTAAGAATATTTTATGCGGTTTGGTGAAAAGCTTAAGGAGCTGCGCAGAAGGCGCGGTATGTCGCAAAAGGAGCTTGCGGTTAAAATCGGAACAACCTCAAGGAGCGTAATCAATTATGAAAACGGCAAGAGGCTGCCCGGCAGCGTTGAAATAGTCCGTCACATATCAAAGGCGCTGGGGGTATCTCCGGATTATCTTATAAATGACGATTTGCAGCTTACCGGTCAGGACGGCAGCAAAAATCATGTTTTCGAGGAGCTTGAAAGAGCGGTCGGCATTTTTAAAAGCGGCGGCTTGAATGATGATGAAATGCTTAGTTTTCTTGCAAGGCTTCAGGCTATTTATTCTGAAAGAGTGCGGTCGAAATCCGTATGAAAAATGCGTTTTGAATAAAAATAATATAATTGGTAAAAATATCTTTGAAAAAACGGTCTTACCTTGCGTTTTATGCGGAAGGCGCCGCTTTAAGAAAGGATATTTTGTATATGAAAAAAACGGTTAAGGTATTAATTGCATATGCAGCGTCAATGTCAATGTCGGCAGCCGTGCAGGCTTATTCGCGTCCCGGCTCAAGCGGGGAAGAGGTGCGGCAAATTCAGCTTGCGCTTATAAATAAGAGCTATTCGTGCGGGGCTGCGGATGGAGTTTACGGAGAGAAAACCTATAAAGCCGTAAGGCAGTTTCAGTCTGACAGCGGTCTTGCAGCTGACGGAATAGCCGGGAGAAAAACTCTTCTTAGGCTCGGAGTCGGCGAAAGCGATACCGTTATGCTGCTTGCGAGAGTTATAAACGGCGAAGCTCGCGGAGAAAGCTATGAAGGTCAGGTGGCTGTAGGAGCTGTAATACTTAACAGAGTTGCTCATCCGTCGTTTCCGAACAGCGTGAGGGGCGTTGTATATCAAAAGGGAGCGTTCTCGGCTGTAAGCGACGGACAAATAAATAAGAAGCTTTTGCCCTCGTGTATTGCGGCGGCAAGGGAAGCAATGTCGGGCAGTGACCCGACCGGCGGCGCGCTTTATTATTATAATCCCGATACGGCAACGTGCAAATGGATAAGAACGCGCCCTGTAATAAAAAGAATAGGAAATCACCTGTTTTGCTCATAAGAGCGACTAAACTTATATAAAGGGAGAAAAAAGATGAAAGAAGCGGTACTTGCAGTTTTAACCGCCGTTTTTGCGGCGCTTGTTATTGCTGATATGAAAAGAAAAAATAAGAATGACTGAGCATAAAAACTCCTGCCTTGTCCGCAGGGCAGGAGAAAGCTTTAAAATTTTGCGGACAGACAGGAAGAATTAAATGAAAAAAGAAAAGAATTTTATGTATAAGCTTGCGAAGTTTATAATAGATAAAAGGCGCGCGGTATATTTTATGTTTGTACTTGCGATTGTTTTTTCGGTAATGTCAATTCCAAAGGTAAAGGTAAATAACGACATAACCTCTTATCTGCCGTCCGATACGGAAACGCGGCGCGGCCTGACCATTATGGAGGACGAATTTGTTACATACGATACTGCTAAGGTTGAGGTGTGCAATATTACATATAAAGAGGGCGAAAAAATCCAAAAAGAGCTTGAGGATATGGATGGAGTAAAAAAGGTGGAGTATGACGATACGGAGGACCATTTTAAAAAATCATCCGCGCTTTTTGATGTAACCGTTGAGCTCGGCATGACGGAGGATGAAGAACTTGATCTTCTCGACGAAATAAAGGATAAATTATCGGATTACGACTGCTATGTTTATTCATCTACAATAGACGATTCGTCGCGTCAGCTTGAAAAGGAAATGACAACAATTCTGATTTGTGCGGTTGTGGTTATAATTGCGGTTTTGCTTTTTACGTCGGAGTCGTTTATGGAGGTGCCGATATTCTTCATGGTATTTGCGGCGGCAGCTGCGCTTAACATGGGAACAAACTATCTTCTGGGCGAAATCTCGTTTATAACAAAGGCTATAGCCGTCGTGCTGCAGCTTGCGCTGGCGATTGACTATTCAATAATTCTGGCGCACCGCTTTACGGAAGAAAAAAATAACGGATTGCCTGCGTATGAGGCGATAATAGAAGCGCTTTCAAAGGCTATTGTCGAAATCTCGTCAAGCAGTCTTACAACAATATCCGGTCTTGCCGCGCTTTGCGTAATGCAGTTTAAAATCGGTATGGATATGGGTGTTGTTCTCTGTAAGGGTATATTTTTCAGTCTTGTGGCGGTTTTCTTCCTGATGCCCGGACTTTTGCTTCTGTTTTCAAAATCAATTGACCGCACGCGTCACAAGTCCTTTGTCCCGAAAATTTCTCTTTGGGGAAGATTTGTTATGAAGTCGCGATTTGTCGGACCGATTGTGTTTGCGGTTGTGACGGTTTTGTGTATATTCTTCTCGTCAAACTGCGACTATGCTTTTGATATGAGCTCAATTAAGGCAAGCCGCGAATCCGAAAAAACAATTTCGGAAAGACGTATAAAGGAAACGTTCGGCGCTGATAATCAGCTTGCCGTTATAATACCTAAGGGCGATTATGTAAAGGAAGGAAAGCTGCTTGACACCATTTCAAAAATGGACGGCGTAACATCGGCTCTCGGACTTGCAAATGTTGAGGTTGACGACGGATTTATGCTGACGGATAATGTAACGCCGAGAGAGTTTTCGGAGATAAGCGGAATAGACCTTGATATGTCAAGGCTTCTTTTCCAGGCATACGGCGCTTCAAACGAGCAGTACGGAGCGATTTTCCAGAACGTTGACAATTATACGGTAACAATTATAGATATATTCATGTTTGTATATGATCAGATGGATCTCGGAGTTATATCGCTCGATGATGAAATGACCGATAAGGTAAACGATCTGCACGACCAGCTCACTGAAGCGCGTGAGCAGCTTGAGGGCGAAAAGCATTCAAGACTGATATTTACATACAGCTATGAAATAGAAGACGAAAAGAGCTATGAGCTTATAGATAATGTAAGAGAGCTTGCCGGAAAGTATTATGACGAGGTTATAATGGCATCAAACTCAACAAACAGCTTTGACCTTAAGTCAACGTTCGGCGGAGATAATAACAAGATAAGCCTTATAACGTTCCTTGCGGTAACAATAATTCTTCTGTTTACGTTTCAGTCGTCGGGACTTCCGCTTATGCTTGTACTTACAATTCAGGGCAGCGTGTGGATAAACTTTTCCGTGCCGTATCTGACACACTCAAAAATGTACTTTTTGAGCTATCTTGTTGTAAGCTCAATTCAGATGGGTGCGACTATAGACTATGCTATTGTAATGACTAACCGATACGTGTCGCTGAGGGAAACGATGGATCACAGGCGAGCCGCCATAGAGTCCATAAACCAGGCGTTTCCGACAATACTTACGTCGGGGTCAATACTTACAATTGCCGGCTTTTTGATAGGCTTTATATCGACAAACGCTATCATAGCTTCAATCGGTATGACGCTCGGACGCGGAACATTAACGTCTATTCTGCTCGTTATGCTTGTTCTGCCGCAGATACTTATTCTCGGCGATAAGATTATAGATAAAACAGCGTTTGCCAAAAAGGAAAGAGGAACAAACGTTGAAAAGGGAATTGTTTATGCAAACGGTCATGTTCGCGGATATATTTCTGGCTTTGTTGACGGCAGTTTTCACGGCGTTATACGAGGCACTGTAAACGCGAGCGTGGAGTCCGGAGAAGAGAAGAAAGACAGCGGCAAGCAGCTTTGCGAAACAGAGCCAGAGGATGTGCAGTCTTAAATTTTATGAAAGGGGCTTAATACGATGAAACGATTTTTTTCAGCATTAATGAGCGCGGCGATTATTCTCAGTATACTCCCTCAGGCAGTGTACTCCGATGAAATATCGGTTGTTGCGATAAGTACACCCGAAGAATTTAACGAATTTTCAAAAAAATGCGTGTCCGATACATATTCAAAAAATATGCAGGCGGTTATAAAAAACGATATTGATTTTAAGGATACGGACGTAATTCCGGTTGAAATTTTCTGCGGCGAGCTTGACGGCGGCGGCTATACACTTAAAAATATATGCCTTGATTTTGACGGAAACAACAAGGGGCTTTTTGTAAGGTGCGGCAGCGGCGCAGTCATTAAAAATCTGAATGTTAATGCCGAGATTATGGCGAAAAATGAGGATGAGCAGGAAGCAAGCGCAAAAAATATGCTCGGAAAGATTTTTAAGAATATCGGCGTTAAAAATGAGGTTTCGGAAAACTATATTGAGGTTGTCGGCGGAATTGTCGGAATAAACGAGGGTCAGCTGAATACCTGCACGTTCAAGGGCTCGGTAAAGGGCGAAAGCACTGTTGGCGGTCTTGTCGGGTATAACAGAAATTTAGGCATGATTGAAAACTGCGTAAATGAAGCAGCCGTTCAGGGCGACCTTTATGTCGGCGGAATTGCCGGAAAAAATGACGGATATATAAAAACAGGCGAAAACAAGGGTAAAATCAACACAAACGCAAACGAAAGCAGCAGCGGCGTAGGCGGCGTTGCGGGAATGTCGGGCGGCGTTATAAACGGCACCGCTAACACGGGCGAGGTCGGATATTTAAATCTCGGCGATAATATAGGCGGAATTGCCGGTGTGCAGAGCGGACTTATAACCGAGTGCACAAACAGCGCAAAGGTTTACGGCAGAAAGGGCGTCGGCGGAATTGTCGGCAGATTTGAGCCCTATAACAATATTTCAAAGGAAACAATTAAAGAGGACGTAAAAAATAATATAGAGGATATACACGTAGATCTTGACAAGGCAAAGGAGGATATTAAGTCGCTTCCTCAGGACTGGAAGGACGATATAAAGGACCTTGCAAAAAATCTTGCTGATGTGGGACTCGGTGACGGACTCGGCTTTTCAAAGCTTTCGGATAACGTTTCAAGGCTTACCGATTCGATGGTTGACAACACAAATCAGATTTCGTCAAGCACCTCCGATATGCTCGGCAGCGCGCAGAAAGCAATTGATAAGGCAAGCGGAAATAATTCCATAAAGCAAGCCTCCGACGCGCTGTCAGATCTCAGCAAGTCGATAGGCGATAAAATCGACGGCGCGGACACAGACGGAATAGGCGAAAATGTCAGAAATGTTTTGAGCGGCCTGTCGGATGTAAATGACGAAACAAAATCAACGCTTAAAACGCTTGACAAAACGCTTAACGAAACTCTCAGCTTCATAACCGATAACGAGGGCTCGCTTGAGGATGTTATGAATAATACGGTCGATTTTCTCGATAAGGCGACAACCGCTCTTGAAAACGGCGATAAAAATGCGGAGGAATCTCTTGAGGATTTGCGTGACAGGCTCGATCATTTGCAGGACGACTGCATAGACCCGCTTACGAAAAATCTTAAGCAGACGCATAAGGCGCTTAATGCGGCAATAAATCAGATACAAAGTTCCTTTGCCGATTCGGCGGATTCGATAGCTCAGGTTATGCAGGACCTTGATAAGCTTATAAAAAGAAGAATAGATAAGCTTGAAAAGCTTGACGCAAAAATAGATAAGATAAAGGAAACGATTGATAACATAATAAATAAACACAGGCCGGGAACAAAGCCGACGGAGTCCGCACGTTTGTTTACAACGGTATATGCCGATGACGATGAAGAGGACGATAAGAAGGACGAAAATGAGCCTCAGAGCGTTGATATTCCGCTTTTAAGGCCGGTTGCGGGAATTTGGTCTGAGGATGCGGTAGTTAAATTTTCATATAATGAGGGTGAAATTAACGGCGTTGAATATACGGGCGGCATTGCCGGTGCTGTCGGAATGGAGTCGGCCATAAAGTCCGGCGAAAATGCGCAGTCAGCCGATACAGATATGCTTGGGCTTGACGGATTTGTTAAGGCGGTTATATCGGGCTGCATAAATGACGGAAAAATTCTTTCCAAAAATGGAAACGGCGGCGGAATTTCGGGATATTCTACTATAGGAATTATAAGAGAGTCAATCGGCGGCGGAAAAATAGAGTCCTCCGACGGTGGCTGTGTCGGCGGAATTTCGGGCTTCAGCAAAGGCTTTATCGAAAGATGTATAGGCTTTGCGGATTTGGAGGCAAAGAAAAACACAGGCGGAATTGCGGCGTCTTGTGAGCATATAAAGCTTTGCTATGCGTTTCCGAGAATTTATAAGGCAAGCGAGCATATCGGTGCGATAGCCGGAGTAAATTCGGGAGATATTGAGAAAAATTATTTTATAAACGAGGGACTCGGTGGAATAGACAGCGCAGATTATGACGGCAGAGCTGTTGCTCTTTCAAAGGACGATATGACAGCGAACGGCGTAATTCCATACCTTATGGACGGCTTTATATCGGACGACTGGTATATGGCGGAGGGCAGCGTTTGCCTGCCGCAGATAAGAGCGATTGCCGAGAACGAATGTGAAACGATAGGCGCGTTTTTGCGCACAAAATCGGACGATTACGCAAAGCTTTTATTTAAGGTTGTGTTCACCGATGATGAGGATAATGAGATAAAATCCTTTACGGCTCCTTACGGAACTGTTATAGCCGAAGATGAAATTCCGGAGCTTCCCGAAAAGGACGGCTATACGCCGCAGTGGGATAATGATGTAACAAAGCCAATTGTCAGAAACACAGTTTTTAAATGCGTTTTTGATAATGCGACAACTACAATATCGAGCGGAGAAGAGCCGCCGATAATTCTCGTTGAGGGCAATTTCCATTCCGATGCAAAGCTTGTTGTTGAAAATCTTTCGTCGGATAATATAAGCTTCAGCAATTATAGGGTTAAAAAGGGCTATACTATCAGCTCTACCGATGACTATAACGGAAAGGTAACCGTCCGCGTGCGTGACGAGAAGAAAAAGTGCCGCGCTATAGGCGTAATGGGCAGCGAGGGCGTTCAGACAATTCAGTCGCACCGCGATGGGAGTTATATGGTGTTTGAGCTTGATTCAATGGGCGGATTTTATGTCCTTACGGGAAAGCTTAATCCGCTTTGGCTTTTGCTTTGGCTGCTGATTTTGGCAGCTGTCGGGTTTGGAGCATTTCTTGCACATAAGCGCCTTAAGCCTGTTCGTAAAAAGATTATAGATAAAATTAAGTATCTTGAGCCGCCCGAATGGGAAACGGATTTAAGCGACGCAGAGGAAAATGCGCAGGAAAGCACGGACGCGGATATTGATAAAAACGAAAAATCCGAAGCGGAAAATGAAGAAAATAAAAATTCCGAGCCGGATACAGAAAACGATAAAATCCAAAATCCCGCAGCCGAGTTGCCTGACGATAACATTAATACGGATAATTCCGAGAGCGAAGAAGCTGCTTTGAAAGATGAAAATACAGATGAAGTAAATCGCAATAAAGATTAATAGCTTTCAGTAACGAAAAACCCATGATTTTTGCAGATGCAGACTCATGGGTTTTAATTTTGCAAATGTGTGAATAATGGTAGCTGCAATTGATGCGCCTTACTTTTTCCTCAAATCCTCGCAGGCGGCGAGAACAATTTCCTCTATAAGAGCTTTATTGTCCAAATCAGACGGCATATACATCATTTTTGCGCCGTCATAAGGCAGCTGCTCTTCCATATTATATTTCGCGGTGTTTTCGGTTTTTTTAACAAGAAAGCGGTTATCGTATATTCCGCCGAACAATGTGCCGTTGTTATATAAGAGGTATTCGCCCATCATTTTGCGGCATTTAATTTCGCCGATGCCGTCAAGGATTTCTAAAATATAGTCCTTATATTCGTTTGTTGTTGCCATTATTTCTTTTCTCCTTTCAGCTTGCGAAATTCCTCCGGAATATCCTCCGGTTTCCTGTTTTTATGAATATCGCATGTGCCTGCCTTTTTTGCCTCTTCATAGTACCAATGCTTATAATTCAGCGTAAGAAGCGTGCTTTTAAGCTGCTCCATTTGAGAGAGAACGTTGCTTCTTTGCCTGTCGATAAGCTCAAGTCTTTGTTCGATTGTCGAATCGCCCTTCATACACCAGTCAATAAATTTTTTTATTTCCTTAATAGGCATACCTGTTTTTTTCAGACATTCGATAATTTCCATCCACTCAATATCCGAGTCCTTAAACATACGTATTCCTCCGCCGCTGCGCTCAACAAAGGGCAAAAGCCCCTCTTTGTCATAGTATCTCAGCGTTGACGGAGCAACGCCTATTTTCTTTGCCATTTCGCCGACTGTATAAAACATATCTTTCCTCCGCAATTTTTTAAGAGTTAATATTTTTTTGCAATTGTTTAAAAAAAGTTTAAAATTTTTTTCGCAAAAGCCCTTGACTTAAAGTTGACTTTAAGTTGTATAATATAAATGAACTTGCAGATTGATTATAACATAAAGAATTAAAAATGTCAATAGGGGCAAAATAACGCAGAAGCTTTTTTTGCGTCAGCCCTTGTCAGAAAGGATTGATTATTATGAAAAAACAAACTGCCGGAAGAGACAGTCTCGGCTCTTTCGCTCCGAAATTTGCCGAGCTTAATGACGACGTGCTTTTCGGTGAGGTGTGGTCGAGAGAGGATAAGCTGCCGCTTAAAATCAGATCAATTATAACAATCACGGCGCTTATAAGCAAGGGCATGATAGACAGCTCCTTTGAATACCATATTAAAACCGCAAAGGAAAACGGCGTAACAAAAACGGAGATGGCTGAAATTTTAACGCATCTTGCCTTTTATGCCGGATGGCCCAATGCGTGGGCGGCGTTCAGGATTGCCAAAGAGGTTTATGCGAATGACGGCGAGGCTCTGCACGGCGGAATTTTCGGAATAGGCGAGCCGAACAGCGCATATGCAAAATATTTTATCGGCAACAGCTACTTAAAGCCGCTTACAGACCCGAAGAAAACGGTTTTTGCCGCAAATGTAACCTTTGAGCCGGGCTGCCGCAATAACTGGCATATTCATAAAGCAAGCTCCGGCGGAGGACAGGTTCTTTTATGTACGGACGGAGAGGGCTGGTATCAGGAGGAAGGAAAGGCTGCAAAGCCGCTTAAAGCAGGCGATGTCGTAACAATACCGGCAAATGTGAAGCATTGGCACGGCGCCGCAAGGGATAGTTGGTTTTCGCATATTGCAATAGAATGTCCCGGAGAAAATACGTCTAATGAATGGCTTGAAGCGGTAAGCGACGAGCAGTATAATAATTTATAAAAATATCGAAAGGAAGTAATTTAAAATGAAATTCGATTTTACCTATTATAACCCGACAAAAATTTATTTTGGAAAAAATTCGCTCGATAACCTTGCGCGTGAGCTTTCAAATTACGGAAAGAATATACTTTTGATGTACGGCAAGGGCTCTGTAAAGAAAAGCGGCCTTTATGACAAGGTTATTGACATATTGAAAAAGGCAAATAAAAATGTTGTTGAGCTTGCCGGAATAAAGTCAAACCCGTCCTATTCGCAGTTGCTTGAAGGAGCAAGGCTCGTAAGAGAAAATAATGTTGATTTGATACTTGCTGTCGGCGGCGGCTCGGTTATCGACTGCGCAAAGGGTATTTCCGTTTCATCATATGCAGACGGCGACCCTTGGGAGCGCTTTTGGGTAAATTATGAGCCTATCGGCGAAAAAATCGTACCTGTCGGCTCAATTCTTACAATGGCAGGCACAGGCTCCGAAATGAACGGCGGCTCGGTTATAACAAACGAGGAAAAAATGATTAAAAACGGCAGAGTATTTCCGAGCAATGTAAACCCGAAATTCTCTATCTTAAATCCGGAATATACCTATACCGTGCCGAAATATCAGATGGTAAGCGGTATTTTCGATACAATGTCACATCTTATGGAGCAGTATTTCTCCGGCACGGACGATAACACAACCGATTATGTTTTGGAGGGTGTTATGCGTTCGCTTATAAACAGCGCAAGAGCAGCTCTTAAAAATAAGGAGAGCTATGAGGCGCGCAGTAATATAATGTGGTGCGCAACGATAGGTCTTAACACAATAACGGGGCTTTCAAAGGAGCAGGACTGGGAAGTTCATATGATTGAGCATCAGATCGGCGCTTATACGGACTGCGCACACGGTGCAGGTCTTGCGGTTGTATCTCCGGCATATTACAGATATATTTATAAATTCGGAATTGAGAAATTTGTAAGGTTTGCAAAGAACGTGTGGGGAATTGATACCTCCGCGATGAGCGACGATGAAGCCGCAAATGCAGGCATAAACGCACTCGCTGATTTCATAAAGGAGCTCGGACTGCCGCTTACGCTTAAGGAGCTCGGCGCAACAGAGGATATGCTGCCTAAAATTGCAGAGTCAACCGTTATCGGCGGCGGATATAAGAAGATGAATGCAGACGATATTCTTCTTGTGCTTAAGGAATGTTTTTAATTAAGAAATTTAAAAATGGGGGGAGTCAATCCTAAATTTTGTGTAAACTCTTTACAAGGCCTCCAAAATGGTGTATAATAAAAATATCATTTTGGAGC
>CAKSSN010000015.1 GCA_934489015.1 uncultured Clostridia bacterium
GCTTAATATGCTTACGCCAAGTGAAGCGGAAGCTTTATACTGGGAACAGACAAAATAGCCTGATCCCCTAAAAAATTTTGCTTTTTTGTGTCTACTTACTTGACTATGGTTCAATTTATGTATGTATTTATATTAAAAATCCGCATAGCTATGCTAAGTAACAGCCGATAACAACCGCGTGTTATTTCGTGTTATCGTGCTGTTATTTTTATCATGAAAAAAGAGCCTCTCTGCTCTCTATCTTATTTTTTGATTTTTGGACATCTTTCCTGTTTTTCCCACCTCTTTCACCTCTCCGCCTTTCATCTTTCATTTTCCGCATATCTACGCCATTAATAATCTTTAACCTCTAATCTATCCCTTTTCACTCTCATTAACTATAATGGACGGTTTTTCTGTCACTTCACAAATATGCAATACACAAAATGTGTAATTTATATTTAACTTCTCAGATTTGGCGCAGCGCTACCGTTTATTTGTGACCTTCAGTTTAAATTTTATTTAATCACTCACTAAAAAAGTGCGGACGCACTTCCCGCCGGAGTAATCCGACAAAAGCGCGTCCGCACCGATATTTATTTTTTAAAGATTTTTAAACTCTTCAACAGCTGCCTTAACAGCATCACTTACACTCATAATTTCAGCGTCTGCCTTATTTCTCTTTTTATATTCAACAAGGTCTTCTGAAATTCTTTTGCCTACAACAATTCTGAGCGGTATACCAATCAAATCACAGTCCTTGAATTTAACACCGGCTCTTTCCGAGCGGTCATCAAGCAGAACATCAATTCCGCTTTCAGACAAAGTATTATAAATCTCCTCAGCCTTTTTCATCTGCTCCTCGTCCTTATAATTAACAGGAACAACGCATACATGATACGGAGCTATTGCGTCGGGCCAGATAATACCGTTTTCATCATAGTTTTGCTCAATCGCAGCAGACAAGCATCTTGTAACGCCTATGCCATAGCAGCCCATTGTAACGGTTACCTTTTCTCCGTTTTCGTTTAAAGCCGTAAGACCGAGCGCCTTTGAATATTTGGTGCCGAGCTTGAAAATGTGTCCTACCTCTATTCCCTGCGCCGTTTTAATCGGCTTTCCGCAACGCGGGCAAGCATCACCCGTTGCAATTGTGCGAATATCGGCAACCATAGCCGGAGTAAAGTCGCGGTTTATATTAACGTTTTTAAAATGATAATCCGTTTCGTTTGCACCAACAACAAAGTTTTTCATAAGTGCAACCTCTTTGTCGGCATAAACCGGAATTTCAAGCCCGACAGGTCCTGCAAATCCAACCTCCGCACGCGTTATTTCCCTTACCGCAGACGGCTCTGCAAGCTCAAGGTCATTTGTGCAGCCGACAAGATTTTTAAGCTTGATTTCATTTATTTCTCTGTCGCCGCGAACCATTGCTGCAATATATTTATCGTCAGCCTTATAAATTATCGTTTTTGCAAAAACATACGGCTGCGTGCCGAGAAAATCGGTAAGCTCCTCTATTGTATGCGCATTCGGCGTATGGATTTTTTCCATTTCCAAATCGCCTGCCGCAAATTCCTTTTCCGACGGAACACATTCAGCCTTTTCGTAGTTTGCAGCATATCCGCACTCATCGCAGTAAGCAATAGCGTCCTCGCCGACAGGTGACTTAACCATAAATTCCTGGCTTCCGCTTCCGCCCATAGCTCCCGAATCGGCGTCAACTATAGTAAAGTCAAGACCGAGTCTTGTAAATATGCGACAATATGCATCATACATAGCCTTATATGACTTATCAAGACCCTCATCCGACAAATCAAAGCTGTATGCGTCCTTCATAACAAATTCGCGGCCGCGAATAAGTCCGAAACGCGGTCTGCCCTCATCACGATACTTTGTCTGTATCTGATAAAGCGTTAAAGGATATTCCTTATATGAACGAACCTCATTTAAAACAGTTTGCGTAAAAAGCTCTTCATGAGTAGGCCCAAGACAAAAATCACGTCCGTTTCTGTCCTTAAACTTAAACATACTTTCGCCGAAAATATCCCATCTTCCCGACGCCTGATAGCTCTCTGCCGGAAGAAGTGCCGGCATTAAAAGCTCCTGTGCGCCCGCTCTGTCCATTTCCTCACGAACGATTTTTTCTATTTTTTTATAGGTGCGCAGACCAAGCGGCAGATATGAATATATTCCGGCCGCCATTTTTCTTATCATTCCGGCTCTCAGCATAAGCTTATGACTTGTTATTTCAGCCTCAGCAGGAACTTCCCTGAGTGTTGGCATTAAAAGCTTTGACATTCTCATAGGTTTCATTTTCCTTTCAATTTTCTAAATACACAAAGCATTATTAATAATTATCGCTCTTAATAAGCGTTCCGATACCGGACTTTGTGAATATTTCAAGCAGCAGACAATGCGGAACGCGGCCGTCGATTATATGAACGCCCGTAACGCCCGAATCAATCGCGTCAATGCAGCCGAGAACCTTAGGAATCATTCCGCCGCTGATTATTCCGTCATTTATCATGCTTCTTATCTCATTTTTGTGAGCTTCATATATAATCTGTCCGCTCTCGTCCTTTACGCCTTCAACATCCGTAAGCAAAATAAGCTTTTCGGCATTAAGCGCGGAAGCAACAGCCGACGCAACGGTATCAGCATTTATATTATAGCTGTTTCCGTCATCGTCCGTACCGATCGGAGCAACAACCGGTATATACTGGTCTGACGTAAGTCTTTCAAGTATTTCCGGCTTAACCGAAACGATATTTCCGACATATCCGAGATCAACCTTTTCGCCGTCAACCTCTGTATATTTCTTTTCGCACTCTATAAAGCTTCCGTCAATTCCGCAAAGACCGATTGCCTTTCCGCCCTTTGCGTTAATGAGCGAAACAATTTCTTTATTTGTTTTTCCGACAAGCACCATCTGCGCTATGCGCATTGTTTCCTTATCTGTTTTTCTAAGTCCGTTTATAAACTCGCTCTTAACCTCATGCTCATTGAGCTCCGCCGAAATATCCGGGCCTCCGCCGTGAACAACAACAGGATTAAGACCGATGAATTTAAGCAGCGTTATATCCTCCATAACGGAGCTTTTGAGCTGCTCGTTTATCATTGCGTTTCCGCCGTATTTTATAACTACCGTTTTTCCGCTGAACTTCTGTATGTAGGGCAGCGCCTCGATAAGTATACCGGCTTTTTTTATAAGCTCTTCCATAAATTATGCCACCTTTACAGATAAAATCCGGGGAATGTAAGTCCCTCGCCCTCCGGCAGACCGAACATCAAATTCATGTTCTGAACAGCCTGACCGGCAGCGCCCTTTACTATATTGTCAATCGCGCTGACAGCTACGGCGCGGTTTAACCTCTCGTCAACCACAACGCCTATATCAACAAAATTTGACCCGGCAACATTTTTCGTTTCCGGAAGCGTGCCGCTGTCGCAGACTCTTACAAAAAACTCATCCTTATAAAAGTCCTTATACAGCGCGGTTATTTCCTCCTGCGTGCACTTTTTATTAAGGTTTATATAAATAGTTGACAGTATTCCCCTCTTCTGCGGAATAAGATGCGGAGTAAACGAAAGCATTATTTCCTCTCCGGCAAGCTTTGAAAGCTCCTGTTCTATTTCCGACGTATGACGGTGAGTTGCAACCTTATAAGCCTTTGTGTTTTCCGTGCACTCGCAGAAGCTGTACGGAAGAGCCGAATTTCTTCCGGCTCCCGTAACACCCGATTTTGCGTCTATTATAATATTTTTCGTGCTTCCTATACCGCTTTTCATAAGCGGAGCCGCACCCAGAATTGAGCACGTTGTATAGCAGCCCGGATTACCTATAAGGCTTGCGCCCTTTATTTTATCCCTGTGCAGCTCACAAAGACCGTAAACCGATTTTTTCAAAAGCTCCGGCGCGCTGTGCGGCGCACCGTACCATTTTTCATAAACTTCCGCGCTGTCATATCTGAAATCGCCGCTTAAATCTATAACCTTAAGTCCCTTTTCAACAAGCTTCGGAATAATTTCCTTTGAAGCTCCGTGAGGAAGCGCGGTGAACGCAACGTCGCATTTTGCCACCTTGTCCAAATCAACCTCGCTGCACTCTTTTTCAAGAATATGACCGAAATTTTTATATACGTCACTTATTTTCTGACCGCTGAAGCTTTTTGAGCCGAGCACCTCAAGAGAAACCTCCGGGTGCGACACAAGAAGCCTTACAAGCTCAATTCCGGCATAGCCTGTAGCGCCGAGAACCGCAGCCTTAATCATAATAAATCAGACCCTTCTGAAATGTGTATTTTACATAGCAGCTGCGCTTTTGGCAAGCTGCCGCTTTATTATAAATCAGCCTCGCCGTTTACTGCGTCCTTGTGCGAAAGACTGATTTTACCTGTCTTTTTATCTATGTCCATAACCTTAACAAGAAGTCTGTCGCCCTCTTTTACAACGTCCTCAACCTTTTCAACACGTCTGTTTGCAAGCTTTGAAATATGGCAAAGACCGTCCTTGCCCGGAAGAATTTCAACAAATGCTCCGAACGCGGTTATTGTTCTTACAAGACCGTTATAAATTTCGCCTACCTCCGGCTCCTTTACAATTGCTTCAATAGCGCTTCTTGCAGAATTGCCCGACTCCTGATTTTCGGCAAAAATATAAATTGTTCCGTCATCTTCTATATCAATTTTAGCTCCCGTATCGGCAACAATCTTTTGAATTACCTTTCCGCCCTGTCCTATAACCTCGCGGATTTTATCGGGATCAATTTTCATTGTATCAACCTTAGGTGCATAAGCTGAAAGCTGCTCACGCGGCTTGTCTATTGCCTTAAGGAGAACATCATCGAGAATATGAATTCTGCCTGCGCGCGTCTTTCTGAACGCTTCCTCGATTACCTCATATGAAAGACCGTCATTTTTAATATCAACCTGAATTGATGTTATACCCTTTTTCGTTCCGGCAACCTTAAAGTCCATCTCGCCGTAAAAGTCCTCAAGACCCTGAATATCAACCATTGTCGTAAAGCCGTTTTCGGTTGTGATAAGTCCGCAGGAAATACCTGCAACGGGCGCCTTAATCGGCACGCCGGCAGCCATAAGCGCAAGCGTTGAGCCGCAGACAGATCCCTGCGAAGTTGAGCCGTTCGAGCTCAACACCTCAGAAACCGTTCTTATTGCATACGGAAATTCCTTTTCCGACGGAAGAACCGGCACGAGCGAACGCTCAGCCAAAGCGCCGTGACCTATTTCACGTCTGCCAGGTCCTCTTGACGGTCTTGTTTCACCGACTGAATATGACGGAAAATTATAATGATGCATATATCTCTTTGTTTCTTCAACATCTATTCCGTCAAGCTTCTGAATTTCAGAAAGCGGAGCAAGCGTTGCAACTGTAAGAACCTGCGTCTGTCCTCTTGTGAAAAGTCCCGAACCGTGAGTTCTCGGAAGAAGATCCACTTCAGCCGAAAGCGGTCTTATCTCATCAAGACCTCTGCCGTCAACACGTCTTCCCTCGTGAAGCCACATACGAACGATTTCCTTTTGCATTTTATAGAGAATTTCTCCCAAATCAGTTGCAATATCGGGATACTCCTCCGAAAGTGCTTCAATAAGTCTGTCGGAAATAACGCCGAGTCTTTCGTCACGTACATTTTTATCGTCCGTGTCAAGAGCGTGCTTGATGTTTTCAAACTCCATATCCTTAATTCTGTCATAAAGAACATGGTCTATATCATGATGCTCGTATTCAAATTTTTCCTTGCCTATTTCGTCCTTGATACCGTTTATAAAGTCGCAAAGCTCAATGATTGTCTTATGAGCAAACTTTATGCCGTCAAGCATTACGTCCTCAGGAATTTCGTTTGCGGCAGCTTCGATCATAACGATTTTTTCCTTTGTGCCGGCAACTGTTACGAGCATTTCGCTCTTTTCTCTTTCGGCAACTGTCGGATTTATTACATACTGACCGTCAACATATCCGAGCCATACACCGCCGATAGGTCCGTTCCAGGGAATATCGGAAATTGAAATTGCAATTGATGTTCCGATCATGGCCGCAACTTCAGGGGGGTTGTCCTGCTCAACGGAAAGCACCGTTGCAACAACGGTTACGTCATTTCTGAGGTCTGCCGGGAAAAGCGGTCTTATAGGTCTGTCGATAACGCGGCTTGTGAGTATAGCCTTTTCGCTCGGCTTACCCTCTCTTTTTATATATCCGCCCGGTATCTTTCCTACCGAATAAAGCTTCTCTTCATAATCAACGGAGAGCGGGAAAAAGTCAACGCCCTCACGCGGAGTTCTTGAAGCCGTTACGTTTACCATTACAACCGTATCGCCGTAGCGCACGAGGCAGTGACCGTTAGCCATTGCACACATTTTACCTGTTTCAATTACAAGGGGTCGCCCTGCAAGAGTTGTTTCAAAAGTTCTGAACATTGTACATATCTCCTTTAAATTTTTTCTCCAGGCATTCGCCTGCTTTTTATTACCCTTCGGAGATTTTTTTAGCACATAAACACAGCATACCTTTTAAAGCCCGCGCCGATAAGAAAGTTTTTTTGATGAATTTCAAAGCAAAAGGACAAATAAGCCTTTTAAATGAAGAAATTCTCCGAAAATATACTATTGTCTTATCATGCAGCAGCTTTTCGGACTGCTCTGTTTATTTGCTAAAATATAATCTCCGTCAGCAGCATAAAAATAACTTTTAACTACCTATTTTAGCAGTAAAGGCAAGCGGAAGCGGGGCAGCCCCGAAACCGTTTGCCTATACGCCTAAGCGCAAAAACAAACCTTTGCGCCGATATAACTATTTTCTGAGTCCAAGCTTAGCAACGAGAGCTCTGTATCTTTCAATATCCTCATTCTTAAGATACTGAAGAAGACCTCTTCTCTTACCAACCATCATAAGAAGACCTCTTCTTGAGTGATGGTCTTTCTTGTGGAAGTTAAGATGCTCGTTGTTGAGATGGTTAATTCTCTCTGTAAGAAGCGCGATCTGCACCTCCGGAGAACCTGTATCTCCTTCATGAGTTGCGTAAGTTGCGATTATTTCCTGCTTACGTTCCTTTGTCATGAATTTCACCTCCTATAATTAAAAGTATCCCCGCTTGCTGAGAATCCGTTGGTGATTCGGAAATCTAAGACTGCGGTTAAAAAAATTTCTTTTAGCCTCTGTTGAAACGTCTGTTGAACTTTTCAACTCTGCCGCCCGTATCTACGAGCTTCTGCTTTCCGGTAAAGAACGGATGGCAGTTTGAACAGATTTCAACCTGAAGATCTTCTTTGGTTGAGCCTGTTTCGTAAACAGCACCGCAGGCACAGCGAATAACAGTCGGCTTATAGTCGGGATGAATTCCTTTTTTCACTATGCTTCATCCTCCCTTCATATATTTGGCAGCGGTCTATCCGCTAAACACCATTTTATAGTATATCACACAAATTAATATTTTTCAAGTGTTTTTTATAAAATTTTTTTAATTCGGTATTTTGACTATTTTCCTCACGTTTTTTTACGCAAAAAATGTATTGATTTTTTAATATTTTTATGTTAAAATGTAATAAAACAAATTTCGGCAAAAAAGGACGATTATATTTATGAAGAAATTTTTAATTTTGGCAGCACTTTTCTTGACCATGCAAACCGTATCGTTTGCCTGCAACGACTGCAGCGGTATTTTGTACGCCGAGCCGGACAAAATCACATTTGTTCAAAATCGGCAAAGCGAAAATTCAGTAAGTATGTTTTCGGCCGGCAGTTTGCCGCTCAACGAATATATGAGACAGGAAATTCTGAATCACACTGACGAGATAGATTTAATCGACTACGAAATACGCTTATCCGACACTGATAATATTGAAGAAATCAAAAAAAGCATGAGAAATTTTGTAAACAGCTTCATAGCCTTAAACGGCGATTTGCCGATTGCAATAGCCTCATACAGCTTCAGCTACGGCAGGCTCTACGACAGCGATAATACAATATACTTATTTAGCATCGAGCTTCCCTATATATATGATACAATTGACGAGCAGCGTGAAAAAGTAGCCGCAATGAACGAGCTGATAGACGAAACAGTTCGCTACGCGGAACGCGCCGATAGCACTGTCGGCAAAATTCTGCTCGCCCATGACAAAATAGCATACGACTATTCATACAAAAGCAAAGACAGCCTGTCACACACCGCTTACAGCTTTCTCGAAAGAGGCACGGGAGTTTGTCAGGGCTATGCATATTTTTATCAGCAGGTGCTCAGCCGTCTGGGAATAACTTCGGGTATATATGTAAGCTATGAAGCAAATCATATGTGGAGCTGCATCACTTTGGGCGGCAAAACATATCATTCGGATGTAACTTGGGACGACCCTATTGTACCGTCATCATGGTCGGATCAAAGAAAAAAAGAATACACCAATCATGATTATTTTCTTTTCACAGATGAATATGCGCAAAAGAAGAACAAAAGCGGCGAACCCGAACACGGCAGCAAATCGGACTGGGAAATATACGGATATGACGACTTGCCCGATTGCAGCGACTCCGGCTACATGAGCGGCTTTATTTTTACCGACAGCAAATCAAGAATTTGCTACGAAAACGGAGAATTTATTTTTAAAATAAACGGTGTGCAATTTACAAAAAAATCAATAAAATCAAGCGGCGCATATATTACAAGCTTAACATATGATAAATCTTCCGGTAAATGCAGCCTTTATATAAACATACCTGCATCCTTTACAGGCATTTCCCATCCTGCCGTCGCAGTCTATGACAGCGGCGGAAAGCTTGCGGAGTTTGCCGTAACAACCGGCAAAACTACGAGTTCATTGTACACCTTTACTTTAAAGAATTTGCATAAAAGCGGTAGCATAAAGGCTATGAATTTGTCGGAGGATCTGATTTCTCCGCTTTCCGAAACAAAAAAAATATTCATACAATAGATTTTAAACGATAGCAATTTACAGTTCACATGCAGCTTTTAATTTGGAGGTTTTGCACAAAAAAAGAAAAAATAAAACTTTTTCTTGACAAATGAATAATTATGTGATATAATATTTTGCGTAGAAACAAGCAGAGCGTCCGCTCTCACCGTCCGGCGAAGGCTTTACGGTCAAAAGCAAGATACATTTTATTTTGTTTGTCGCGGACGTGTTGCGTCCGTTTTTTGTGCTTAAATTATTATGACAGGAGGGAATTGTTATAAGCAAGGATTTACAAATCAATGAGGAAATTCGTGAAAAAGAAATCAGGGTGGTTGACGCAAACGGCAATCAGCTCGGTGTTATGGACTCAAGAGCAGCGCTTTCGCTCGCTGACGAAAAGGGCTATGACCTGGTTATGATCGCTCCGCAGGCAAAGCCGCCGGTATGTAAAATCATGGATTACGGCAAGTACAAGTTTGAGCTTGCAAAAAAGGAAAAGGAAAGCAGAAAAAACCAAAAGGTTATCAATATTAAAGAGGTTCAGCTTTCGCCGTCCATAGACACTAATGATTTTAATACGAAATGTAATCACGCCATTCGCTTCCTCAAAAGCGGAGATAAGGTTAAGGTTACCGTTCGTTTTCGCGGACGTGAGGTTACTCATTCCGAAATCGGTGAAACGCTTCTTAAGCGATTTGCCGAGCAGGCAAAGGAATACGGCTCTGTTGACCGTGCACCGAAGCTTGAGGGCAGAAATATGACAATGTTCCTTATGCCGAACGCATAAGCGCAGACGGACATTTTGTTTGGGCAGCTTGCCCGTGTTAATTATAATTGAAGGAGTGGAATACTATGCCGAAAATAAAAACACATAGAAGTTCAGCTAAAAGATTTGGTATCACAAAAAATGGTAAGATTAAGATGAACAAGTCTTTCAGAAGACACATCTTGACAAAGAAGTCAACAAAGAGAAAAAGACAGCTCAGAAAGCAGGCTTATCTGTCAAAGGCAAATGCAGCTGTAATCAAGAAGCTCATACCTTACAAATAATTTTTGTAAAATAATTTATCAGGCGCTGTGAGCGCGCATATTTGAAAGAGAGGTTAATACACATGGCAAGAGTTAAAGGTGCTTTAAATACACGCAAAAAACATAAAAAGGTTTTAAAGCTTGCAAAGGGCTTCAGAGGTGCTGAAAGCAAGCAGTACAGAACAGCCAATCAGGCAGTTATGCGTTCAATGCAGAATGCATATATCGGAAGAAAACGCAGAAAACGTGATTTCAGAAGGCTCTGGATTGCACGTATCAGCGCTGCTGCAAAGCTTAACGGAATGAACTATTCAACATTCATGAACGGTCTTAAGAAGTCCGGCATTGAAATGAACAGAAAAATGCTTTCCGAGATTGCAATTGCAGACCCGGCAGCTTTCGCTGAGCTCGTTAAGAAGGCTCAGGCTGCAAGATAATTAAAAAAACGCTTAGAAATTACCACGCACTCATTTTTTGAGTTGCGTGGAATTTGCTATATGGAGATTTTTTTATTAAACTGAAAAACCGGAGGTATATAAATGAGTATTTTTTTGATATTAGCATTTTTGTTTTTTATCGGCTCCGTTTTCGGCTGGTGCACAGAGCTGATTTTCAGGAGATTTTTTTCCTCCGCCAATCCTGACCGCAAATGGATAAATCCCGGATTTCTCGTAGGTCCTTATGTACCGCTGTACGGCTTTGGGCTTTGTATACTGTACCTGCTGGCAGATGCCGAAAAATTCACCCTGCTCGGAAGCACCGCCGCAAATAAGGCTTTCCTGTTTGTTATGATGGCGATATGCATGACAGTCATAGAATATATCGCCGGTATAATTCTTTTAAAATTAGTCAAGGTACGTCTTTGGGACTACAGAAACGAATGGGGCAACATAAACGGTCTTATCTGTCCGAAATTTTCGTTTTTCTGGGCGCTTCTCGGTGCGTTTTATTATTTTGCCATACACGCACATATATTAAACGCGCTTCACTGGCTTTCGGAAAACCTTGTTTTCTCATTTTTCATAGGACTGTTTTACGGCATATTTATAATAGATTTCTCATATTCGACAAATCTTGCGGTTAAAATTCAGAAATTCGCAAAGGATAATGACATCATAGTAAAATATGAGCAATTCAAATCGGATATACGTCGTTTTCACGAAAAGAACGCGCTTAAAACGCACTTTTTGCTTTCAATGCATTCAAGCCGTCCGCTTCGCGAAAATCTGCTGCACTATTATAATCACGCAAAGGAAAAGCAGCAGCTTGAACGTATATTCAATCATAAATCAAAATAGAAAGGCAGGCTTAACATGAACGTAAAGGAAAAATTTATTGAAATTTACAAGTCAAATATACATCGCAGCGGCGCTGACAAGCTGCTTGAATATCTCGAATCGCCGTCAAGCGACTTTTTCACCGCACCGGCAAGCGCAAGGTATCACGGAGCATACAGCGGCGGTCTTGCGGAGCATAGCATAAATGTTTACGAATGTCTTGCCGATTATATGAAAAGAAGCCGCGTAAACGAACTGTACAAGCTGAGTGCAAGCGATGAAACCATTGCAATATGCGCGCTTTTACACGACCTGTGCAAAATAAACTGCTACAAAAGCGGCTTTAGAAACGTAAAGGACGATAACGGAGTATGGAACAAGGTCCCGACCTTTGAGTTTAACGACACTCTCCCTTACGGTCACGGCGAAAAGTCGGTTTACATAATAACAGGGTTTATGCGCCTTACACGTGATGAAGCCTTTGCGATAAGGTATCACATGGGCTTTTCGGGCAATGAGGATCCGCGAAATGTCGGAAACGCATTTGAAATGTTTCCCCTCGCCTTTGCTCTTTCGACAGCGGATATGGAAGCAACATATTTCCTTGAGGGCAAGAAAAACTGACAAAAACGCAATTAGGAGGGCAACACGATGAACAGATTTACGCAAATATTAGGCACAAAAATGCTTTTTGCCGACGGAGCAATGGGAACAATGCTCCAAAGTGCCGGTCTTCCCGACGGCTATCTGCCTGACCTGTGGGTGCTTGAACAGCCGGAAAAGATAAAGGCAGTTCACAGAGCATATATTGAAGCCGGCTGTAATATAATAACAACAGACACGTTCGGTACAAATCCTATAAAGCTTTCCTCTTGCGACGCGGATGTCGGAGAAATAGCCGCAGGAGCTGTAAGACTTGTTAAAGAGGAAATCGCGCTTTCCGAAAGAGATGACTGCTTTGCGGCGCTTGACATTGGTCCTACCGGCAAGCTTTTGGAGCCGCTCGGAGATTTGAGCTTCAACGACGCTGTGAAAAGCTTTTCACAAACGATTAAAGCAGGTGCAGAAGCAGGCGCTGACCTTGTTCTGATCGAAACAATGAGCGACACCTATGAGCTTAAGGCTGCAATTATAGCGGCAAAGGAAAGCTGCTCGCTTCCGATAGTCTGCACAATGGTGTTCGGAGCAGACGGCAAGCTTTTAACAGGTGCCGATATTGAAACAGCAACCGCAATCGCCGACTCGCTCGGAGTTACCGCACTTGGAATGAACTGCGGTCTGGGACCCGAATCAATGCTGCCGCTTGTTGAAAAAATGAGAAGCTTTACATCACTTCCGCTTATAATCAGCCCGAACGCCGGGCTTCCGAAATCGGAAAACGGGAGAACATATTACGATGTTTCACCTGCCGACTTTGCGGAAGAAATGAAAAAAATTGCTCCGTATACAGCCGTTCTCGGCGGCTGCTGCGGAACTACTCCGACGCATATATCGGAAATGATAAAGCATTGCAAAGCCTTTTTGCCCGCAAAGCCTCCCGAAATCGACATCATGCGCGTATGCTCATATTCAAAATGTGTAAGAATTGATGAAAAACCCGTTATAATCGGCGAAAGAATAAATCCAACCGGCAAAAAACGCTTTAAGCAGGCACTTGCCGAAAACGATATGGACTATATTCTTAAAGAGGGCTTGACGCAGGAGGAAAACGGCGCTCATATACTCGATGTAAACGTAGGTCTGCCCGAAATTGACGAGCGGGCAATGCTCACCGCCGCAGTTGCGGCACTTCAAAGAGTTACAAGGCTTCCGCTCCAGATTGACACCTCCGATGTTGAGGCAATGGAAGCAGCTCTCAGAATATATAACGGCAAGCCGCTTGTAAACTCGGTAAACGGAAAGGAAGAAAATCTTCACGCAGTCCTGCCGCTTGTTAAAAAATACGGCGGAGCTGTTGTCGGACTTGCGCTTGACGAGGACGGAATACCCGAAACTCCCGAAGGCAGATTTAAAATTGCAAAAAAAATCGTTGACACCGCGCTTTCCTATGGGATACCGCGCCGCGACATAATAATAGACGCTCTCACCCTCCCCATCAGCGCGGACGCGGACGCTGCGAAAAAAACGCTTACTGCTCTTAAAAGGATAAGAGATGAGCTTAATGTTAAAACCGTTCTCGGTGTTTCAAACATTTCGTTCGGTCTGCCTCAGAGGGTAAACATAAATGCCACATTTTTTACCCTTGCGCTTGAAAACGGTCTGAGCGCCGGGATTATAAATCCGCTCTCGCGTGAAATGATGAATTCTTATTATTCATTCTGCGCTTTAAGAGCTATGGATACAAACTGCGAAAATTATATAAACCATTGCAGCGCAGCCCCCGAAGCAAAGGCAGAAAAAAAGGAAGAGCAAATGACGCTTTGCAGCGCCGTAATAAAAGGCCTTAGCGAGCAGGCAGGCAAAATTGCATATAATCTCGGAAAAGACGGAGATCCTATAGAAATTATAAATTCCGAGCTTGTCCCGGCGCTCGATACGGTCGGAGAGGGCTTTGAAAAGGGCAGCGTTTATCTTCCTCAGTTGCTCATGAGCGCAGAGGCGGCAAAGACGGCATTTGACTCTTTAAAAGCCTTTATGACGGAAACGGACGGAGAAAAAGGCGGCACCGTTATCGTCGCAACCGTTCACGGAGATATTCATGACATAGGAAAAAACATTGTAAAGGTTTTGCTTGAAAACTATCGTTTTAATGTCATTGATCTCGGCAAAGACGTTCCACCCGAAGAAATTGTAAAAGTAACAAAGGAAAACGGTGTCATGCTCGTCGGTCTGAGCGCGCTTATGACAACAACGGTTCCGGCAATGGCAGAAACAATAAAGTTGTTAAATGAACAGTGTCCGAAAACAAAAACCGTTGTGGGCGGTGCGGTTCTGACGCAGGATTATGCCGATATGATAGGCGCTGACCACTATGCAAAGGATGCAATGGAAACTGTGCGCTATGCGCAGGAAATACTCGGAAATAATTAAATGTTTCATACTGTGGACTGACTGAAATTAAACATTTCAGCAGTCCATTTTCGTCAGAAATTTAAAAAAAGCCCTTAACAGTCACGTTTTTACCGATTTAAAAATATTTTTAATCCTTTAAAAAAATTCACTTGATTTTTCTTTACATATAGTGTACAATATAAAAGTATTAATAATTGTATTTGAAATTGTGTATTAACTTTTTTCAAACAAAAGAATTTGGGAGGAAATTATTATGTGCGGTATTATAGGTTATATAGGTGAAAAGCAGGCAGCCCCTATTTTGCTTGAGGGTCTTTCAAAGCTTGAATACAGAGGATATGACTCGGCAGGTATAGCCGTTTTTTCGGGGGATAAAATAGACGTTAAAAAGTCACGCGGCAGACTCTCCGTTTTATCGGAAATGACAGACGGCGGAAAATCCGTAACAGGCACTGCCGGAATAGGCCATACAAGATGGGCGACACACGGAGAGCCGTCGGATGTAAATTCACATCCGCATCTTTCAAGCTCCGGCCGATTTGCGATTGTTCACAACGGAATAATAGAAAACTACATTCCGCTCAAGAAAAAGCTTATTGACAAGGGCTTTGAATTTATATCCGAAACCGACACTGAGGTTGTGGCTCATTTAATTGAATACTACTACAATGGCGATATTCTTGAAGCCGTTATAAAGGTAATCGAAAGAGTGAACGGCTCTTATGCGCTCGGTATACTCTCGCTTGACAATCCCGATCAGTTTATTGCGGTAAGAAAATCAAGTCCGCTTATTGTAGGGCTTGGAGAGGGCGAAAACTTTATAGCTTCCGACGTTACGGCTATACTTAATCACACAAGAAATATATACTATCTTGAGGATAACGAAATTGTTGTTCTGAAAAAAGACAGCGTTAAGGTATATAACCTTGACAGAGAAGAAGTTAAAAAGGACGTCTTTACAGTCAACTGGGATATATCCGCAGCTGAAAAGGGCGGCTATGAGCATTTCATGATGAAAGAAATTGAGGAGCAGCCGCGTGCGCTCAGAGAAACGATAAGCCCGCGTATTCAGGACGGAAAAATAGTTCTTGACGATATAGCTCTCAGCGCGGAGGATATTAAAAAAATAAACAAGATATTCATTATTGCCTGTGGAAGCGCCTACCATGTGGGTATGGTAGGCAAATATATAATCGAGAAGCTTTGCAGAAAGCCCGTTGAAGCAATTGTCGCATCGGAGTTCAGATACTGCGACCCGATAATCGGCGAAAACGATCTTGCAATAATCATAAGTCAATCCGGCGAAACGGCAGACACGATTGCGGCGCTTAAAGAAGCAAAGCAAAACGGCGCGCGCACAATCGGCATAGTAAACGTTGTAGGCAGCACAATTGCAAACCTTTCAGATGATGTTTTATATACATGGGCAGGTCCCGAAATTGCCGTCGCAACAACAAAGGCATATTCAACTCAGCTTTCGGTAATGTATCTGCTCGCGGCATATATGGCAGATAAGCTCGGCACAATAAGCGCCGAATATTACGACAGACTTGTAGAGGGTATAGAAAAGCTTCCCGATCAGGTTGCCGCTCTTTTAAAGGGAAAGGATAAGGTACAGTATCTCGCTTCAAAGTTTTTCAACTGCCATTCAATATTCTTTATCGGCAGAAATCTTGACTATGCGGTAAGTCTTGAAGGCTCGCTTAAGCTAAAGGAAATATCATATATCCATTCGGAAGCATATGCGGCAGGAGAGCTGAAGCACGGCACAATATCTCTTATAGAGGACGGTACTCTCGTAATTGCCCTTGCAACGTGCAGCAAGCTTTTTGAAAAAACGGTAAGCAACATAAAAGAGGTTAAGGCAAGAGGCGCCGTTGTTATAGGGGTTGCGAAAGACTCGGAAAATCACAAGGAGGACGCCGGAGATTATGTTATAGAGCTTCCCGACACGGAAGAAATTCTCATGCCGTCGCTCACCGTTATACCGCTTCAGCTTTTCGGATATTACGTTGCATCCTTAAAGGGCTGCGATATAGATAAGCCGAGAAACCTTGCAAAATCCGTAACCGTTGAATAAGCGAAATTATGAAAAGAAAATAAACTATATTTATATTTCTTAATTATTTTATTAAAAAGCATGAAAAACCGGCAAAGATATTGACATTTTACAAATAATATGAGATAATTAAAAGGATGTATTATACTGCAAAGGGCTGCCGACATAATATTATTTTCCGCAGCCTTTTTGCTTGCTATGCGGTCAAAATCAGAATAAACATGAATAAAATTTCATAGATATAATAAAAATACCTTTGCGAAAGGAAAAAATCATGTTACTTGAAATAATTTTAATAGGAATAGCTCTCAGCATGGACGCCTTTGCGGTAACGCTTTCTTCGGCTATGATATATCCGAATTTAAAGCTGTCAAAGAGAATTTTAATGCCGGTGTTTTTCGGCGCATTTCAGGGGATTATGCCGATACTCGGCTACTATCTCGGAACGCTCTTTTCGGCGTTTATTGATAAATATTCGGGTATAGTCGCGTTTTTAATTCTCGGCGTAATCGGCGTTAATATGATAAAAGAGGGCATTTTGGGAGAGGATACGCAGGAGAAGGAATTTTCAATCAAAATTCTGTTTCTCCAGGCAATAGCAACAAGCATAGACGCGTTTGCCGTCGGCGTAAGCTTTGCCGCACTCGGCGCGGAGATTTTTTCCTCGTCGGCAATCATCGCCTCCTCAACCTTCCTTATAACGCTTGCCGCACTTAAAATAGGAAAGGCAGCCGGAGAAAAGCTCGGTGACAAAAGCGTTGTTATCGGCGGAATTATACTTATTGCAATAGGAATTAAATCACTTTTTTAGGTACATATTAAGGCAGCGCGGATAAAAGCTATCCGCGCTGTCGATATATATTAACAGCTCCTGCATATCCGCGTATAAGACCGCATTTATACAGATAGCATGGGCTGAAGCTGTATTCCGCCCAAAGCCGCCTCTGCCGCCGGAATTACCGCCGAAAAATCGGCAACAAGCGAACGCGGCTTTTTAACGCAGTCGTCCTGCGCAAACGGAATAAAATATATATTTTTGTTATTCATAAGCATACCGATATTTTTTGCCGCACCGGCAAGACCGTCGTTTGTTGAAACGCCTATAAGCACGGGACGGTCATTTCTCAGATGCGCTTTAACCGCCATTGTAACGGATGTATCCGTAATGCCGTTTGCAAGCTTTGCAAGCGTATTGCCCGTGCAAGGCAGTACTATAACAAGGTCAAGCAGTCCCTTAGGGCCTATCGGCTCGGCTTCTTTGATTGATTTAATAATATCCTTTCCCGAAAGCTCCGTTAATATGTCATGAAATTCTTTACAGTCGCCAAAGCGCGTATCTGTAGAATATGCATTTTCGCTCATAATCGGAAAAACCTCCGCGCCTTGCGCACAAATATCTCTGCACGCCTGCATCGCTTTTTTAAATGTACAGAACGAGCCTGTCACGGCAAATCCGATTTTTTTATTTTTCAAATTCATTTTTATAACCATTCCTTTCCGTGCTGTAAGGCACAAAATTTAAGTCTGAAAGAAAATTGTTCGCAAGTAGTTGCTTTGCAGTGAGTGTTCAATGAAGCTTCAAATCTTTGATTTGATTAGCTGAATTAATGCAATCGGCTTGCCGATTGTATTCCTTTATACTTCTGCCCCAAACAAAAAGCTGCGCTATGGGCGATTTTATTCAGACTTTTCACCGCCTATCTCTGAAAGTATGCCTAAAACAGTATCGTAAATAATTTTACCGGCAGTTATCGGCGCTGTTTTTCCCGGCAGGCTCAGAGCCCATATAACGCGCCTTTTAAACGCTCTTGCCGCGCCGAAATTAACGCCGCCCGGCTTTGACGCAAGGTCTATAATAAGTGCGTCCTCGCGGATTTCTTCCAAAACCTCATCGGTGAAAATCATAGCCGGAACAGTGTTAAATATAAGCCTGTAGCCGCCTACATAGCTTTTTATCGCCCCTATATTTTCCGCATTATAGCCGCACGACCATGCTTCCGCAAGCGCTGACGGCTTTCTTGCCGCAACCGTAACATTCGCGCCGAGCGCTTTTAGTGTCCGTGCAAGCGCTTTTGCTACATTTCCGTAACCGGTTATTAAAACATCGCTTCCGAACACCGTGTGCGCGGTTTCGCTTATCGCAAGCTCCGCCGCTCCCTCCGCCGTAGGCACGGCATTTTTTATCAGAAGCTCTTCCCTGTTCATATAATTTATATATCTGCTGCCCGACATTATAAGCTTCTTTTCAAGCTCATCATTTGCTCCGGCATAAAATATTATTTTCCCCTCCGGAATTGATAAATCATCTATGTATATGCCCGAAGAGTAAAACGGAGCGAATATTTTATTTCCGCTGCACGTCGGCATCGGAAACACTATTATATTGCAGTCATATATTTCTTCAATATCACAGGCTTCATCCTCTGCACCCGTATACCCGTATATTTTAACAGAATAACCGTCCCTGCGGAAAAGCTCCGACAGCGTGTGCTGCCTTAAATCTCCGCCTATAAAACCGATGGATTTCATAAAGGTACACCCCTTTCAATTGCAAGTAATTAATACTGTATAGTATGCCGCACATAAATTTTTGCTACCGTGATATTTATTATTTTTTGAAAAAGCAAAATTTGGGACTAAAAAAACGGATAAGCAAAGCGCATTTAAAATGAGCTTTACTTATCCGCCGAAAACACACTATTGCGATGTCTTCTTATTTTTAAGCATATATTTTCTCTTTGTCGCCATGCCTCCCCTTATATGTCTTTCAGCCTTGTTTTCGAGAAGTATTGCATGAACTCTTTTTGCAAGCGATTTATTTATTTTAATCAGGCGTTCACTGACATCTTTATGTACAGTCGATTTAGAAATATGAAATTCAGACGCAGCCCTGCGTACAGTAGCGTTGTTTTCAATAATATAGTTTGCAAGCGTGACCGCACGCTGTTCGATATAATCTTTCAACTACCTCACCTCTACATATTTTACCTATGTAGAAATATATGAGGTGAGGCGGAGATTTATACTAACTAATTCGTTATTAATGTTGGTATTTTGCTTATTCAAGTGTACTTATAATGTTAAGTAGGTTTTGATAGCTATCAACATCATGATATCGAACATCATTAGTTGAAATTTCATTAAACAATTTTTTTGCACACGAAATTTTTGCCTGCTCAATAGGTCTTAAATTAAGAGTTTCCATTGTACCTTTCGTTTCTGCAATAAAATATATATGCTTAACTGTACCCTCATAAAAAGCTATTGCCCAGTCGGGAGAATAGTTTCCGACCGGCGTGGGTATATGAAAGCCTTTCGGGAGCTTTGCATAAACACATACTTCGCTTGCAGCATCTAAATCTTCCGCAAATTTTCTCTCTTTGCTTTTATCTGCCGTTCCGTCTGTAAACACATAGTCCTGTATAGCTTTGCTTGCTCTGAACGCTTTTGCATAGTCCTGCACTGCCCTTTTGGCAGTAAATATATCGCTGTCATATTCACCGCCGATTTCATCATATGAAATATGTTCAACTATCATAGTTGCTTTCTGCTCATTTATGAGCCTGATAATTTTTGTAATAAACTCCTCAGGATTATTCTTAAACATCAATATTTTGTCATAACGAACACCCGTTAGAATTTCCGCAACCGTTTTTCTTGTAAGGGTACACCCCTCAGCAATTTTACCGATAAGATCATACCTCACGCCGCTTGTTTCGCTGTGTTTTAATGTTTTGGTTCTTGTCTTTACTCTGCCGAAGGACTCACGGCGTTCAAGCTCATACTCATTCATTTCTTCCTTTTGCCTGCCAATAGTTGTTGTGTACTGAAGCTGTGACACAAACAGCTTTTCATCAATATGCTTTATCGCCTTTCTTATGAGCTCAGCGCTATCAAATTCAACAGTGTACGCATACTTGTGATTGATCTGCTTCCAAAGAGTTTGAAATTCTTTTTTATAAAAATTATCGTTAAGCGGATTATCCTTAACCTTTGTATCATGACCATTTGAAATCATCTTGTCAAGCACACTGTCATCATAAACAGCCTGTATCAAAATTTGTATGCCGTCAGACATAGGTATAAGCTCCGCCGGAAGCGGTGCAACAGTACCCAATTCAACATCGGTACGATACTTGTCGGTGATTTTTCTGTCCATATCAACATAACCGTTTGCAATAAGATAAAACTCTATTGCATTAGCTTGTTTGTCATCAATCATAGTTGATTGACCGTCAATATCAATAAATTTACCCTTAAAGTATTCGCTTGTCGCAACTGTAGGTCTGTCATAAAGAACAGTTTTAATATCCGACTGCAAATCCGACACAAATGTTTTATAGCTTTCACTTGCAATAACCGTAAGCATATTTATATCATGTACACTTTCACCTAAGCTTTGCACATCCATACGATTGCCCGATTGGTTTACGCATAAACGCAGTCCGCGACCAACCTCCTGGCGTTTCGCCGTGTTGCTGTCTGAGTGCTTTAGCGTACAAATCTGAAATACATTCGGATTGTCCCAACCTTCCCGAAGTGCCGAATGTGAAAATATAAATCGTGTCGGTTCTTCAAAGCTGAGTAATCTTTCTTTGTTTTTAAGTATTAAATCATAAGCCGATATATCATCTGAAAATTCACTTCCGCGCTTTAATTTGCTGTCAACAGCCCTACCCTTTTTATCAATGCTGAAATAACCTTTATGTACTTTGGATACATCGCTGCATTTTTCTTTCAGGTATTTTGGGTACGGCGTATTTAAAAGCGTTGTATATTCATTTAACACATTTATGTATTCTTCTTCAAATATTTTGCCGTATTCGCCCAAAATTTCATCGCCGTTTTCATCATATTGGCGGTACTTTGCAACCTCGTCAATAAAAAATAGCGACAGTGTTTTGATACCCATATTAAAAAGCTTTTCTTCTTTATCAAAATGAGAAAGTATTGTTTCTCTTATTTGAATGCGGCGCATATCTTTTTCGGATACATCGCCGACAACATCACCGGTATAAATAGTTTCGCCATTTGTAAACGTAACCAAGCCTTTGAGCGGATCAATTTCAGATATGGTAAAGCCTTTGTATTGCTCCATTTCCTGTGAAACATAATAAAGGTCATCACCCACACCAAGTATTCTTGTTTCACGGTTAATTGATTTTTTGTAGCCGATTTCAATTTCCATTTTTGCCATAGGCGGCTTTTTAGGCGATAACACTATTTGTTCAAGAAACATATAGCTGTCTGTTCCCCTGAAATTTTTAACCTCAAATCCTTTAACCTCAATTTTCTTAACAAGCCGTTTATTAAACGCGTCGAGTGCGTCAAGCACATAAACAAGATTATGCTGCTTTGCGTGTGTTGCAGAATAGTTTATGCTGAATAACGGATTAAAATTTTTCAGCGCTTTTTGCGTAACCTCACCACCCATTTTCTGCGGCTCATCAAGAATGATAATCGGGTTGTTCGCCTTGATAACGTCAATCGGTCTGCGCGACTGAAATTCATCACGCTTTGAGTAAATAATACGTGACTCCTTGCTTCTTCCGTCCTCTTTAAGTGAAGATGCAAAAGCCTGCGTGTTTATAATCATTACATTTATGCCGCTGCTTTGTGAAAAGTTGTCAAGTGCATTGAGATTAGAGCTGTTATATACAAAGAAGCGTGCCTTTTTGCCGTAATGCTCCATAAAATGCTCGGCAGTGATTTCAAATGTTTTATACACACCCTCACGTATAGCAATGCTCGGCACCACAACTATAAATTTGCTCCAACCGTACTGCTTGTTAAGCTCAAACATAGTTTTGATATATACATATGTTTTTCCGGTACCTGTTTCCATCTCAATATCAAGACTACATCTGCCTAAATCCTTGATAAGCTCCGGCGATAGCTTAATATTGTTCCGGGACTGTAAATCGTGTATATTTTTAAGAAGCTGATCGTCCGAAAGAGCCAATGACTTATTTCTATAGCCTGTATCATCAAGTGCATCCAAAACTTCTCCGTACTCGTCTGCAAACTCAAGCGTCAGCTGCGCTTGCTGCGGCTTTAAAATACCTAAATCACGGGTATAGTCTTCCTTATCGTTAAAGCCTTGACCGGAAAACACCTTTACCACGCTATCCACCGCATCTGTTTGGTATTGTTGTATCTTAAAATTAAACTTCACCTTCAGTCGTTCCTCCTTTCGGTAGTTTGGAGTGTGCAGAGTGGAGTTTGGAATTCATTGTTTTTGTTGTTGATGACATCATTTTTCTTAATTCCTCACAATCACTTTTTATTGATTGATATTCATTTTCTGTTAAATAGTCTGTATCAAATAATAAGTCTAACCAGTAGATTGTTTCTGCGCATTCTTTTAAGGATATATAAATTTTAGAAAGAAAATCCTTGTCACTTATTGCACATTCGCTTTCGGCAATATTAGCACCTATACTTGTACCGCTGCGAAGTAATTGTTTTGATAAAATATATTCTTTCTTTTCTTCACATAAATACTTATATAATTTTACGATTCTGACAGCAAATTTCTTGCTTTTATATTTAACTGTCTTTTCCCTGTCCATAATTTCACACTCCACACTCCACACTTCAAACTCCACACTCCAAACTCCAAACTCTTATAAGACCTTCCTTACCGTATCGGGAGAGTATGTTGCAAAGATTTGTTCAAAATTTGTTGCAACGCTATCGTCTGCAAAGCCATTATCACGCATTACAAAGTAATACGGCTGTTTTTTTGCAATTTCGGTAATTACATCGGTTGTAATTTCTTTGTCAAAACACGCAATTAAAAATCCGTCAGCTACATCAAAATATGTGTAATTCCTAAATTCTAATTCCACATTTCTAACTTCAATTTTGCTTGAAAGGAGTACTCCTAAATCAAGCATGACTTGGAACAACAAATCCTCCGGAGTTCTGTCATCTTTTATATTATCAACTAAATTGTCAAGTGTTGAAATATCAAGATCAGCAGGATTATAGTATACATCTTTCATATTTGAGCTGTCGCACTTCAAAACACGGAAGCCGATATCCAAATCATCAGTCTTTGACGTTTGTATTTCTACTGTTGGTTCTTCAACATATGCTTTATTAAACATCAGTTGCTTTGATTTTTCTCCGCTTTTCATTTCTCGCATTTTTGTCCCTATTTTTATACAACTGCCGGTTTCTTTGATTTGTTTGCCTACTCTGCGAATCCGCTCTTTACCGATTTCACAAATATTTTTATACCCGGCTTTATATGCTTCACTCTTTTCGTCTGTTTTTTCGGGTAACTGCACCATAATAAATTTACGGTGTCCACCGTCTTCTGCATTAAGCTGCATAACCGCGTGTGCTGTTGTCGCAGAACCGGAGAAAAAGTCGAGCGTTATATCTTTACTTTTAGTGCATAGACTTATAAGTTGTTTCATCATATCTAACGATTTTGGAAACTCAAAAACTTGTGAACCAAACATCTTATCTATTGCTTTTTTGTCTCCAGATGTATCAGCAAAAATAAAATTATCAAATACACTTTCGCTATCATCTGTTAAATATGATTTTAATCTAGGAGGTGTAGAATCATCACCATAATATATCAGATTCTCACTTTGCAAACGAAGCAATTCCTCTTTGCTTTTGCCCCAACCTCTATTTGGTATTAAACACTCTTTATTTGTATTTGGATTAATAATAGTAAAATCTCTTGGCCCATTACTTCTAGATAAATCCGAGTCCATAAATATACCATATTCATCTACTTTATTCCAACGACTGAGATGAGCATATTTAGGCCTACTATACATCTCCATTATTTGTTCTCTAATTTCTGTTAAGGATATTCCTTCTTTTTTTAATTTACAAAATAAATTGTTTATATCTGAAGCTCCTTTTTTATTTGCTCTCCACATACCTTGTTTTTGATTTAATGATACAATATCTTTTGCATAGATTAAAACATATTCTGTCGATACACCTATATATTTGCTTTGGTTCTTCATAGAATTGTTTTTGTGAATGACATGAGCAATAAAGTTTCCATCACCAAACAATTCGTCACAAACTTTTCTTAAATTATCAACCTCATGGTCATCAATACTAATGAATATCACACCATCATCGCTCAATAAATCCTTTGTTATTTTTAATCTCGGATAAATCATATTCAGCCAATCGGTATGGAAACGACCGTTTGTGTCCATATTTTTGAAAAGACGATTTCCTGCTTCATCATACCCGCTATTATGCATTATGAATTCATCATTATGCATTGAAAAATCGTCCTCATACACAAAGTCATTTCCCGTATTATACGGCGGATCTATGTAAATCATCTTGATTTTACCGAGATATGTTTCCTGCAAAAGTTTCAACACTTCAAGATTGTCACCCTCGATATATAGGTTCTCGGTATTATCAAAATCAACACTTTCTTCTCTGCACGGACGGAGTGTTTTATTTATCGGCGCATTTGCAAGCAGAACAGACTTTTTCTTATCCGGCCAGGTAAACTGATAGCGTTCCTCATTACCGTCAACAACCTTTGTGTTGATTTCCTGCATCAGCACATCTTTATCAATCGCACGTTCTATAATAGCCTTTCCCTTTTCATCATATCCGGTTATAGTTTCTGTCACGGCATTCGGAAACATTTCCGCCAACTTCTTAAAATTTTCATCCGCATTGTTTGCAGTGTGCATTTTTAATTTATCAGTCATTTGTTTTTACCTCCGTTTTCTTCCCAAAAATGAAATATAGGGTACTCTTTGAACTCCTCTTGCAGTTGCTTGCCAAGCTTCTCAAAATGTAGTTCTGCCATCGTTTGTTGATCTAATAGTAAGTATGCTCCTACAAGTATATCTTCTCTGACACCTGGAGATTCAATTATGTGAAAAAGCTCCTTACACTCGACTTTCGTTAGTGGTCGTTCACGTTTTTCGATTTGTAATCTATTTATTAATTTCACATCATAAGGCAATATTTCATCATCAAAGTTAAAAATCCAATCTGAAAACGCTCTTGCAACAGACAGAATTTCGGTTTTTGAATCAGCCTTGTCGTATGCTTTAAGTAACTCAAGCAAAAAGGAATTTGCTCTTATGAGTGTTTCATTGTTTTGAGCAACTTTTTGAAATGACGGCAATAAAACATCGTATCGAATATTATCGGATTTTATCAAATCATCAGTATGAAGTATTGCATACTGTGAAATCGGTATTTTTTCTCCTGATTCATTTTCATATGCTAGTGACATCTCGGTTTTAAAAAAATCAAAAATGTTGTATGTGTCTTCCTTACCTTCAACTTTTGTTAGACAAACTACAAAATTCAGTTCACCAACGCCTATACTCATTATTGGCGGCAAATCACTCCTTAAATGTTTTACTGGCTTTTTATCAACAAGTGCGGTAATAAGGTATTCTAAATGTTTCCAATCTTTTTCTTTTAAAGATTTAATACTTAAATCCTTTTTACACCCTAAGATATCAAGTAAAGCAACCACTTTTTTAGCATATTCAAGCTTGATTTTTTCTTTTGCTAAATTAAAGTTTGAAAAATCAACACTATCATAATCAAACGGGATATTATGACCATCCCATTGAAATTCCCCTGTTTCAATGTATGAGATTAAAAAATCCAAATCTACTATTAGTGTTCGAAATTTGTCCGAGCTTTTATAATTAATATTTACCATCCCGTCATTTTTAGATGCTTTCATCGAAAAACTTTCCCCGAATACAGTTGTAATAGTTGATGCATCTTGAACAACCTTTAATGTTGTATAAAATTGTCGCTCTCCAATAGCAATCAGTGCATCTCTATCTTCTTGAGTCATTAACCTTTGCGGAATTGCCTCAATTGGCTGAGGGATCGCACTACCTTTAATTTTAGCATAAATATATACTTCATTTTTCAACAAAGCTGTTTTGGGATCTACTCCGCCAACTATCGAAACCGGAACAGTTATTCCTTCAAGTACACCTTGACTTTCAAGTTCTTCGAGGGATAATAGTTTGGCATCCGAAAAGCTTGCTTGTTTCTGACAGTTTTCTAAACATTGAAAAAATATCATTGCTTTTTCATTCGATTCTGTTGGAAATTTTTTTAGTTTGATATTTTTAAATTTTTTTCCTTTTGCAGTCGCAAGATATATTCTTAATTTTATTGGAGTCAACTCGGTGTAATAAATCTGCTGTGTTAATCCATTATGTCCAATATAAACAACAAAGAAAACAGCGCCACCACCATAAAGATAATTATTAAGGTCAATGGTTGATACGGGAAACGATATATCATCTTTACTAAAATCATCGTTTTCTGTTCCTTTGATTTGAACAGGAAGTCGGCCTTTAAGTTTCTCTTTCTTTTTACTTTTGTCTTTATAAATATAGACGAATCCATCCCAAGTCGGTTCTTTATCATTATCCGCAATAAATTGATCAAGTAAATCTGATACAACGATACTATTTTTTACAGCATTAATAGAAATAGTTTCAACAGCTTTTTTATCCAACGATTATCCCTCCAATTCTTCTTTTAATCTCTTTATCTTTTGCACCAACTCAAATTTTTTCTTAGGCTGTTTTTCAGCCCGTGCCTGTTTTTCAAGACGTGCAATTTCTTTTTCTAACTTTTCAATCCTATCAGCATTTTTTATCTGTTCCGCAAGTGTATAAGCAGTGTCCCTTACAATACCGGAAATCTGAATAATAAAATTTTCATATACGGTATCAAGATTAAGACCATCAATTTTAAGCGTGATATCATTCTCTGAAATCCAGCCTGTATTAAAATATTTAATTAAACTGCCGTCCGCGTCTTTAAAACAAATCCATACTTGATACTTTTCATAAAACTCAAGCACATAAATATTATGATATGGTATGGATTTATCAATATATCTTAACACAGATTTGTCAAATTTATCACTATACAAAGACAGCTTTATAACCTGTATTTCTTTAACCGTTTGCCCTTCATTTATATTAAGCGTTGACGGTGCTATTTTATTTGTCCACGTTATATTTTTTATCTGCTCAACAAATATTTTCTTTAATGCCGGAGTTATAGACATTTTCTCATAAAACATCTGTTTCGGCACCCTTTTATTAAATTCGGTTGACTGAGGTAACTTTAACATTTTTCCTCCTTATCTTATAACCAAAAAACAAATAAGTTCAAAATCATCAAGCCCTTTAATATTTACGTTTCCAAGCGTTGTACCACCGGTTTTAAACAAACTTTCTATGTCATTTTCTTCTTTTGTTTCTATGATAGAAGCTATTGTTTTTCCGAGTAATTTTGAAAACTTGCTCATATTTCTTCCGTCACGAGTTTCTTTATTAAATTCACGGTAAACTTCCGCAACAGGCTCTGTTCTTCCTTTACAAAGAAGACGCATTTTATCGAGCATTTCTTTTGGTGACAAATGGTCACATATAACTTCGCCCTCGTTTGATATATACACCATATAAAACGGATGCAGTCTGTTCTGATTATCAATATTAACGCTATTTGAACGGTTTTTAAGTACATATATAACTCCGCCGGGACTGTCTTGCGTGCTCGGAACGACCGAGTGCAGACCATACGGCGATTTATCAATGTCAGGATGATGCTTTATATATTCAAGCAAGTCAAGTCTAAACTCGTTAAGTCCCAAATCCATAATTGAAATACCGCTTGACATATCCTCGATATCAACAACTTCTTCCTGCAAGCGTTTGAGCTGTTCTTTTCTGTATTCAAGGTCTGTTTTCTCTTCATCACTCAAAATATTATCATCACCGGTTGCCGTCATGTCAACGATTTTCATTCTCGTTTCAACTTTCGCTTTTAAATTAATATATTCATCAAGCGTAACATCAGGCCAAAAATTTACAAGCTGTATGTATTCATTTTTACTTCCGATACGGTCAATTCGTCCAAAGCGCTGAATAATGCGAACAGGATTCCAATGTATATCATAATTTATCAGATAATCGCAATCCTGCAAATTTTGCCCCTCTGAAATACAGTCTGTTGCAATTAAAATATCTATATCACATTTCGGCATACTTTCAAATAAATCTCTGCCCTTTGATACAGGCGAAAAGCAAGTTAAAACAGTGTTCAGATCGCATTTTAATTTCGGTATGGTGGTTTTACCTTCTATATTTCCCGTAACCAACGCTGTATTAAGTCCGAAATTCGACTTAACATATCCGCTTACATTTGCATACAAATAGTCTGCCGTATCTGCAAAAGCAGTAAATATAATAACTTTTTTATTTCCGGCATTAATAGGATTTTCTATTTTGTCTTCAAGAACGCATAAAAGCTCTTGCAGTTTACTGTCATGCTGTGGTGTAATATCGCCGACCATAAATGTTAGCAGTTCAAGAATTTCGCGGTCTTTAATCAGACTGTCTTTCCAAGATCTATAGTCCATATCGGCAAGCTCTATTTTCACCTTTTTCCCGAATGAAAACATATTTTGGTCGTCATTGTCAAATTCATCTATATTCGTAATGTCAGTTAACTCGAGCTCCGTTTTTGAAATGCTATCATATTCATCAATGATTTTTATAGTGGTTTCAATCAATTCCTTTATTCTTGTAAGCGTAAGATTAAAAGAATATACCGAGCTTTCCATACGTTTCATAAGGTTTATTGCAGTAAGCCTGCGGATTCCTTGTTCACGGTTTGCCTGCGTAAAGCCTATGTTTACCTTGTTATCCTCATACAATTCCGCATATTTTTCAATCCTGCTGGCATGAATAAAGTGAGACGGTGTGTAGATAGACAAAGAAAGCATCGTAAGCTGTTCAAATATTTCGTTATAGTTTATTGCTTTCCTAAGATCTGTCAGCGGAGGTCTTTTTGAAACAGGTTTTAGCCTTGTTGGGAAAGTACCTATATCCGTCATATCATAATACTTTTGTATATGCTTTCTTGAACGTGCAATAGTTACAGAATCAAGCACTTCAAAAAAATCAAAATCAAGCATTTTAAGCAAGCTCTCTGTTGTCCGCTGCTCCGGCTCCCATTTGCTCCAAGTGTTAAAAGCCCTTTGCGCGTTTCTGAAAATTTCATCAATCGAACGCGTCGTATTCAGTTTTTCATCTATATAATCCGCATTACCCTCATACGCGAGCGCAAGTTGGTTTTTAAGGTCATTAAACCTATTGTTGACAGGCGTTGCGGACAGCATAAGCACTTTGGTTTTTACGCCTTTACGTATAACCTTATTAAGAAGTATCAAATATCTGTTCTGTTTCTCATCATCTTCGCCCGAAACACTGCCGCCGTTACGAAAGTTGTGCGACTCGTCTATAACCACAAGATCATAGTTACTCCAATTAAGTCTATCCAGATCAAGCCCGTTTGATTTTCCGTTTGTACGGTTAAGGTCAGTGTGATAAAGCACATCATAATTGAGCCTATCCGCTGCAATAGGGTTATTGACATAGTTATCTTTATATGTATTCCAGTTGTTCGTCAGCTTTTTAGGGCATAAAACAAGAACCGATTTATTTCTGTTTTCATAATATTTAATAACTGCAAGCGCAGTAAATGTCTTACCCAGTCCGACGCTGTCTGCTAAAATACATCCGTTATATTTTTCGAGCTTGTTTATAATAGCAAGCACCGCGTCTTTCTGAAAGTTATAGAGCATACCCCATATTTTGCTTTCTTTAAAGCCTGTCGCCTCATTCGGAAGAACATCTTCCGATATATCTTCAAGAAACTCGTTGAAAATATTATAAAGTGTTACAAAATAGATAAAGTCGGGAGAATTTTCGTTATATGCAGCAGTTATATTATCTATAACCTCTTCTGTGACTTCCTGCATTTTTGTTTTGTCATTCCACAAATCATCAAACAATTTTAGATATATGTCTGACATCGGCGATTCTGTTTTCTGAACAACATTATAAGCGTTGTTACCGCGCTCGCAGCCCAAATCGACAGTTGTAAATCCGTTTATCGGCATATAGCTTTTATCATCGGCATTTATAAAACCCATCATGTTGTCATTGGATATGTTTGATTTGAATACAACCTTTTTGCGTATCCACTCGGCACATTCTTTTGCTATTGCCTTTTGCGTAAGCTCATTGCGCAGCTTGACCTCAAATTCTGTACCGTACAGACTTCTTTCACGGTTAAGTCGAGGTATATAAAACTCACGTTTTTCCTTTCTTGCTTTCTCGGTTGTAAATGTAGGAGAAGTAAATATAAAACGCATTTCATCAATACTTTTCAATTCGTTTTTTAATTCTTCAAATGCATAGATCGAAAAGCAAGCCGCAGCAACAGAAAGCTTACTTCCGTTTTTTATTTCTACTTTCAAATCATCTTTCAACGTTTTTGAAATATTATCAATTATCTCCATGTTTACATCTCCATATTTTAATTATACTACACCCTATCGGCATTGCGCTCTCCGTTCTGCAGCGCCTTAATATATTCCATAATTATACCTCTTTCGCGTTATTACATACATTATATCACATTTTAGGAATAAAATCAATACAAAATACAATTTTATTCGCCATATTATTCCCAAATATGCAGTTTTCACATTTTACGCACACTCAAGTTATTCATTATTAATATGAGTATTTACGAAAGCATTTCTATACTCGCGCGGCGTCATTTTTTTATGATACTCAAAAAATTTAATAAAATGATTTTCGCTTTTAAAGCCGATCATAAACGAAATCTGCTTTATAGTGTAAAGAGTAGTCTGCAAAAGGCTTTCGGCGCTTTTTATTTTAAGCGAAACAATATAGTCCTTTATTCCGACTCCGTATGCTCTTTTAAACACGCGGCTTATATGATTTTCATGATAGCCGAACACATCGGATATTTTTCTAACGCTCATCTCCTTATTAATATTAAGCCTGATCCACTCCTTAAGCTCGGCGGCAAGGCTGCCGGATGAGGCAATTTCATTTTTGCTCTCAAACGCAAGCTCCTTTAAAATCATAGCACACGCAATATCCGCACATTCAGCGTCATAGCCCGGAGTATTTGAAATATGCAAAAGCTGCGAAAACATTGTCTTTAATGCGGAGGAAGCGCCGCTTTTCATTAATTTAGGAATTTCTCCCGTCCATCCGGGCGCGTTAAAATGCATCCAGAAAAACGAAACATTGCTTGTCCTTTCATAGCCGCCGTGAACCGCATTCGGCTCAAGCAAAAGCACATCATTTTCCGAAAGCGCATATTTGTTGTCCCCCTCAAAAATATACGCTTCGCCCTTAATCATAAATATTATTTCATACGTATCTATAACCCTCTGAGGATGAATCCACTGCCCTGCCGATTTAAAAAGTCCCGACCCGGCATACGAAAGCTCCATACCTGACGAAAATGTAACCATGTTTGATTTTCTCACCTTATCCTTAATTTTTTCACTTGAATATATGACACAAATATATTATAATATACTAAAATAGATTTGTCAATAAAATTTTCGTGATGTGTTTATAATATCACTTTAAGGAGGAGGAAAATGAAAAATTTAAATTACAAAAACGTTGATCTCACAAAAGGCTTTTGGAAGGAAAAGCAGCTTTTAAACGAAAATGTCACAATAGACGCGGTATACAACCGTTTTTACGACACGGGAAGAATAAAGGCTTTTGACTTTGAGTGGAAGGACGGCATGGAAAATCAGCCGCATTTTTATTGGGATTCGGATGTTGCAAAATGGATTGAGGGCGCTGCGTGTATTCTTGCAAAAAAAGATGACGCGCATTTAACGGAGCGCATTGAGCATTTGATTGACTGCATTGAAACTCATCAGGAAGCGGACGGATATTTTAACATATATTTTACGGTATGCGAAAAAAACAACCGCTTTAAAAAGAGAGCCTATCACGAGCTTTACTGCGCCGGGCACCTGATTGAAGCGGCTGTTGAATACTATGAAGCAACGGGCAAGGACAGATTTTTAAAATGCATGATGAAATACGCCGATTGCATTGAAAAGGCTTTCATAACCGAAAAAACCGCCGCATTTACAACCTGCGGTCATGAGGAAATAGAGCTTGCGCTCTACAGGCTTTACAAATGCACCGGTAACAAAAAATATCTGGATATGTCACTGTTTTTCATAAATATGCGCGGCGCTAAAACGGAGGTGGATATAGGTGACATTTACAACGATATGAACGACCAGCACCACAAGCCCGTAAGAGAACAAAGAGAAGCGGAGGGTCATGCGGTAAGAGCGTGCTACCTATACAGCGCGATGGCGGACGCTGCAAAGGAAACAGGCGACGAGGACTTAATTTCCTCATGCAAAAGCATTTTCGGCGATATAATAAATCATAAAATGTATATAACCGGCGGAGTCGGCTCTACATATCACGGAGAAGCCTTTACCGCCGCATACGACCTGCCCGCCGACAAGGCATATGCCGAAACTTGCGCTTCAATTGCAATGATATTTTTCGCTCACAGAATGCAGCAGATTGAAAACAGCTCCGTGTACGCCGACATAACAGAGCGCGAAATGTTCAACGGTATGCTTTCGGGAATATCGCTTGACGGAAAAGCATTCTTTTATGAAAATCCGCTTGAAATTGATCTTGACAACTATACAAAATATCACTCAACCGCTGTCGGTGAACGCTATGCAATCACAGAGCGCAAGGAGGTTTTTGACTGCTCCTGCTGTCCGCCGAACATAAACCGCGTTTTCGCTTCAATCGGAAGCTATGCATACGGCTATGATGAAGATACAATATATATAAATCAATTCATGTCATCGCGCGCCGAAATAAGCACAATGAAAATAGAGGTTGAAACGGAGTATCCCAAAAACGGAGAAATAACAATAAAAGCTTCCGGCGTTAAAAGGCTCTGCGTTAGAATACCGTCATGGTGCGATAATTTTTCAATAAGCGAAAGCTACACTCTATCCGGCGGCTATGCAGTTATAGAAAATCCGCCGGGAAGCGTGAAAGTGAATTTTGAAATGCGCCCTGTTCTTTTGCAGGCCGATCCGCGAGTTAAAGCAGCCGCAGGCAAAGCCGCCGTTATGTACGGCCCTGTTGTATACTGCGCGGAGGGCTGCGACAACACAGGCTCAAAGCTTCATGAGCTTTACCTCAGCTCAGACGCAAATTTTGAAATTAAATTTGACGACAACTTCAAATCAAATATAATTATTGCAGACGGCTTTAAAAAGCTCTCATGCGGCAGCCTTTACTCCCCTGTCGACAGCAATTATGAAAAAGCAAAAATAAAGCTTATACCCTTTGCATATCACGCAAATCGCGGCGCCTCGAATATGATGGTATGGCTTAATTTAAAATAAAACCGTTCAATTAAAAAATCGGGTGATTTTGACAGCACCCGATTTTTTATCGACTTAAATTAACCTCTTCCTCACGCTTTTTAAATATTTTCGGGAACGTTGTAAAAATAACAACAGACGTAATAATTCCCGCTGCTAAATCCGCTATACCCTCAGACATATACACACCCTTAAATCCCAAAAAATGCGTAAGAGCATAGCAAAGCGGAATAAGAATTATCACCTTTCTCGTGACGGCGAGTATAAGCGCGGATTTTGCCTGACCGAGAGCGACATTGATATTCTGAAGCGTCATCTGCACAAAAAACATAACCGATCCCATAAGGAAAAACGGAGTATAACTCTTTACAATATCGGTAACGGAGTCACTTGCCGAAAAAATATGTGCATATTTTTCGGGAAAAATCAGCGAAACAGACCATACAGAAACAGCAAAAATAAAGGCTATCACCGTTACGCTGTATTTTTCTCCGCTTTTTTTCTGACATATGTAGGAACAGCTTCCGCAACAGCGTCCTTTATCTTTTCATTATCATCTGTTTTAACCGCCGCTTCAAGCTTACCCATCATGTCAAGAAGCCTGCCGCGACTTATATCTATGGGCTTTCCTATAAATATTTTATTATGCTGAGTGCTTGAAAGCCCCTCCTCATTCATTAAAAGCTCTTCATAAAGCTTTTCTCCGGGACGCAGACCGCAAACCTCGATTTTTATATCAACATTCGGTCTGTAGCCCGAAAGCCTTATAAGGTTTTCCGCAAGCTCATAAATCTTAACGGGCTTGCCCATATCGAGAACAAAAATTTCTCCGCCCTTTGCATAGCTTGCCGCCTGAAGCACAAGCTGCGCTGCCTCCGGTATAGTCATGAAAAATCTTGTAATTCTCTTATCCGTTACAGTTACGGGGCCGCCGTTTTCAATCTGCCTTTTAAAAAGCGGAATAACACTTCCGTTTGACCCTAAAACATTTCCAAATCTTACGGCAACAAATTCTGTTTTGCTCACCTGCTGCATACACTGCACTATCATCTCGCAGATACGCTTTGTTGCGCCCATAACATTTGTCGGGTTTACGGCCTTATCGGTTGAAATCATAACAAATCTGCGAACACCGTATTTATCGGCGCAACGCGCGCAGTTAAGCGTTCCGAACACATTATTTTTAATTGCTTCTCCGGGACTGTCCTCCATAAGCGGAACGTGCTTATGTGCCGCTGCATGAAACACAATATACGGTCTGTACTTATTAAATATATCCTCAAGCCGCTTTTCGTCACGCACGGAAGCAATTACAACCTCCGGCTTATTGTCGGGATAAAGTCTGTTGAGCTCCATCTGCAATTCATATGCATTATTTTCGTAAATATCAACAATAACAAGCTTTTTCGGATTATATTTCATAATCTGCCTGCAAAGCTCCGAGCCTATAGAGCCGCCGCCTCCGGTTACCAAAATAACCTTGTCATTTATGTAACCGCCGATCTCCGCGTTATCAAGAACAATCGGATCTCTGGCGAGCAAATCCTCGATTTTAACGGAATGAACCTTACTGAACATATCCTTTGTGTCAATAAGCTTGTCCGTCTCCGGCAAAAGCTTCACGCTGCAGCCCGTCTTATTGCAAAGCTCGATAAGCTTCTTTTTCTCTATAGGCGGGCAGGACGGAATTGCTATTATAATTTCATCAACATTATTTGTAACACACGCCTTTACAAGAATTTTTCTCGATCCGAGAACTCTGTAGCCGCACATTACGGCGTTTTTCTTATGCGGCGAATCGTCTATAAATCCTACTATTGTATATTTAAGCTTAGGATTTGCCAAAATATCCTTAACAAGCATCGTTGCCGCAGCACCGGCACCGACTATAAGCAATCTCTTCCCTTTTCCCGACGCGCTTTTATAATCGCGCACCGATATATTATGCGTTGCTCTGCACGCCATTCTTATTCCCACAGCAAAAAAGCTCGCCAAAAAAGCACAGATTATGGTATAGCCTGCGGAAGCGGACTTGAAAAAGGCAAGTCCCACAATAATTGAAATCACAGAGCTTACCGCACAGGAAGCGGTAATTTTCAGATAGTCACGCGTACCGGCGTAAACCCAAAGCACCTGATATACTCCGAAAACATAAAAAACGGCTATGAATATAAAAACGCTGAGTGCAACACCATGAAGATTATTCAAAAAAACATCGGAAAAGCCCGATAATCCGTAAACAGCAAAAGATGATAATAAAAACGATAATGCGGTAAAAATTATATCAAACATCATCAAATATCTGTTTCTTATAGGTACAAACCCGATTTTCCTCATCACATTAGCTCCGTTTCATTTATTTTATTTCATAATCAACTCTGAAAAATTATAATGATAACTGAAATTAAAACAATTATACCACAAATAAAACACAATTGCAATACCTTTTTAAATATTTAGTATATTTTTCAGATAAATTTGAGCAAATAAGCAATAAAACGAAAAAAACTCCGCACAGCGAACGTCATTTTTAATATGAACAAAAAGGGCATATACAAATAACTTCGGCAAAATGTTTATTTTTTTTCGCTGCTATTGACACAGCGACCGTTTGGGTGTATAATTTAATAAGTATAAACTTTGGATAATTGTTATTATTTCCGGCGTTTTACGGCCGGATAGCTTTAGTCATGAGAGAGTTTGGCTCATGACTTGGCGGAAAGGTAAGCTTTTGTATGAGAATGAGAAAAAAGAAAAACTGCGGCGAGCGTATGGAGCGCTGCAGCGAGCTTTGGATAAAAAACCCGGAGGAAAATCGCGGAAAATGGAGAGATGTTTTCGGAAACGATAACGATATTCATCTTGAAATAGGCTGCGGCAAGGGTGATTTTGTCTGCGGCATTGCATCGCTTCACCGCGATATAAACTATATTGCGATCGAAAAGGTAAAAGACGTGCTTGTAATGGCTATGGAAAAGGCTTCGGCGGCAGGTCTTAAAAACGTAAGATTTATTGACGCGGACGCACAAAACCTTGAAAGCATTTTTAAATTTGCGGAAATAAAACGCATTTATCTTAATTTTTCAGATCCTTGGAAAAAGGGTAAGCAGGCAAAGCGCCGCCTTACACACAAAAATTTTCTCGACAAATACAAAAAGCTATTGCCTGAGGGAAATTATATCTGCTTTAAAACCGACAATAAGGCACTTTTTGAGTTTTCACTCAATTCGTTTGCGCAGGAAAATTTTAAGCTTGAAAACATAACCTTTGATCTTCATGCAAGCTCAATTGAGGAAAATATTATGACGGAATATGAAAAGCGCTTTTCGCAGGTCGGTATGCCGATTTACAGACTGACGGCAGTCAATCTCGGCTGGACGGATAACAGAAAGGAGAAGGAAAATGTATAAGGGAGTTTTGTTTTTCGACTGCGACGGAACACTCGTTGACGAACAGGAGGGCATATTCTCTCCGACCGACAAAACGCTCCGCACTCTTGAAAAGCTCAGAGCAAACGGATATATGACATTTCTTGCGACAGGCAGGCCAAAGCGCCTTACAGCCGGGATTTCAAACTATTTTACCGGAATTATAACAAGCAACGGAACATATGTGGAATTTGAGGGAAAATGCATACAAAACATTTTCTTTGATCCGGCGCTCATGTCAGAGCTTATGGAATATATGGACGCGCACAATATTTTTTATACGCTCGAGGGGCAAAAATGCTCATATATAACAAAGGAGCCGAACAGCGCTTTTGAAGAGGTTGTAAAGGTTTTTCATCTTCCTAAGAGTATGTATATGCCGCTTAAAAAAAATCCTGCGGCAAAAATAAATAAAATGAGCATATACTACAGCGAGCTTTCCGATATAAACAGGCTCGAAGACGCATTTAAGGGAAAAATACAAATTCACCGCTACCGCTCCTGCCGCGCCGCAGATCTTGACATGGCAGGAATGACAAAAGGAGTCGGGATTAAAGCTGTTACGGAGCATTTTAACATAAAGCGCGAAAACACATACGCTTTCGGCGATGGAGGAAATGACGCGGCAATGTTTGAAGCGGTAGGTCACGGCGTTGCAATGGAGGGCTACGCACCGGAGCTTGAGGGGATAGCCGACTTTTACACAAAAAGCGTTAAGGACGAGGGAATTGCATACGCCGTATGCGAGCATTATAAGCTGGTATAGATGAAAATAAAAAGCAGTCCGCCGTACCTCACGCGGTACTGCCGACTGCTTTCAGATTGCTGAAATATGTATTATTCCTCTTCAGCCGCTGCATTTAAACATTCCTGATATTTATCAAGAATTGCCGACTCAAGAGTTTTTCTCATATCCGAGTTAATCGGATGGGCAATATCCTTAAATTCATTATCGGGCGTTTTTCTGCTCGGCATTGCCGTGAACAGCTTCTCCTGCCCTTCAATGATTTTAATGTCATGAACCGCAAAAGCATTGTCAAATGTGACAGATGCTACAGCCTTCATTTTGCTTTCAGCATTGACCAGCTTTACCTTAATATCCGTAATTTCCAACTAACCTTTCCCCTTTCAAAGTTTCTACAAAATTCCGCATTATTTATATAATAATATTGTACACAATTAATGGGCGTTTGTCAATACGTTTGTACAATGTTTTATAATGTTGCACAAATAATACATTTGTTTTTAGGCAATGTGTTAAATTTAAAAATAATTGTTTTCAACGAAAGCAAAAGGGTATATAATTATAGGTAGGACGTATATCACGTTTTGCAATTCTACTATTTCGATACGAGGTACGATTATGAACAGATTTGATATAAAAAACCTGAAAAAAGGAGCGCATATACATTTTATAGGTATAGGCGGAATAAGCATGAGCGGCATTGCTCACATAATGCTCGGCGAGGGCTTTGAGGTTTCGGGCTCGGACAGGTGTGAAAGCTCGATTACGGAAGAGCTCGAAAGTCTGGGCGCGGCGGTTTACATAGGGCATAAAGCGGAAAATGTGCACGGTGCGGACCTTGTCGTTCACACGGCGGCGGTGCATGATGACAACCCCGAAATGCAGGAAGCAAAAAAACTCGGCATAACTCTTATTGACAGAGCGGAATGTCTCGGCGCTATCATGAAGGGCTATACACACAGAATAGGAATTTCGGGAACGCACGGAAAAACCACCACAACCGGTATGCTGTCGCACGCGCTTATTGCAGCAGACCTTGACCCGACAATAAGCATAGGCGGAGAGCTTGACCTTATCGGCGGAAACATAAGAGTCGGCGGCAGAGAATATTTCGTTACGGAATCGTGCGAATACACAAACAGCTTTTTAAAATTCTTCCCCACCGTATCGGTTATAACAAACGTTGAAGAAGATCACCTTGACTTTTTCAAGGATATTGACGATATAAAGAAAAGCTTCAGAAAATTTGCGGAGCTTTCACAGCCGAACGGCTATATTATAGTATGCGCCGACAACAAAAATGCAACAGACGCCGTTTCGGGTATAGACGGAAATATTATAACCTACGGCATAAAAAGCGGAGATTACAAAGCCGAAAACATAAGGCATATAGGAAAAACAACCGTTTTCGACTGCCACACGCCGAATGAAATTATAAAGGACGTTACGCTGAATGTGGTCGGAGAGCACAATATTTTAAATGCTCTGGCGGTTATTGCGGTATGCCACGTTCTCGGCGTGGATATGAAAAAGAGCCTTGACGGAATAAAATCATATGAGGGAACTCACAGGCGCTTTGAAAGAAAGGGGACGTGCTGCGGCGCGGAGGTTATAGACGACTATGCCCATCACCCGACGGAAATAAAGGCAACTCTTTCGGCTGCAAAGGATATATGCGGCGGCGGAAAAATAAGATGTATTTTTCAGCCCCACACCTATTCGCGCACAAGAACGCTGTGGGATAAGTTTCTCACCGCATTTGATGACGCGGACGAACTGATTTTAACCGATATATACGCAGCGCGCGAAAAGCCGGACGGCGTTACAACATCGGCATCTCTTGCAGAAGCCATCTCAAAGCGCAAGGATAACGTAAAATATATAAAAGAATTTTCGGATATTGCGGATTATATAAAATCAAGCGCAAGGCCCGGTGACATGATTTTCACAATGGGAGCCGGCACGGTGACGGAAATAGGGCCCATGCTGACGGATGAAAAATAAATTGTCATTTTTATTTGATTGCAAAGGATATGGCGGCAATGAAAATAAATTTTAATTTTTTAAAGCATCTTGATCGCACCGTAAATTACGAATGTATAGTCTGCAAGCGGCGCTTAAGGGAAAGCAAATTTATGTACATCTCCGACAGCTGCGGCATTTGCCGCTCATGCGTTGACGAGTTGCCGTTTGTCCCGGTCGGAAGATTGTTTGACGGAACTAAAAACATATCATATTTTCTGTCGGTTTTCTACTATGTCGGCATTATTCCGTCACTCATTGCAGACTACAAATTCAGAGGCTGCAAAAGCTATGGAAATATATTTGCACGGTTTATGAATGATCTGCTTCTTATATATGAGGAAGAATACGATTTTAATCTGATCGTTCCCGTTCCGCTTTCAAAAGAGCATTTCGAGGAGCGCGGATATAATCAGTCCGGCATTTTGGCCGAGCTGATTTCGGAAAACACAGGTGTTCCCTGCCGCTGCGATGCAATTGTTAAAATTAAAAACACACGGCGGCAGTCGGATTTGAAGTCATACGAACGCGCAGATAATATAAAGGGCGCATTTTCCGCCGACAAAGAAATTGTAAATGGCAGGCGCATACTTTTGATAGATGATGTTGTAACCACAGCAAGTACGGTAAACGCCTGCGCAAAAGAGCTTAAAAGATGCGGCGCGGAAGCTGTTTTTGTGCTTTCTGTTGCAAGGAGATATTCTCCGGATAGAAGTCAGGCATATAAAGAGCTTTTCGGAATGTGATGACAATTTTAGTTTAAACGGCAGCGGCCGTAAAGGAGTAAATATGGAAAAATACAACAACCTCAGAAATAAATACCCCGTTTTCAGTTTCAATTCATTTGATATTGAAAAAACAAATTCGGAAATTAAAATTACATATCACTTTACGGCGGAGGGACTTTCCGATTTTGCGCCGCAGTGGACTTTTCCGTGCAAAGAGGAATACACAGACGAGCTTTTGCCGTCTCTTGCGTTTAATTTGGGAATGGTTGAGCTTATAAGCTACTGGAAGCTGACCTGCTCCCACACCGTAAAAATAAAGTGCGCTTCTCTTTCTCAAAAGCAGCTGCTTTGGTGGAAAAAGCTTTATTTTAACGGGCTCGGCGAATTTTTTTACATAAACGGCATAAAGCCAGAATTTGAAAGCTTTATGAGCATTTACTCGGAGGGCACAGAATACGCTGCCGGAAGCGGCAAGAAAGTAAGCGGCGACGCGCTCGTTCCTGTCGGCGGCGGAAAAGACTCATCTGTTACGATAGAGCTTTTAAGAAGCTACCCTCACAAAAAGACGGCATATATAATAAATTCAAGGGGCGCTACCGAAGAAACAGTAAAAGCGGCGGAGCTTGACGCATACCGCGTACACAGAACGCTCGATAAAAATATGCTTGAGCTTAACAAACAAGGCTTTTTAAACGGCCACACGCCGTTTTCGGCGCTCGTTGCATTTTCTTCGCTTATATCGGCGAGAATTTGCGGCTGCGGTTATGTTGTGCTGTCAAACGAATCGAGTGCAAACGAGTCCACCGTAAGCGGCAGCTATGTAAATCATCAATATTCAAAAAGCTTTGAATTTGAAAGCGATTTTAACGAATACGAAAGCGAATTTATAAAAAGCGGCGTTAAGTATTTCAGCCTTTTGCGCCCGATAAGCGAATATCAGATTGCAATGCTCTTTTCGCACTTTGAAAAATATCACGATATTTTCAGAAGCTGCAACAAAGGCAGCAAGCAGGATATATGGTGCGGCGCCTGCCCGAAATGCTTATTTGTTTTTCTGATAATGTCGCCGTTTCTGCCGCATGAAAAGCTATGTAAAATATTCGGGTGCGATATGACCGACAGCCCCGAAATGCTTGAGGACTTTAAAAAGCTCACCGGGCTTCTTCCCGAAAAGCCGTTTGAATGCGTCGGCAGCAGAGATGAAATAAATTTTGCCGTATGCGAAGCAATTAAAAGCTTTGGCGATAAAAAGCTTCCTTGTTTATTTGAATTTTACAAAAAAAGCAGACTGTATGATGAATATTCACAAAGAGAAAATCCGTTTTTGACATATTATAATGAAAATAATATGCTTGATACGGAATTTGATAAAATACTAAAAAATGCGCTTCGGGGAGAGTAATTTATGTTAGATGAATGTGTAAAAAATCTTATCGCAGGGAAAAAGGTTCTTATAATGGGCTTCGGCAGAGAGGGAAAATCAACCTACAGAGTACTTAAAAAGGTAGGCGGATATTCTTCGCTCGCAATTGCCGACCTTATAAAGCAGGATGTTCCGGAAAAGTGCTTTTCGGGAGAAAATTATCAAAGAGCGGCGGCAAGCTACGATATTGTTTTTAAAAGTCCGGGCGTTGTTCTCAGCGACAAATCAATGGCGGATAAGCTCACATCGCAAACAGACGTTGTTATGAAATGCATGAGGGATCGCATGATCGGAATAACAGGCACAAAGGGAAAAAGCACTACAACCGCCCTCATTTACCATGCGCTTAAAACAAACGGATTTAACGCGCACCTTATGGGAAACATAGGAATACCTGCCTTTGAAGCGGCTGAAGAGCTTGCGTGCGACGCGCTTTTGGTTTATGAGCTTTCATGCCATCAGCTTGAATTTGCAAAATATTCTCCGCATATCGGCGTTCTTCTAAATATTTATCCGGAGCACCTTGACCATTACGGAAGCTTTGAGGCATACGAAGCGGCAAAGAAAAATATCTATAAGAAAATGGGTAAGGACGACTTTCTGTTCTGCGCAAAGGAGATATGCCCCGATGGCGACTTTAAAAAGACAACCTTTTCAATGACAGATAAAACAGCCGATTTTTATATTGGAGATGATAAAGGTCTTTCGGGCAGCTCTCTTATCGGTATACACAACATGTACAATGCGGCGATTGCACGCGAAGTGTGCGCAGCTGCCGGGCTTGACCGCGATAAATTTAACACATCGCTTAAAACCTTTAAAACGCTTCCGCACAGGCTTGAAATGTTTGCCGAAATAAACGGCGTCAGATATTTTGATGACTCCATCTCAACAATTCCGGAAACCACCGTTCAGGCGCTCGAAAGCATAGAAAACGTCGGAACACTTCTTCTCGGCGGAATGGATAGGCATATTGACCTTAGCGTAATATGCGACTATCTTATTAAAAACCCCGTAAAAAGAATTATTCTCATGCCCGACACCGGCAAAAGAATTTATAAAAAGCTTAAAGGGAACATATCCTCCGAGCTGATTGAAGCCGCAACGCTCAAAGAAGCGGCAAAAATCGCAAAAGCAGCTACGGCTCCCGGAGAAGCCTGCCTTTTGTCGCCGGCTGCCGCAAGCTACGGCTTTTTTGAAAATTTTGAAGAGCGCGGCGAAAAATTTAAAAAGTATATTTTGCAGGAAAGCTGAAATAAGGTTTGTTAAATAAAAGCACCGATTTGTTAAAAAAGTGTTCACAAACTTTTTCTTAGATGTTTACTTTTTATTCATACGCATGTCAAAATCATGTTGTATGATATAACTATAAAAAGAAAAAAGGATAGATGAACATATTCTTTGGAGTCATTTCCGAAAGATATTTTACAAGGAGGAATTATTATGAAGACGTATCCTTACACAGAATCGACTGATATGGTTGTTTATGAAAGCAAAGCGAAAAATAAGAAAAAGTCAAGACTTTGGCTTGCTTGTCTAAGCTCGGCTCTCGCGGCAAGTATTTTCACAGGCGGGATTGTCGGTTCGGGAATGTATATCATGAATAAGAACTCTCAGTCAAAGCAGATAAATTGGAGCTCTCAGACAGATAATGCAAAAACCGGCGAAGGACTTTCTCAGATAACCGCAACGGCGGATAACGGAAAGCAGGTTCTTACCACTCCGGAAATTGCCAAAAAGGTAGGTCCGAGTGTTGTTGGAGTTATAAACAAAACTAAAGTTCAGCCGCAGAAATTTTACGATCCGTTCAGCGGCAGATATTATTACTATAATAATCAGCAGTCGGGAGACGGCAGCGACGTTGTTGAACAGGGCAGCGGCTCCGGCGTTATTATAACAACAAGCGGCTATATCGTAACAAATCAGCACGTTATTGATAACGCAACCGAGATAAGCGTAATACTCAATTCCGGTGAGGAATATTCGGCAAAGCTTGTCGGTCAGGATACAAAAACCGATATTGCCGTTTTGAAAATCGACACCGATAAGGAGCTTACGGCGGCAACGCTCGGAGATTCATCTGCAGTTGAGGTCGGCGACCTTGCGGTTGCTATAGGTAATCCGCTCGGCCAGGAATTTGCCGGAACAACAACTCAGGGAATTATCAGCGCGGTAAACAGAACAATGACAATCGAAAACAGAACATATAACCTTTTGCAGACAGACGCCGCAATAAACAGCGGTAACTCAGGCGGTGCTCTTATAAACAAGTACGGCGAGGTTATCGGTATCAACTCTGTTAAGCTTTCGCAGGCGGGTGTTGAGGGTCTTGGATTTGCAATTGCAATCTCCGAAGTTAAGCCGATTATAGATGATCTTATTTCAAACGGCTATGTAAAGGGTCGTCCGCTCGTTGGTATAACAGTTGCGGAAACAAGATACGGTCTGTTTGTATCGGGCGTTTCCGAAGGCACAGGCGCAGAAGCTGCCGGTCTTAAGGAGGGCGACATGATTTCAAAGGTTGACGGTCAGGCCGTTAAGTCATCGGAAGAGCTTAACAAAATAAGAGATACAAAGAAACCGGGCGACACGCTTAAATTCACAATTATGCGTGACGGCGAGCTTAAAGATGTTGATGTCAAGCTTTCAGAAAGCAAGGACGAGTCAAAGAGCAGCGATGACCAAAACGCTTCCTCAAATACGGGGAAATAATTAAACACGTCAGTCAACTGATGTGACAATAAATAATGCTATACAGTTTTAATTGATATTGGTGCGAAAGCACCGAAACCATCCTTTTTTTCATAAAGCGGCGGCGCTCATACGCGCTGCCGCGCCCTACCCCCCTTTTTTATTAAAGGCTATGAAAAACAAAAATATCAGTTATCCTTAAAGTATATAAGAAAGCGATCGTGCAAAGCGCGCGGTTGCTTTCTTCTTTTTATGATTTATCCCTATCAGAAAAGTATGAAAATCACAGTGCGCATATTGACACAGCCAAAAATAAGTGCTATAATATAATATATAAATACAGGCTGTAAGCCTTTAACTACGAGGGACACAATGGAAATAACACTGAAAAGCTTAAAAGCACTAAAGCCTGAGGAATGTCAGATTGTTGATATTCGCTCGGACACATCATTTGAATACGGCTCTATCGACAATGCAGTAAATATTCCCCTGTCGGATTTTGATAAAAGCGCACTTGACAAAAGCAAAAAAATAATACTATACTGTAAGGTCGGGCTGCTGAGCCAAAATCTTGCGGAGGAGCTATGCTGCGACGGCTATGAGGCATACAGCCTTAAAGACGGATATATGGGCTGGCTGAGGGAAAAAATCGAGCTTGAGGACAAAAATGCGGCTTTTCTTGACAGAGCGGAAAAAAGCATAAGAAAAAAATTTCACAAGGAGCTTTTCACAAAATTTGCACGCGCCATAAACGAATATGAGCTTGTCTGCGAAAACGATAAAATAGCGGTCTGCATATCCGGCGGCAAAGACTCAATGCTTATGGCAAAGCTTTTTCAGGAGCTTAAAAGACATAATAAATTTGATTTTTCACTTGTTTTTCTCGTAATGGATCCGGGCTACAGCAAGGAAAACAGAGAGATTATAGAGCATAACGCAAAAATTTTAAATATACCGATAACAATTTTTGAAAGCACTATTTTTGACAGCGTATACAACATAGAAAAATCGCCCTGCTACGTCTGCGCAAGAATGCGGCGCGGCTACCTTTACTCAAAGGCAAAGGAGCTCGGCTGCAACAAAATAGCGCTCGGTCACCACTATGATGACGTTATCGAAACAATTTTAATGGGCATGCTCTACGGCGGACAAATTCAAACCATGATGCCGAAGCTCAAAAGTACAAATTTTGAGGGTATGGAGCTTATTCGTCCTATGTATCAGATACGCGAGAACGATATTAAGCGCTGGCGCGACTATAACGACCTGCACTTTATCCAGTGCGCCTGCAAATTTACCGACACCTGCACATCAGAGGCTTGTCTTACATCAAGCCGCACGGGCTCAAAACGCCTTGAAACAAAGCATATAATCGCAAAGCTTAAGGAAAGCAACCCATTTATAGAAAGCAATATTTTCAAGAGCGTGCAGAACGTAAATCTCGAAACGGTAATTGAATACAAGGACAAGAACGGACGTCATTCATTTTTGGAAAACTATTAACGGAGGACTTATGCAATTTTCAAGAACAGAGCTTATTTTAGGCAGTGAGGCAATGCAAAAGCTGAAAGATGCGCGCGTCGCGGTATTCGGGATAGGCGGAGTAGGCGGCTATACCGTTGAAGCGCTCGTAAGAAGCGGTATAGGAGCTATTGACATAATAGACAACGATACAGTTTGTCTTTCAAACCTTAACAGGCAGATTATCGCAACACATAAAACTCTCGGTATGTACAAGGTTGACGCGGCAAAGGAGCGTATTTTGGATATTAATCCCGACATAGAGGTAACAGCATACAAAACCTTTTATCTTCCGGAAACGGAGGATCAGTTTGATTTTACGAAATACGACTATATCGTTGACGCAATTGACACAGTGTCGGGAAAAATCGCGCTTGCCGTAAATGCACAAAAGGCAGGCACTCCAATCATAAGCTCAATGGGAGCCGGGAACAAGATAAATGCGGATAAATTTGAAGTAGCCGACATTTACGAAACCTCCGTCTGCCCTCTTGCGCGCGTTATGAGAACGGAGCTGAAAAAAAGAGGAATTAAAAAGCTAAAGGTTGTGTATTCAAAGGAAAAGCCGATTACGCCGCTTGAAAATGTTCAGACGGACGCATCCGCCAAGCGCCGACAGACACCCGGAAGCTGCGCTTTTGTGCCGTCTGTTGCCGGGCTTATAATTGCCGGAGAGATTATTAAAGATATAACGGGAGCTGAAAACAAATGACATTGCAGCAGATTTTATATGTTATTACCATTTCGCGCTGCGGCTCTATGAACAAGGCGGCGCAGGAGCTTTTTATATCGCAGCCGTCGCTTACAAATGCAGTAAAGGAGCTTGAAAAAGAAGTTGGTATAACCATTTTCCGCAGAAGCGGCAAGGGCACGGCCGCAACGGCAGAGGGCGAGGAATTTTTGACATACGCGCGGCAGCTTTATCAGCAATATGAGCTTTTAAGCGGAAGATACATAAACCCGTCGGAAATAAAACGAAAATTCGGTGTATCATCTCAGCATTATTCCTTTGCCGTTAAGGCTTTTGTTGAAACGGTAAAGCAGTTTGATATGAAAAAATACGAATTTGCAATGCGCGAAGAAAAAACAGCAGAGGTTATAAGCGACGTAAGCAGCTTCAAAAGCGAAATTGGTATACTTTATATAAACGATTTTAATCGAAAAATAATACAAAAAATGCTGAGTGAAAATGACCTTGAATTTTTGCCGCTTATAAATTGCAGCGCGTATGTGTACATATGGAAAAACCATCCGCTTGCAAAAAATGAGTCAATTTCCTTTGATGAGCTGAAAAAATATCCGTGCCTGTCATTTGAGCAGGGCGAGAAAGGGTCGTTTTATTTTGCCGAAGAAATACTCAGCACAAACGAATATCCGCGCATTATAAAAGCAACCGACCGCTCTACAATGCTTAACCTAATGGTAGGTCTTAACGGATATACGCTCTGCTCCGGAATAATCTGCGAGGAGCTAAACGGCAGCGACTATATCGCGGTGCCTTACCGCTCGGATGCGGATAATCCGAACGAAACAATGACAATAGGCTGCATTGTAAAGAAAAACAGTCCGCTCAGCCCTATCGGAGAAACATATGTAAAGGAATTAAAAAAATATTTAAAATGCACATAAGGAGTTATAGCTTTACGTTATAACTCCTTATAATTTTTATGTATTTGACATTTTAAAAGCTTTGTGATATAATATACCTATCAAACAGATAGGAATTGTGTGATTGCATATAATCACAATGTTAAAATCAAGGAGGAATTTAAAATGGCAGACAAAAAATACAGATTTGAAACATTACAGGTTCAGGCAGGTCAGGAAAATCCCGATCCGGCAACAGACGCAAGAGCGGTACCGATTTATGCGTCAACGTCTTTCGTTTTCCATAACTCTCAGCACGCCGCTGACAGATTTGGTCTTCGCGACGCAGGCAACATTTACGGAAGACTTACAAACCCGACTCAAAGCGTATTTGAAGAAAGAATTGCCGCTCTTGAGGGCGGCTCGGCAGCACTCGGAGTATCGGCAGGCGCAGCTGCAATAAATTATACAATTCAGGCACTTGCAAAAGCAGGTGAGCATATTGTAGCTTCAAAGACAATTTACGGAGGAACATATAATCTTCTTGCGCATACACTCCCTCTTACATCGGGAATTACAACAACCTTTGTAGACCCCGACGACGAGAACGCTTTTGAAAGCGCTATCAAGCCCGAAACAAAGGCGCTTTATATCGAAACGCTCGGCAACCCTAACTCGAACATAGCCGATATTGAAGAAATAGCAAAAATCGCGCACAGGCATAATATTCCGCTTGTGGTTGACTCAACCTTTGCAACGCCTTATCTTGTTCGCCCTATCGAATATGGCGCCGACATAGTTGTACACAGCGCAACGAAATTTATCGGCGGTCACGGAACGGCAATAGGCGGTGTTATTGTTGACGGCGGAACATTTGACTGGAAGGCTTCGGGAAAATATCCGTGGATTTCAGAGCCAAACCCGTCATATCACGGAATAAGCTTTTCGGACACTGCCGGCGCTGCTGCATTTGCAACATATATAAGAGCTATTCTGCTTCGTGACACAGGCTCGACAATCTCGCCGTTTCATGCATTTTTGTTCCTGCAGGGACTTGAAACGCTTTCTCTTAGAGTTGAGCGCCATGTTTCAAACGCTCTTAAAATCGTTGAATATCTCAATAATCATCCGCAGGTTGAAGCTGTTCATCATCCGTCGCTCGAAACAGAGCCGAGCCATAAGCTTTATAAAAAATATTTCCCGAACGGCGGTGGATCAATATTCACGTTTGAAATTAAGGGCGACGATAAAACAGCGCAGAAATTTATTGATAACCTCAGAATTTTCTCACTGCTTGCAAATGTTGCGGACGTTAAATCGCTTGTAATTCATCCGGCTTCAACAACTCATTCGCAGCTTTCCGAAGCCGAGCTTGCAGAGCAGGGTATTAAGCCGAATACAATCAGATTTTCTATAGGTATAGAAAATATCAACGATCTTTTGGAAGCTCTTGACGACGCTTTTGAGGCTGTTAAATAAAGCGATTTAGCATTATTATATATATCCGTAAAATAAAATCACAGTGGCATACCGAAAACCGATATGCCTCTGTGATTTTTATATCAACCGTCCGTATCCAAATCAACCGTTATTTCCGTTTCATATGTATTTTCATCAATACAATTAACCGCTCTTTCAAGCGACTCCTTAAGCCTTGTATACTCCTTCTGAAGCTCCTGCGGCAGCACCATGTCAAAGACAAGCAAAGCCTTACCGTCATCATGGCGAACAAGTCTGAAATCATGAATTGAAATTCTCTCGTCACGCACCTTTAATATATCCTCTACAGCCGTGCGGATTTTAATTGTTTGAAAATCATCCGTATCAACAGGGTCATGATGAATTACAAGATGTATCGCAAACGCTTCAAAGCAGTCGCGCTCTATTTTATCAATCGCTTCATGACAAAGCATTGGATCTATTTTTTTGTCTATTTCCACATGAATACTTGCATATCGCTTTCCCGGTCCGTAGTCATGAACCATCAGATCATGACAGCCTAAAACAAGCGGCTGAAGCTTTATATAATCCACAAGCTTCTTTTTCAGCTCCGGATTTGCTCCCTCTCCCAAAATCGGAGAAATTGTTTTTTTGGCAAGAGAAATTCCGCTGTATATAATAAACAGCGAAACGGCAGCTCCGACAGCGCCGTCAATGCGAACGTCGTTTATATGCTCCGCAAGTATCGCGACAATGACGGCAAGCGTTGTTATAACATCATTTCTGCTGTCTGCCGCAGCTGCAAAAAGCGTTGCCGACTGAATTTTTTTGCCTGCCCTTTTAAAAAAAATCATCATAAAAAGCTTAACGGCAATCGAAAACAAAAGCACCTGCAAAATAATCGGCGAATACTCAACCGGAGAAGGATTTAAAATTTTTTGCACCGAATTTTTTGCAAGCTCAAATCCGCATATTATAATCATTGCCGCAACCGTAAGCCCGGAAAGATATTCAAATCTTGCATGACCGTAAGGGTGTTCCCTGTCCGCCGGCTTTTCAGAAAGCTTAAAGCCGATAAGCGTTATCGCGGAGCTTGCCGCATCGGAAAAATTATTAATACCGTCCGCAATAACTGACATTGCGCCGCAAACAAAGCCCACCGCAATTTTAAAAGCGGCAAGCAAAATATTACAAAACAGACCGACAGCACCCGACAGCTTGCCTATGCCGGCTCTTTTTAATTCTTTTTCATTATCCATTTTGGCAATCTCCGCTTTCTCAAAACTTTTAAATATATTAATAAATCTATGCCGCAGCGGCAGGATTATGACAAAAACAAGCTGCGCCATAATGACACCTATCAAAATGACGCAGCAGTTTCTTAATCTTCTTCTTTATCGTAAAGCTCGATTGAATCCTTACCGTCCGTTTCGATAAGACTTATGCGTACAATCTCGCTTTTTGACGTTGGGATATTCTTTCCTACATAGTCAGGCCGTATCGGAAGCTCTCTGTGCCCCCTGTCAACAAGCACTGCAAGCTGAACTTTATTCGGTCTTCCGTGAAAAACAAGACAGTCAAGAGCCGCGCGTACAGTTCGTCCCGTACATAAAACATCGTCTACCAATATGACGTTTTTGCCCTCAACGGAAAACGGAAGCTGTATATCCGGAGAATTTTTAATTCCGCCGTATGCCAAATCGTCGCGAAATTCCGATATATCAAGAGTGCCGACAGGAACCTGCACGCCCTCTATTCTGTGAATACATTTCGCAAGTCTTACAGCAAACGGAACGCCTCTTGTTTTTACTCCGATAATACTCAATGACGAAATATCACGGTTTTTCTCAATTATTTCGTGAGCAATTCTCATAATAGAGCGCCTGAGCGTACTCTCGTCAAACAAAACAGCCTTAAGCTTCATAATAAATCACACATCCTAACTGTTATAAATGCAGATTTACAAGCGCTTAAATTTCAAAGCTTACTCCTGTTTTTGCTTCCTCTGCATTATCATTTTTAAATTCATAATCGTTGCCCGGAATAACAGCGTTAAGGAATATTCCCAAAACAGCTGCAAGTGCAAGTCCCGTTATTGTGATTGTTGCTTCGCCGATCTGGAACGAAAGACCGCCGACAGAGTTAAAGCCGAGCGCAGTAACGAGAATTGTTGCGGCAATTATTATATTTCTGCTCTTTGAAAGGTCAACATTGTTTTCAACAAGATTTCTAACACCTATCGCAGAAATCATTCCGTAAAGAATAAGCGAAACACCGCCGATTATAGCTGACGGAATTGTGCTTATAGCGGTTGAAACAACCGGGAAGAATGAAAGAATAACAGCGAATACAGCCGCAATTCTTATAACGCGCGGGTCATAAACCTTTGTAAGCGCAAGCACACCTGTGTTTTCGCCGTAAGTCGTGTTTGCCGGGCCGCCGAAAAGCGCAGAAAGCGTTGTTGCAAGGCCGTCACCGGTAAGTGTTCTGTGAAGACCCGGATCTGCAAGATAATTCTTTCCGACAGTTGAGCTTATAGCGCAAATATCGCCGATATGCTCCATCATTGAAGCAAGCGCAATCGGCATAATAGCAATAATAGCATTAACCGCAAGCGACGTATCCTTTATGTTTCCGAAAACTATTTCGCTTTTCTTAATCGGAAATGCAATAATCGGAACATCCTTGAAGGTTCCCGCAAAATCAACAGCGCCTATGCATATAGCAACTATATATGAAACAGCTATGCCTATGAGGATAGGAAGAATTTTAACCATTCCTTTTCCCCAGATGTTGCATATAATTATTGTAAGAAACGCAACCAGCGCCAAAAACCAGTTTGTCTGACAGTTTGTAACGGCCGACGGAGCAAGTATAAGACCGATTGCAATAATTATCGGACCCGTTACTACCGGCGGAAAAAATCTCATAACCTTTTTAACATCAAAAAGCTTGAAAAATCCTGCAAGAACAAGGTACAAAAGACCCGCGCAGGCAATACCCAAGCTTGCGTAAGGAAGCATTGCAACATTTGCCGAGCCGTCCTCAAGAAGCGGTGCAACAGCGGCATATCCGCCGAGAAAAGCAAATGAAGAGCCGAGAAAAGCCGGCACCTTACCCTTTGAAATAAGATGGAAAAACAAAGTTCCGAGTCCTGCCATAAGCAGTGTTGTTGCAATGTCAAGCCCTGTCAGGATAGGAACAAGAATTGTTGCTCCGAACATTGCAAAGGTGTGCTGACAACCCAAAAGAAGCATTTTAGGGATACCAAGGGTTCTTGCATCATAAAGCCCCTGTTCGCCGATTGTGTTTTTTTTCATAACTGAAAAATCCTTTCGTATAGATATTTAAGCATAAAAAAACCCAGACCGAGCCGGGCAGGGAAAATTCACTATGCAGACTTTGCCGCAGTCTAAGCCTTCTCCATGTCGCAGCATGATTTTAAAGATTTTTATACCTATTATTTATATTCTATCACATTTTTTTATATTTGTAAAGAGTTTTTTTAATTTTTTTTAAATTCGTCAAAATGTAAAAATTAATTATCCGATTTTATCAAAAAATAACAATACCAAACCACTTCCAAAAACGAGAATTAGATTTCGCCGGGCGCAATAGCTGCTCATCTGCATATTTTTCTCCCGCTGCATCGGCGCAGCGGTTTTTCGTAAAAATCATAAAACCACCGCGCCGCATTTTTGCAAAAGCTTTTTTCTCTCTCGCCAATCCGGCATAAAAGCGGTAAGACGGGCATAAAAGCGCTTTGAATGGTCAGGATGCAGAAAATGAGTAAATTCGTGAACAACAACGTATTCAATGCACGCTGCCGGTACCTCCGCCAAAGCATAGTTAAATGTTACGCAGCCGCGTGCAGGCTGACAGCTTCCCCACCGCGAAACCATTTTTCTGAATTTCAGCTGCGGAAAAGCCACACCGTATTTTTCAAATTTCGGATATACGTCCCTGCAAATATCAGTAACAACCGCTATAAAGCTTTGCTTTATCCATTTGTCCAGAGTCTTTTTCTTAAGCTCAATATCGCCCGCGTCCTTTACCGTAAGCTTAATAAACGCCCCGTCGCAGTCAATGGCGTTTTTTTCGCCCTCAAATACCTTTAGCCTTAAATCGTGTCCGCAAAGCCTGAAGCTCTCGCCGTCAATGTATTGCTTCGGTCTCGGCGCATACTTTCTAAGCTCACTGTAGTGCTCAAGCGCCTTTAAAATGAAGTCCGCCTTTTCCCTTAAAACACTTTCAATCACATCTGCCGGTACGGATTTGTTTGCGGAAACATAAACCGTGCCGTCAGACTTGACTCTCAGATTTATGTTCTTTACTGCCTTGCGCAGCAGCTCATATTGAATTGTTTTTCCGTTTAAATTGATATAGCATTTCATATTAATCCCCATAGCTCTATTAAATTTTTATCGTTTCTCCAAAGCTTCCGTAACACTCATTTATACGAATTATCTATAATATTATACCATAAGCCACATCCGCTGTCAATTTTGTTTTCATATTTAACAGCAGTTAAACGGTCACGCCTGTATCACATCAGAAATTAACATATAAAAGCGCGCGGCAAATGACTAATTATTGCCTAAAAATAAAAACACATACAACAATGTACGTGTTTTTTCGTGGTGGAGCTGAGGAGAATCGAACTCCTGTCCGAAAACAAATCCACACAAAAATCTACCGGCATAGACTGTGAATTAAATTCCCTTTTAAACCTCCGCACAGACACGGCGATATAATCGGTATCCCCTAATTCATGACGGCGGCCGGAGCGCTCCGCCGTTCACGTTCACCGCATGGTATTCGCCTTATTCTGCGGCGCGGTCAGCGCAGATAAGACGGCAGCACTTAGGCTGCGTATGCTAAATCGTTAGCGTTTATTTTTAAAAAGTTTGGAATTTTTAAGTGTTCCGCCACTACCGGCATTTCATGCTTCACTATCCCCGTCGAAGCCATTGCAGCCCCATATTATATTTTGTTTATCGGAAAATATCCGAAAGTTGCGGCAGCACGGCCGCTTTTTAAAATAAAAACCGAGTAATCTGCCGGAGTATATCCGGCAGACTAATCAATAATTATCTCTTTGCTTAAGCGCTCTGTCAGCGCTTCTTTTTGCGTCACGCTTTGCAATATCGTCACGCTTATCATAAAGCTTTTTACCCTTGCAAACGCCGAGATCAACCTTAACCTTTGAACCCTTAAGATAAACCGAAAGCGGAATAAGCGAAAATCCCGTTTGCTTTATCTGCCCTATGAGCTTTCTGATCTGCGCCTTGTGAAGAAGCAGCTTTTTCTCACGCAAGGGGTCACGGTTAAATATATTCCCCTTTTCATACGGGCTTATGTTCATACCTATGAGAAATACCTCTCCGCCCTTAATGCTTGCATAGCTGTCGGCAATATTAACCTTACCGTCACGGATTGACTTAACCTCAGTTCCGAAAAGCTCAATACCCGTTTCGATATTTTCGAGAATGAAATATTCATGGCGAGCCTTTTTATTCTGCGCTATAATTTTAATATTATTGTTTTCCGCCATTTATATTCCCCCTAACCACAGCATATTATAACACATTTATATACATTTTTCAATATATCAGAGTAAATATTAACAATTAATTTACTTTTAAACCTCTTCGATAATCGGCAAAATCATCGGATTGCGCTTTGTTTTTTCATAAATATATTTTGCAACGCTGTTTTTAAGCGAATTTTTCATTGTTGTCCAGTCGGTAGAGTGCTTATTCATACAAGCCTCCACGCTCTGCGCGGCAACATCGCGGATATTATCTATAAGCGTTTCCGCCTCACGCACATAAACAAAGCCTCTGCTTATAACGTCCGGTCTTGAAACAATTCTCTTGTCCTCGCCCGAAAGAGTTACAACAACAATAATAAGTCCGTCCTGCGAAAGATGCTTTCTGTCTCGAAGAACGATATTTCCGACATCGCCCACGCCAAGACCGTCGACAAGGATTTTTCCGTTCGGAACGCTGCCGGCAAGCTTAGCCGTGTTTTCGTCAAGCTCAAGTACACTTCCGTTTGAAAGAACAAATGTATTTTGCTTAGGCACTCCAACCTGCTCCGCAAGATGTGCGTGCAGAATAAGATGCCTGCATTCGCCGTGAACGGGAATAAAGAATTTTGGTTTTGCAAGCGCCAAAATGAGCTTAAGCTCCTCCTGACACGCGTGTCCCGAAACATGAACATCGGCAAGCGATTTATAAATAACGGACGCACCTATTTTAAACAGCTCGTTTATAACGTTCGAAACTGACTTTTCGTTTCCGGGTATAGGTGTTGCGGAAATTATAATTAAATCGTCCTTTGTAACCTCTACCTTTCTGTGATCCGAATACGCCATTCTCGTAAGTGCGCTCATCGGCTCGCCCTGACTTCCCGTTGTTATTATAACAATCTGGCTCGGACGATATTTATTAATATTGTCTATATTTATAAGCACCCCTTCAGGCACGCGCATATATCCCATAAGAATTGAAAGCTCAACGATATTCTCCATGCTTCTGCCGGAAACCGCAACCTTACGCCCGTTTTTAACGGCAGCGTCTATAATCTGCTGCACGCGGTGAACATTTGAAGCAAAAGTAGCAACTATAATTCGCTTGCTGCAGTTTTTAAATATCTGCTCAAATTTTTCTCCGACGCTGCGCTCGCTCATCGCAAAGCCGGGACGCTCAACATTTGTGCTGTCCGACATAAGCGCAAGTATGCCCTCGTTTCCGAGCTCACCTATTCTTGTAAGATCAATCATATCTCCGACAATAGGAGTTGTGTCTATTTTAAAGTCGCCCATATGGAGAACCGTTCCGACAGGCGTTTTTATCGCAAGCGCACATGAGTCGGCAATGGAGTGATTTGTTCTTATAAATTCAACGCTGAAATTTTTACCTGCCGTAACAACATTGCCTGCCTTTACTCTTACAAGCTTCGTTTTTGAAAGCATATTGTTTTCCTTAAGCTTATGCTCAATAAGTCCGAGAGTAAGTCTTGTTCCGAAAACGGGAACATTTACGGACTTCAAAAAGTACGGAATACCGCCGATATGGTCCTCATGTCCGTGCGTTATAAAAATTCCGAGAATTTTAGACGCGTTCTTTTCCAGATACGATATATCATTTATAACCATATCAACTCCGGGCATATCCTCGTCAGGAAATGACATTCCGCAATCAACGATTATAATTTCATTCCCGTACTCAAAGGCGGTCAAATTTTTTCCGATCTCATTCAAACCACCTATAGGAATAATCTTCAATTTTATTTTTTTTGCCAAAATATTAAACCTCCGTATTTCATTATTTTTTTCCGTTCAATAAAACATTAAATTAATGGTCGGGACAAATCCCGAAGCATTTAAATACAATCGTATTCAAAATAAATTTTAAAGCCAAACGGTGTAAACTTCTGCTTTATCGGCAAAAGCCTGCCGCGCGGCGCTTCTCAGCTCAAACGCACTGCGGCAAAGAATAAATCTGTCAATATAACCGAACAAATCATTACATATATTATATCATATTTTGGATAATATGTCAACCTTATTTATCGCTTATTTTCATGATATTTTCACAGGCAAGCATTATGCCGAGCTTTGCCGATTCGTATGTAAGTCCGCCCTGCATATAGCAAATATAAGGCGGCTTCATCGGTCCGTCCGCACTGAGCTCAATGCTCGCACCCTGATTAAATGCGCCTGCCGCCATTATAATCTCATCCTGATAGCCCGGCATTTTCCAAGGCTCCGGAGTAACAAACGAGTCAATCGGCGCTCCGCCTTGTATTCCGCGACAAAAGGCAAGCATATTTTCGCGGCTTCCGAGAGTTATCGCCTCAATTATATCATGACGCGGCTCATCCCACGCCGGATTTGCCCTGAAACCGAGCCTTTCAAAAACGCACGCCGCAAGAACAGATGTTTTTATAGCGTTGGCCGTCACGCGCGGCGCAAAAAACAAGCCCTGAAACGCCGCCTTGTTAAAGCCCATTGTAGCTCCGGCTTCCTTACCTATACCGACAGAATTAAGCCTGTATGCGCACTTTTCGACAAGCTCGGCTTTTCCCGCAATATATCCGCCCGTCGGCGCAATTCCGCCGCCCGGATTTTTTATTAACGAGCCGCATACTATATCCGCACCGTATGAGGACGGCTCCTTTTCATCGGCAAACTCGCCGTAACAATTATCAACCATGCAAATTGTTTCGGGAGATATTTTCTTTACAAACGCAACAATTTCTCCCACCTTTTCGGCGCTGTAGGTCGGTCTGTCGCCGTATCCCTTAGAGCGCTGAATTGTTACAAGACGTATTTTGTTTTCGCGGAGTATCTTCTCTGCCGCCGCATAATCAACATCTCCGTCAATCAAATCCGCCTGCATATATTTAATTCCGAAATCGGCAAGAGAACCGTTCCCGGCTTCTCCCGATATTCCTATAACCTCTTCAAGCGTGTCGTAAGGCTTTCCGGTTATAGCAAAAAGTATATCGCCCGGTCTTAAAATGCCGAAAAACACCGTTGAAAGAGTATGTGTGCCGGAAATGAGCTGATGACGGACAAGCGCGTCCTCACACTCAAAAATATCAGCATATACCTTCTCAAGCGTATCGCGTCCGAGATCGTCCGTGCCATAGCCCCAACTCGGCGCAAAATGAGCCTCCGACACCTTATTGTCATGAAACGCCTTCATAACCTTCCAAACATTTTTCTCCGCTGTTTTATCTATTTTCTCAAAGCACGGCTTTACCTTTTTTTCACACTCGCATACCAATTTGTACGCTTCATCGCTTATTCCATAGCTCTTTAGTATATCCACTTTTATCATACCCTTCGTCTTAATTAATATTCTATCCCCTCGCGCGCGGCACTGCCTGCGTCATAAGGGTGCTTTATTTTCTTCATATACGTTATATAATCCGCTTCATTTTCAAGCAAATCAATATTTCCCCTGCCGGTTAAAATAACCTCACCGAAGCTTTTAAATCTCAAAACATCTTCCTTTTCCAAAACCCCTGCGTCTATCGCGCAAACAGCCTCGTCAAACACGAACACATCATAAAGACTCGCGATAGAAAAAAACATATCCGTCTTTTCCTTATAAAGTCCTTTTAAATTTCTGCGTTTTTCATCATCGGCATTAAAAAGAAACGGTATATCCTCATCAACATTAAAAACCGTTATATTCTTTATTGCCGAAAGCGTTCTTCTTTCGCCGCTTGTGTCAGGCTTTAAAAACTGAAAGAATAAAATTCTCTTGCCTGCCGCAGCAGCTCTGAGAGCAAGACCTATTGCCGCAGTCGTTTTTCCTTTTCCGTCACCTGTGTAAATATGAAGCACAGCCGTCAATCCTTTCGAGTATATGTTTCGCTGTTTCAGCCGGTGTTTCGTCTGGTGAAGGATTTATTTCAATATCGCAGTCGCGGTACAGCGGAAGCCTGTCATAATAACGCTTTTTGATTTTTTCCGTTTCCTCCATCAGAAGCGGTCTTGTTTTTCTTGCAGATGAAAGCCTTGACTCAATAACCGAAAAATCGGGAATAAGCGAAATCACAATTCCGCTTTCTTTCATAAGCCGCCTGTTTTCCTCTTTTAAAACAATGCCGCCGCCGGTTGAAATTACAGCATCGGTGGAGCGGAGAACTGTTTTCAAAATCTCCGTTTCCTTTTTCCTGAAATATTCTTCCCCGAATTTATCAAAAATATCCACAATGCTCGTATCAAGCCTTTTTACAATTTCATCATCAGTATCAATAAGTATTTTTGACATAAGGCGCGAAAGCTCCTTTGAAACGGTTGTTTTGCCGCTCGCCATAAATCCCGTAACAATTATATTATTCATCTATCAGCTCCAAAACCCTTCTCCAAAGTCTGCGCGGCACCTCCGCACCCGTAAAAAGCTCATAGGCAAGTATGCCCTGAAAAGCAAGCATACCTATGCCGTTTACGGTTTTAATGCCCTTTTCGTCGGCAAGCCTTAAAAATTTTGTCTGCTTCGGGTAATAGATAAGGTCAACTGCCGCCTCCGCCCAGTCGAAAACGGACTCGTCATCAATCGGACAGTCGTCCGTTCCCATACCTACGGGAGTTGTGTTTATGACAATATCAAACTTTTCGTTTGATTTATAAACCCTGAAAACATTGCAATCGTAAAACTCATTAAACTTTCCGCAAAGCTCCGCCGCTTTGGCTTCCGTTCTGTTTTTTACAAAAACCGACCCTGCGCCGCGTCTGCCGAGCATAGCCAAAATAGCTCTTGACGCACCTCCGGCACCTATTACAAGAACATTTTTCCCCACAACATCAACATTTTCATAAAGAAGCGCTCTGTAAAGCCCCTCTCCGTCAGTGCTGTAGCCGAAAAGCTTTCCGTCGCGGTTTACAATAGTGTTCACCGCACCGACGGCGCGCGCTTCCTCATCAAGCTCATCAACGCCCGAAACAGTCTTCTCCTTAAACGGTGAAGTTACATTTACTCCGCAAATTCCGAGTGCTCTTATGCCGTCAATAGCCCTCGACACATCGGGAATTTCAAGCGCAACATAAACATAATCCTTATTAAGCCTTGCCGACAGATAATTATGTATTTTAGGCGAAAGGCTATGCTTAATCGGGTTTCCCAAAACCGCAAGCAAGCCCGTGCTGCCGGTTATCTCCATAGGTAAAACTTCCTTTCTTAATTAAATGACTCAAGCTCGTTTTCACCCTGCTTGACAAGCTTTTCGCAAAGACCGGTATATCTTTCTTTTTCGCTTCCGTTTTTCGTCATATACTCTACCGCCTCCTGCGCTCCGACAAGAATAACCATGTTTCTTGCTCTTGTAACGGCAGTATATAAAAGATTTCTGCACATAAGCAGCGGCGGGAACTGTGCCGCCGGCATAATAACGTAAGGAAATTCGCTTCCCTGACTTTTATGCACCGTAACCGCATATGCAAGGTCAAGCTCATCGAGCTGTGTAAATGGATATTCAACGCGCTTTTCTTCATCAAACGTTATAACCATTAATTTATCAACAACCGATATTTCATCAATGCGCCCCATATCTCCGTTAAATATTCCCGTGCCGCTTTCTCCGACGCTGCGCGTATAATAAATATCGTAATTATTTTTCTTCTGCATAACCTTGTCACCCTCGCGGAAAAGAATTTTTCCATAGGAATATTCGTTTTTAAGACCGTCATCGGGGTTTAATACGTTCTGCAAAACATGATTTAGGTTTATTGAGCCGCACACACCCTTTTTAGACGGAGAAATAACCTGAATATCGGTAAGCGGATCTATGCCGTATGCACCGGGAAGCCGTTGCGAGCAAAGAGAGCTTATGGTGCTTACAATCGAAGATGCGGTATTTCTTTTCATGAAGAAAAAATCTCCGGTTTTGCTTGAAAGCTCCGGCATTTCTCCCGCATTAATCCTGTGCGCATTTACAACAATCAGGCTTTCCTCTGCCTGACGAAAAATTGTATCAAGCTTTATCACCGGAACAATTCCGCTTCTTATAATATCATTTAAAACATTACCCGGTCCGACAGACGGCAGCTGATCGGCATCACCCGACATTATAAGTCTGCTTCCAGGCTTAAGCGCCTTTAAAAACGCATACATAAGATTGACGTCAAGCATACTCACCTCGTCGAGTATAACCACATCCGCACTTATCGGATTTTCCTCGTTATGAGTAAATTTGCACGTGCCGTCCTCGCCTGTCGCGCCGAGCAGACGGTGTATTGTTTTAGCCTCCATTCCGGAAAGCTGCGTCATTCTCTTTGCCGCTCTTCCCGTCGGCGCTGCAAGAACTATTTTTAAATCAAACTCTTCAAGCAGCTTTATGATAATATTTATCGTTGTAGTTTTTCCTGTTCCGGGTCCGCCGGTAAGCACCATACACTGTCTTTCGAGCGCACATATAACGGCCGCTCTCTGCTGCGGCGCAATACTGTAACCTGTTATTTTCTCAAAGCTGTCAATTCTCTTTTGCGCCTCCTGCTCGCCGAGCAGTGCTTTGTCATCTGCTGAAGCAAGCAGACAGAGCCTTGACGCAATATAGCTTTCTGCCCTATAAAGCTGCGTAAGGCAATAGACAGGCTCGCCGCCTATAAAATCCGACTGCACGTCCTTTGACATAATAAGCTCCGCAAGCACGCTGTCAACATCCTCGCTTTCCACCTTCAGCTTATATGACGCATCCTCGCTTAAAAGCTGACGCGGAAGATATGTATGCCCCGACGTATACGCCGCCATTGTAAGAATATGCTTTATTCCGCTTTTTATCCTCATGGGACTGTTTGCGGCAATGCCCTCGCCGTATGCGATTTTATCCGACTGCGCAAACGTTATACCGTCAATATTATCCGCCAGAATATACGGATTTTCCTTTATCGTTTTAACGGCTCTGTCGCCCCACTGCCTGTAAACCTTTATTGCCGCATTTACGTTTATTCCGTACTGCTGCAAATACATGACAATCGTCTGCATTTCGCGAATTTCCCTGAACGACTCCCCGATTTTCATAGCCTTGTTTTTTGAAATACCCTTTATCTGCGCCATTTTTTCAGGGTTTGTGAGCATAATTTTCAAGGTATCCTTGCCAAACTCCGCCACAAGCTTTTTTGCCGTTGCGCCGCGCACTCCATAGACGACTCCGCTTGACAAATATCTTAAAATATCCTGTTCCTCCGACGGCATTACAATTTCATAGCTGTCAAATTTAAACTGCTCGCCGTACTCCGCGTGATTTGTCCAGCTTCCCGTAAGAGCTACGCACTGTCCTTCGGCAATATCCGCCGTAAAGCCGACAGCAGTTATCAAATCGGCGCCGCTTAAATCAACGTCAAGCACCGTATAACCGTTATCGGCATTATAGTATATTATATCATTTACCGTTCCAGTTACGGTTTCCTTTTCCATTTCTAAGGCACCTCAATACGTGTTCAAAATAATTGGGCAAATCAGATGTAAAAAGCATCTGCTCCTTTGTTGACGGATTTATAAATCCAAGACTTTGAGCATGAAGAAGCTGACCGTTTAAATTAAATTCTTCCTTTTTCACTCCGTAAAGCCTGTCGCCAACGATTGGTCTTGCGATATACGCCATATGCACTCTTATCTGATGAGTTCTTCCGGTATCGAGAACACATTCTATCAGCGTATATTTCCCAAACCGCTCAAGCACCCTTACATGAGTCACAGCGATTCTTCCGCCCGGTACGACGGCCATTTTTTTTCTGTCCGACGGGCATCTGCCTATAGGCTTATCAACAGTTAGTGTATCCTCCTTTATATTTCCGTGCACAAGCGCAATATACCGCCTGTATGGTTTTGTACTCTGCCACTGCTCCGTAAGAGCTATATGCGCCTCGTTTGTTTTCGCAATAACAAGCAGACCGCTTGTGTCCTTATCTATTCTATGCACTATTCCCGGTCGGATTTTACCGTTTATTCCCGACAGCTCGCCCATGCAGTGAAAAAGTATTCCGTTCACAAGAGTTCCTCTTTCGTTTCCGGCAGCCGGATGAACAACCATCCCCTGCGGCTTGTTTACAACAATAACGCCGCTGTCCTCATAGACAATATCCAGCGGAATATCCTCCGGGGCAGCCTCGATTTCAACAGGCTCTTTTATGTAAACGGTTATTTCCTCGCCCGCTTTTACCTTATATTTTTTTTCAAGCGGCTTGTCGCCCAGTAGCACAAGCCCCTCCTCACATTCGCCTGCCGCTCTTGAGCGCGAAAGCTCCGTTTTATCTGCCAAAAAACTGTCAAGTCTTACGCCCTCATCAAGCTCCGACACTGTTAAAATTATTTTTTCCATTACATATTTTCAGCCGCATGAATTTTTTCTATGCGCTTTATATGTCTGCCGCCTTCAAACTCCGTATCAAGCCATATATCCGCAATCATGCACGCCAAATCCTCGCCTATAACTCTGCCGCCCATGCAGATTATCTGCGCATTGTTATGAAGCTTCGCCATTTTCGCGCTGTATACATCACCGCAAAGAGCCGCACGAATACCCTTGTATTTGTTCGCCGCCATTGAAATTCCTATTCCCGTGCCGCAGAAAAGTATTCCGCAGTCAGCCTTTTTTTCAAGAACCGCCATACAAACAGGCTTTGCCATATCAGGATAATCAACAGACTGCGGTGTATCCGTTCCGTAGTCAACAACCTCAAAGCCGCGCTCCTGCAAATGCTTTTTAACCTTGAGCTTAAGCTCCAGTCCGCCGTGATCCGATCCCATTGCTATTTTCATTTTTATGCATTCCTTTCGCTATTATAAATCACTCATAAATTCAAACACCAAATCATCATTTCCCTTCAGCCATTCATGACCGAAATCGGGATAAATAATATGTGTTTTCTTTGATTTTATCTTGTTATATACCGCATACTGCGTAGACGGCGGACAAATATTATCCTGAAGTCCCGTTGACATTAAAAC
>CAKSSN010000016.1 GCA_934489015.1 uncultured Clostridia bacterium
CCTACGGAGCTAACAAAAAATATAGCAAAAAAGCAATAAGCTCGCAAGCGTTAAAACGAGCGGAGCAAAGCCCCGCCCCTACAGAGCTAACAATATTTGCAAGCAAAAAACCACAAGCGCAAAAAACGGGTGGAGCTTTGCCCCACCCCTACAAAGAAACAAATGTCACATCAAACCAATCCTTTACGGAGTAACCCTTCTACTTCATTTTCAAATACTCACCCGGCGAAATACCCTCATTTTTCTTAAACATTCTTATAAAGCTCACCGAATTATTATACCCCAGACTTGCCGCAAGGTCCTTAATCAGAATATTTTTATTTTCGTCCATCATCTGTTTTGCCTTTTTAATTCTCGCGTCATTGAGATACGCCTTAAAGCTCGTATTATAATTGCTCCTCAAAAGCCTTGCGATATAGCTCGGCGAAATCGAAAACCTATCCGAAACATCGCCGACCGACACGTCCTTTTGCAGATTATCGTTTATAAACCGTATTATATCGCTCGCAAGGCCTGACGAATTTGAGGTTATATTTTTTTCCGCAAAGTCGATAATCATTTCAATAATCTGCTTTATAACCGAAAATGCCTCATCCGCGCTCTTTGCCGCACTGATTTCGCGCATTGAGTCAAACCCTGCGCCGAATATATCCTCCTCCGCAGCGTCAAGCTTTGCAAGTATGCGCTTTACGGAAACAATCATGGCATATTTGAAAACCTCAAGATTTTCGCCATGCTCCCCGACGGACGACAAAAATATATTTTTAAGACAGTAAAGCGCCTTTGTGCCCTCGCCGTTTGCGCAGCAGTCAACAAGCATCGCTTCCGTTTCCGACGGATAAACAAGCTTTTCCCTGCCGTGCGCGGCAATATCGCTCTCCGTTATAATATCCTTTTTGTTGGTAAGACTCTTGTTGTCAAGGCCGAGCGACAAAAAGCGGTAAATATCCGAAATTTTCCTGCCGTCACTGTTCTCGGCCACCGCCGCGCAGATTGAAACGCCGAGCGTTCTTCTGACATAATCAATATCCTCCAAAACGCGCTCCTTATCGGCTGTTTTTCTGTCAAAAATTGCGGCGCAGCGGCTTTTGGAAACGGAGCATACCGCCGCACCCTCATATTCCTCAAAACATTCGCAAAGGCTGTCGCAAACGCTGACCTCCGCGCTGTCCTCTGCTCCAGTATCCATAACGGCAATAAGGCAGTCGCCCGTTAAAAACTCATAACCGTGCTCCGCCGCGCCCTCGCGCAGCGCTTCACCCCATATAAAGCCGTTTAAAACATCAAATAAAAATTTGTTTTTTATCGATTTTCGCATATTGCTGTTGTTTTCCATAATATAATCTATCCTGTCGCCGAGCGCTTCAAGCTCATCTATTCCGCTGCCGGAGCTCATTCCGAGCTTTTTGAATATGCTTCTGAGCGGATAATAGGTATACTTTGCAAGATTTACCGCAATTGCCGCCGCAGCGCCGACAAGTATAACCGAAAGCAGCACCGCAAACGGTATGTCCGACTTTTTTTCAGACGGAAAGCATTTTACATATATTATGTTTTCCTGCCTGTCCGACGGTGTGAAAAAGCACGACGAGCCGCGCTTTCCGTCAATATAGCTTATCTCGCCGCTTTCGCGCACCTTGTATTTCCCGGAAATAACCGCTTCGGCGTATTCCTCATTGTAGTCTGAAAATATGTATTTCACATCGCCCGTGCAGATATAATTTATGTTATCATTGTTAAAAAACATTATGTAATAAACGCTGTTCGCGCCCGAAAAATCGCGCTTATATACAACCGCAACCTTGTCGTCGAGCGAATTTGACGGAACAATATAGCTCTTGCCGCCCGACACGTCAAGCTCGCGCGCCGCCTTTTCGATGTCGATACCGTTTGATTTTGCATAGCCCTCTATGCTCTCCGTTTCACCGCCGCCCGTTATCACAATATCGTCGTCAAGGCGCGTCATTGCAATATTTAAATTATAGCCCGCAAAATCCGTTTGTATACGCTTCATTGTTTTGCTAAGCTCATAGAGCCGCTGAAAATCCATTTTGCCGTACTCGCCGATTTGCTCGTGCGCATAATCGTTCGTCTGCGCATATTCGGAAATAAGCTCGCTTATCATGTCGGTTGTGTCGAAAACTATGTCCGTGTCGCGCTTGAATTTTTCAAGCTGCGTTGTTTTGTTCGCAAAATTTTCATAGCTTTCGTCGGCATTGCTGCTTATCATTATCGTGTATGACGCCGCAAGAAATATTCCGGCCAGCAAAATAAAGTAAATCAAAAATATTTTTTTGAAATACTTAGGAGATTTGTTGTATAAAAATTCAATTACTCTGATTTTTTCACCCTTGTTTTTTCGCTTCATCTTTTACCTCGTTTTTTATTTCGGATTTTTTTATTTGCTTTGTTCACTCTGTAGGGGCGGTTACCCACCGCCCGATTTAACGCTTGCAAATTTCTTATTTATTTGCAACTATTTTATTTTGCTCCGTAGGGGCGGGGCTCTGCTCCGCCCGATTTAGCGTTTGCAAACATTTGCTTTTTTGCTATTTTTTTTGCTCGCTCCGTAGGGGTGGATATGACCGCTTTATCCGGGCGCAGCAAAGCCGCGCCCATACTGGATATAACCGATTTGTTCGCACGTAAACAACAGCACCACGTTCCTACCGAGCATTGACCGCCCGTTTTAGCGTTTGCAAACATTTGCTTTTTCGCCACATTCTTTGCTCGCTCCGTAGGGGCGGTTACTAACCGCCCGCTTTAACACTTGCGAATTTTTTATTATTTGCGACAATTTCGGAGTGCAAAAGCCTCCATCTTTGAGGGAGGGGGACCGCTTTAGCGGTGGAAGGAGTAAAAATACAGTATTATAAATTTTGGAATTAGTCAAAATATATTTTATTGATACTGTGTTTTATCTCGTCATTTACAGGTGTTCTTTTGTGCGACAAAAGAACCAAAACCGCCGGAAGCCTAAGTACCTCCCGGACCCTGAACCGCTTGGGGCACGCCCCAAGACCCCATACAAGCAAAGATTTTCAGTTTTGCATAAATTATTTTAAGCCAATGTGGCAAGAGGTAGTTATATTCTGAATGTGATACGCTCACAATTTACCGCAGCGATGCGTAAAGCCGCTGCTAATTTTTGATTTGCGTTTTATGGTTTTCGACAAAATCCGAAAATGCTATGTAAATTTGTTTTCTCTGTAGGGGTGGGCTCTGCTCCGCCCGTTTTAACATTTGCGGATTTTTATCTATCTTTTAATTTAACCACCACCGCAAATATATTTCATATTATCACACAAAGTGATAATAATCAAGATAAAATTAAATAAACTCACAAATTGAAATAATTTTTATAAAAACACTTCAATTTGTGAAAAAAATTTCAGTTCAGCTCATCAAGACTTTTAAACACATATCCCTGCTCCCTCGCCGCGTCAATAACGGCGCCGAGCGCCTCTGCATTATCCGCCGAAACGGCATGAAGAAGAATAATAGCGCCGCTGTGAAAATAAGGAACAATCTGCGAATACGCATAATCCGCGCCCTTTCTCACATCACGCTCCCAGTCGCGATACGCAAAGCTCCACAAAACCGTTTTGTACCCCATATCCGACGCAAAAGTCAAAAGTCTTTCGCTATACTCCCCCTCCGGCGGTCTCATATAAATCATATGACCGCCGAAAATCGCGCTGTATTCGTCATCGAGCGCTTTAAGCTCCGCTGCCGCCGTACTCAAATCCGATTTTGCAAGGTTCGGATGCTTCATTGTGTGATTTCCGACAATATGCCCCTCGTCTATCATTCGCCGCACAAGCTCCTGCTCACTCTTTAAATAATGCCCCGTGATGAAAAACGCCGCCTTAACGTCCTTTTCCTTAAGAATGTCGAGAATGGAAGCTGTGCAGCCGTTTTCGTAGCCCTCGTCAAACGTAAGATACATCGCCTTTTCATCGCCCGAAGCCATGTAATATGTATTCGTTTTCCCGAAAAGTTCAATTGTTTTTTTGTCAATATCGGGCGGCGCGCCCTTGTTTTTCTTAAAGCCCCAGCCGATATGGTTTGCCGAAAGCGAATAATATTTCTCGTCCGCCGCGTTTATGTCAAAATTCAAATTCTGCTCGCCATTCGGCGTCAAATCGGCGCTTTCCGTCACATTTTTTTCCGCCGCCTTAAAATCATTGTTTTCCTCCTGTGTTTCTCCGGCATTATATACCGCGCCGAGAACAGCCGTTAAAATAACCGCGCATAAAATCGGAATTTTCTTTTTAAGCATTGCAAAATCCTCCGCATATTGTTTCCCTTTTTTGTACATTTTATGATTTTACGATATGTATTATTACAGCTTTTAATTTATGTGAAATATAAAAATAACATAAATTTTATAAATTTCATGTTGATTTTTGAAGATTTTTGGTGTATAATAAAATTAATAAAATCTGCAAGGAGTGTGTGACTTGGCTAATAACGAAAGAAACCGCCTGGAAGAAATAAAAAAAAGACGAAAACAGCGCGAAAGAGCGAGAATGATCAGAATACTGATTGTTTTGGCTGTATTTGTATTGATTATTGTCGGAATTGTTTCGGCAATAGGCGCAATAGCCGCGCACATTAAAAATAATGCCGCAAAGGTAAGCCCGACTCCTATTCCCGTTATAAGCGAAAACGTTGAGTCGGCAGCTCCGCAGCCGTCAGACGAGGCAGATGTTCCGAGCGCGTCGCCCGAGCCGGCGCAGACTCTTCCGCCCGCTTCCGAGCAGAATGATATAATTAAATTTCTCGAATCAACAGCTTCGGACAAAAAGGTTTGCTACCTCACGTTTGACGACGGACCGAATAATTCAATAACGCCGAAAATCCTCGACACGCTCAGAAAATACAACGTAAAAGCAACATTTTTTGAGGTCGGCTCACTCATTAAGGATAATCCCGATATGGCGCGCCGCGTTTACGAAGAGGGGCACTTGGTTGCGAACCACTCATATACGCATACCTACAGCAAGCTTTACGCGAGCGGCGATACGTTTACCGAGGAAATCAGAAATTGCGAGGGGCAGATTAAGTCCGTTGTCGGAGATGACTTTTTTCCGCTTGTCCGCTTTCCCGGCGGAAGCTATAATGCCGGAACATACGGCGAGCAGAAGCAGCAATATAAAGAAATTTTGGCGCAGATGGGCTATTATCAGTGCGACTGGAACGCGCTCAACGGCGACGCTGAGGGCGGAAGTAAATCCGCAGAGCAGCTTATAGAACGCGTGAAAACCTCGTCAAAGGATAAAAATCAGGTCGTTGTTTTAATGCATGACGCGGCGAACAAAAAAGCAACAGCCGAAGCACTGCCGAAAATTATTGAATATTTCATGGCAGAGGGCTATGCTTTTTCAAGACTCGATAAACCGGTTTATTAATTGTGTCATTCGTTTATTGAGATGGAATACAAAAATTTTTATAGAAACGGCAATTTGAGATATTGTTAAAATGATTAAAGATATGTGTTGACATTTTAAGCGTTTTTTTATCGCATAAAATAAGGGGTTTCAGAGGTCAAAACGGGCAAGGTAATGGTTTTTATTACCTTGCCCGAAAATATAGTTTTCGCTTTCTACACACATAAAAAATATCGTGATACACAAAACAGGTATCACGATATTTTTTGAGTTTTATAATATAGCCATTTGTGCAAATTATTTCTGATCGGATAATAATATTATGTCATATGGTTTTTCGGGGCTTGTATCACGCACAATATATCCGTTGCCGTGTACTCTTGGTTCAGGGATGTCTTTCGGTATGATTGTTATATAATTTTTCTTTGGCTTACCGAAATCAAACTTCCATTTTTCGCCTCTGTAAACGCCGTCGTGAAAGCTGTAACCGCCGGCATATACAATAGTGGATGTTACTGCTGCTACGATGAAAGTTAAAAACCATATTTTTTTCATTGCCTTTTCACCTCCGATTTAAAGACGGTATCTGCAACAGTGCAAAATAGTTGCAGTTTTACTTATATTCGTAAATTCTTACCAATGTAACAACGGTTTGTTCCAGCGAAAAAGGTGTTTTCGGCGAAAACGTTTCATTGTCTACGCCAATCATTATTTTATGCGTTTTCATTGAATATACGCTGTTTTTAGCCCAATCACTGATTGTATTATCATCAGCATACAGTTTTTCTTCATCGGAGTTGTCTGCATCCGTTTTATAAACAAACTTAAACAGCCTGTCGAGGATAGTTGCGGCTTCTTCCCGTGAAATAGAATCGTTCGGATAAAATTCCGTTGCCGATTTTCCTTTTATAATGCCGTTTTCATATAAATATGCCAATTCTCTCTCGTCTTTGTCAACATCGGTAAACGGGTGAGTGCGTTCGATTACATTTATCTGCTCTTTTTCGTTCAACATTCTGTAAGCCATACGGCAGAAGTCTATTCTTTTAGCGCTTTCGGAAAAATTTAATTCCAGCAAAATAGTCGGAATAAAAGATTTTTCCGCAGCTTTTGTCACATAGCCCAGCGCCCATTCCGAACATTTGGGAATACCCTCAGCTGCATTTTGATTTATATAGCCGTTTATGCCGGTTTGACATATTTGAAATAGTTCATTTGATACGGCGGCGGATTCCGCAACTATATATTCGCAATAATTCGGCTTATCATAATCGGCATACCGACCGAAAAACATTTCGCCGTTTTTGGTTATGCAAAGATACAGATAGTTTCCTGCTGTGCTTTGCAATGTAATATAATATCTTTCCAACGTCTGTATAACATAAGGGTTTTCTACTTTCTCAATTTTGTTATTAAATATATTATATTCCGATAAATTCCCGGTCAATACCCATAATTCGTTTTTTCTGTTCGTGTCCTGAATTGTGATTTTATCAAACGCAGCATCTGCACCTTCCCGATAAATTTCCGAATAATAATTTTTAATATAATCTTTTATGGTATATCCGTTGTCTGCATTTACAGCGGGCAACACAGAACAAAGTAAAAATATTGAAAGAAAATAAACCGCCACAACTTTTGATTTCATTATAACATTCCTCATTTCTTAAAGTTTATCAATTGGTTTTTTCAAGCGTTGCTTTTTCCAGGTCGATCCGATATTCTCGCTTTTCCTCAATGCCGTCGGTCATATCACTCCACGAGCAATATAAGGATTTTCTGTCGTCTCCGAATTTGAAAGATTCTTTATTGAAATTGTAGGGGCTTATTTTCCCGAACTGTCCCATTATATCTTTTCTTCCGCCGTTTTTATAAACGATCCAAAAGCCGCTTCTGCCCGAGAAAAAAGCCGACGCAAATCCGACTTCGACCGAACAGAAATCGTTTTCGCAGCTGTATATGCTTTCATAATTCGGCTGTCCTTTGACGCTTCCGAGCAATTCATCATACGACCAAAAGCAAAGGTTGTCTCCGTGATAGCGGCTTTTTATACCGGCTTTTTTGCACAGTCTTACAAACGTTGCATAGCATTGCTCGCGGGTGTAGGGATTTTTTGGGGCAAAAGTGCCGTCGGGCATACCCTGCATGATATTCAGTGCATAAACCTTTTTCACGGAATCCCTTGCCCAATCGGAAACGCTGTCCGGATCCGCTATGTCTGCAACTTCGCTTTCGGGTGCGGGTTTGTCGCTTGCGTACATGGTGCAAACCCTGCTCAGCATCACGGCGGCTTCTTCTCTTGTGATCGGAGAAAACGGATCGAAAAGATTATTTCCTTTTCCCTTTACAATACCCATTGCCGCCGCCGTCATAATGTAATTTCCATATTCAGAGTCGGCAAGATCGTCAAACATATTGATCTCGTCCGCCGACACCTTTGACAAGCTTCCGCCGTTTATATATAAATACTGCATATCGCCAAAATCCATATTGTTTTGATAAGCGACAAACATCATGGCAGTTACGGCAAATTCTTCTCTTGTGATGTTTTTCTGATAATCCTTTTGCAAATTTTCCGCAACGATCCCAAGCTCGACGGCTTCTTCGATTTCGGCTGCCGCCCATTCTGACATATCATTGTCTGCGTTTACAACACAAAGCGTTGTCGTCAAAATCATAGCGGTAATCATTAAAAAGCAAAGTAATTTCTTCAATTTACACACTTCCTTTCATTAAAAAATCGTATACTATAACATAATAATTATAACACATATATAAGCATTCTGTAAATATATCTTCGCCAAATTTGTTTATATGCACAAATAAATTCACACCTGATATTCTGAGTCAAACTTGTTTGATACAGAATATCAGGTGTGCAAAAGGGTCACAGGGAAATTGCCTTTTCCCTGTGACAATTTATCAGATTAAATTTTTTCTATCTGTTGATTTTGGGTATTTACTGTATCAAATGACAGTTATTATTTCTTCGAAAAACTTTTTACAACCAAAATTCCCTGTTCCCATTTGTATATCGGTCTGTATAACTCAATCTCGTATTCAATGTTATTGCATATATAAGTGGCTGAAACTGTTTCAGCGCCGGCAAGAGCTGTTATCTTTCCGCCCGAAAGGCCTTGTTTGTCCATAAATTCTAAAATGACAGCATTAGGGTCAAGCCGCCACAGAAAACGTCCGATATCAACTTCCGCTTGAAGCTTCTTCATTTCTTCATAAGAAAGATGCTCCGCATTTGATTCATCACGAATTAAAATGCGTCATTTCGTGACGGAGCATGTTGTCTAATTGTTCGCTTGATAACTCCGTTTTCGGTAAAATCAGCGTTGGTCTGAAAATACCTGTCATAAACGGTGACGCAACATTTTCCCATACCCGAACATTGATTTTCCTGTCGGTGTACAGAGCCAACATCTCTTTACGTCTTGCACAATAATCTTCAAAACAAATCACCTGCAAGCAAACATAAATTTGCACATATGACCTTATAAACTTTAAATCAAATTCCCGGCACAGCAAATGAAAATTACTTTTTCTCCGGCAGCGCACCGACAACTCTGTGCGGAACATAAAGCTCCTCCAGATACGCCGCATCCTCATCCGAAAGCTCAACATCAAGCGCACCTGCCGCGTCAGTAAAATATTTCGGCTTTGTAGCGCCGATAATCGGCGATGTTACACCCTTTTTAAACTGCCATGCAAGCGCAATCTGCGTCATTGATTTGCCGTACTTTTCCGCAACCTCGCTAAGCCTTTCAACAATCTTTTTATCCTCGTTTTGCGTAGAGTCGTACTTCCCTGCCGCCGTATGATCGGTTAAGCTGCGCTTTGTATCCGCATGCCACGCCGTTCTGCAAAGCCTGCCTGCCGCAAGCGGACTGTAAGGCGTAAGCGCAACATTCATTTGACGGCAAAGCGGAATAAGTTCCCTCTCGTCCTCACGATAAACAAGGTTATAATGATTTTGCATTGACGAAAACGGCGTCAAACTGTTATCCCTTGCCGCAAGCTGCATATTGTAAAACTGATAGCCGTACATTGCCGAAGCCCCGAGCGCGCGCACCTTGCCGCTTTTAACAAGATCGTCAAGCGCCGCCATTGTTTCCTCAATCGGCGTTGAATAATCAAAGCGGTGAATTATATAAAGGTCAAGATAATCCGTTCCGAGCCGCTTCAGCGTCCCCTCAATTTCGCAGTTTATAGCCTCTTTCGACAAATGCCCCTCGTTAAAATACACCTTTGAAGCAATAACAACCTTGTCCCTTGTCGTTGTGTTTCTTATCGCGCGGCCAAGATATTCCTCACTCGTGCCGTGAGAATACACGTTCGCCGTATCAAAAAAATTAATTCCGTTATCAAGCGCCGCTTTAACAACCTCTTCCGTTTCGGTCGGGCTGAGCGTCCATTCATGAAAGTCCGCAGACGGCTTTCCGAAGCTCATGCAGCCCACGCATAGCTTTGAAACCTCTATCCCCGAATTTCCGAGCTTTGCATATTTCATTTTGCCTGCCTCCTCTTATTTTCTTCTCTTTTGCACCATTCCGATAAACCATTCAACGGTTGTCGGGTCGTTATGTGAGAAAAACGCGCTCTCGTTTTTGTCTATTGCGGCAATTTTCTGCATTTCATCATCGGAAAGCGTGAAATCAAATATATCAAAGTTTTCCGCCATGCGCTCCGCGTGCGTCGATTTCGGAATAACGACAACTCCCCTTTGAATATTCCACCTGAGCATAACCTGAGCCGGTGTTTTTCCGTGAGCCTTTGCGATTTCGCCGACGGTTTTGTCCTCAAAAATGCCCTGTCTTCCCTCGCCGAAAGGTCCCCACGCTTCAAGCTGCACGCCGTATTTGTCCGCCCAGCCTTTCAAATCTTTTTGCTGATTGTAAATGTGCGTTTCCATTTGATTTACCATCGGTTTTATCCTGTTAAACGCTGCAAAATCAATCATTCTGTCGACATAGAAATTTGAAATTCCTATTGCGTGGATTTTCCCTGCTTCGTAAAGCTCCTCAAGAGCGCGCCATGCTCCGTAATAATCCGAAAACGGCTGATGAAGCAGCACAAGGTCAATATAGTCCGTGCGCAACTTTTTCATCGACTCCTCAACCGATTTTTTCGCTTTCTCGTAGCCATAATTGTCTATCCAAACCTTAGTTGTGATAAAAATTTCCTCTCTCGTTATGCCCGATTTTTCAATCGCGCTGCCTACCTCTTCCTCGTTAAAGTACGCCTGCGCCGTGTCAATATGGCGGTAGCCCGCTTTCAGCGCGTCAAGCACGCACCTCTTGCATTCTTCCTTTGTAACCTGATAAACTCCGTAGCCCAGAGCCGGCATTTTAACGCCGTTTGCAAGTGTAAAGTATTCCATTTTATAACCATTCCTTTCCGTGCCGTAAGGCAAAAAATTTAAGTTTGAAAGAAAATCGCTCGCAAGTAGTTGCTTTGCAGCGAATGGTTGAGCCTGAGTCCAAATTTTCAATTTGGAAACGAGAGCCATGCATCAGCGTTCTAAATCTTTGATTTAGGTAACGCCACTGCTCTGTACGCAAATTAAAAAGCTGTGCTATAAGCTTTATTCAGACTTATATCTCCTTTCCCATTTTGTAAGCTTCTTCATATAACGGTGTATTTTTAATTTCACCGATATTCCACGCGCCCGTACCGTAAATAATTCCGGCTTCTCTCGCGCCGTCAAGGCAGTCCTCCGTAAAGCCCCTGAACGTTTCAAGAGTGCGCTCAAGATTTGCCTTTTCCGGATCGGCGGCAGTCATGATAAAGTAAAAATCCTTGTCCGAAATTTCCGTGTAACGCGGAACTGTTCTGTCGATAAACGTTTTCATCTGACCGCAAACCGAGTAAAAATACACCGGAGTCGCAAGAACAATAACGTCCGCGTCAACCATTTTATCAAGAATTTCCGCCATGTCATCCTTTTGAACGCATTTGTGCGTGCTGTTACAGACGCCGCAGCCCATGCAATAGCCGATGTTTTTCTTTGAGATAAACACCTTTTCAACTTCGTTTCCTCTCTCCGATGCGCCCTTTGCAAACGCGTCGCATAAAATGTCCGAATTTCCGTTTTTTCTCGGACTCGATGAAATAATAAGCACCTTTTTCATTTTAGCAAAACTCCTTTTCATCATTTTCCGTTTTTAATCTTATACCTCAAATAATCAAGATATTCAATCTGTTTTTCCTTTTCGTGTATCTCGTTGAGAGTGTAGCTGCGATGCGAATTAAGCATACAAATGCACTCCGATTTTTCACTGCCGCAGGAAAGCTCCATATACCTCTTAATTTCGCCGCAGCTGAAGCCGGCTTCCTTTAATGTCATAATTTCGCTCAGCCTTTCGATGTCCTCATCCGTGTATTCACCTTTTTTCTTCCCGTACTCGTCGAGTATTTCGGGCGGAATATTATATTTGTCGCTCAGCTCCTTTTTTGTCACATAATCACCTCGCCAAAAAAGAGAATGTAATTTGCCGATAAAGCGCAGCTCTCTTTTACATTCTCATTATAACACATATTATTTGAAATGTCTAATACTTATTTTGTATTGTTTGAAATACGTTTGACGTATTTCTTGGCAAAGTCTATAAACGCTTCCGCATCCGCTGACTTTATCTGATTTTTCTTCCACACGAGCACGGTTCCGAGCTCCAGCTTCGGTGAAAGCGGAATAAATTTCAGATCCTTATATCTGCTTTCAAGGTCAATCGTCAAAACAATGCCCATCTTTTTGCGCACCATAACGGCGGCGTTATATAATAAATCATAAATCGCAAAAACGCGCTCGCTGTCGTATGCGTCGCCAAACCAGCTTATAATCTCGTTTTGCATAAGACGGCGGTACGGCATAATAATCGGATAACCCTTAAGGTCGTCGGGCGTTACAAGCTTTTTTGCAGATATTTCAAAATCCTTGTGAACGAGTATTCCCCACGTTTCTTTTATCGGCATGCGCAGAAATTCGTATTTGCTTATGTCAACCGGCTCGGCAAGCACGCCCATGTCAAGAATGCCGCTTTCAAGCTTTTCTTTTGTGTTGTCCGCGTTCCCGCTGTAGAGCTTGAAGCTGACGGACGGGTTTTGAAGAGTGAACTGCGCGATTATGTCGGAAATGAGCGAAAAGCTCTTAAACTCACCGCTGCCTATTTCAAGCTCGCCGCCGAGTACTCTCTCGCCCGACAGCTCCTTTTGCGTTTTTTCCGCAAGCGCGACAAGCTCCTGCGCTCTGCGCTTTAGGAGAAGTCCGTCATTTGTTAAAATTATTTTGTGGTTGCTGCGCTCAAAAAGCTTAACGCCAAGTTCCTCTTCAAGCTGCATAAACTGCCGCGACAGCGTCGGCTGCGTGACGTGAAGAAGCTGCGCCGCCTTTGTTATGTTTTCCTCGCGCGCCGCTATCAAAAAATATTTTAAAACACGAAGCTCCATTTTGTGCGCCTCCTTTGTAAATTTTTTATCGGATATTTTTTTGAAAATGCGTATTTCCAAAAACTCCGCTACAAAAGATAAAATTCCGACCAATCAATATTTTCGCTAAAACTCAAACAGCTTCCGCTGAAGAAAACTTCCGCTCAGTCGAAAACTCGCCCAAGCAAAAGGCTCCTTTTGAAGGGAGCTGTCAGCGCAGCTGACTGAGGGATGATTAAACCAAAAAAACACCTATAAATGCCAAATTAGCAAACAAGCAAAATTAATTTGCAAGCGCTAAATCGGGCGGATATTATCCGCCCCTACGGAGCTAACAAATTATGTTGCAAAAAATATCAAATGCTCGCAAGTGTCAAATCGGGCGGAGAAAATAAATTTATTCAACGTTTACAAATTTCGCTAAAAACCGTAAAACGCAAATGAAAATGTAGCAGCGGCATATGCATCGCTGCGGTAAATTCCGATTATACCTCAATCAGAATATAACCTCCCCTTGCCACGTTGGCTTGCGATAAATCATGCAAAAGCGAAAACATCTGCTTGCATGGGGTCTTTGGGGCGTGCCCCAAGCGGTTCAGGGTCTGGAAGGTACCGGACTCCCAGCGCTTTTGGTTCTTTTGTCGCACAAAAGAACACCTTTAAATGCCGAGAATTAACAAAATACCAATAAAATATATTTTGACTAATTCCAAAATTCATAATACTGGTTTTTTACTCCCTCCACCGCTAACGTGGCCTGACTCCCTCAAGGATGGAGGCTTTGCACTCCGAAATCAATCTGCAATCTCATATTGCCGGCAAACTCTCTATCATTATTATATCATGACATAAATATTTTGTCAATAATTATATACAATAAAACCCATGCAGCACTTAAAATAATGCTGCATGGGTAAAACAATTCATTATTTATTATCTCTGAACACGACCCGATCCATCGCCACCGGCAAGATTATCAACATCGCTTCTTGAAACGAGGTTAAAGTCACCGGGAATTGTATGCTTAAGAGCCGAAGCCGCAACGCCGAACTCAAGCGCAGACTTAAAGTCCTTACCGTCGAGGAAGCCGCAGATTACGCCGCCGGCAAAGCTGTCGCCGCCGCCTACTCTGTCAACGATAGGAGCAATTCTGTACTCTCTCGAATGATAAAATTCCTTTGTATCTCTCGAATAAATGCAAGCCGACCAGCCGTTGTCGGAAGCCGAATGGCTAACGCGCAGCGAGCTTATAACATATTCAAAATTGAACTTTTCAACCATCTGCTCAAAAATATCCTTGTAGCCCTGAAGCTCAAGCGAGCCGCTTGTAACATCGGTGTTGCCGGGCTTGAAGCCGAGAACTTTTTCGGCATCCTCTTCATTGCCTATGCAAACATCAACATACTGCATAAGATTTGTCATAACCTTTTTAGCCTTTTCGCTTGTCCAGAGCTTCTTTCTGAAATTAAGGTCGCAGCTTACCTTAACGCCGTGCTTTTTAGCGGCCTTAAGCGCAATTTCCGTAAGCTCTGCGGCAGCGTCCGAAACAGCCGGAGTTATGCCTGTAAAGTGGAACCAGTCAGCGCCCTCGAAAATTTCGTCAAAATCAAAATCAGCAGCCGAAGCGGTTGAAATTGAGGAGTGCGCTCTGTCGTAAACAACGTTTGAAGCACGCATTGCAGCGCCTGTTTCAAGGAAATATATTCCGAGTCTTTCGCCGCCTTTTGCGATATGCTTTGTTTCAACGCCGTATTTTCTCAAAGCAGCAACAGCGCTTGCGCCGATCGGGTTTTCCGGAACTTTTGTAACAAATTCCGCGTCATGACCGTAATTTGCGAGCGATACTGCAACATTTGCTTCTCCCCCGCCGTAGCATACGTCAAACTCGTCTGCCTGTATAAATTTTTCGTTGTTGGGTGTGGATAATCTGAGCATTATTTCGCCCATCGTGATAACCTTTGCCATTTTTATTCAATCCCTTTCATATATATTATATTGTTTATTTAGCGGCGCGCGCTTCTTTGATAGCCGCGATAAACTGCTTTGCAGTTTCCGTAATCTGAGCATAATCGCCCGTTTTAGCGCCTTTCGTGAGCGAGCTGCCTGCTCCAAGCGCAACTGCTCCCGCTTTTATCCATTCAGCAGCGTTTGAAACGTCAACGCCGCCTGTCGGCATCATTTTAGCGTGCGGCAGAGGACCCTTTATATCCTTAATTATCTTCGGACCGAACAAATCAGCCGGGAATATTTTAACAATGTCAACGCCTGCTTCCATAGCCGTCAAAACCTCAGTTATCGTCATGCAGCCTGCCATGTAAGGAACGCGATAGCGGTTACAAAGCTTTGCCGTTTCGAGATTAAAGCCCGGACTTACTATGTAATTTGCACCGGCGAGGATAGCAATTCTTGCTGTTTCGCTGTCTAAAACAGTTCCTGCACCGAGAAGCATTTCTCCGCCGCTGTAGCGCTTTGAAAGCTCTGAAATAACCTTGTCCGCACCCGGAACGGTGAACGTAAGCTCTATTGACGGGCAGCCGCCGGCAAGACACGCGTCAGCTATTTTAATTGCTTCATCAGCTGTGTTTGCACGGACAACGGCAACAAGACCGGCATCTGTCAGCTTTGAAAGTACAGTTTCTTTATCCATGATAAATTCCTCCAAAAAATTAATCTTCGCTTTTATTATAACATCTTATTTTAAAAATTGCAATGGATAATCATAATATTTTTATGACTTTTTACATTTTGTTCTTATTCGGAGCGTTTGAAGCACGCGTCATGTAAGGTTTTAACAGTGCAAATAAAAAATCAGAAAAGGTTTTTATATTGCCTGACAGCTATTTGCCGCAGGCGAAAATCACAAAAAGGCGATAGCGACATCGAGCCGCCGGTGCACGCGTTTACATTGTGCGTTTTATGCAATCGAGCAATCGGCGAACACACATATCGGCGTTACAAATTCGGATAATGATACTTGGATAAAATAAACCTTTGTGCAAAGTAGAGAAAGCAGTCTGAAACAATTGCTTTCTCGCCTCTTTTGTGGTATAATGTCTAGCCACGTGCAAAACTCCAAAGACATAGAGTTTATGCGGTTTTACGAACGTGGCAAATCCGTTTTGTCACTATAAATTAACATTTAATGTATAGAAAAAACCACTCTGATTTGGTATAATATAGTTGTAAACAAAATCCCGCAAAGGAGAGTGGTTTTTATCTATCGCCAAGAAATTTTAAAAGACGTCAGTCTTTTTACTTCACAACCAAAATCCAAATTTTACGATGAATTATTCATCAATTTGGATTTAAGCTGTATTCCGGCTTACAATTCCAAAATCGGTCGTACAGGTTTTAGCAATCATTCTATGATTTGTGCCTTTATCGTCATGAAATGCGATGGCTTCTCTCAAATTTCTGACTTGCACGACTATATCAATGGTGAGCAACCGCATAGCAAGCCGAGAAAACCGGGCAGAGTAAGGATTGTTGAGTGAGGTGTTTGGAGTATGAAAAACGAAAAGAAAAATCAACTCTATTCGGCCATACGAAACGCTGACTGTGTTGTAATAGGTGCCGGAGCGGGATTTTCAACTTCTGCCGGATTTGCCTATGACGGTGAGCGCTTCAAAAAATACTTTTCTGATTTTGAAGAAAAATACGGTTTTCACGATATGTATTCCGGCGGGTTTTATCCGTACAAAACGCAGGAGGAATTTTGGGCGTATTGGTCGAGGTATATCTATGTAAACAGATATATGGATACCCCCAAACCGGTATATAAAGAGTTATTTGAATTGGTAAAGGACAGAGATTACTTTGTTATTACAACAAATGTAGACCATTGTTTTCAAAAAGCAGGATTTGATAAAAAGCGTTTGTTTTATACGCAGGGAGACTACGGGTTGTTTCAATGCTCGGTGCCTTGCTACAATGAAACATTTGATAATTATAAAATAATTGTTGATATGATAGAACAACAAGAGGATATGAAAATACCGTCATCTCTTATTCCCAAATGCCCTCATTGCGGAAAACCGCTGACCGTGAATTTGAGAAGCGACAATAAATTCGTACAGGATAACGGTTGGGATATGGCGGCGGAACGATACAGTAATTTTCTTAATACCCGAAAAAATCAAAAAGAATTATTTTTGGAGCTTGGAGTCGGTTACAATACACCGGGAATAATAAAATATCCATTTTGGCAGATGACCGCAAAAAATCCAAACGCAACATATGCTTGTATCAATTACAATGAGGCGGTTTGCCCAAACGAAATTGAAAAACAATCAATTTGCATAAATGAAGATAGCATCGGCTTTGAACCGTGTTATATCTCCTTGCCAAAGCACAATTTTACTGCCAAATTTTTCTGCGTCAACGATTCCTTTTTCGACAGTTTCCAATTTCAGCAATTCATCTTGCAAGTGTAAAAAATCCTCGCTTACATGCATTGGAGGTCTGATATTCATAAGACTTCTGAGCAGCCGCCTTTGAGATTGAAAAGTTTTATCAAAGTTTTTTGCCTGCTCTGCATACTGTGGCATTTCCGCAAGCAACATATCATTTAGTTTTATTACCGTTTCTGATTTATTCATAATTTCTCACTCACATTTTCCGCAGTCTGAGCAGCCGTTACAAATAAGACGGCTTGCACACTTATCGCAATTCTTTCTGTAATGCGGAACATATAACTGTTCCGTCGGAATTTCTTTTCCAAACTCGTCAGTCAGCTTAAACTCAATCGGTTTACCGATAAAATTCATCCCGGGCTTAAAAGCCATTTCACTTTGTACCGATTTTCTCGGCAAAAAATATTTTTTGCCATCCTTTATAAAATTCGTTCCTGTTTCAATAAAGCAAAATGTTATATTGTACTCTTCACATTCAGCACGAAGTTTTTTCACCCATTCAAAATTACACGGTCGTGAGCCATCATAAGGCTCGTATACCTAACCCAAAGGAAAGTTGGTCTATCTTTAAGGATGTTCACGAACCGATTATCGAGCGTGAAATGTTTGAACACGTGCAGGAACTTGTAAAGAAACAAACAAAACGCCGTCCACCCAAAGCAGGCAACGGCGAAAAGAATATGTTTACGGGACTTTTGTTCTGTGCAGATTGCGGAAGTAAGATGTGGTATCACGTCAGACATAATAAAGAAACTACATATTTCTTTAGTTGTTCTAATTACAAAGGAGACAGAGGCACTTGTGAAAGCACACATTATATCCGAGCAGATTCTGTTGAAATGATAGTCCGTGCCGAGCTTGAAAAGCTTGCACAGATTGTTACCTTAAATGAAGATGCCTTTGCAAATCTTTTGGAAGAAAAGGTAAACAAGGATATTGTTAAAGAACAGAAACTTATTGAACAATCCATAGCCAAAGCAACTGCAAGAAGTCATGAGGTTTCAAGGCTCTACGAAAGAGTTTATGAGGATAATGTAAACGGAAAGGTAACCGATGCTTTGTTTATGGAGTTATCTCATAAATATGAGGTTGAACGTGATGAACTTAAAAAGAAGATTCTTGAACTAAATCAACAGCTTGCAAAGATAAGCGAAGTACGTGACGGAAAAGAACATTTTCTCTCTTGTGTCAGGAGTTTTGCAGAAATGAATGAAGTTACGCCTATGATTCTTCAAGAATTGATTGATAAAATCGAAGTATATGCAGTGGAGGGCACGGGATTAAACCGCACTCAATCAGTAGTAATACACTACAAGTTCATTGGCGAACTTGATATGCCGGAGAATTTCGACAAGATAAAAGTCAACACAAGAAAAGGTGTTGAAGTTGAGTATCTGAGAACCACCAAAACGGCATAAAAAGAGCAGGTTCGTAAAAACCTGCTCTATGGTAGTGGATCGGGAGTCGCACCCGAATCGGCAATCTTTAAACTTTGAAGCTTTTTCGAAAGACGAAAATGCAACTTTTCCCATGAATTGGTACCCACCATATTAAGACCGACTACCACTAAAACATTTACCCTCATACTATCCGCTCCATTCATAAATGTTATTGCTGAAAAAATAAATTCAAAATAACTGAATAAAAGTGAGTAATAATCAGAAGGAAAAGAATTATTTTCGACCAACATTGCAACAAAGAAATAAAGCTACGTTGTGTATCTGAATTATATACTATTTCAAGTGAAAAAGCAATAACCAGACAAAAAATCGAGTGTTCATAACTTCATACACGTTATGAACACCCGACGTGGTCGGAGTGACAGGACTTGAACCTGCGGCCCCTTGACCCCCAGTCAAGTACTCTACCAAACTGAGCCACACCCCGATTACAACATTATAATTATACCATCTTTATATTTATTTGTCAAGAGTTTAGATACAAATTATTTTAAAATGTCAAAACGTTTTGTTTTTTGCATTGATTTTTTATTATATTTGTTCAAAATTATTTGTTTTTTTGCGACAGCATGACAATTTAAAATATTGTAGATAAAGCAATGTTTTATAATTTTCATTAAAATTCGCAAATGCTAATAAATTTGTTTACTCTATAGAAGTGAGGCTCTGCCCAACCATTTTTGATATATGTAAATTTCTAATTTATGCTTTTTCTGTAATGGCAATCGCAAAAAGCTCCACCCGACGCAATTGTATACTCTCTTGTAAACTCCGAGCCGCTCTTTTGCGCCATTGTATAATCATAGCGGCAAAGCGCAGGCGTTATTTTCCCTATGCCAAGCGAATTAAGCAAATGACATATTCCGCAGGCATGAAACGTTGCAGTGAAGCGATTTAAATCCTCTCCCGGCTGATAATCATAAACCCATGAATACGGATTATTACGCCTTTTGCTTTTTTCCGTGTCCTCGCGCAGAGCGTTCTGATATGCAAATGTGTATCGGTCGGTATGCTTTAAATAAAAGCTCATAACAAAATTGTCCATAGCACTTGCATAGTAATCCGTCAGTGCTTCAACGGCAGGCTTTTTGTCAAGCGACAGATATACCGCCGCAAGCATTGCCGCGCTTATTATGTTCAAAATAAATCTGTCGTCCTTGTCAAACTCCTGTACATCTGAAAGTATTTTTTTGTATTTGCCGTGCGCGGAACGCATTGTAGCTTTCGCGTCATCCGCTGATATTAAATTTAAGCTCTTTTTAAATCCCGGTGAAAATACACACCACATTAATTTTTGTAAATATCCGTATTTCATAAAATTCTCCCATACACTGAAACGTCTAAAAATGTAAATATTATATGTAATTATACACCTGTCTGAAATTAAAATCAAGACTATGTTTGCTTTTTATAAAAATTCTCTGGTTTGCACAATGGATTTTATTTTGCTTCGTATGGATGGGCAGTGACCCATCCGTTTTTTTACATGCTTTTTATATTTTACCGAAACCTGTAAAATGCAAATCAATATGTAGCAGCGGCTTTATGCATCGCTGCGGTAAATTCCGATTTTATTACAAATCAGAAATTAATTCACCCTTACCGCGTTGGCTTGCGATAAATTATGCAAAAGTGAAAACGTTCGCTTGCATGGGGTCTTGGGGCTTGCCCCAAGCGGTTCAGGGTCCGGGAGGTACCGGACTCCCGGCGGTTTTGGTTCTTTTGTCGCACAAAAGAACACCTGTGAATGACGAGAATTAACAAAAAGTCAAAGCATTAATAAAATTCAATTGAAAACATACTCAACTAATTTCAAAATAATTGAAATATTGGATTTTTACTCCTTCCACCGCTTACGCGGTCCCCCTCCCTCAAGGATGGAGGCTTTTGCGCTCCGAAATTATTGCATAAAATAAATAGGAAATTTGCAAACGCTAAATTGGGCGGATAATATCCGCCCCTACAGAACGAATAAAGAGTGTAGCAAAAACCAATAAACACGCAAGAGTTAAAACGGGCGTAGCAGCGCCCACCCCTACGAAGTGAACAAATAATATTGCAAAAACAGCAAACACTCGCAAGTGTTAAATCTAAAGTCAATCTTTCCAAGCAATTTTCATTCATCCGATACACTCACCCATGCAAAAGGCTCCTTTTGAAGGGAGCTGTCAGCGCAGCCGACTGAGGGATGAAATTAAATCGGGTGGAGCAGAGCTCCACCCGACATAGCAAATCACACCGCAGCTCATACGGAGCAAACCCACAGCCAAATTTAAATAATAAATCGTCAAAATTACGTTCGGGCAGCAACCTATTCTATTTCAGACTGACAGTTACAGCACGACTTTTATCTATTTCAAAGCTGTCATCTTTCAAAGTTCCTATGCGGCAAAGATTTCTTTCGAGGTACTCCGCGCGCACGCTTTCGGGCAGCTGCCCGCCTGAATTTGCGTTTTCGCCGATCGGCTCATAGGAATATCTTGCTGTATAGCTGTTTGTTTCGTAATGAACATCGGTATAGCTTACGCAGTCGAATTTTCCGCCGGGCTCTATATTTTCGCCGCGCTCATTTTCAAAATAAAACGGCGGATCATACCTCACAAAGCCGTCCTTATAATAATCAACCGCAATTTCGCCGTCCTTAATTCTGACATTTGTCACAACAACTGCGCCGCTGTCGCTCGTTTCAAAGCGCATCGGATAATTGCCCGCATTTTCATATAAAATCTCGGCGTCGGCGACAGATGTTTTTGTTTTTACGGGCATAAGAGTAATTTCCTTTATGCTCAAATCGGCCTTTAAAAATTCAAAAGTGTTTTTCGTTATTCCGCCCGCGTCTGCCGACAGTCCTTTATTTAGTATATCGAGGCATTTACCGTTTTCGTCAAAAAGCGCCATGCTTTCCGCGTCAAGCGGCGAATTAATATCCTTTTTCGTGTCGGAGGAAATTACAAGCTGATTTCCGAACGGTGAAATCACTATTTTTTCAAGAGTATTGTTCTCGTTCCACAGCTTCAAATTCGGATTTTTAACAGTCGTTTTAACTCTTACCTTTGTTTTGTCGATTTTCTCTTTAATATACCATACATTATTTCTTTCCTCGTCGGTAATTTCGTCCTCCCTGCCGCTGACAAGCTTTTCTTCAACAGACTTTGATTTGTCGTTTTCTCCCCAAACAATGCAGTAAAGCTCAAGAGAAAATTTATCCGGAATATTCTCGTCCGCAATGCTGTATTTTTTTACACCCTTGTAGGTATGCGCGTCTTCAAAATACCCGTCCGAAAGACTTGCCGCGCCGAAGCCGACCGCCTTTCCGTTTACCGTGCAGTATACCTCGCTGCTGACATTCAGCTCACTTGCGTACATAACATCTGCACCGTTTCCCGAATTATAAAACGGCGTTTTTTCGCTCTGTGCGGTGTAAAAAACGTGCAAAAAATTGTCGTCCGCCGCAACGTTATCAAGAGTAAATGTAAAGCCGTTTCTGCTCACGCTTTTGCCTATGCTGCTGTTTAAATCCGAAAGCGTGTTAAGGCTTGAAATTTCCGCCGCGCTGTCATTTTTAAAATAAGAAATAACATCTCCGATTTTGTCCCTTATCGTATCGGATGCAAAAACTGTTGTAAACGCCGCAGCGCAAAGAGCGGCAGCGACAAGAACTGTTTTTTTCATTTTCTTCTCCTTTCTTATCCCGGAGAAAATGCGCTTTTGTGCAATCGTTTTGACCCTTTTGTCGTCAATATCAACAGGCAAATATCCCCTGTCGTCAAAATCATCAAATCCCAAATCCCGAAAAAGATTTTTCTTTTTTCTCACAGCAATCCCTCCGTTTTCCCCAAAATTGTTTTAAGTTTCTTTCTGCCGCGCGCAAGCTTTGTTTTTACCGTTGAAGAGTTAAGTCCCATCGCAGCGGATATTTCGCGTATGCGCTCGCCGTACCTGTAATACCTGATAAATATTTCGCACTCCGGCTCGCCGAGCGACCTGACCGCCTGCCACAAAAGCTCCGACCGCTCGCCGTCAAGCACGCTTTTTTGCGCGTTGTCCTCAGCTTCAAGCTCCGGCGGATATTCCGCACAATCCTTTCTGCGCCTCAAAAAGCTGTATGCTGTGTTTCTTGCCGCGCCGCCGATATAGCTGCGCAGACTCCCCTTTTCCGCGCTTATCCTGTCCGCATTTTTCCAAAGCGCAACAAAAACATCTGCCGCCGCTTCTTCAATATCCTCTTTTGAAAGCGCACCGCCGACGACGCGGAATATTACGGCGCTCACATACGGCATATAAATTTCAATCGCGCTTTCAAGCGCCTTGCTTTTTCGCCGCTTCAGAGCGCATAAAAGTTTTTCTTCATTTATCATAGTTAAATCCTCATAGGTAATTTTTTGCCGCCCACCTTTTTTCGGCAGCGTTAAAAGCTCTTAACACTTATATATTCGCATAAAAAGTTAAAATGGTTTCAAAAAATCCGATATTATTTAAAAAAGGCTGCTTAAAAGGTAAACCAACCATTTAAACAGCCCTCTTAATTCAATTATCAATCAAAACATTTGAATACACGGTCTTAGTGCTGATACCGTCAAGTCGTCCGAGTTTACCGGAAAGTGCGCTTACGACGTCCTGCGGCGCTTCGACGGCAACGCTTATGAGATTGACATTTCCGCTCCTATGCGGCAGGCCCATTCTCCCGATTATATGCTCGGCGTATTCGTGAAGAATTTCATTAACCTTCATTATTGAGTCCTTTTTCTCAACGACTATTCCGACAATTGCAAGTCTTTTTTCCATTTATATTCTCCTTTTTCTCCGCTTACAAATCAAATGCGGCGTTTTTTTAATTTTTGCTGTATTTAAACTCTATTTTGAAATTAACTCCGCTGTCGGTATTCTGCGCTACGACCGTTCCGCCGTAAAAGTGCACAATCTTTTTCGTAATCGCAAGCCCGAGTCCAAAATTGCCCTTTTTATGCTTATACATATTATCGAATATTTTATTTATACTGCCCTCGTCAATATGCTCCCCGTCATTTGAGATATTTATTTCAATCCCATTTTCTCCGCGCATTGCCGAAACTTCTATGCGGCTTGAAGCAAACCTCAGCGCATTATCGAGAATATTTTCTACAGCTACGGTTATTTTATCCGTATTTGCGGTTATTATTAGATTTTCGCCCGTTGTTACAAAAAAACTTATATCGCGGCGCACGGGCTCAAGTCTGCGCGCGGTATTTTCGCATATCGCGCCGAGATTAACCTTTTCGCTCGCCGTCTGATTTTCAAGCACATAGTCGAGCGTGTTAAGATACAAAAGCTCCTTTATTTTTTTACTCAGCGAAACGGCTTCATTTTTTATAATCAGCGCCGTATTTTCAACGCTGTCAACATAAACTCCGTCAATTATCGCGTCGGCATGGCTCATTATAACCATTACCGGCGTTTTGAGGTCGTGGGATATGCTCTGCAAAAATTTCTTTTCCTCTTCTTCGGCGCGCCTTAAGCTCTCCTGCATTTTATTCATTTCATCGGCAAGAGTGCCTATCTCGTCGCAGTTTGAAATTTCAATAGGCACGCTGAAATTTTTAACCGCCACTCTTTTTGTAAATTCTTCAAGCTCTCTGAGCGGCCGCGCAATATAATTCGCGACTATTTTTGCCGCTATAAACCCGAACACGACAAAAATTCCGCCTATTATCAAAACGTAATAAAGCGCTCTGTTATCATATTCGCACGGCACGCTTGAAATTAAAAAGCCGCCGTCATATTCGCTTATTATAAAGATAAATTTCTTTCCGCCGAGCCGCTTTTTAAACGTTTTTCCGCTGTCGCCGCTTTCGGCATACTGCGCCATTTCTTTCTCCGCCTCGCGTGCGAACTGAATAAACGGCGGGCGCGGATCCGCGTCGCTTCTCGCGTGCGGCTGCGCTCCGTTTTCGCGGTCTTTCTTTTCAAAAAAGCCCTCCGTTTTGCCGTCTTTATATATGAAATGGTCGCTTCCGCGCAGGTTTTGGAACGTGTCAAATCGCGTGAAAGAGCTGAACGTTCCGTCCAAAATCGTTTCATGAACAATCATTAAATCCTTTGATTTTGCGCTCTCGTCAATCGTTCTGTAAACAACGAGATACATAAACATAATCGCGCACACGATTACAAGTATTATCGACGTAAACGTAACCCATATGCGCATTGCAAGCGTTTTAAATTTCATTTTTTATAGCAATTCCTTTCGTTCGTAAGGCACTCTTAAAGCTGAAAGAAAATTGCTCAGAGTGCTGCTTTGCAGTGAGCTGTGCTCCGGGCTTTTTCAGACTTTTATCCATGCAGCTTGTACCCGTATCCATAAACCGTATCAAGACTAATGCGCACAAGCTTTTTTCTAAGCCGCCTTATTGTGTCGTCAACAACTCTGTCCGAGCCGAAATAGTCAAAGCCCCACACCTTATTTAAAATCTGCTCCCTTGAAAGCACCATGTTTTTATTCTCGGCAAAATAGCACAAAAGCTCAAACTCGTTATTTGTAAGCGAAATTTCTGTTTCACCGTCATACACGGTGCGCTCGCCGAGCTGAACGGTGTAGCCGTCAAGCATTTTTTCCTCTGATTTTTTTTCGCTTCCGTAAATGCGGTCTATCAGCTTATTTACGCGGATTACAAGCTCGCGCGGAAGAAACGGCTTTGAAAGATAGTCGTCCGACCCAAGCTCAAGACCTACCACCCTGTCAAGCTCCTCATTTCTCGCCGACATGAAAATTACCGGCGTTGTGGACGAATGCGCTTTTATGCGCTTTATAAGCTCGTAGCCGTCAATATCGGGAAGCATTATGTCAAGCACCCACAAATCCGGGTTATCCGCTATATGTTCCGACGCGCTCTCGCCGTCCGAAAATGACGTGACAAGATACCCTTCCTTTTCAAGATATTTTCCCAGAAGCACGTTAAGGCTCATTTCGTCTTCTACCATATATATGCTGTGCGGCATTTTCTCTCACCTCATATATTTTCATTTTCAGCCCGAAAGCTCGGGCATTACATAGCTTTTTGGAGGATGAAAATTGCTTCAGAGCTTTTTTGCATCCCCCTATAATTTAATTATACCATTTTTTCAGGCTTTGTCAACTTATTTTTTAATAATTTCTATAAGCTGTGATTTTTCCGTCCAGCAAACGTTAAATCCGAAGCACTCGCTTATAAACCTTACCGGAACAAACGCCGTATCGCTGTCGATTTTAACCGGAACGTCGAGCGTGTATTCCTCGCCGTTTACATAAACCTTATTATCTCCCGCGCTGCACACAACAGTTGTATTTCCGTCCGTTACGGTTATTTTTCCGTTATCCCAGTCAACAGTAAGTCCGAGAGCTTCAAGGATTTTTCTTATCGGAACAAGCGTTCTTCCGTCCTCAATATAAGGATTGTTTTCAAAGCTCAAGATATTTCCGTTTACGTTTACGCGGATTTTATCGGGCTTTGCGGAAAAATTTTTATCCGAACGCATACCGCCGAAGTCATTCGGACGGTTGTCCGTCGGACGATTGCCCGTCGGACGATTGTCCATCGGGTAATTACCCGTTGGCTGATCGCCTTGCTCGGCGCTGCCGGTTTCGGGCGGATGTGCGTTTCCGTTCATATCCTGCGGCGGCTGTCCCATTCCGCCGGACGCGCTTGCGTCATGCGCATTGCCGTCCGTGTTCTGCGGCGGCTGTCTGAAGCCGCCCGGTCCTCCGCCGTTTACACGACCGCCGAAGCCCCTGTTTTCGGTCGTTTTGGACTGCTCTCCGCTAAGCTGCTTTTTAATGCTCTCCACTCTGCTCCTTACGCAGTTTATTATTGATTTTCCACCGCCGCCGAAGCCGTGACCTCCGCGTTTATCGGTATCCGCCTGTTTATCCGTCTGCTTGTCATTTTCGGTCTGATTTCCGCTTTCCGTTTGCTTGTCATTTCCGGTCTGATTTTCGCTTTCGCTGTTATATGTCGTTGCTGCTTCAAACTCATCATAAGTATAAAACGCGGTCGGGTCGTTTTTTACATCACTGCTTATAAGCTTCTTTACCTTTCCTTTCCGCATTAAATTTGAAAATGCTATATTCAGTTTACCCGATTTGCCTTATCTGTACCGCCCCGAACAAAAAGCTGTGCTCCTGGCAATTTTATTCAAATTTATATAGCCTGCCTTTCGTTTTCCGCAAGTACTATTGTCAGGTTTCCGTTTCGCACTCTAAGCTCGTCTATAAGCTCCTTTTCGTTTGCACCATCCGAAAGCGCTATATCATAGCTTAGCTGAAAGAGCGAGCCCAAATCCGCCGTTTTAACCTTTGTGAGCGTATATTTTTCGGTGTATTTTTTAAGCACATCGTCAAACGCGCCGCTGAAATCCAAATCCTCCGGCACCGTTATTCTTAGAGTTTTAAAGGCTGCTTTCGGAGCAAAAAGCCTTTTTCTCTCAACAATGAACATCACAATGCAAAGCGCCGCAACAAACGCCGCCCCATAGCCGAAAAGCCCGACCCCGCAGGCAAGTCCTGCCGCAATATCAAAAAATATATATCCTATATCCTTAGCGTCGCCCGGCGCGCTTCTGAACCTTATAATCGAAAGCGTACCGGCAAGCGAAAACGCTCTTGCAACATTGCTCCCGACAAACAGGATTATAACCGAAAGAATTATCGGCAGCATTAAAAGCGTTATCGCAAGCGAGCGCTGATAAAACCGCTCCTCTTGCGTTTTTTTGTAGGTAAAGGCTATTGCCGCTCCGAAAGCGAGGGCGGCAAGCACTGTCACCGCCGCCGACGAAAAAGTCAGCGTGTCCGTCACATTTACAAGGATTTCGTTAAATAAGCTGTCCATAACATTTACCTCCCAAAGTATTTATACAAAAGCTTCTGTTTTTCATATATTCCGTACCGTATTTTGAAACGCTTTCGCGTTTCAGCCCCATTTTGCTCATCTCTTTTGTAAGCCAAAGCGGCTTTGCCAAAGCCGTTTTAACCTCCATAATGCATGTGTCGGGGAAAAGTTCTTCTCCGTAGTCGCCGCAGTCAAACGACAAGTCGCAGCGCCTTGAGCGTACGGAAAAGTCAAACGAAATTCTAAGATCCGAATTTCCCTTGTCAAAATAAGCTATTCTGTCATACGCAAGATAAACCTGCGGATAAACCTCGTAAACCGAAAGAAAATATTCAATTTCCTTTACAACCTGCTTATTCATATAATTTTTAATTTCAACGCTTCCGCTCTCGGTAAGCTCTTCCGCGTCCTCCGGCTTTAGCGCCGTGCGCCGCTTGTTTACAATGCCGTTATACTTTTTCTTTATTTCAAGATAAACCCTGTCCGCTTCTCCGTATGACCTTAGCCTGAGCTTTTGCTTGTATGGCGGCTTTTCGAGTGAGCGGCGTATAAGAGCGCTGTCTTTCGTGTCGTAATAGATATTTTGTATCGTGTACGGCTCGCGATTTTTGTTATACGCGTCCGGCTGCATATAGCGCTCTACCGTCTCAATCATTTTCTCCGACTGCTCAAAATCCAAAAGATACTTATGCTCGCAGCGGTTAAATACCTCAATAGCCATTTTGCTCTCCTCCCTCTGTGTTTGATTTGTTGTCTACATTATAATAAAACATTTCCGCAGAAATTTTACGCAATTATGTGAAATAAATGTGAAATTATTTTGCACACAAGGATAATAAAAAAAGCTGCCGACAAAAGTCAATTGACTCTTGTCGGCAGCCGCCCCCTTGTTTTTTGATTATTACATAATCTCCGTTGCATCGCTTAAAAGACGCTTTCCCGCCTTGCAGTAAGGCGTCATGCCGTTTAAGCTGTCAAACAGATAAATGTTCAGTGACTTACATTTTTCGCCAAATCCAAGATCCTCATAAATTGACTTTTCGATATAGTTATTTTCTGCGGTCAGCTTTACGGAAGCGATATCGGTCATTTTCCCGTTTTCGTTATAGCCGGCAATTATAACATCGCCGCATAAGCCGTTGCCGTCTACACAAACGACATAATCATCGCCCTTATCGTAAATATCAAATGAAGGCTCAATATTGCCTACCGCAGCTGCTGCCTCCTCTGAATTTCTGCTGTAAGCTCCGCACGATACGCGGCACAAATAGTAAGCTGCATCGCCGTCGCCTATTCCCGTCGGGATTTTAAAGGTGCTGCCCGTTTCGCCGCCAATTGCCTCCGGATCGCCGTACTGAGAAGAGTACCACTGATATGTCAGCTGCTCGTTTTCATACCCGCTTCTTCTCTGCACCTCAACCGAGAGCACCGGGCTGTCCGTATAATCCGCATCCTTTATCAACACCGACTGCGGCTGCTTTGTAAAGTAAAACGGTGCGTCGGTAACGTATACGTCCGTGCATTTGCTTTCGTTGTCAACGTCAACCCATTCATTGCCCGATTTTAAGGTTTTGCCGTTTTCAAGAAATCTTGCGAGATTGCTATATAAGGTGCTTATGCTGCCATATTCGCCGCTTAAGATTTTAATTGTTTCCGCCCGCGACCAAACTTCTCCCGAGACCTTAAGGTTTTCCAAAACCGTGTCTGCTGCCTCATATTCTATATACATATCGGCGTCAATGCTTCCGTTTTTAACGGTAGCGGGGCACTCAACCGAAACCTCGCCTTTATAATCGCTGTCCTGTACGCCAAAAATCGTCTTGTTATTTAAATCAAAGGTGATTTTTTTGTATATATAAATTTTTGTCTCATCCTCCGTCAGCTGCACATCGGCCAAAAGCTTGACTGTAGCGCCGCTTTTAGCAGCTTCTACCGCTTCAGCTACGCTTTGGCAAAAAATTGTCTGCTCATTTTTGTTCGTAACCGCCGCGAAATATGTATTGCCGCAATTTACGCATACGCCGTCCGCGCCTATATTGCTGTGCGCGCAGTAAACCGTAAATGTTACGCGCTTAACGGGCGCATATATGCTGCCGAGCTTTGCTGCGCAGGTGTATTCATACGTTCCCGCCGCAAGTCCCGTCTCTACGGAGTATGTACTGTTTACCGCGTCTTCTATCGCTTCTCCGCCGAGATACCACTGATATGCGTCAGCTGTGACATTCGCCGAAAGCGTGGCAGAATTTTTATAGCCGTAATCTACCTGTTTATTCTCTTTTGAATATGTAAACGGTGACTTTTCAACGCTGACAAAGCAGAGGTCATTAAACATTTCTTCAATTGTCCGCTCCTCTTCAAGCGTTGATTTATACGCATATCCGTCTGCAAGCAATGAGAAATAATCTCTGCACAAAATCGACTCAAAGCTGCCGCCCGAAAGCTCCGCAGTGCTGCCCTCGCTTATTTTAACGTATCCTTTAAATACGCCGCTTTTAACAATCAAGTGGCTTCCGCCGCCGAGAAGGTTGACTGCCTCGTCCGTGCCGCGAATTTGGGCGCCGTCTACAATAAGACTCGCGCCCTCCAATAGCTCAACGCCTGTTCTGCCTGCGTCAATATACAGATCGCTTCCGAGAGTAACAGTTCCTCTTTCGGCGCTTATTGCCGTCTGATTATCGTAAGCGAGAATATATCCGTTTTGAAATTTCATGTCCGAGCGCAGAAGATTAAAAAGATATGTTCCCTCATCGTCCGCGTCGGCTGCAAAACCGCCGAGATCAAATTCGGCACTTGCCTTTGAAATTTTCCAGTTTCCTTTTATATCGCCTAAAAGCTCAAGCTTTGCGCCGTTTGCTCCCGAAATGTCGGCCGCCGCCTTGCCCGTTTCGGAATAATATCTCGGAATATCGTCGATTTTTTTAACGGCAATCGCCGAGTCGTCCTTTTTAACGCTCGCGCGCTCGTATGCCTTTATTTCAATATCGCCCGTAATGCTTTTTCCCGAAATATAAAGCTCTCCTGTTTTTTCGTCATATGTAAAGCCGTCAAAAGCTGCGCCGCCGATTGTAACGGTTACATCGGATTTTTCGGGTAGCTTATCCATTTTTCCGTCATTGTCATGGAAATATCCCGAATAATCCTCGCCAAATTTTGCCGAGTCCGCACCGGCAAAGGTTACGCGGTAAAGGTCTGTTTTAACGTTTACGGGCTCGTTTTCGGCGGACGCTGAAATTTTATATGTTCCGTTTTTTATTTTCCCGCCGTCTATGTGCAAAATTCCCGTCTCTTCCGAGTACGAAAAGTCCGAAAAGCTTTCGGAATTAAACGTTACCGAAACGTTTTCTCCTTTCGGGTGACCCTGTCTTGAAATGAGCGTACACTCATAGTCCTCGCCCGGAACAACAAGGTCGTTCATATTCTCCGCAAACACTCCCGAAAGCTCAAATTCCGCCTCTGTTCCCTCTGCACTCAGCGGCGTAAACAGCCCCACATGCATTGTGTCACTTTTGCTGACAAGCTCTATGCGGTAATATTTATAGCTCGGCACAGACTCTGTAAGCAGATATGTTGTAACCTCGTTATTTTTTATCGGCACAAAATTTTCCGTGCCTATTGCGGTTATTGCCGTATAGTCGCTGTCGCCGTCATTTTTTCCGCTTATTATAATATATTCCGGCTGCTTATACCAGCTTTCAATATCCTCTGCGTTTGTAAGCAAAAACCCGGTAAGCGCAATCGGGTGAGTCATTGCAAAGTCAACGGCAAGAGTATATGTCATGTAAGAATCGGGTGCGCCCCTGCCGTGAAAATCGTCTGCTTTGGGATCGAGCAGATTTTTCGGAACATACTGCTCCGAAGTGTTCTTATAGCTGCACACCGCACTTTCGAGATTAATTGCACCGGAGCGCTTGCTTACGCTGTCGAAAACAGGAAGCGGCGCCGCTTTAACGTTCATAATACCTCCGCATACGGAGCATTTCAAAGTTCTGTAAACGCTACCGTTATTTATGTATTCAAACGTGTGTCTTTCAAAGATTTCATATCCGCAGTCGGCGCAGGATTTGCTGTGCGTTCCGTTATTATGGGAGATATACTTAAAGTTATGGCTTTCGTTTTTCACCTTGCCGCAGACTGCGCACGTCAGCTTATGCTCGTTTGAGTCAAACTTCTCGCCGCCTGCATAGGAATGTGTTCCCGACTGCACTTTTCCGCAGCCCGAACACACTCTGTCATGAGTTTCGCCCTTGTTTACCCATTTTCCATAGGAGTGCGAGCCTTTTTCTTCATAGCCGCAGTCTTTACATCTTACAATTTCATCATCGCCGTTATCAATGTATTCCATGCAGTGCGTAAGGCTTTCGGCATAGCCGCACAAGTCGCACGTTTTTTTGTGGCCGTTTCCGTACTTTGTATATGAAAAGCTGCCGTGCTCCTCTGTTTGTGAGTAGCCGCAGCCGTCAAGGCAGGCTACTGTGTGATTTAAATTATTAACGCTTTTGTACTGCTTATTGTGCGACGCGGTTTTGCTGTAGCCGCAAAGAGCGCAGGTTATTTCATGTTCGGAGGAGTCTTTGCTCTCAAGCTTTTTGCTGTGAGCTTCCTCTCCGGAATAATTGCATACAGTACATTTTAAAGTATGGTTTTCATCGCCGCTCGGCGCAATCTCCGTATAAGTGTGGTTTTCGGTAAATCCACAGCTTTGGCATACGGCAGAGTGTAAGCCGCTGCCGAGATTTTCCATATGTTTAAAATCATGCTTTAAGCAGGCGCTTGTAAGCGCGCTGATTTTGCTTACCTTTCCCTCACTGTAAATTTCGTTAAACGCATACAGCTTGCACTCGTCCGCGTTTACATCATCGGGAAGCATAAAGGTAATATTGCTTTCGGAGGCTGTCTTTTTAAAGCGGCCGAAATCGAGAATATTTTCAGAGTTTTTGTCGGTTATAATAAACGTGATATACTCGTTTTCGGGCGAAGCTCCGTCCGCGCGCGGGGCGGATATATGTACAATGTAGCTGCCGCGTTCAATTGAGATTGTCTGCGCATTGACAGCGCCTATGCCGCTGTCCTTTATCGGCAGAATATATCCTTCATTGTTCTGCGAATACGCACTGCTTAATTTTCCCTCTTCAAAATCCTTTTTCGGCAGAAGCAGAATTTTATCTCCGACAGGTGTTTCGACATTCGCAAGGCTTTTTTTTATGTTCATTGCCGGGCGGAATTTATCAGTTACAATAATTCCTGATTTTACAGTCGGCTTATTGTCAGCCGTTATGTAACCTACCGTTATCGTCGAAGTAAGAACACTTCTTTTTTGTGAACGCAAAGCCCACTCCTTGCCGGAATTCAGCTTCAGCAAATCCGAATATTTCGTTGCTTCATCTGCCGAAAGTATAAAAATTTTTCTATCTTCGGTATCTTCCGCCAAGCCGGTGACCGAATCTATTGTTGCGGTCGACTTCTTTGATGTCACCGTAATGAGCTCCTGCTCGTCTTCCGTAAATATCTTAAGAAAGTTTGCACATTCGGTCGGAATTGTACCGGAAATGGTACCATATGTTCTCGTTACAGTTTGATTTGTCACGCCGCTCGTAATCAAAAACGCGCCATCCGAGTCACCCGTGCTTGATATGTCCGCGTCAAGCACCAAAAATTCCTGCGGCGCCGTATAATCGCTGCTTTCTCCGCTTCCGAAGCTTACCTTATCGCCTGCCAAAAGCCCGAATTTTACCGCTGAATATTTTTCCGCCGCATGCGATGTGCTCTGCGGCAGCGCTGCCGTGAGCATTACCGCCGCAACAAAAGCGCTTAATAGTTTTTTTCTCATAATTTATCCCTTTACCTCCAAATAATATTTTCGAAATGCTTCTTTATTTCTAATTATATCATAAAAAGAAACGTTTGTCATCATACCAAAGTATGATTTTGAAAATTTTTTTTATAATCTAATTTATACTATACACGTATTAATACGTAATATCAAGCGTTTTTTTATTTTTTTGTTCAAGCTAAATTTTATTTACAGTACACAATTTATCTTCGGCGGCATATTTTATAATAGCAGTAAAGCAAACTATACTGCAAAATATTAATTGCTGTAAAGGAGATTAAATTGCTATGAATGATCATTGTAATGACGAGCACGGCTTTAAAGAAGCGGTTTGTATACATACAGACAAAGTATATGACAGCTGCCGTGACAAGGACTGCCTTGAAAATATAAGAGTATATCTTACAGCTTCCGGTCAGTCGGTTATAGACAGAGCTATTAACGTTAAATGCACAAAGGCGGAGATAATCTGGATTTTCTCCGATGTTGAAGCTGTTCCGTTCAATCGCGGCTTCTATTCCGTTGATTTGAAATATTTCTTCCGCGTAAGACTGGCTGCATTTACAGGCGTCGGCAGACCTACAGAGGTTGAAGGTCTTGCTACATTTGACAAGAAGGTTATTCTTTTCGGCTCTGAGGGAAATGCAAAGAATTTCTCATCGAGATATAAAGAGGACGCTTTCGATCCGCAGCTTTGGAAAAAGACAAATATGCCAAAAGCCGTTGTTGAAGTGGTTGAACCGATCGCACTTGGCGCAAAGGTTGTTGACATAAACGACAAGTGCTGCAGCTGTGACGACAATATTGACATTTCAAGTATTCCGGAGTCGGTTTGCCGCGTATTTGACGATAACCTAATCATCGGCGGCGAACAGAAGAGAGTTTTTGTATCTCTCGGTATTTTCTCGATTGTAAAGCTTGAGCGCCGCGTTCAGCTTTTAATTCCGGCTTATGACTTCTGCGTTCCCAACAAAGAGTGTGTAGGCGCAACGGACGACAATCCCTGCGATTTGTTCGAGAGAATTGATTTCCCGGTAGACGAATTTTTCCCGCCGGAAAAATTCGACCTCGACCCTAATCCTCCCTGCTGCGGCTGTGGCTGTAATAACTGATAAAAATAAATCGTAAGACTGTAAGCGCGCATATCGCATAAGGGTATGCGTGCTTTTTATTAAGTATTAACCTAAAATCAGTTCATTTACAAATAATTATATCAAATTTTTGATTTTATCCGCCAGTGTACACGAATTATTCATAATCTGTTTACTCGTTCGAAACCGCGTTTTTTTTAAACTCTTGACAAATCAGAGAATTTCGTTTATAATATAAATACAAGGTAGATGAGCGACATCTCATCGGTGTGACCGGCACCTAAAATCCGAAATGTATGCCGAACATTAGGTCGGAGCGTCGGCGGACGACAGAAAATTCCGAAATATATGCAGCAGAACGATTTTATTCGGACAGAGCTGAGAGTTGGCGGACAACAGAAAAATCGGTCGCATTTATATTTTTAAAACATTTAAAAATAGGGGACTTAATTATCCCCTATTTTTATGTTTATTTTAACAAGCAGAAAACTTTTCTTTTTCGTACAAAGACTAAAAATGATTATAAAAAACAGTTTCCTCAATCGGTCTTATTTCGCTATGCGACGGTGACGGCTCGGCATCATCTGCGGCGTAGCCCATAACGAGCAGACTGACAGGTACAAAATTTTCGGGCAGCTTAAACTCCTCGCGCATTTTCTCCGGGTTAAAGTGCATAACCCAAGTTGTGCCTATGCCTATATCGGCAGCAGCAAGCATCATATGCGTTGTAACAATACTTGCGTCAACTCCGCCGCAAAGCGCGCCGTCATACGGGCGCTGCCAGCAATCCGTTTTATCAAAGCAAACGAGCATTGCACACGGCGCGTCAAAATGACATCTTGTGCATTTTTTAAGCTTTTCGAGCGTTTCTTTTTCGTTTATAACGAGTATTCTCTGCGGCTGCTTATTGCACCCTGTCGGCGCGATATGACCCGCCTTTAAAATTTTGTCGAGCGACTCCTTATCAACTGCCTTATCCTTAAATTTTCTTACAGAGTATCTTTTTTCAATCAAATCCGAAAATTCCATTATAAATCCCTCCTACTGCAAATATTTTTTCAGATATTTCCCGGTAAACGAAACATCCGACTTAACAATCTCCTCCGGCGTTCCCGTCGCAATAACCGTTCCTCCGCCGTCGCCGCCCTCCGGACCAAGATCAATTATATAATCCGCCGACTTTATAACATCGAGGTTATGCTCTATTACAATAACCGTATTTCCGCCGTCTGTAAGGCGCTGAAGAACTTCAATGAGCTTATGAACATCGGCTGTATGAAGCCCCGTTGTCGGCTCATCGAGAATATAAACCGTTTTTCCGGTGCTTCTCTTTGAAAGCTCCGTTGCAAGCTTAACTCTCTGCGCTTCGCCGCCGGAGAGCGTTGTTGAACTCTGACCGAGCTTTACATACGAAAGCCCGACTTCCTTTAAAGTTTCGAGCTTGCGGCGCAGCTTCGGAAGATTTGAGAAAAACTCGAGCGCTTCCTCAACCGTCATTTCCAGCACATCGTAAATGCTCTTGCCCTTATACTTAACCTCTAAGGTTTCTCTGTTATATCTCTTGCCCTTGCAGACCTCGCACGGCACGTAAACGTCCGACAAAAAGTGCATTTCTATTTTAACAATACCGTCACCGCTGCACGCTTCGCATCTTCCGCCCTTTACGTTAAAGCTAAATCTGCCGGCATTGTAGCCGCGCGTTTTTGCGTCATTTGTTGAAGCGAAAACCTCGCGTATATCGTTAAAAAGACCTGTATATGTCGCCGGATTTGAGCGCGGCGTTCTGCCTATGGGCGCCTGGTCGATATTAATTATTTTATCGAGCTTTTCAATCCCCTCAATATCCTTATGCTTCCCTGCGCGGCAGCGTGCGCGGTTTAAGTCGTGAGCAAGGCGCTTATAAAGAATTTCGTTTACAAGCGAACTTTTGCCCGATCCCGAAACGCCCGTCACGCACGTGAACACGCCGAGCGGGAAATCAACGTCAATATTTTTAAGATTGTTTTCCGCCGCGCCCTTAACCTTTAGCCAGTCCTGCGGCGCTCTGCGCTCTTTCGGCACGTCAATTTTAAGCTCGCCCGAAAGATATTTACCCGTAACCGAGCGCGGACTTTTTATAATATCCTCAACGCTTCCACAGCCGACAATTTCTCCGCCGTTTACACCCGCTCCCGGCCCCACGTCAACAATATAGTCCGCCGCATACATCGTGTCGGTGTCATGCTCTACAACTATAACCGTGTTACCGAGATCCCTCAGGTGACAAAGCGTGTTTATAAGCCTGTCGTTATCCCTCTGATGAAGCCCTATGCTCGGCTCGTCGAGAATATACAGCACTCCCGTAAGCCCGGAGCCTATCTGCGTTGCAAGCCTTATTCTCTGCGCTTCGCCGCCCGAAAGCGTACCCGACGAGCGCGCAAGCGTGAGATAACCAAGACCCACGTCAAGCAAAAACTTAAGCCTTGCCTTTATTTCCTTTATAATCTGCGCGCCTATAAATTGCTCGCGCTCGGTAATCTCAAGATTTGTTATAAACTCCATCGCCTTTTCAACCGAAAGCAGCGTAAAGTCGTAAATATTAATTCCGCCGACCGTTACCGCAAGCACGTTTTCGTTAAGCCTTGCACCGTGACAGTGCGGACAAACGGTTTCGTTTATATATTTTTCTATATCGTTTTTGGCATAGTCGGACCCCGACGCGCTGTAGCGCCTTTGAAGATTTGTTACAATTCCCTCAAAATCCGTCAGATATGTTCCGCTGCCGTATGAGCGCGTATAGCGGATTTCAATCTTTTCGCCGCGTGTTCCGTACATGACAATATCCTTTATCTTATCGGGCAAATCCTTATAAGGCGTGTTAATGTCAAAGCCGTAATGCTCCGCAAGCGCGGAGAAATACATATAAGCCATGCTATCGGTCTGCGACGCGCTGTTCCACCCTGTTGCGTAAATCGCGCCGTCGATAAGGCTCTTGTTCGGATCGTCTATCAAAAGCGCCGGGTCAATTTCCGAAATGCTTCCGAGTCCGTCACAGTGGCTGCACGCACCGTAAGGATTGTTAAACGAAAACATTCGCGGCGCAAGCTCTTCAAGACTTATTCCGCAGTCCGGGCACGCAAAACTGCCGCTGAACATTATATCCTCGCCGCCGATAACGTTTACCGCGACAACATCGCCCGTAAGCTTCATCGCCGTTTCAATCGAGTCGGCAAGGCGCTTTTCAATTCCGTCTTTTATAACAATTCTGTCAATTACAATGTCAATATCGTGCTTAAACGTCTTTTTAAGCTCAATTTCCTCATCGAGCGTATACATATTTCCGTCAACGCGCACGCGCACAAAGCCGCTCTTTCGCGCGTTTTCAAAAATCTTTTTATGCTCGCCCTTTTTGCCCTTTACAACCGGCGCAAGTATCTGAATTTTAGTTCCCGCTCCGAGCTCCTTTACGCTGTCTACAATGTTGTCAACCGTCTGCCGCGAAATAACCTTGCCGCATTTCGGGCAGTGCGGAATACCTATCCTTGCATACAAAAGGCGCAGATAATCGTAAATTTCCGTAACCGTTCCGACTGTTGAGCGCGGATTTTTCGAGGTTGTTTTCTGGTCAATGCTTATCGCCGGCGAAAGCCCCTCGATGCTGTCAACGTCCGGCTTATCCATCTGGCCGAGAAACATTCTCGCATATGACGAAAGCGACTCCACATATCTTCTCTGCCCTTCGGCATATATCGTGTCAAACGCAAGAGATGATTTTCCCGACCCCGACAAACCCGTCATAACAATGAGCTTTTCGCGCGGAATATCTATTGAAACATTTTTGAGATTATGCACTCTCGCTCCTGTAATTTTTATTTTATCGTTCATTTTTCTGCCTTTCCTTATCAATCAGTTCAGCTGTACCTACCGCGTGCAAAAAGCTGCTGCTGTCCGTCGGCTAAGCGGCGATTTCGTACCTGCCGCGTGCAAAAAGCTGCGGCCGTCCGCCGACCAAGCGGCGATTTCGTACCTGCCGCAAGCAAAATGCTGCGGCCGTCCGTCAGCTAAGTGACGGCGTTCCGTACTTATTCACGCGCCGAAGCAGCGCTTCCCTCTCGCCCTGAACAACGCTGTAGTCCTGCACCATTGCCGTTTCAAACATCGCTTTGACAAATTCGCTCTCCTTGTAAATCAGCTCCGCATGCGTTATTATGTCAAACCGCTCAAACGCGTCGCAGGAGCGAAAATCAATAATCGAAATCTTCTCCCCCACCGCCTCCGACAGCTCGTGCTGCATAGCGTATAGCATTTCTTCGGTTATGCTGTTGTCAAAAAAGCCGAAAACAAGCGTTAAATCAATTTCGCGGCTCATGTAAATAACAGGCGTTAAAAGCTTGTCTTTTATAAATTCAGCTATTTTTTCTTTCATGAATATCACCTTTTTTTAAGCTCTTTTATTCTGTCTCTAAGCTCTGCGGCGCGTTCAAATTCAAGATTATCCGCAGCTTTCGTCATTTCCTCTTCAAGGCGTTTTATCAGCACCTCAACAGGTTCGGGCGCGGTTTTCGCCGGAGCCGGCATAACGGTTGCTTCTATAATATCGCGGACTTCCTTTATGATTGTTGTCGGAATAATTCCGTGCTTTTCGTTGTACTCTATCTGCAAAGCGCGGCGCCTTGCCGTTTCGTCGATTGCCCTTCTCATAGAATCGGTAATTCCATCGGCGTACATTACAACCGTTCCGGACGCATTTCTCGCCGCGCGCCCGATTGTCTGAATAAGCGACCTTTCGCTTCGGAGAAAGCCCTCCTTGTCCGCGTCGAGTATCGCAACGAGCGACACCTCCGGAATGTCAAGCCCCTCTCTCAAAAGGTTAATTCCGACAAGGCAGTCAAACTCTCCGAGCCTGAGGTCGCGTATAATTTCCGTTCGCTCAATCGTTTTTATTTCCGAATGCATATACCTCACGCGTATACCGATTTCCTTTAAGTATTCCGTCAAATCCTCCGCCATGCGCTTTGTTAGCGTTGTTACAAGCGTTCTTTGCTTTATTTCCGCGCGCAGATTAATTTCCTCGATAAGATCGTCTATCTGCCCCATAATCGGCCTTACGAAAATTTTCGGATCGAGAAGCCCTGTCGGGCGGATAATCTGCTCCGCCGTGTTTTCGGAATGTTTCTCTTCATATTCCGACGGCGTTGCGCTTGTGAAAATAACCTGATTTATGCGCTTTTCAAACTCTTCAAAATTAAGCGGTCTGTTGTCATACGCCGACGGCAGACGAAAGCCGTAATTTACAAGAGTATCTTTTCTTGCGCGGTCGCCGTTATACATAGCGCGCACCTGCGGCACGGTAACGTGCGACTCGTCTATAAACATAAGGTAATCGTCCGGGAAATAGTCAAGCAGCGTAAACGGAGCGGAGCCTGCCTTTCTTGCGCTTATGTGCCTTGAATAGTTTTCTATTCCCTGACAAAAGCCGATTTCCGAGAGCATTTCAAGATCATAGCGCGTTCGCTGCTCAATTCTCTGCGCTTCAAGGAGCATATTGTTATCTTTAAAATATTTTATCCGCTCTTCAAGCTCCTCTTCAATGCTCTTTATCGCCTGCTGCATTTTTTCCTTTGTTGTAACATAGTGAGATGCCGGGAAAATAACAACATGGTTTCTAAGCCCTGTTATCTCACCTGTAATGGCGTCAATTTCGGCTATCCTTTCAATTTCGTCGCCGAAAAACTCAACGCGTATCGCCTTTTCTCCGTTATTTGACGGAAAAATCTCCAAAACATCGCCTCTTACGCGGAATTTGTTACGTGTAAAGGCTATATCGTTTCTTTCGTACTGTATTTCAACAAGACGGTTTAAAATCTCGTCGCGGTCGCGCTCCATGCCGACTCTGAGGCTGAGCATAAGATTTTTATAGTCGTTCGGGTCGCCGAGACCGTAAATGCACGACACGCTCGCAACGATTATAACGTCGCGCCGCTCAAAAAGCGCCGCCGTTGCGCTGTGGCGCAGCTTGTCTATTTCATCATTTATAGAAGCGTCCTTTTCTATAAAGGTATCTGTCTGCGGAATATATGCCTCCGGCTGATAATAATCATAGTACGACACGAAATATTCAACCGCGTTATTCGGGAAAAATTCTTTAAACTCGCTGCAAAGCTGCGCCGCAAGCGTTTTGTTATGCGCCAGAACAAGCGTAGGCTTATTGACGTTTGCAATGATATTTGCCATTGTAAACGTTTTGCCCGAGCCCGTAACGCCGAGAAGCGTCTGACCGCGCAGACCCTTTTTAACACCCTTTGTCAGCGATTTTATAGCCTGCGGCTGATCGCCTGTCGGATTATAAGGAGCTATAAGCTCGAATTTATCCATTTTGCACCTCCGTTTTACAGCTTTTTACAGTTTGCTTTTGTTAATTTACTTTGCCGCTCCCGCACTTTTGCGTTTGCCGAATTTCGTTTTTTGTCGCCCGCGCAAGACTCGCGCCTTGCCGAAACAAATGCGCTTTGCATTTGTTAAATTTCATTTTTTCTGCCTTACCTGCAATTGCTTTATGAAAAATCAAAAACCGCTCTTCCGTTTTCCATTTTAAGCGCGGCGGAGAAGCTTTTACCGTTTTTTGATATAAAGCCCTCGATTTTGCTCGTTTTTCCGCTCGACAAAAGCTGCCTTACGTTCGCAAGCGAAATTATGCGTCCGCAAATATTTCCGCTGACGGAAAATTTGCAGCCGTCCTTATATCCGCTGCAGCCGTAGCCGAATTTTGTTCTTACAACGTCCTTTCCGCAAAGCGGACACACGCCTGCAACGTCGCCCATAAATCCGAAATCCGTATCCTTTTCAAGCGGCACATCGCGCTTTTTGAAAACCTCCGAAATTTCCTTTTCGGCAAGGCGCGTGCTGTCCTCAATCTTAAATTCGCCGCGATAAACTTTTTTTAGAGCCTTACCCATTTCGGCGGTTTTGTATTTATCCATGCTTATATTCATGCCCGAAAGCGACGTTATAAGCGTTTCGCCGTCGGGGAGAATTGTGTAAACGTCCTTTTTAAGACTGATATATCTGCTTCTTATGGCGTTATCTATAATTCCTGTTCTTGTCGCTTCCGTCCCGAGCTCCAGTCCCTCAAAAACAGCCTTGTATTCCTCCGCGTCGTCGTCCGTTTCAATATTCGCCTTTTCGTCGCGGAACGGATTTTTAAGATAGTTGTTAAGCGTTTCGATAGTGTAATGCTTCGGCGGCGTTGTTTCCTTTTCCTTAGGCGCAAACGCGATATTCACGCTGTCGCCCTTTTCAAGGCGCGGAAGAAGCTTATTTTTCTTGCCTCCGTCGTCATATTTTGTCCAGCCGGGCGAAATTATAACCGTGCCTTTTAGTGAAAATTCTTCATATTCGCCAACCTTAACGGTTATCTCCGTTTTTTCCGCCACGCACTCATCGCTGCAAAATACCGCCGCAAACCGCCGCATTATAGTACTGTACACCTTAAAATAGTCCTCCGAAAGCTCGTCCTTTTTCGGAATTTTATATGTAGGCGTGAGCGCGGAGTGCGACTCTATTTTCGAGTCGTCAAATATAGTCTTGTCCTCTTTCATTTTAACGTGGTAGCCGAGATTGGATACAGACTCCAGAATTTTTTTGATTTTTCCCTTTTCGGCAGTCGCAAGATATTCCGAATTTGTTCTCGGATATGTAACAAAGCCCCGCTCATACAAATCCTGCACTATTTTCAGACTCTTGTCCATTGACATTTTATATTTTTTCCCCAGCACGTTCTGAAGCTTTGTAAGAGAATAAAGCTTACCCGGCCGGAGCGTTTCTTTTTTCTTTTTCTTCGCCGTAACAACCGCGCCTGCTTCATTGTAAAGGCGGCAAAACTCCTTTGCCTTGTCTATCTCGCTTGCCTTAAACTTTTTCTTGCTCGTAAGCTCAACTGCTTCTCCGTTTGTCTGCTCGCTGCTCACAAGCGCGTAATATTTCTCCGGCACAAAATTTCTTATACTCATATCGCGGTCGTAAATCGCCTTTACAATCGGCACAACAACGCGCCCCACGCGCAGAAAGTGCCCCGACTTTAGCGTTGCGTATCTCGTAAGATTTACGCCGTAAAGCCAGTCCATATACGTCCGCGCAAAGCCCTCGTTTGCAAGGTTATCGTACTCCGCCTCGTCGGGCGTGTCGGAAAGCGCCTGACGTATAGTCTGCGCCGTCTGGTCCGGCAGCCAAAGGCGCTTAAAGCTTTTTTTGTTTTTAAGCGCCTTTTCAACACATATCCGCACTATTATTTCGCCCTCGCGGTCGGAGTCGCCGGCGTTTATTATCTCCGTTATTTTATCGCTGTTACACAGCCTTTCTATAACGTCAAACTGCCGCTTTACACCCTCGTCGGGCTTTTTGTCGCTTCCGCGCCGCAGCTTAAAAATAAATTTTTCCGGAAAGCACGGTATACTGTCGAGTGTCCATCTGACAGACTCGTTTTCCGACTTCCCGCTGTAATCCTCAATATCCGCAAGCGAAAAGAGATGACCGAACGCCCATGTGACAATATATTCGCCGCACTGTATATAACCCTGCCCGTTTTTGCCGCCGCCGATTGCGGAGGCGATATTTCTTGCAAGGCTCGGTTTTTCTGCAATTATCAGCTTAATTTCAAACAACCTCCCGAAAAAAAGTGTGTGTTTATCAGTCTGCGTAAAATGCCGCATATGAGCGGTATGCCATATAAACGTCCGTTTTTGCCGTAAGCTCAAACGGAGAGTGCATCGAAATTACCGGCACGCCGCAGTCGATAACGTCCATGTTGAGATTTGCGACATACTGCGCTATTGTTCCGCCGCCTCCGCCGTCTACCTTTCCGAGCTCGCCGGTCTGCCATACAACATTGCTGTCGTCTAAAATTTTTCCGATTTTGTATACAAATTCCGCGCTCGCGTCGCTTGAGCCCGATTTTCCGCGCGCTCCGGTATATTTCATAAGCACCATTCCGCGCCCCGCATAAGACGCGTTCTGCGGCTCGCTTGCGCTTTCATAGTTCGGGTCAACAGCTGCGCCGACATCGCTTGAAAGGCACGATGAATTTGAAATAACCTCCGCAAGCGTAAGATAGTCGCACTCGCCCGCCTGCTTTTTTATAAGCTTTGCAAGGGAAAGCCTGAAAAAGTCGGAAAGCATACCTGTATTGCCGCACGAGCCTATTTCCTCTTTGTCAACGAGCAGGCAAACTGCGGTTTTGCGAACATCGCCCGCGTCAAAAAGAGCCTTGAGCGCCGTGTATGCGCAAACCCTGTCGTCCTGCCCGTAAGCGCCGATAAACGCTCCGTCAAGACCCACGTTTTTAGCCTTAAACGCCGGAACGGCTTCTATCTCCGCCGACTGAAACGACTTTTCGTCAACTCCGTATTTGTCAAAGAGCATTTTTAAAACGTTCTGCTTAAATCTCTTCTCCGTCCCCTTTTCGCCGAGCGGATAGCCGCCGAATATTATATTGAGCGCTTCGCCGTCAATTGCGTCGGCAAGCTTTTTAACCATCTGGTCCTTTGCAAGATGCGGCAGCAAATCCGACACGCAAAATACGGGATCGTCCTCGCCCTCGCCTATGCTGATTTCGATAAATTTTCCGTCCTTTGTAAACATAACTCCGTGAAGCGCAAGCGGCACCGCCGTCCACTGATATTTTTTAATTCCGCCGTAATAATGCGTTTTGAGCATTGCAATATCCGACGTTTCATAGAGCGGATTTTGCTTGAGGTCAAGTCGCGGTGAGTCTATGTGCGCTCCGACGAGATTAATTCCCTTCTCAAGCGGCTCGGAGCCGATTTTTACAAGCATTATATTTTTGTTTCTGTTTATAAAATAAACCTTGTCGCCCTTTTTTAATTCCCTCGCCTCATCAAACGGGATATATCCGTTTTCTTTTGCAAGGCGCACGGCCTCCTTTACACATTCGCGCTCCGTTTTTCCGCAGTCGAGAAATTTTCTGTAGCTTCCCGCAAGCGCTTCGCAGTCCGCACGCTCCCGATCGGTCATTTTGTCATACGCCGTTTCGTTTTCGTAAAGCAGTTTATTTTCCATAACACACAGTCCTTTCCTATTTATAAACGCGCAAAATCTGTCCCGCGCGCCCTATATCCCTATTTTATTTTAGCAATTCTATACACTATTATACCACATTCCCGGTTTTTATCAATAATTTTCAACAAAATTCGGTATTATTTCTTGATATGGGTAGTTTATTGTGTTATAATTTATACATTATGGAGATTAAATATATTGATAACAATACGATTGTAACCGGACAGGCCGACTTTGAGCTTAGCGACATATTCGACTGCGGTCAGTGTTTCCGCTTTTCGCCGTCGGGCGATGATGAATACACGGGCGTTGCGTTTTCAAAGGCGCTTACGGTTAAAAAATCGGGAGAAGATATTATATTTTTCGACACCTCGCCTGAAGATTTTAAAAGCGTATGGTTTGACTATTTTGATTTTGGGCGCGACTACGGCGCCGTAAAGCAGGCTATCGGCGGCGAGGGCTGCATGGACCGCGCTGTGAGCGAGGGCGGCGGAATAAGAATACTCCGTCAGGACTTGTTCGAAACGATTATTTCGTTTATCATATCGCAGAGCAACAATATTCCGAGAATTAAAGGAATAATAGAAACGCTCTGCCGCATTGCAGGAGAAAAGATACTTTATCGCGGAAAAGAATACTACTCCTTCCCCTCTCCCGAAGCGATTTTAAATTGCGATATATCGGCGCTGCGCGCGGGCTACCGCGACAAATACATAATCTCGGCCGCAAAGCTTATAAATGAAAAACCCGAATTTTTGCATGAGCTTCAAAACGCTTCAACGGAGGACGCAAAAAAAATGCTTATGCGGATGACGGGAGTCGGAAACAAGGTGTCCGACTGCATACTGCTTTTCGGGCTGGGTAAAACAAATTCGTTCCCCGTTGACGTATGGATGAAGCGGATTATGGAAAGGCTTTATTTTAAAAGGAGCTGCTCTGTCGGGGAAATTTCATCATATGCGAGGGAAAAATTCGGAGATTATTCTGGATTTGCACAGCAGTATTTATTTTATTACGCTCTTAATCATAAATCGGAGCTGACTGCGGAGGAAAAATAAATGGTAAACAGCTTAAGCAAAACAATCGGCTATATATGCCCCGTCTGCTATTCGACAACGATAGCGCCGATCGGAATATTCAAATTTTCGGGAAATTCGGGCGCAGAGCTTTTATGCTCCGATATACGCTGCCGTCACAAATGCGGTTCTTTAATTCCGCAGAGTGACAAATACAAAATCGTTATAGACTGCCCCATCTGCACCGAAACGCATACGTTTATGCTTTCGCAGGCAGCGTTTTGGAACACACCGCTGCTGACTTTTCAATGCCCCAATTCGGCGATTGACATATTTTTTATCGGCACAAAGCAGAAAGTTTCGGACGCCGTTGACGAAAACAACCGTATGCTAAACGACCTTGCGGACAGCCAGGGGCTTGACGAGCTTGAATTTTTCGGCAGTCTGTTTGATCTGATAGAAAATGCAGCAAAAACCAAAAGACTTGTCTGCCGCTGCGGAAGCAACAATGTTTCGCCCGAACTTTCGGACGACGGAGTTGTTCTCGTATGCAAAAAATGCGGCCACAGCAGGCTGCTTAATCCCGAAAGCGCTCTTGCCGAAAAGATTTTTGACGGCATAAAGACAACTTTTTAAATCTGTTATGCAGACCGTCGGAAAACCGAAGGTCGGTATTATAAAAAATTTTACGGAGGTAATTAATAATGTTAGTTTCAGCAACTGAAATGTTAAAAAAGGCTGTTGCAGGCAAATATGCCGTTGGTCAGTTCAACATCAACAACCTTGAATGGACAAAGGCAATACTTCAAACAGCGCAGGAGAACAATTCTCCGGTTATTCTCGGTGTTTCCGAAGGCGCAGGCAAGTATATGACAGGCTTTAAAACCGTTTCGGCTATGGTTAAGGCAATGATAGAGGAAATGAACATAACCGTTCCCGTTGCTCTTCACCTTGATCACGGAACATATGAAGGCTGCTATAAATGTATAGAAGCAGGCTTTTCTTCAATAATGTTTGACGGATCACATTATCCGATTGAAGAAAACGTTGCAAAAACAAAAGAGCTCGTTAAAGCAGCTCATGAAAACGGTATGTCAATTGAAGCCGAAGTCGGCTCAATCGGCGGCGAAGAGGACGGCGTTATCGGCGCAGGCGAAATTGCAGACCCGAACGAGTGCAAAATGATTGCGGATCTCGGCGTTGACTTCCTCGCAGCAGGCATAGGAAACATTCACGGCAAATACCCCGAAAACTGGGCAGGTCTTAACTTTGACGCACTCGCTGCAACAAAGGCTCTTATCGGCGACCTTCCGCTCGTTCTTCACGGCGGTACGGGTATTCCGGCTGACATGATAAAGAAAGCTATCTCTCTCGGCGTTGCTAAAATCAACGTAAACACAGAGTGTCAGCTCTATTTCCAGGAAGCAACAAGAAAATATATAGAAGAGGGTCTTGACCTTAAAGGCAAGGGCTTTGACCCAAGAAAGCTTTTGGCTCCGGGCTTTGAAGCAATAAAACTTATTGTTAAAGAAAAAATGGAGCTCTTCGGATCGGTAAACCGGGCGTAAGTTTATATATATAAACGGGCAGCGGAAAAAGCAAAACGGCTTTTTCCGCTGCCGGTCCGTTTTTTTATGTATGAAATTGTATGCGCTCCTCGTTTTCGCAGCGGAGTTTTTTTTTACGCGCAAAAAGGCCGCCGGGTAAACAATCGCTTTTCTGCAGCCCTTTTTTCATTGTGTGCGCTCCTCATTTTGCTATAGAGCCTTTTTATTTTATTATTACTTTTCTGCAAAGCGGCTTCATATTATCAGTCCAGAAAAAGAGCGCGCCGTCATTATCCGGAAGCGTGAAGCTGTATTTATAAAGCGTGTTTTTCGTAAGGATATTGCTCCCTGTTCCCTTAGCCCGTGCCGACCGTAGTGAAAAGTCCGTCATAATCAAAGCCCTCACTGAAATTTAAAACCTCTCTGTTAATGGTATAATTCGGGAAAGTCAGCTTAATGGGCGTTTCGGATGAAAAATCCGATTTTAAAATGATAGACTTTGCAGCGTAAACTATATTGTCAAAAGACGTTTCTCCGCCGAGCGTAAGGCTGCCCGTAGAGTAATAAATGCTGCTTCCCTTTATCGCGCTGCAGCTTTTTATCGTGACCGAGTTAAGCTCCGCACTTCCGCCGTTAATAACGGAAATCGCACCGCCTGCCGAGCTATAGCTCGTGCAATTTGAAATAGTACTGCCGCTAACAATAAGCTTTCCGCCGTTTACGAGAATACCGGCTCCCGTCGCAGTTTCGCTGTCAAGGAAGCAGCGCCTGAGCAGACAGTTCTTCTCAAAAACAACCGTTCCTTTTGTATGAATTGCAGGCATTGTTGATTTTATTACGCTTGACGTTTGGCTTCCGAGTATTTCAAAATCCTTATCCGTATTGGCATTTCTGAATGTAAGAGTTGCTCCGGAAGCAACGGTGAACAAAGCCTTATCGGTAAGACTGCTGTTTCTTCTAAAACTTCCGTATGTCGTTGAAAGCACACCCTTTTTTGACTCCGACCTTATAATAATATTCTTTCCGGCAGGAACATTTATGCTGCTGCCGGTGACAATTATTTCTTTATTTATCCTGATAATATACGGCACCGCATCATCAGCCGCATTTATGCATTTTTGAACTTCGCTTGAAGATGTCGGTATTGTGTCGCACACGGTTTCCGAAGCCGCAAAAGCATGACAGCACATCAAGGAAATCATTGCGGTAATCATTGCGACAAGCACCGCCGCAGAAGTAAATTTTTTCATTTATACATCATTCCTTTCGGTTAGTTATAACTAACCATAATCTAAAAAATAAAGTGCCGCTGCCGAAAATAAACGGCAACGACTATCTTTATTTTACCATATTGTCACTATGTATGTCAACACATAGGCGACAAATTAATTCAAAAAAGGAAATTTGTATAAATGAAAGCTTTTTAAGCTCTGTTTATAACGCTGTTTTAAACAAAATTAATCCTTCCACACAAAAATATATTCCATTTTTTCTTCTCCCGTTCCGAGCTCGGCATAAAATGTATAGCCGCCGAAATGATATTTATACGAGGTATACCCTACAGTAAAATCGCTTTCCGGCTCAACTTGCTTTTCGTAGCTTCCGAAAAGCGCCGAAAGCTCATCGGGAGAATATTCCGTTTTGTCGGGATTGTCGGTAAGCTCCGATATGTACGCCAAAATCATGCCGCATGTGTCCGAGTCCGAAAGGTCGTCAATCACATTATAGTTATACTCATTTTTATTGTAAAAGAGTTCACTTTTGAGGTTTGAATGGGTGTAATACCTGCCGCCGCCCAAAAACTCCGAAGCATTAACAGGTCCGTAAACGCCGATAATTTCAGCTTTTGTTTTGCCTATGCACGACGCAAGTCTTTCATTTAAAACGCTGCCTTTTTCCTGATTTCCGCTCGTTATAATAACTCGTCTTTCCTTTTCGTCCCAGCCGACGCTGCACCCGAACGCTTCCGAAACGGCGCGCGCCGGAACCATTGTTCTGCCGCCGATAATGCGCGCGGCAACGTCAAGCTCTTTCGCTCTTCCGTTTACGAAAATACGCCCGTCGCCGATTGTAAGCGAAACATTAATGCCGCTCATTTCGGAAGTTACGGTTTTTGTTTCATCGTTCCAGTTTACCGACGCGCCGAGCGCTTCAAAAATCGCCCTAAGCGGAACGAGCGTTCTTCCCTCTTCTATAACAGGCTCCTGGTCGAACACAATGTCATTTCCGTTTACGCTGACATATATGCGGCTCGGATAAAACTGCGAAATATCAAGCACTCTCACCGTTTCGGCTTCCGTATTCTCTCCCTCTCTGCCATAGGATATATTTAAAACATTTCCCACTATCTGCAAATCGTAAACCCATCCGTAGCTTTCGTCATTGTCGCGGTAAAGCTCCGCGCCGTCCTTTGTGAAAACAGCAAGATTTGGTCCGTAATAGCCGCTTATGTAAACATTTCCGTAACCGTCAAATTCCATACGATTTCCGCCGCCGACATTCTGCGCTTTCCATTTTATATTTCCCGTTTCGCTGTCAATCGCATATAAAATTCCGCCTGCGGCAAGGTAAATCGCATCGTCGTTATGATACGCGTCGGAAATAAGCTCAAGCTCCGTTCTCATAAGCCTTTCGGTCTTAAATTCCCACAAAAGCCCGCCTCTGTAAGCTCTCAAAATTCCCTGCTCAACGCTTCCGTCTTCATTTATTTGAAAATCAATCTTATATTCACCGTCTACATTTTCCGCCGGATACGGAGCGTTCTCGAGCAGCTCTCCGGTGTCAAGCAGCGCTTTGTTTTTTTCGATTCTGTAAAGGCGCTTTTTTGTAAAAAACTCGCTCATCGGCTCGGAATTTGCAGCATTCATATCGGTTTTTTTAATCTGAAAATCGCACATACCGCTGCCGTATTCCCTGCTGCACTCGGCATAATAAAGCTCACCGTCAAAAATATCAAAATCAATCACGTTTTTAATCAATACAGCCGCGTCCGAGCCGTCGGGATTTGACACATATATATCCGAAACGAAAGAATTACCGTTATCCGGCATATAATAAATCTTATCGCCGCAGGTTTTCAGCTGCATAAGCGATTTGCTAAACCAAAGCTCCTCCGTTCCGTTTTCCAAATCGTATATAAAAGCCTGCGTTCCGTCTTCGTCCGACAATTCATAATACAAATATTTATCCCTCCAGCAGCCGCACGGTATTGCGCCGTCTGTGTCAAGCACATGCTCAAGCGTCAAGGCTCTGATATTAAACCTGTAAATGCCCGGTCTGTCCTCGTAAAGGGATGAGAAATAAATATTGTTTCCGTCGGTTATAAAGTAATCCACATCGTAAAGAAGCATATCGGACGTTTCCGTCAGGGTGTTAATGCGGTTTAAAATGCCGTCATAGTCTACGCTGTAGATACAATCCCCGAACTGCGCCGACAGCACAAATTCACCGTAAGGATTTTGGAGTACGGGTAAAATATATTCGCTATCCGCATAAGCCGATACGCCGAAAAGCGCGGCTATGCAAAATAAAGTACACAATAATTTTTTCATAAAAATTCCTTACCTTTCTTTTATTTCTTTTGTGTAGACTTCAAAGATGAATTTTATAATTATAATATAACATATTATTTCCTGTTTGTCAAGCAATAAAAAAAGCCGACGGTAAAATCGGCTCATTAATTATGATTTATTCAAAATCTGACTTATATTATTAATCTGTATTGAAATCGTTCCGTCATCATTATTCAAAATGCTTACATTTTCTTCATCTCTGTAAAACTCCGCCGGGAAAGAAATTTCAATGCCCGTATCGGTCACGATTTTTATATTTTTCTCGGCTCGCTTTTCGATATATTCGCTCTTTTCTATTTTCTCCGGCACCTCCGCTTCGCGCGTTTTTTCAAGAAAATCATCCCTTGCCGCAGGAGAAGAATTAAACACCGCTTCGGCAATCGCCTTTGTGTCAACTTCTTCCTCGTCAGCCGGCATATTTCTTATATACTGCCTGAGCGCAACGTCTGTATCAACGGTATCTCCGCCGTATTCCTCCGTAACCGCCTTTGCCGCTTTTTGAAGCGAATTAAACGACTCCTTAGGCGAAATTCCGTACTCGCACTCAAGAAGCACCTCCGACATCAAATTCATTTTCTGTCCGTCAAGCGTTACGCTTTTGCCCTTGAATTTTATGCTGAGGTCCTCACCGTCGATAAATGCGCAGTCGGAAAGGCGCTGCGTTGCCGGCGGAAGAATTGAATAGTAGTTTATTATTTCATTTTTAACCGCTCCGTCCTCCTGCACAACTCTGTGGGTAAAGCCCGCCTTATTGTCGCACTTTAAAATTACAACCGTGCGGCGCTCATGAATAATGCAGTCGCAAACTATTATATCGGAAGCAAGCGCCACCTCCGCCTGGCTTATTCCCTCCTGAAGCCGCTTTGCCGCAACGGTCGAAAACTCCACAAAATCCGTTTTGCCGCCGAAATATTCCTTTGCATGATATTTAAAGCCGCTGTTATCCGAAAACTCGCCGCTTCTCATTGACGGGTCTTCATACATTTTTTCAATGCGCGTTAAAAGAAACGCCGAAACCGACGCTTCCGAAAGGTCAAGCTCCTTGTCCGAATACATTGACGTTTCAATGCCCGGCGCGATTATATGTACAATTGCTTTATTGAGTGTAATTATCATTATTTAATCAATCCTTTTTACCAAAATACCTGTTTATCATATCATATTTTTTGCGTTTTGTCAATATTGACGTGTAAAATGTGCCCGATTATCTGCATTTTACACAAACAAAAATAAAACTATTGAAAAATAATCTAAAGTATGATAAAATAATTTCAGAAACCAATGGGGGTTCGGCTTATTTGCCGAACCCCTTTTTTTAATTTTTAGCAGGGGACGTGAAATTTATGACCATAACGCCAATTCTTGAAAACTATCTTGAAGCAATCTACTTAAAAAGCGCAAACGGCTATTCCGTAAGAATTACCGATATGTCGCGACAGCTCGGCATTTCAAAATCAGGCATAAACAGAGCCGTAAATTCGCTCTGCGCTCTCGGACTTGTTGATCATCGCTCCTACGGCGGAATTAAAATAACTGACGAGGGCAGAAAATACGCCAAAAAACTGATTTACAAAAAGGAGCTTGTAACGAGATTTTTTATGCATACGCTTAATTTGAGCGAGCAGGACGCGCGCGCGGAGGCGGCGTGCATAGAGCATACAGTCGGCGAAAAAACGGTTGATAAAATCGCCGCTTATCTGAACGCTTAGCCGCATAATCCGAGCGCCTGAATTTAAAGCGCGCGCCGTTCGCCCCGCGCGCGCACGGAAAATAAAAATCCGACAGGCGCGCTTTTAATAAACGTTGTCCGCTCCAAACGCCCAAGCACTCACTTTTAATAGGCGCTGTCCGCCCTGAACGCTTTGGGCGTAATTCCCTTTATGCTCTTAAATGTTTTAATAAAATAACTAAGGTCGTTAAAGCCGCAGCCGTATGCAATATCGGTTATGGGCATATCGGTTGAAATAAGCTTTCTCGCCGCACGCTCAACGCGATAGGTGTTTAAATATTTAACAGGCGTTTTGCCGGTCATTTCCCTGAAAAACGCGCAAAAATATTTCGGGCTCATGTCCGCCTCAAACGCCATTTCCTCAAGGCTTATCTGCTTGTCGTAAGACTGCCTTATAAAGCTTAAAACGCGCCTTAGCTTTGCATTCGTTTTCTCGCTTCCGCCAAGCTCCGAAACCTTTTTATAAAGCTTGTTTTCCATTATAACCGCAAACAGGCTGTACAGCTGCGCTATTATAAAAAACGAGCCTTTTTCCTCTTTCATCGCTTCAAACAGGCTGTCCGCCGCAGGCTTCACGATTGAATTTTTATCAAAATGGTCATTCACCGCAAAAACATGATTTTCTATGTTTTCTATAAACGCTCTTTCCTCCTTGCCGCCGGAGGATAAAATTTCGGTTGAAAAAACAATACATTCGTATTTGCAATTTTCGGGCGACGCGCCGTGCACCGTTTCGGGATTTACAAAAATCAGCTCACCCTCCCCCGCACAAAAGAAGCGGTTGTTAAGCTTCATGTTAAGTCTGCCGCTTATAATCCTTATTATTTCCACGCTTTCGTGCCAGTGGTGCGCCATTTCGTATTTAGGGTTTTTGTCGTCTATCGAATACAGCTGTATCGGAAAATCTATCGTTCCGTGCTGCTTTGTTTCTATGTAGCTCATAGTTTTCACCCTTTCTGAATATTATTATACTTTTTATTATTATAACACAAGTAATACATCAATTTCAAGTATATAATTATATTGTTAAAGAAAATTAACATTCGGGCAATTTTATAAATATAAGGAGGAATTGTTTTATGGCAAAAAACAGACTTATCGGTGATTATCCGGTAATAGGTATCCGTCCGACAATAGACGGAAGAAGAGGACCTCTTAAGGTAAGAGAGTCATTAGAGGAGCAGACAATGGGAATGGCAAAGTCAGCGGCTGAGCTTATTTCCTCAACACTCAGATATTCAAACGGCGATCCGGTTAAGGTTGTTATCGCAGATACAACAATAGGCCGCGTTGCCGAAGCTGCCGCATGCGCCGAGAAATTCAGAAAAGAGGGCGTAAGCATTACATTAACCGTTACTCCCTGCTGGTGCTACGGCTCGGAAACAATGGATATGGACCCGATGACAATAAAGGGCGTTTGGGGCTTTAACGGAACAGAGCGTCCGGGCGCTGTTTATCTTGCTTCCGTTCTCGCTTCACACGCGCAGAAAGGGCTTCCCGCTTTCGGAATTTACGGTCATGACGTTCAGGACGCAGACTGCAAGGAAATCCCCGAAGACGTTAAGGAAAAGATTATCCGTTTTGCAAAAGCTGCCGTTGCGGTTGCAACAATGCGCGGAAAATCATATCTCCAGATCGGCTCAATCACAATGGGTATCGGCGGCTCAATAATCAACCCCGAATTTATGGAGGAATATCTCGGACTCAGAGTTGAATCGGTTGACGAGGTTGAAATTATAAGACGTATGGAAGAGGGCATTTACGATCATGCCGAGTTTGAAAAGGCTCTTGCATGGACAAAGAAAAACTGCCCCGAAGGCTTTGACAAAAACCCCGACATGGTGCGCGAGTCGGACGAAAAGAAAGAAAAGTCTTGGGAATTTATCGTTAAGATGATGTGCATTATCAAGGACCTTTACAACGGAAACAAAAATCTTCCGGAGGGCTGCGAGGAAGAGTCTGTCGGTCATAACGCAATTGTCGGCGGTTTTCAGGGTCAGCGTCAGTGGACGGACTTTTATCCGAACTGCGACTTCCCCGAATCAATGCTCAACTCCTCATTTGACTGGGAAGGCGCAAGAGAGCCTTACATACTCGGTACTGAAAACGATACTCTTAACGCTATTGGCATGCTTTTCGGTAAGCTTCTTACAAACACGGCGCAGATTTTTGCCGACGTAAGAACATACTGGAGCCCCGAAGCCGTTAAGAAAGCTACAGGCTATGAGCTTGAGGGAATTGCAAAGGAAGCCGGCGGATTTATCCACCTCATCAACTCCGGCGCTGCCTGCATTGACGCCTGCGGCGAGGTTAAGGACGAAAACGGAAACGGCGTTATAAAGCCGTTCTGGGAAATGACGGAAAAAGATATGGACGCTTGCCTTAAGGCTACAACATGGTGCGCAGCCGACAAGGGCTATTTCAGAGGCGGCGGCTTCTCATCAAGATTTTTGACAAGAAGCGAAATGCCGGCTACAATGATGCGTCTTAACATTGTTAAGGGTCTGGGCCCTGTTATGCAGATTGCAGAGGGCTGGACGGTTAATCTCCCCGACGAGGTTTCCGACAAGCTCTGGAAGAGAACGGACTACACATGGCCGTGCACATGGTTTGCTCCGAGAACAACCGGCGAGGGCGCGTTCAAGACAGCTTACGACGTTATGAATAACTGGGGCGCAAATCACGGCGCTATCAGCTACGGTCATATCGGCGCGGATCTTATTACGCTCTGCTCAATGCTCAGAATACCTGTTTGCATGCATAACGTTCCCGAAGATCAGATTTTCCGTCCCGCAAGCTGGAATGCTTTCGGAATGGACAAAGAGGGTCAGGATTTCAGAGCATGCAAGGCATACGGCCCGATGTATAAAAACATCAGATAAAATACGGTGCTGCGGATTTTTATCCGCATAGAAAGGGGACGCCAAAAAAGCGCCCCCTTTAGCTGCCTTATGCGAACTTACCGAGCTGTGAGCTTTCGCAGATGGTTATAAATCGGCTTGCCGAAAAAAACAGCAAAAGAGGTTATACAATATGTGGAACGGATTTAAACGGATTGATTTTGAATTTAAGGGCAGAGAAGCTGTGCTTATTATCCCCGAAAAACCGAATAAAAACAAAAACTGGGTTTTTAAAACGGAGTATTTTGACGCGTTTCCAAACCTTGAAATTGAAATGGTAAAGCGCGGATGGCATTTGGCATACATTAAAAACAAGCACAGATGGTGCTGCGATGAGGATTTATATCTGAAAAAGGAGTTTTCAGACTTTCTTGCCGAAAAATACGGACTTTACAAAAAATCCGTACCTGTCGGAATGAGCTGCGGCGGTATGTTCGCCGTAAAGTACACTTCCCTTTTCCCCGAAAGCGTGTCTTGCCTTTATTTAGACGCTCCGGTTATGAATTTGCTGTCTTGCCCGGCTGATTTGGGAAAAGCAAACGGCGGAATGTTTGAGGAATTTACCGCTGCAACCGGCATGACGATGTCGGAGCTTATTTGCTACAGAGAGCACCCGATTGATAAAATCAACATTCTCGCTGAAAACAAAATACCCGTAATTATGGTGTACGGGAAAGAGGACGATATTGTTCCCTATTCGGAAAACGGCGAAATTCTCGAAAAATATTACAAAGAGCATGATTTGCCGATAAAAGCAATCGGTAAAGACGGCTGCGGCCATCATCCGCACGGGCTCGAGGACCCGACGGAAATAGCCGATTTTATTGAAAAATTCGCAGACTGAAAACAGCCTTGCGGATAGGACTTTGGCGGAAAATGCAAAAAAACTTTCCGCCCTTCAAAACCGGAAAAGTTAATTAATAATCACAAAATACATGGTGTTCTGCCGCAGGCTTGTAAAAAGCAAATTGCGGCAGATTTTTATTAAATTTTAATAAAATGTATTGATTTATTTAATTTTTTGTGATATACTTTAGATGAAACGGTGGATGTTAAATTCCGCCGAATAAAAATGAAGGGTGGGATTATTTTTGACATACGGCTTTGTTTGGCTTGCGGCTATAGTTATTTTTCTGCTGCTTGAAGCCGTCACATATCAGCTCGTCTGCATTTGGTTTGCGGGCGGCGCGCTCGCGGCGCTCATCTCGTTCGGACTTAAAGCGTCGCCGACAGTGCAGATAGCCGTGTTTTTCGCGGTTTCAATCATTCTTCTGCTGCTGACGCGGCCGGCTTTGAAAAGGCTCATCAATGCTAAAAAGGTTAAAACAAACGTTGACTTAATTCCCGGAAGCTGTGGGCTTGTTGTGGAAAGCATTGATAATCTGAGCGAAAAAGGCAGAGTCAAAGTCGGCGGCATGGAATGGGCTGCAAGGAGCGCAGGCGGCGAAAAAATCGAAAAAGGAACGGCGGTTGTCGTTAAAGAGGTTTCGGGCGTTAAGCTCATTGTAAGTATTTAAAAGAAAGGATATTATTATGGGATTTGTTTTTGGTATTTTAATTATTGCTTTGATTATTATTGTTTCAAACATAAAAATCGTTCCGCAGGCGCACGCATATATTATTGAGCGTCTGGGCGGCTTTTATGCTGCATGGGGCGTTGGAGTTCATTTTAAGGTTCCGTTTATCGACAGGGTTATAAAAAAGGTTAGCTTAAAGGAGCACGTTGTTGACTTTGAGCCGCAGCCGGTTATAACAAAGGATAACGTAACAATGCAGATTGACACGGTTGTATATTATCAGATTACCGACCCAAAGCTGTTTACCTACGGCGTTGAGCGTCCGATGATGGCTATTGAAAACCTCACCGCAACAACGCTCAGAAACATAATCGGCGATATGGAGCTTGACGAGTCGCTCACCTCGCGCGATGTTATAAACACAAAAATGAGAGCCGTTCTCGACGAAGCAACAGACCCTTGGGGAATTAAAATAAACCGCGTTGAGCTTAAAAACATTGTTCCGCCGAAAGAAATTCAGTCGGCAATGGAAAAGCAGATGAAGGCCGAGCGCGAGCGCAGAGAGGCAATACTCAAGGCAGAGGGTGAAAAAAAGTCCGCTATCCTTTTGGCTGAGGGCGACAAGGAATCGGCTATTTTGCGCGCAGAGGCTAAAAAGCTTGCAGAAATTCGCGAAGCTGAGGGTCATGCGCAGGCAATTGTAACGGTTCAGCAGGCTGTTGCGGACGGTATCAAAAAAATCAATGAAGCTAATCCGGGCGAAGCATATCTGACAATTAAGGCGCTCGAAAGCTTTACAAAGGCGGCTGACGGAAAGGCCACAAAGATAATTATTCCGTCTGATATTCAGGGCATTGCCGGGCTTGCCGCGTCGCTTAAGGGTATTGTTGATGAAAAAAAGGACTAAGATCGCGCTGATTTTTTCAGCATTTTTTGCGGCGGCAGCAATTTCTTCCGCCGCCCTTCTTTTAAAAATCAATTCCGGAAATACGGCCGTTGTTAAATCGGATGGCAGGGTTTTGTATAAAATACAGCTTGATAAGGTTGAAAGCCCGTATTTCCTCGACGTTAAAAACGATAGAGGATATAATAAAATTTATGTCGAAAAGGGGAAAATTTCTGTCATCGAGGCAGACTGCGCCGATAAAATCTGCGTGAAACAAAGCGAAAGCGGTATTTATCCTGTTGTATGCCTTCCCCACAGACTTGTGGTTGAAATGAAATAATAGCCGCATGGCAACACAGCCGGCGGCTGTTTTTTTGCCATATTTTTTTGTTCACTCCGTAGGGGCCGGGCTCTGCTCCGCCCGATGATTTAACGCTTGCAAACACTCGCTTTTTGTTACATTCTTTGTTTGCACCGTAGGGGCGGGGCTCTGTTCCGCCCGATGATTTAACGCTTGCAAACACTCGCTTTTTGTCACATTCTTTGTTTGCACCGTAGGGGCGGAGCAAAGCCCCGCCCCTACGAAGCGAAACAACACAGCTGCAAACAATCAAAATCCACCACCTACAGACAAACAAATTTATTTACGATTTAGATTTTTCCAAAGCAAAAAAGCTTTGCATAAAGCAACCTCAAAAAGAGCGCCGCACAAAGCAGCGCCCTTTTTGCACAATGTCGGGCATGAGAAAATCTCCCATGCGCCCGCATTTATCAAATTTCAGACTTTTAATCCGTTTAAGCATCAAACTCCGAGTTTTCTCAGATTTTCTCTGCTGATTTTAGCGGATTCGAGCGGAGAAGCCGTCGGGCATTCGTCCTGCTCAACTATAACATATTCAGCGCCTGCGTCCTTTGCAGCGTCGAGAATTGCCTTAAAGTCCTGAATACCTTCGCCGACAGGTCTGAACTCAAAGCCTGCGTCATCCTTGCTCTTAGGCTTATCCATCTCTGTTCCGTCCTCCGAAATGAGCGCGTAAACAGGGCCGCCGCCGAGCTTTTTGCATACAAAATCCTTAAGGTGAACAAGCGGAGCGCGTCCCGTATATTTTCTAAGATATGCGCTCGGCTCCTCGCCTGCATAATGTACCCAGCAAGTGTCGATTTCGGTCTTGAGAATATCCTCATCAATCGAGTCATAAAGCCAGTCGAGGAGATATTTATCCTCAAACTTTTCAAACTCAAAATCATGATTATGATAAAGAAGCTGAATACCGTTTTTCTTAAGGAGCTTTCCTACCTCTTCAATTTCCTTATATGACTTTTCACAATTTTCATGACCCTTATGGTTTTCAATTCCGAGCCAGGGAATTGCGCTGTACTCGGCGCCGATTGTCTTAAGATAGTCAACAGCTGCCTGTCCTTCCTTTAAGAACAAATCGTATGTCTGATGAACGCTTATGCACTTTAAATCATGCTTTTTAAGAAGCGCTGCCACTTCCTCTGCCGACTTGCCGAAATATCCGGCAAACTCAACATAGTCATAGCCCATAGCCTTAATTTCGCCGAGAGTTTTGTCCATGTCCTTTTCCATGTCGTCTCTTACGGAATAAAGCTGAATACCAACCTTCATATCATACATTTTTTTCACAACCTTTCTTTTTATAATATTGATTTTTGTGTTTTGTGTGTTATAATAATTTCTATGAATATTAAACCATTTTTCCGCAGATTTTTCTACTGATTTTTTGACTTATACTTACACTATTTTGACATTTTACAATAATTGCGGCAGCGAAAAAGCGAAATTCAAAATCCGCCTGTCCGCCGCCTTTAAAATTATAGGTCATGCCCTTTAGTAATTTAAGCCGTTTTTTGAGATTTACAAGCCAAACCTTAAAAAACCGCAAAGCCAAGTTTTTTAAAATTACAAGCCAATCCCTTTAAAACCTACAAAGCCAAGTTTTTAAAAATCAAAGGCAAAGCCTTAAAAACTACAAGCCAAGCTTTTTAAGATTATCTCTGCTCTTTTTAACAGAGCGCATTGCGTCCTCCGCCGCGCACTCATCCTCAACTATTAAGTACTCCGTTCCCGCCTCGCTTGCCGCGTCGAGAATAGCCTTTAAGTCCTGAACGCCGTCGCCGACCGGACGCGGCTCATAGCCGAGCTTTTCCCAATACGCTGCGCTGCCGTTTTCGCTGACAAGCTCATAAACGGGTCTGTCCGCCTTTGTGCATACAAAATCTTTCAGATGAACAAGCGGCGCACGTCCGGAATATTTTCTGATATACGCTGCCGGCTCCTCACCGCCGCAGTTTGCCCAGCATACGTCGATTTCGGTTTTCAGCAAATCCTCGTCAAATGACTCAAAGAGCCAGTCGAGAAGATTTTTACCCTCGAATTTTTCAAACTCAAAAGCGTGGTTATGGTAAAGCAACTCGATACCGTTTTTCTTCATGAGCTTGCCCATACCCTCAATTTCCTTGTACGCCTTTTCGCAGCCCTTATGACCCTTGTGATTGTCAACGCTCATTCCCGGAATAGCGCAGTACGGAGCGCCGATTATTTTAAGATAGTCCGCCACCGCCTGCTCATCGGCTAAAAACTGCTCATAATTCTGATGAACGCTTATGCACTTTAAATCATGCTTTTTAAGAAGCGCTGCCACTTTCTCTGCCGACTTGCCGAAATATCCGGCAAACTCAACATAGTCATAGCCCATAGCCTTTGTTTCGCCGAGAGCCTTGTCCATGTCCTGTTCCATAGCGTCTCGGATCGAATAAAGCTGAAGTCCAACCTTCATGTTATACATTTTTTTCACAACCTTTCATAAAAATATTGATTTTTTGTGATTTGTGTGTTATAATAATTTCTATAAACATTAAAGCATTTTATAGGGCGTTTTTTCTACCCCTTTTTTGACTTATGCTTACACTATTTTGACATTCGGAGGTGATAAATATTGTGGAATGGTATAATATAAATAGAGTCGACAAACACCCAAAAATCTGATATAATAAAAACAGAAAGAAAGGTGTTAA
>CAKSSN010000017.1 GCA_934489015.1 uncultured Clostridia bacterium
CGCCGTCGGGCAAGGCAAAAACAAGACGCTTGTTTTAGCTTCGGTCAGTCCAATCCGCATCCAAAATCAAAGCTGAGGAAATAAAGCTTTTGGCGCCGATTGAACAGACCTCACCGCACGGCGTACACACGTACGCCGTCGGGCAAGGCAAAAACAAGACGCTTGTTTTAGCTTCGGTCAGTCCAATCCGCATCCAAAATCAAAGCTGAGAAAGAGAGCTTTTGGCGCAGAATGAACAGACCTCGCCGCTTGGTGTATACCGTTGGAAAGAGTGAGTGATTTTTATTTAAATAAATAAAACGGAGGAGGTGCGTATATGGATTTTTATATCATGTCAAAGGATATTATTACTGCAAGGTGGCAGGGCGGCGTATTTGAGGTTATTGACGAAAATTTGCTGCCGCTTTATCTGAAAAATACCGGCAATGTTCAAAAATGGCTTGAAACGAGGGCGATTGACTCACACAGAGCAAATTCAAGGCTTCTTAAAAAAGCACTTCGTTTGACGGAAAAGGATGATTTTGAAACTGTAATATCGGTAAATGCCGCAACAATTACAGACTGCTATTGGATAAAGCCTATAAATTCATCTCTGACATATGAAGAAGTCAGATTTGACGATGACTATTTTTCAAACCTTGCGCTTACCGGAAGCTATGACAGCTTTAATAAGGCGGCGGCTTCAAAACGCACCAAAACTCCGGAGCTTACGAATACGGGAAGCTATGAAAAATGCTGGAAGCTTGTAAACGGGCAGTGGTGGATGTACAAAAGAGCAAATCATAATGAAATGTTTTCGGAGCTTTTTGTATATGAGCTCGGCAGGCGGCTGGGATTTAACATGGCGGAATATGTACGCGGCAGAGGTGTTGTAAAAACAAAGGATTTTACCGATAATGCAAGAGTTAATTTCGAAAGTGCGTATTCGTTTATGGGTGATAATGAGGACTATATTGACAATTTAAACGCATTAAAAAAGCTTTGTCCGAGTTGTATCGGCGATTATGTAAGAATGCTGTTTTTGGATACAGTCTGCGCAAATCCCGACAGGCACACCTTTAACTACGGTGTTTTAAGAGATACGGACAGCGGAAAAATAACAGGACTTGCGCCGAACTTTGACAATAATATGGCGCTTATTTCAAGAGGGTATCCGAAAAATATTAAACGGAAAAACGATATTCTTGTAAAACTTTTTAATGAGCTTGTTGATTTTGACAGCTCACTTGAAAAATATATACCGTCCCTTACGGGTGATATGGTAACAGACGTTATTAAGTCACTGAATATGCGCGCCAAATCGAAAAATATAGAAGAGTTTATTATGAACGGGTATGAAAAAATAATAAACAGATAAAGACTTTTGAAGAGGAGCCCGAAAAAGCCCATAGCACAGTTTTTTGCTTGGGCGGTATCAAGTTTTGTGCTATTGCTGCATGGAAAGGAGCAGAAAAATGACGGATTTTGTTCATCTTCATACGCATACGGAATACAGCTTACTCGACGGCGCGTCGCGTATAGGCGAGCTTACAGAGCGTGTCGGCGAGCTTGGAATGAAATCCGTTGCAATAACGGATCACGGCGTTATGTTCGGCGCGGTGGAGTTTTACAAGGAAGCGAAAAAGAGGGGAATACACCCTATAATCGGCTGCGAGGTTTATATTGCCTCAGGTTCGAGATTTGACAAAACTCCTCAAAACAAGGCAAACCACCTTGTTCTGCTTGCCGAAAACGAAACAGGATATAAAAACCTTATATATCTTGTTTCCTGCGGATATACGGAGGGCTTTTATTACAAGCCGAGAATAGATTTTGAGCTTTTAAAGGAGCATAAGGACGGACTTATTGCGCTTTCCGCCTGCCTTGCCGGCGAGGTGCCGCGAAAGCTTACGGGCGGAGATTATGACGGTGCAAGGGCTATTGCGCAAAAATATGCCGACGTTTTCGGAAGGGACAATTATTTTATAGAGCTTCAGGATCACGGTATAGACGATCAGAAAAGAATAATTCCCCAGCTGATAAAAATAGCGCGCGAAGTCGGAGTGGGGCTTGTTGCGACAAACGATATACACTATGTTCGCCGTGAAGATGCGCGTTATCAGGACATACTCCTTTGCATACAGACGGACAGAACCGTGCGTGATACCGACAGAATGAAATTTGAAACGGATGAGTTTTATGTAAAGTCGCCCGATGAAATGGCGGAGCTTTTTTCGTATATTCCCGAAGCGATAGAAAACACGGTTAAAATTGCCGAAAGGTGCAATTACGATTTTGACTTTTCACATCGTCATCTTCCCGAATTTGTCGCTCCGGACGGTAAAAATTCCTTTGAATATTTAAAGGAGCTTTGCACTGATGGGCTTTTAAAGAGGTATGGAAATGACGAGCATTCGGACAGACTTGCCTATGAGCTTTCCGTTATAGAAAGCATGGGATTTGTTGATTATTTTCTTATAGTATGGGATTTTATCCATTATGCCAAGCAAAACGGCGTAACCGTCGGGCCCGGAAGAGGAAGCGCTGCCGGAAGCATAGTTTCCTACTGCCTTGAAATTACCGATATAGACCCGATTAAATACGGACTTATTTTTGAAAGATTTTTAAATCCCGAAAGAGTAAGTATGCCGGATATTGATATAGATTTTGCACCGGAGAGCAGACAAAAGGTAATAGATTATGTTGTCAGCCGCTACGGCGAAAATCAGGTTTCGCAGATAATAACGTTCGGAACCATGAAAGCAAAGCTTGTTGTGCGCGACTGTGCGCGTGCGCTTGCAATTCCTCACGCGCAGGCGGATTCGATTGCAAAGCTCATACCGAACGATTTTAACATAACTCTTGACGAGGCTCTCAAAAGCGATGATTTGAAAAATCTTTACAACAGCGATAAAACCGTTCATGAGCTGATAACGGTTGCAAGGGCGCTTGAGGGATTGCCGCGCCACACCTCAAAGCACGCGGCGGGAGTTGTTATAACGGGCGAGCCGATTGTAAACTATATGCCGATATATAAGGGCAAGGATGACGCTGTTGTCACGCAGTTTACAAAGGACACGGTTGAGGAACTTGGGCTTCTTAAAATGGATTTTCTGGGGCTGAGAAACCTCACCGTTATAGAAAACACCGTAAAGCTTATAAAGAAAACACGCGGAATTGATATTGATATGAATAAAATCAATTACAATTCTCCGGAGGTTTTTGCGCTTATTTCTTCGGGAAATACGGACGGCGTTTTTCAGCTTGAAAGCGACGGCATGAAAGCTTTTATGCAGGAGCTGAAGCCCGATTCACTTGAAGATATTATAGCCGGAATATCAATTTTCAGACCCGGCCCGATGAATCAGCGGCACAAATATATTCACAACAAAAGGCATCCTGAGGATATTACCTATAAGCATCCGCTTTTAAAGGATATTTTAAGCGTAACCTACGGCTTTATGGTTTATCAGGAGCAGGTGCTTGAAATTGTAAAGCAGCTTGCCGGATATTCTCTCGGCAGTGCGGATTCGCTTCGGCGCGTTATAAGCAAGAAAAAAGCCGATAAAATGGAACAGCAGCGCAGAAACTTTATATACGGCGCAGAGGACGAAAACGGGAATGTAATAATTGACGGCTGCATAAGACGCGGTATTGATGAAAAAACCGCCGCTTCGATTTTTGATGAAATGAGCGATTTTGCAAATTATGCTTTTAACAAGTCGCACGCGGCGGCATATGCGTTTGTTGCCTACAGAACGGCGTATCTTAAAACGTTTTATCCGTGCGAGTTTATGGCGTCGCTTATTTCGAGCGTTGAGGACCAGGATAAAATAAATAAATATATTTCAAACTGCACCGAAATGGGCATTGACAGACTCCCTCCCGATATAAACGAGAGCGAGGACAGCTTTATCGTATCACACGGAGCAATAAGATATGGTCTGTCGGCAGTTAAAAACGTTGGGCGGCAGATGATAAAAAAGGTTGTTTCAGAGCGCGAGGAAGGCGGAGCGTTTAAGAGCTTTTCGGATTTTATCGAGCGAATGGCGGGCGAATATCTTAACAAAAGAGCGCTTGAAGCGCTTATAATGTGCGGCGCGTTTGACTCAATGGGCGTAAAGCGCAGTCAGCTTCTCGATGTCTACGAATCGGCGCTTGAGGGCGCGCAGTCCTCAAAAAGATTTAATATTGCAGGGCAGATGTCAATTTTTGATATGGGCGAAAATGAAGACTCTGCTGATATAGAATATCCCGATATTCCGGAGCTTGACAGGCGAACACTTTTGAAAATGGAGAAGGACGTTACGGGAATGTATTTTTCGGGGCATCCTATGGATGAATATACCGCGCGCGTGAAAAAAATTACTCCGTTTTCGGTGTATGACCTTGTCTCCGCATCGGAGCGCGACGAAAACGGTGAATATCATGCGGTGCATGGCAAGATAAATGACGGTGACGGCATAACGCTTTGCGGAGTTATTGCGGAGGTACGCGAAAAAACAACAAAGAGAGGCTCAAAAATGGCGTTTATAACGCTTGAGGACACAAGCGGAAGCGTGGACGCTATAATTTATCCGAAAATATATAATAATGTAAGAGGACTTCTCGGCTCTCAGGAGGCTGTTGCGGTGCGCGGAAGCGCAAGCGTGCGCACGGACGAGCGCGCAATGCTGATTTGCGACGATATACGCCTTATTGATACGCTTGACCTTTCGGATGTGAAAAAAATCTATATCCGCGTTTCGTCAATGAACGCGGCTGTTGTACGCACTCTTAAAAATATTCCGGCAGCTTTTCGCGGAAATATTCCGGTATATATATATGCCGCCGATGAGAAAAAATATTTATCCGCTCCGCCCGAATGCTGCTCCGACGGCAGCAGTGCGGCGCTTGAAGCACTGAAAAAAGCGTTCGGAGAGGACAATATTATTGCAAAATAGTGAAAATAACCAAAATGAGCCTGTAAACCTGTTAAAATTTTTTATTATTTGCTATTGATTTTTTTCGATAAATAGTATAAAATATTAATTAAATCATAATCATGATTTATAATGGAGGAAAGTAGCGTATAATTATGGAAGATTACAGTGAAATGAGCGATTATATCGTAATAAAGGCGCTTGAAGACGGCGTGACTATAATCGGTCTTACAAGAGGAAGGGACACAAGGTTTCATCATACCGAAAAGCTTGACTGCGGCGAGATTTATATAGCGCAGTTTACGGAAATGACCTCCGCAATGAAAATTCGCGGCAGGGCAAAGGTGTATACTAAGCACGGGGTTGTTGACTCTGAGGATAAGTAAGGAGAAAAAAATGTGGGTAGTGATATATCTTGTCAAGGGCTATGAGTCTGTTAAAAGACTTACCGGTCTGCTTGACGAAAGCGGTATTCTTGTTATGACAAGGCAGAAAACCGATGAGGAGGATAAAAGCTCGGCTTTTTATGAAATTCTTGTGCCGCAGACAGAGGTTGCGCAGGCGCAGGATATTATTATAGAAAATGAGGGAAAATAAAATCATAAGCGTTTGTCGCCGGAAGCTTTTTATATAAATTTATTGAGAGATTATTTGAAGAGAGATTATATCGGCAGTGGGGGCTGCCGGACATTCAACAAAAAGATGAAAGGAAATGGTTATAAATGGATAAACAAATTAAAACAATAGGCGTTTTAACAAGCGGCGGAGATGCACCGGGAATGAATGCGGCAATCCGCGCGGTTGTAAGAACAGGCTGTTTTCACGGTCTGCGCGTTATGGGCGTGAGAAGAGGCTACAACGGTCTTATAAACGGTGATTTGGTTGAAATGGAAGCAAGAGGTGTGTCGGGAATACTTCAAAGAGGCGGAACAATGCTCCAGACGGCGCGCTGCCTTGAATTTAAAGAGGCAGAGGGCGTTCAGAAGGCTTACGATATTGCAAAGGTTTTCGGTCTTGACGGACTTATTGTTATAGGCGGCGACGGTTCTTTCAGAGGAGCTAAGGATTTGTGCGAAATAGGACTTCCCACAATAGCTATGCCGGGAACTATAGATAATGACATAAGCTGCAGTGAGTACACTGTAGGTTATGACACTTGCCTTAATACTGTAATTGACGCAGTTGACAAAATCCGCGATACAACCGCAAGCCATGACAGATGCTCGGTAGTTGAGGTTATGGGCAGAAATGCAGGATACATTGCAATCAATGCGGCAATTGCCTGCGGCGCTGATGTTGTTCTTGTTCCGGAATATGAGTGGAATTTTGATGACGACGTTCTCCGTCCCATTCTCGAAAGCAAGTCAAGAGGCAAGAAGCACAGCATTGTTATCGTTGCTGAGGGCATTGGCGGCGTTATTGATCTTGCAAAGGAAATAGAGCAGAAAACAGGTATAGAGTCAAGAGCTACAATTCTCGGTCATGTTCAGCGTGGCGGAAGTCCGTCCGTTCGTGACAGAGTTATTGCAAGCCAGATGGGCGCAAGAGCTGTTGAGCTTCTCCTTGAGGGCAAGAGCAACAGAATTATTTGTGTGCAGGACGGAAAAATTGCCGATGTCGGAATTGAAGAAGGCTTGGCAATGACAAAGAAGCTTCCGAGAGAAATGCTTGATTTGGCAAGAAAGCTTGCTTTTTAATCAGAGCGCAAAAGCGCGGCAGGGCGGAAAAAAATCCGCCTTGCCTTTTTGACATTATCGGGCTGAATACATTTTTAAAAGTACATTTAACGAATATAATTTTCTGAAAGGGATTTGTAGCCGTTATGAAAATAGCAATTCTTGATTGTTCAACGCTCGGAGATGATCTGAGTCTTGAAAATATAACAAGGCTCGGAGAAGCCGTTGTTTATGAAAAGACCGGGCAGTACGATATTGCAAAGAGAATATCGGACGCGGAGGTTGTTGTTTTAAACAAAATAAAGCTCGGAGAAAATGAGCTGAAAAATGCCGAAAAGCTTAAACTTATTTGCGTTACCGCAACGGGATATGACAATGTTGATACGGATTACTGCGCGAAAAACGGTATTGCCGTATGCAATGTAAAAGGATATTCCACAGACAGCGTTTGTCAGCTTACCGCTGCGATGGCTCTCAGCCTTGCATGCAGGCTCGGCGCATATGACAAATACTCAAAGAGCGGAGAATATACAAAGAGCGGCGTTCAGAACATGCTCTCTCCCGTATACTATGAGATGAGAGGCAAGGTGTGGGGGATAATAGGCTTCGGAGCAATAGGCAAGGCTGTCGGCGCCGTTGCGGAAAGTCTTGGGTGCAGCGTTATTTACACGAGCCGCACACATGGCGGAGCAGACCTTGACGAGCTTCTTAAAAAAAGCGACATAATATCCATTCATGTTCCGCTGACAGATGAAACGCGCGGCATGATAGGAAAAAAAGAACTCGATATGTGCGAAAAAAAGCCGATACTAATAAATGTTTCGCGCGGGGCGGTATGTGATGAAGCGGCGCTTGCGGACGCTGTTTTGGATGGCAGACTTTCCGGCTTGGGCGTTGACGTTTATTCAAAGGAGCCGTTCGGCGAGGACAGCCCTTATAATAAATTGAAAAATTGTGATAATGCCGTTCTTACTCCGCATATGGCGTGGGGCGCTTACGAGGCAAGGGTAAGATGTGTAAATGAGGTCGCGGAAAATATAAAGTCGTTTTTCGGCGGCGGCAGAAAAGGCAGAGTTTGCTGATTTTATGCCGCTTTTGCGGCAAAGTGAGGGGATAGAAAGTGATTAGTATATCTGAAGAAATAAAAAATGCGCAGAGGATTGTCGTAAAAGTCGGCACGTCTACGCTTACATATTCAAACGGAAAGCTAAATTTAAAGGTTATGGACAGACTGGCTATGGTTTTGTCCGATCTTCATAACACGGGAAAGGAAATAATTCTTGTTTCGTCGGGCGCGCAGGGCGTTGCTGTCGGCAAGCTCGGACTTAAGGAAAAGCCGTCCGAAACAAAATACAGACAGGCGATTGCTGCTGTCGGTCAGTGTGAACTGATGTACCTTTACGACAAATTCTTTTCGTCGTATAACAACACTGTTGCGCAAATTCTTCTGACAAAAGAGGATATTGCAATTCCGCGCAGAAAAAGAAATACTCAAAATACATTTAATGCGCTTCTTGAAATGGGAATTATACCTATTGTAAATGAAAATGATACTATTGCCGTAGATGAAATAGAGGTCGGAGATAATGATACGTTATCCGCATATGTTGCGGATTTTGTTGACGCCGATTTGCTTATTATTTTTTCGGATATAGACGGTCTTTATGACAGTGACCCTCACAGAAATGCAAATGCAAAGCTTCTTGATACGGTTTATGATATATCCGAGGTAAGACATCTTGCCGGAGGAGTCGGCTCAAAGCGCGGCACGGGCGGCATGGTTACAAAGCTTGACGCGGCGCAGATTGCAACTGCGGCAGGAATTAATATGTTTATAACAAACGGTGCGGCTCCCGACAGCCTTTATAAAATTTTATCGGGCGAGAGCGTTGGCACGCTTTTTGTTTCCAAGAATTTTTCGGCGGAGGATAAATAATTATGCAAAATCTGATTGAAATAGGAAAAGCCGCAAAAAAAGCAGCTCATCTGCTTGAGGGCTGCACGGTTAAGGATAAGGCGCTTCTGGCTATTGCTGACGCACTTGAAGAACGCGCCGGAGAAATAATCGAAGCAAATAGGCTTGATATGGAAGCGGCTGAGAAAAAGGGCATTTCAAAGGCCATGCTTGATAGGCTGCGCCTTGATGAAAAGCGCATAAGCGGCATTGCTGACGGAGTAAGAAAGGTTGCCGCACTTGACGACCCGATAGGAAATGTCAGGAAAATGTGGAAACGCCCGAACGGACTTGTAATAGGCGAAAAATGCGTTCCTATAGGCGTAATCGCAATTATATACGAAGCAAGACCGAATGTTACGGCGGACGCGGCGGCACTTTGCCTTAAAACATCGAACAGCGTAATTCTGCGCGGCGGAAGCGAGGCTATAAACTCAAATCTTGCTGTGATGAGGGTTATGCAGGAGGCGGCATACGGAGCCGGAGTGCCGGAGGGTGCGCTCAATATTATAAGCGATACTTCAAGGGAAACCGCTGCCGAGCTCATGCGGCTTAACGGATATGTTGACGTTTTAATTCCGCGCGGCGGAAAGGGACTTATAAAAAGCGTTGTTGAAAACGCAACCGTTCCGGTAATAGAAACGGCTGCCGGTAATTGCCATGTTTATGTTGAAAAAAGCGCAAAGCCCGAAATGGCAAAAAATATTCTTTTAAATGCTAAGGTGTCGCGCCCGGCGGTGTGCAATGCGTGTGAAACGCTGCTAGTTGACAGCGATTATCCGGATATAAAGGGGCTTCTTGATGCGCTTGCGGAAAACGGAGTTGAAATCCGCGCGTGCGACAGAATAACAGAGCGCTTCGGAGATTTTAAAAGTGCTTCTGAGGAGGACTGGTATGAGGAATACAACGATTATATAATCGCGGTTAAAGCAGTTGACGGCATAGATGAGGCAATAGAGCATATAAACAAGTATAACACGGGTCATTCGGAAGCTATTGTAACGGAAAATTATGAAAAGTCGCAGAAATTTTTAAATGAGGTTGACGCGGCGGCGGTTTACGTTAATGCATCAACACGTTTTACGGACGGCTTTGAGTTCGGCTTCGGAGCGGAAATAGGCATAAGCACGCAGAAAATACACGCGCGCGGTCCTATGGGGCTTGACGCGCTCACGTCGGTAAAATATATAGTTTACGGAAACGGACAGGTAAGATAAAGAAAAGGGGATAAACTATGCAGCTTCTCAAGGACAGAATTTTAAGTGACGGTTTGGTTATCGGGGATATTGTAAAGGTCGGCAGCTTTTTAAATCATCAGATGGATATCGGTCTTTTGCAGGAAATAGGAAAGGAATTTAAAAGGCGCTACGCCGATGAAAAAATAACAAAAATTTTGACTATAGAGTCCTCCGGAATAGGAATTGCGGCTATAGCGGCGCAGTATTTTGATAATGCTCCGGTTGTTTTTGCGAAAAAAACGCAGTCAAAAAATCTTGTCGGAGAGGTGCTGACATCTAAGGTCGTTTCGTTTACAAAGGGTATAGAATATGACATAATCGTTGAAAAGTGTCTTTTGTCGGCAGAGGACAGAGTTCTCGTTATTGATGATTTTTTGGCAAAAGGACAGGCGCTTAACGGGCTTATTGACCTTATAGAGCAGTCGGGAGCCGCTCTTGCGGGATGTGGAATTGTTATAGAAAAAGGGTTTCAGGACGGCGGAACGCTTATCAGAAACAGAGGAATACGCGTTGAGTCGCTTGCGATAATTGACGGAGTTTCCGACGGAAAAGTAATATTTAAATAGTGTGACCGGTTATTTTATAATCCCGCATTGAAAACGTATTATTAATTAAATATTATAAATTGTTGTGGAAGTTAAGTATGAAAGAGATAAAACATAGTTTATTTTGGATATTTTGTACCTTTGCGATTGTTATTATTACAAGATCATCAAGTGTTTCGGCAGCTTTAAGCGGTACGTGCGGAGATAATTTAAAATGGGTGCTTGATAACAGCGGAGTTCTTACGGTCAGCGGTGTCGGAGATATGCAGGATTTTGACTTATTTGATAAAGACAATATTAAAAATATAGTAATAGAGGATGGCGTTACAAGTATAAGCGAACATGCATTTTCTTTTTGTGATAATCTAACGTCGGTTGTAATTCCAAACAGCGTTACAAAAATTGATCGCTGCGCTTTTTACAGTTGTGAGAAACTGGCCTCAATAGAGATGTCGGAAAATGTCATAAATGTAGGTATTTCAGCGTTTAATGATACCGCATATTATAATAATAAAAATAATTGGTATGAAGGTGCATGTTATATTGATGATATTTTAATTGGTGTTGAAAAAGATATAAAAGATCGGGTGATAATTAAAAACGGCACAAGATTAATTGCATCAAGAGCTTTTTATGAGAGCTGGAATTTGAGAGCGGTTACAATACCCAAAAGCGTTTTATATATTTGTGATGAAGCTTTTTATAATGTTGGCATTAGGGTTGCGTATTATGACGGAACCGAAGCCGAGTGGGAAAATGTAAAAATAGGTTCGGACAATAACACTCTTACAACATATATAAAAAACAAAGATAATGTAACCGTTAACAGTGGTTCCATCGGCAGTAATATCGACTGGACATTAAATATGTCAACAGGAGAAATGAATATAAACGGAAGCGGAGAACTGACTTCTTGTGGTTGGGAAACGTATAAGTATAATATAGAAACTGTGAACATTACCGGAAATATAACCAAAATAGGCAAATCGGTATTTTATTATCATGATAACCTCAGATCCGTTATTATACCTGACAGTGTAACATCTATAGAGTATGAAGCGTTTGCAAATTGTGGTAGTCTTAAATCGATTATAATATCCGGTAAACTGATTAGTATTGGCGAAGATGCGTTTTACAATACTGCTTACTATGCAGATGAAAATAACTGGGATCATGGAGTATTATATCTTGATAACTACCTGATTGCCGCAAAGAGTACAATATATGGAGTATGCAATATAAAAGAAAATACCCGGATTTTAGCAGACGGCTCGTTTAAAAATTGCAGTGGATTGACTGATGTTACAATGCCTAAAAGTGTAGTGCATATAGGAGTAGATGCATTCAGAGGATGCGAGAATTTAATTTCGGTAAAATTATCTGATAATATTACCGAAATAAGTAAAGGTACATTTTTGGGGTGTAAGGCTTTGTCATCAATTATAATACCGGATAGTGTTAAATCTATCGGTAATGATGCCTTTTACAATTGCTGTTTGCAATGCAGCTAATACGGAAACAGAAACATCGTTGTTTAATATGGATAAACCAAAAGCAAGATTTTTAATTGATTACGGAAAGCCCTTCGTTTTGACTAACAGCAATAATGAAAAATTGTATTTTGACGGAAATGTTTATTCGGGAAATATGGAGGTTATGGATTTTTCTTATATAAGCTCGGATAATTGTTTTAAAAATCAATTTATTGTAAATTTTTCGGAAAGCTTTATTGTTGAATGCAGTGATGGCACAAGTGATTTTACACTGGATAAGGGCGGCGAGTATTATAAAATCGAATCCACCAATTCAAATAAGGTAACATTTAGGGATAATGACGTTTTAATAGATGGGTCAAATATGCAGGCGTCTGTTTGGACAACGGATAATACAACGCAATCACAGCTGCTGTTTATGAGCTTATCCTCTGATGAGAGCTTTAGTATTACAAAAAATGATGATAAATTGGATATTAAGTCGAACAGTCCTTTGACGAATGTTAATTTATCGTGGTTGGATGGTGCTGATGTAACATCTGAAACTTTGCCCGACGATACAACAATATCTATTTCCGGAGAAGTATCGGACAGCTCTGTATTATTTGATTTAAAAAATAAATGTGCCGAAATATCAAGTAATAAAAAATATGATAATGCGTATGTTTATGCGGCTTGTTATAAAAATAACAAACTAACAGAGCTTTATTCAAAGACTGTGGATTTGAAAGATAAAAGCACAAAAGTATTTTTTGAGGATTTGGATTTTGATTTGTATGATATGATTAAAATTTTTGTGTGGGAAAGTCAGGAATCAATAAAGCCCATATGCAAACCATGTACTGTGTTATTAAATCCGATAGATTATGATTTTAGAACCGGAACAGTTTATATTCGAAGTAATATAAATTGTAATAATGCTAATGTTGTTGCAGCTGTATATGAAGAAAACAGACTTCTTGATGTTGAGGTTGTAAAGACAGAAATAAAAAAGGGTTCGAATGAAGTTATACTTGATGATTTGATTAATAAAAATGCAGATGAGTTTAAAATATTTGTGTGGGACGGTAATATGAAGCCTTTATTTGATGCGGTTACCGTAAATACGGAAAATTAAAAAGCATGTGGATAGAAAAGCCTGAATATATGCAAAAATTAACTTAAACAAAACGTGCTAAATGATTTGGATTATAGTTTAAATAAATATTGACATTTCGCTTTAGGTATGATAAAATAGAAAAGAGGTAGATGGGGTTGGCATACAATTTACAGCTTACGCGTGAGAAGACTTATGAGCTTCTTGAGCTTACACTTACAAACGGAGCGCATCCGATTATTGTGCTTGACGACCCTGAAGGCATTGCTCACGAGCTTTTTATAGATTTGCTGTTTGCGGACAGGAAAGACACGGAAATATTTAATTACAGCGATTTTATAATGAATCAGGCATTCAGTATGGAAAGCATGAATGAGCTTGCAAAAAGACGCTACATAGTTGTGGAGGACGTGAAATATCTTTACGGTAAATCAGCCACTTCAAAAATTCTTGCCGATTTTGCCGAAAAAATGCTTGCGTCGGATACGGGCGTTATATTTGTGGGCAGACACGCGATAATGGATATGGCAGAGTTTATTGAACAGGCGGAGGACTCCGTTCAGTATGTTATTGCTCTTGATTTGGAAGGAAACGGTGTTTAAAATGAAGAAAATGAAGCGTGGTATTATAATTAGTCTTGCGGCTGTTTTTGTTGTTTCGGTGGTTTTGTTTGTGCTTCAGCAAAGGGAGCTTGCGACAAAATATTCGGAGGCGGTTTCGTATGCGGAAAAGGGTGATTACGAGCACGCATATGAGCTTATGAACGCTATGGGAACATACCACGATTCCGAGGATCTGCTGCAGCAGTATCAAAACGAAATAAACTATCAAAAAGCAACGAGCTATTATGCCGAAGGCAAGTATGACGAGGCGATAGAGCTTTTCGGTCAGCTGGCTTTGGAGGGAAAGGGCTATAAGGATTCGATTGATTTGCAAAATGAGGTTGAATATAAAAAGGCGGTTGTTCTTGAGGGTGAAGGAAATCTTACAGAGGCTCTTGCCGTGTTTAATTCCTTGCCGAGAAGCTATGCCGATGTTTCCGAAAGAATAGAGGAGATAGGCTATGCAACTAAATTTATTGACAAATGGTACTGCAAGGAGCACAGCATTGATTTGATTATCAAGGGACGCATCTCGGAGGAGAATGTTACATATCTCGATGTTGAAATCAAGGACAGAAACGGATTTTTGCTCGGCGACGAAACAAATAGGCTCAAAGGCAAAAATATAGTTTTGAGCGAGGACAGATTTACATGGGATATGTTCGGAGACGGCGTTAAATATGCCGTTCAGCTCAGAGATAATAAAATCAGATTTTCAAAGCAGCCCGTTACGGAGGAAAGCAATATTGTAACGTTTGTAAGAAAGCTTCAGAATAACGTAAATGAGGTTGACGGCGATATAAATGCGGATGTAAACCGCAGCGTGGACGCAGGAGTATAATTTTTTCGGATGCGAATTTTTTGAAGGGAAAAATATTATATGTTGGATGTTATAGGAATAAGGTTTAAGCCGGTTGGGAAGATTTATTATTTTAATCCGGCAGGCTTTGATATAAAGGTCGGCGATCATGTCATTGTCGAAACGGCGCGCGGAATTGAGTACGGAGCGGTTGTTTTGTGCCGGAAAATTTCGGAGGATGAATTTGATAAGCCGATTAAGCCGGTAATGCGTGTTGCAAATGACGGGGATAACAGGAAAAACGAAGAAAATAAGAGAAAATCAAAGGAAGCATTCGGACTTTGCGAGGAAAAAATAGAAAAGCACGGTCTTGATATGAATTTGGTTGATGTCGAATATACGTTTGACGGAAGCAAGCTTCTTTTCTACTTCACTGCCGACGGCAGGGTTGATTTCCGTGAGCTTGTTAAGGATCTTGCAACGGTATTCAGAACAAGAATTGAGCTCAGGCAAATCGGCGTAAGAGATGAGTCGAAAATGATGGGCTGTCTCGGAATATGCGGCAGACCCGTGTGTTGTTCGCAGTTTCTCGGAGAATTTATGCCGGTGTCGATAAAAATGGCAAAAGAGCAGGGACTTTCGCTTAATCCCACAAAAATTTCAGGGTCATGCGGAAGGCTTATGTGCTGTCTGAATTATGAGCAGGAGGGATATGAAAGCCTGCTTAAAAAGCTCCCGAAAAAGGGCGCTCTTGTCCATACTCCCGACGGAAAGGGCAGAGTTGACAGCGTTAATGTGCTTAAACAAAGAGTTTGTGTAAAATTTGATAAATCGGGTGAGCAAACAGTACAAGAATATTCAGCTGATGAGCTTAAAGTTATAAAAAATGCACATAACAATGATGAAATTGAAAAAATTGATGAAGAAATTTTAAAAACACTTGAAGACTGAAAAAAATTGTGATATAATTGTACAAAAGCAGATTTTTTGCTTTAATATTAAGGAGGTGTATTCCAATGGCATATAAAATTACAGACGACTGCATCAGCTGCGGCGCTTGCGCAAGTGCTTGTCCTGTTGAATGCATCAGCGAGGGTGATTCAAAGTACGTTATCGACGAATCACAGTGCATTGAATGCGGTTCATGTGCGGGAACTTGTCCGGTAGGCGCTCCTGTTCAGGAATAATTATCACAAATAAAAGGGCGAACGTGCGAATAATTGTGCGGACGCTCTTTTTTTTCTTTGTATAATATGCTTACAGTATGGTCAAAATGTATGTATTTGTTGATTAAACGTACCAAAAACATGGAAAAAACGTCGAAAATAAATAAAATATCCTTGACATAAATAGCTAAGTAATATATAATAATATAGGTTATCGTTTAATAGTGGGCGTGTATGTAGTTGCGCCGGAAAGCAATTTGTTGGAGGTATACTCATTATGATTTCTGATGCGGACCGACCGTGTCTTGTAGTTGGATTAAAACAGGTTAAAAAGGCTCTTGCGGACAAGCGTGCGGAAAAGGTTTTCCTTGCCGGCGACTGCGACGGTGAGCTTAAAAATACTGTTGAGGAGCTATGCAAAAGAGCCGAAATTTCTCCGGTTTATGTTGAAACGATGATGCAGCTCGGCAGCGAATGCGGCATTGATGTAAAAGCGTCGTGCGCGTGCGTTTGCAGATAAATTTTAGGTTATTCCACATATTTTATGTGTAATAATATATAATAATCAACGGACGGACTTTATTTCCGCCCGAATAATCAAGAATAGGAGGTGTAATACGGTATGCCTACATTTAATCAATTAGTAAGAAAAGGCAGACAGACATCGGTAAAGAAGTCAACCGCTCCTGCGCTTCAGAAGAGTCTTAACTCTTTGCAGAAGAAGGTAACTGACAAGAGCTCGCCGCAGAAAAGAGGCGTTTGCACTGCTGTAAGAACGGCTACACCGAAGAAGCCTAACTCGGCTCTTCGTAAAATTGCCAGAGTTCGTCTCACCAACGGTATTGAGGTAACAGCCTACATTCCGGGTATCGGACATAATCTTCAGGAGCACAGCGTTGTTCTTATCAGAGGCGGAAGGGTACGTGACCTTCCTGGTACAAGATATCACATTATTCGTGGTACTCTCGATACACAGGGTGTTGCTAACCGCCTGCAGGCAAGATCTAAATACGGTGCTAAGAAGCCGAAGGCAGCTAAGAAATAATGTCGCTTGATTTTTAAGCGGCAGTATCACAAATGTGCATATCGGATTATACTGTTTATACATTCGCTAAGCACGAAACGGGGTCGCAAGGCGGCCTTGAGTACCTGTGATATTCATTAATATTTATGAAGGAGGGAAGTACTGTGCCAAGAAAAGGTTACATTGCGAAAAGAGAGGTTCTGCCCGATCCTATCTATAACAGCGTTGTTGTAACAAAGCTTATAAACAACATTATGCTTGACGGTAAAAAGGGTGTAGCTCAGAAGATTGTTTACGATGCATTCAATATAGTTGCCGAAAAAACAGGCAAGGAAGCTCTTGAAGCTTTCAATGAGGCTCTTGACAATATAATGCCGGTTCTTGAAGTTAAAGCAAGACGTGTCGGCGGTGCTACTTATCAGGTTCCTATGGAAGTAAGACCTGAAAGAAGACAAACACTCGGTCTTCGTTGGCTTACACGTTATTCACGTGAAAGAAACGAAAAGACTATGAAGGAAAGACTTGCAAACGAAATCTGCGACGCTCTTAACGGAACGGGCGGAGCTTGCAAGAAGCGTGAGGATACGCATAAGATGGCTGAGGCAAACAGAGCGTTTGCACACTATCGCTGGTAGTCGATTGTTTAAGGTTCTTACAAAGACTACATTATATATTACTCTTTTTGAAAGGAGGAACCAACTATGGCAAGAGCTTATTCGCTCGAGAATACAAGAAATATCGGTATAATGGCTCATATCGACGCCGGTAAAACCACTACTACCGAAAGAATATTGTTCTATACGGGTATTAACCATAAAATCGGTGAAACCCATGAAGGTGCTGCAACAATGGACTGGATGGCTCAGGAGCAGGAGCGTGGTATTACAATTACCTCCGCTGCAACAACTTGTTTCTGGCAGCCGCAGGCAGGTCCTTATAAGGGCATTAAGCACAGAATAAATATTATCGATACTCCGGGTCACGTTGACTTCACGGTTGAGGTTCAGCGTTCGCTCAGAGTTCTTGACGGCTCTGTAACCGTTCTTTGCGCAAAAGGCGGAGTTGAACCTCAGTCGGAAACTGTTTGGAGACAGGCTAACGACTATATGGTTCCGCGTATGATATACGTTAATAAAATGGATATCATGGGCGCAGATTTTTACAGAGTTGTGGACATGGTTCATGAAAGACTTCATGCAAACGGTGTTCCCATTCAGCTTCCTATCGGAGCTGAGGAAACCTTTAAGGGAATTATCGACCTTATGACGATGAAGGCTGAGGTTTATTACGATGATCTCGGAAAAGACATCAGAATTGAGGAAATCCCTGATGATATGAAGGATAAGGCAGAGGAATACAGAGCTAAGATGATTGAAGCTATCTGCGAAACGGATGAGGAGCTCATGGAGAAATTCTTTGAGGATCCCGATTCTATTTCGGTAGAGGAGCTTAAAAAGGCTCTCAGAAAAGCTACAATAGCTAACGAAATCGTTCCTATGCTTTGCGGTACTTCATACAGAAATAAGGGTGTTCAGATGCTTCTGGACGCTGTTATTGAATATATGCCGGCACCGATTGACGTTCCTGACATCAAGGGCGTTAATCCGGACACTGACGAGGAGGAAACAAGACCTTCTTCAGACGATGCTCCGTTTGCCGCACTTGCATTTAAGATTGCAACCGACCCGTTTGTTGGTAAGATTTGCTTCTTCAGAGTTTACTCAGGTAAGGTTGAAGCAGGTTCATACGTTCTTAACTCTTGCAAGGGACATAAGGAAAGAATGGGTAGACTTCTTCAGATGCATGCTAATGACAGAAAGGATATTGACGTATGCTATTCCGGAGATATAGCAGCTGCTGTTGGTCTTAAGAATACGACAACAGGTGAAACTCTCTGTGACGAAAAGCACCCGATTATCCTTGAGTCAATGGATTTCCCTGAGCCGGTTATCCGTGTTGCTATCGAGCCTAAAACAAAGGCAGGACAGGAAAAGATGGCTGTTGCTCTTCAGAAACTTGCTGAAGAGGATCCGACATTCAAGACTTATACGGACGAGGAAACAGGTCAGACGATTATTGCAGGTATGGGTGAGCTTCACCTTGAGATTATTGTTGACAGACTTCTGCGTGAGTTTAAGGTTGAAGCTGACGTCGGTGAGCCTCAGGTTTCTTACAGAGAAGCAATCAGAAAAACTGTTAATATTGAAAACAAATATGCCCGTCAGTCAGGTGGTAAGGGTCAATACGGTCATGTATACCTTAAGCTTGAACCTTTGGAGGAGGGCAAGGGTTACGAATTTGTAAACGCTATTGTCGGCGGTGCTATTCCGAAGGAATATATTCCTGCGGTTGATGCCGGTGTACAGGGCGCTATGCAAAGCGGTGTTCTTGCAGGCTATAACGTTGTTGACGTTAAAGTAACTCTCTATGACGGATCATATCATGAAGTCGACTCTTCTGAAATGGCATTTAAGATTGCCGCTTCAATGGCATTTAAAGAGGGTATGAAGAAGGCTGACCCTGTTATCAAGGAGCCTATCATGCTCGTAAACGTTATTATGCCTGATGAATACATGGGTGATGTTATGGGTGACCTTAACTCACGTCGTGGTCTTATTCAGAAGATGGAGGCAAGAACAGGTGCACAGCAGATTACTGCAATGGTACCGCTTTCTGAAATGTTTGGTTATGCTACACAGCTGCGTTCAATAACACAGGGTCGTGGACAGTATACAATGGAGCCTTCACATTATTCAGAGGTTCCGAAGTCAATTCAGGAGAAAATTGTTGCCGAAAGATCAAAGGGTTAATAGCTTAATTTCGGAATAATTTTAAAAAATACAACTTTTGGGCAAAAAAGACTTGATTTTTTGCCCGAAATGTTGTACAATAGAATAAAGAATAAAATTTAATTTTAAGGAGGACTTTCATAATGGCTAAAGCTAAATTTGAAAGAAACAAGCCCCATGTCAACATTGGTACAATCGGACACGTTGACCATGGTAAAACAACACTTACAGCTGCTATCACAAAGGTATTGGCTCTTAACGGCCAGGCTCAGTACGAAGCTTACGACATGATCGATAAGGCTCCGGAAGAGAGAGAAAGAGGTATCACAATTTCTACAGCTCACGTTGAGTATGAGACAGATAACCGTCACTATGCTCACGTTGACTGCCCGGGACATGCTGACTATGTAAAGAACATGATCACAGGTGCTGCTCAGATGGACGGTGCTATCCTCGTTGTTTCTGCTGCTGACGGTCCGATGCCGCAGACAAGAGAGCACATTCTTCTTTCACGTCAGGTTGGCGTACCTTATATCGTAGTATTCCTTAACAAGGCTGACCAGGTTGACGATCCTGAGCTTCTTGAGCTCGTTGAAATGGAAATCAGAGACCTTCTTAACGAGTATGAGTTCCCCGGTGACGATACACCGATCATCGTAGGTTCAGCTCTTCAGGTTCTCGAAAGCACATCAACAGATCCGAATGCTCCTGAGTATGAGTGCATTCATAAGCTTATGGAAGCTGTTGACAGCTACATTCCTACACCGGACAGAAAAGCAGATCTTCCGTTCCTTATGCCTATCGAGGATATTTTCTCAATTACAGGTCGTGGTACAGTTGCTACAGGTAGAGTTGAGAGAGGTCAGCTTAAGCTTAACGAAGAAGTTGAAATCGTTGGTCTTACAGACGAAAAGAGAAAAGTTGTTGTTACAGGTATAGAAATGTTCAGAAAGCTTCTTGATTATGCAGAGGCCGGCGACAACATCGGTGCGCTTCTCCGTGGTGTTCAGAGAACAGAAATCGAAAGAGGACAGGTTCTTGCAGCTCCGGGTTCAATTCATCCGCACACAAAGTTTACAGGTCACGTATACGTATTGACAAAGGATGAAGGCGGACGTCATACTCCTTTCTTCAATAACTACAGACCGCAGTTCTATTTCAGAACAACAGACGTTACAGGCGTTATCTCTCTTCCTGAGGGAACAGAAATGTGCATGCCTGGCGATAACGTTGACATGAAGGTTGAACTTATCACACCGATCGCTATCGAAGTTGGTCTTCGTTTCGCTATCCGTGAGGGTGGTAGAACAGTTGGTTCAGGTGTCGTATCTGCAATCGAAGAATAATCTGATTAGGCTTTTATAGCTAAAATAAAGGATTAAATAAAAAAGGATCTCTTAATAGAGGTCCTTTTTGCTTTTTGTAAATTTTTGTGTAGGCATTAGGAGCGATTTTCTCATGCCTTACCGAAAAAAAGCAATCCAAACTCCGATTTTGAAAGGTAAATTTTCGCTTTTGCTGTGTTAAAATACTCGATAATCCGTCGGGATTATCTCCGGTTTTGCATTACAAAACCAAAATTCACACTTTCAAAATTTTACGACTTGAAAAGGACAGAATTTTGAGTAGATTTTAGTGCGAAAGATGGAGCAAAGCTCGCGCCTTTCAAAGACGACAAATTGAAGTATGCCTAAGCTATACCTTTTTAGGCGGGTTTAAATTACTTTCTTTCGCCTAAGAGCCGAAAGCAGGAATATCTTTGATGAGCTGCTGCTTGTAATCATGTATAAACTTTGTAAAAACGGAATACCGGACGGGTGCAATGCCGATATATAAAAACGGCTTATACTTTTTGTTTGACACTACTATGAAAGATGTCCCGGAGAATAAAAGAATAAACGGATTCAAAAATTCGCCTTCATACATATTGGATAATGGCTTGAATTTGGTAAACGAATTGGACGATAACTGTTATTCGGAATACAAAGAGCAATTTTGTTGACATAACAAAAATTTTGTAGTATACTAAAGCTAAAGATTAAAGCTTAGCTTGTTATCTTAAAATTATCATAGGAGATCGAATTTACAGACTTTTGTTTACAGTCCATTACCGGACAAAATGATTTTAAAAAAAACCAAATAGACCTTAGAAGCGTAAACTTTTAAGGTCTGATTTTTTTTATAACATAATTAATAAACCTCGTAGGTACGGTATTTTTTCAATGAAATTATAGTTTCATTCAAATTTAAAATCTTATAAATTCTCAAAGTAAGGGGCAAGATTTTTTTACAAAATGGGTTTGCTTCTTAGCAATAAGACAGCGATAAACATTTTATATGCCTTTTTTCATAAATGATAATGCATTATAAAATTTGAATAGGTTCACACGCTTTGCGTTTTAATTAAAATATGTCATATTTTTTAAAAACGGTCGCTTGTTTTTGCCGAAAGAATGTGATATGTTAAATGTGGTCGTACTATTTCAAGGATGAAATTTACAGAAAGGCGGACTTTAAAATGAAAGATTTAAACGGAAAAATTGTATTTATAACAGGCGGCTCAAGCGGATATGGAAAAGCGACCGCAAGGGCGCTTTCACAAGCGGGAGCATATGTTATAATAGCGGCAAGGAACGAGGACGGGCTAAAAGCTGCAAAGGAGGAAACGGGCAGCAAAGATTATTTTGTTATGGATGTAACGAACTATTCGGACTGGGAAAAGGCTTCGGAATATATAAAAGATAAGTACGGAAGGATAGATTTTCTGATAAACAATGCCGGAGGAGGCGTTGCCATAAAGGATACGGTTGAACAAAGCGCGGAGGATATTGACGCTACAATCAGTCTTAACCTGAACAGTGTGATATATGGCTCAAAGCTTTTCGGAGAAATGATGAAAAGTCAAAAAGACGGAACAATAATCAATTTATCATCGGTATGCGCTAAGGAAGCTTGGCCCGGCTGGACCGTATATGCAGCATCAAAGTGGGGAGTTTTGGGATTTTCGAAGGGACTTTATGTTGAAATGCGTCCACATAACGTGAGAGTAAGCTGCATTATTCCGGCAGCGGCAAGTACGGGCTTTCAGAAAAATTCCGGTATTGACGACATCAGCGCGCGTCTTAAAACAGAGGATATAGCCGAAACTGTTTTGTATATCTGCTCGCTGCCGCAGCACGCTGTTGTTGAGGAGGTAACTGTTTGGGGAATAGATCAGGAGGTTAATCCGTTATAAAACGGAGGTAGAATTGCAGTGAAGGAAATAAAAACAGATGTGTGTATAATTGGAATCGGAGCCGGAGGATTTGGCTGTCTGCACAGACTTTCCGAGTATAATATAAAAACGGTGGCTGTTGAAAAAAATGCAGCTTTCGGAGGAACAGCGGTTTTCAGCGGTGTAAACTGCTGGGAGCCGGGAGTAAGTCTCGATGGTGTTCATCTTTTAATAAAGGATGCTCTTGAAAAAGTTCCTGACGGATGCATGGTTGCAAAAACGGTTCCGAATTGCCGACTCATAGATAAAACCGATGAGCAGAGCTTTGAGAAATATCCGTGGGGGCTTTCGGTAAGAGCGGATGAGGATTATTACTCAACACTGAAAAGATGTATGCATTATAACGGTGCTGATGCTTTGAAATACAGACGGTTTCAGTTTGAAGGTGAGGCGATGGCGGCCGTAATGAAAAGACTGACGGATAAAAATTGCGTAAAATCTATGCTTGGATATACTTTGACAGATGTTGAAAAAAAAGACGGAATAATCATTTCGGTAACTGTGAAAAACGGGAATCATGCGGTAAAAATTTTTGCCGATTATTTTGTGGATTCTACCGGAGATATATGCCTTGCGCGGATGGCGGACTGCAAAACGACATTGGGCACGGAGGCGTCCGCAATTTATGATGAACCATCCGCACCCGATACGCCTCAGATGAGCATAAACGGCGTTTCATACGTGTTTAGAGTTCGAAAAACAAATAATCCGCAGCACATTGACATGATTGATGAGAGATTAATACGTGATGATATAAAAACGGTATCCTGCTTTAATATGTACCCCAACGGTGATATAAATGTTAATATGCTGCCCACAATGAGTGGTGAGGAATATTTTCGGCTCGGAGCAAAAGCTGACAATACGGGAAAAAACACAATGCTGTCTTACTGGAATTACTTACAGAGGGAAAAAGGTATGCGGGGATATACGGCAGTAAAAAGATACAGTGCGGGAGTGAGGGAAAGCTACAGGCTTATAGGCAGATATGTGCTTTGTGAAAATGATGTGGACAGCGGAATATCAGATAAAAAAATAATAGCTGTAGCCGATCATGCAAAGGATGTACATAAAGAAAGCAGCTCATGCCGCGAAATTTTAATGCCTTACGGAATACCTGCGGATTGCACAAGAGCGGTTGAATATGACAATTTGTTTGTCGCTTGCAGGGGAGCGTCATTCAGCCATATTGCAGCATCAAGCGCAAGACTTACGCGCACCATGCTTTCTCTTGGGGAGGGCGCTGCGGAATATATAAGAGAACTCAAAGAGAATGGAAAATTTACAAATTCCGTTCAAGGTCGGTTGGTTGAAAAATTTGAAAAAACATTATATTCTGTTTAAAGGAACATAGTGCCTAAAATACCGATTTATTGCATAAACAAGTAAAATACAGAAAAATTGGAGGGTTTTATATGAAACAAATTAACAGATTTTTTGGACTTCATTTTGATTTTCATGCCGGAAATGATGTTGAGATAGGCTGCAGAACAAACGAGGAGGATATTGAAGCAGTTATAAATTCGGTTAAACCGGATTTTATTCAATGCGATTCAAAGGGGCATCCGGGTAATTCAAGCTATCCGACGAAAATAGGAAAAGCTGCCGATATGCTCGTTAAGGATAATTTGAAAATATGGTGCAATGCCGCCAAAAAGTGTAACATACCGATTTATGTTCATCATTCGGGAATTTTTGATACAGAATATACGAAAAAAAATCCAAAAGAGGCTCAGGCAGGCGAAAACGGAGATTTGACGCCGTATGCAAGTCTTTTCGGCAATTACGCAAAAACGTATCTTATACCGCAGATTATCGAGCTTATAGATGAATATGACATTGACGGCGTCTGGATGGATGGTGAGTGCTGGGCGCTTTACAGCGATTATTCCGAAAACGCGAAAAAATATATTCCCGAAAACATTTCACAGTCTGACAGAGACAAGCTGATGAGGGAAGCCTTTACAAATTACCTTAAAGAATGTTCGCAGGCGTTTCATGCTCATAAGCCCGATTTTGTGTATATAAGCAACTGGGCATATTCTTCATATATGCCCGACAAGCCTGAGGAGAGAGTTCTTGATTCGCTTTCCGGAGATAATCCGCCGGCGGATGGAGTTTATGCTACACGCTATGAGGGAAGATGTCTTGCTGCTCAGAACATGCCGTGGGATTTGATGTGCTGGAATTTTATTATAGAACTCGAAAATGATAATTTTTTTATTATGAAAACCAAAAAACATCTTGAACAGGAGGCGGCTGCCGTTTTAATGCTTGGAGGCGGGTTTCAGGTCTATATTCCTCAAAATCCGGACGGAAGTATAAAAAGAATTGATTATACCTCCATAAAAAGTCTTTCGGAATTTGTAAAGAAAAGAAAAATGCTCTATCAGAAAAAGCTTCTGGCACAGACAGCAGTTTACTACAGTGCACATTCACGGTATAAGAACAGTAAAATTTATAATGCAGCCGGCTCGACAGAAGCATTAATCGGAGTCATTAATGCCGTTTTAAATGCTCAGTATACGGTAAACGTTGTTCTTGAGCATCAGGCGGAAAGCTTTTCGGATTACGGAATTGTTATTATTCCCGAATGGACTGATATGTGCGGAAGCGAAAAAAAGAAGCTTTTGGATTATGTGCAAAACGGAGGAAAGCTTCTTATTATCGGAGCTGAAGTTTGCAGACAGCTTGCTGCCGATGCCGGCATTGAAGTGGGAGAGATGATATACGACAAAGATAATTTTTCATTTGACGGTGAGAAAAAAACAAGAAAAAAATATACGTATCTTAAAGGCGAGGATGGCGGATTTGAGCAAATAACCGGCGACGTGCTTGATTTAAAATGCGGAGAAGACATGCTGTATTATAACAGTGATTTAAGAGATGAATATGTTCCGTCATACAGAATATGCGATTACGGAAAAGGTGCGGCAGCTTTTATTCCGTTTGACTTCGGAAAAAGCTTTTTTGCCCTCAGATCGACCAAAAAGCGAGACTTTATAAAAAAAGTCATGAAAGAGCTTGAAGAGCCGTCTGTTGAAATAAATAAGAAGCACATTGACATATCTGTTCTTGAAAATGAAAACGGCATTATTGTAAATCTTCTTAATATGTATCAAAACAGAAGCGATATGTCGGTGGATATATATGATGAGATTGAACCGATTTATGATATTGAGATAAAAATAAACGGTCATTTTGATAATGTAAAAATGCCGCTCGGCGAAAAATTTGATTTTGAAATATCAGAAGATTTTGCAAAAATCAAGCTTCAAAAACTTAATATTCACAGCGTCATAGAGCTTGAAAATAGCATTTAAGCGGCATTATAACACGGTTTATTTAAATTATGTCGCATTTGTTAAAAAGGGTCGCTTGCCTGCGTGGGGAAAATGTGATATGGTTTAATCAGACGATAATAACATAATCAAAGGAGGCTTTTATGATGAGAAATTTTAAATCGGCAGCGGCAATTTTTCTAGCCGTTGTATGTGCGGCAGGGTGTCTGTCCGGCTGTGAAGGAAAAATAAACGATAATGAAAAAATGGAGATAACCTGGATGGGTCCTCCGTATTATCCAAACAGCACGGAGGGCAATTATTCGGAAAAGCTGCTTGAAGAAAAGTTTAATGTGGAAATCAAGCCGGTGTATTTCGACGAAGAGGCATATAAAACCAAAAAACCACTCATGATGTCAAGCGGAGAAATACCGGATATTGTTTATGAGATGGATCCGGCAGACGTGCAGGGCGATGTAAGACAGGGCCTTCTTTGCGAGCTGCCCTTTGAGACTTTAAAGAAATATGCTCCGAAGCTTGTAGCCGAAATTACAGACAATGAGCCGGCGGTATGGCTTTATTCAAACTGCAACGAAAAAAATTACGGATTACCTAATCTTTTTTATTCCGGAGATTTACCGATTGTCGGAGTATGGAGAAAAGATTGGCTTGAGAATGTCGGTATAACAAAAACTCCGGAAACAATTGATGAAATGCATGAGGCATTTTTAAGATTTGTAAACGATGATCCGGACGGAAACGGAAAAAATGATACATACGGAATGAGCGGAGATATGTCTGCTCATTATACAACATTCAGCGAAATATTCGGTGCTTACGGTTCGCTTCCGTTTAACTGGATAGAAAAAGACGGAAAGCCGGAATACGGCGGGTTGCAAAGTGAAACGGCAGATGCGTTGAAAACACTTGCACAATGGTATGGCGAGGGTCTTATAGATCCCGATTTCATAACCGACAGTGTGGTTAAAAATCTCGATCCTAAATTTAAAAACGGTCAGAACGGCTATTTCAACAATATGGGACAGTTTGCAGGGAGCTTTGACAAAAGTAACAGCGACTCGTTTATCGGTATTATGAAACAGATTAATCCGAAGGCAGAAATAGTGCGTGCAACGCTGCCTAAGGGACCTGACGGGAAGTCCGGAACATTTGTCTGGAGTAAGGGAGGACATATAATCAGTTTAGGCAAGCAGGTTAAAAACGATGAAGCAAAAATGAAAAAAATTTTTGAAATGCTTGAATATATGTTTACAAATCAGGACTTTTTGGCAAAGCTTCAGGCAGGAGAGGAAGGCGTTCATTATAACATTGAAGACGATAAGGGCGTAGTTTATATTCCGCCGTACAACGATTCAAAAGAGCGCGCAAAGGAATTGTCAAGCACGGGTATTGCCGGCTCGGCATTTTTCGGAATTGTTCCCGCCATTCCGGAAACATGCAACAGGTTTTATTCGGAAAATACGAAAAAATCAAACGAGGAGCTTTCAAAGCTTAATGTTATGAAGGATGTATTTTTAAAGCCGGATGTTGTTCAGGGATCGGATAAATATTTTAAGGATATAAAGAACAAGCAGACCGTTTTGATGTCCGAGATAATAAGAGGCGAAAAAAGCGCCGATTCTTATGTTGATGAAATGGCATCAATATGGAAAAACAATGGCGGCGAAGAGCTTGATAAGAGCGCGCTTGAGATGATTGAACGCAAGAATGAAATATTAAAGGAAATCGGGAATTGATGAACTATGAAATCAGAAACAGGAACAAATAAAGCGAAAAAAAACAATATATTATTTGGCGAATATAAAAAACATGCTGATTTAATGCTCATGTTTCTGCCGGGATTGATATTGCTCATAATATTTAAGTATATACCGCTCGGAGGAGTAACACTTGCGTTTAAGGATTATGTTGTTTCGGACGGAATTCTCGGAAGCAGATGGGTTGGTATGGAGCATTTTTCAAGACTTTTTGCCGGTGAGGATTTTTTGCACGTGCTTAAAAACACTCTTGTAATAAGTCTGTTAAAGCTTATTCTCGGATTCCCTCTTCCGATAATATTGGCATTGCTTCTAAATGAGGTAAGATCGGTTAAATTTAAAAAAACGATTCAAACGATGTCATATTTACCGTATTTCTTTTCATGGATTGTTCTTGCCGGAATAATATCAATGCTTTTCTCAACAAGAGGACCGGTAAACGCGCTGCTGATGAAATTCGGACTTTCAAAACCGCTTGAATTTTATGCTGACGGCAAACTTTTTATTTCGCTCTTGATTATAAGCGCAATGTGGCAGGGTACGGGTTGGAGTGCAGTTATATTTTTGGCGAGCGTTTCGGGAATAAGCGAGGATTTATATGAGGCGGCAAGAATTGACGGTGCAGGGAGATGGCGTCAGACGCTAAGTATAACGATCCCATGCCTTGTTCCGACGATTGTTACGGTATTTATTCTTAATTTAGGCTCTGTGATGAATGCGGGCTTTGATCAGATTTATAATATGTATAACCCTGTTGTGTATGATGTGTCCGACATAATAGACACATATGTATTAAGGCGAATGCAGGGAATGGACTATAGCTTGTCGACAGCTGCCGGGCTTTTTAAATCGGTTGTGACATTTGTTTTGATGATTATCAGCAATTGGGCAGTCGGAAAAATGAGTGACAATGAGCTTGGAATATGGTAAGGGGGAGTTTACTTGAAAAGAACAAACGGCGAGAGAATATTTAATGTATTCAACATTATTATTCTTACGTTTACAGCATTAATATCCGTATATCCGCTTGTCTATACTCTTTCGCTTTCGCTTAGCTCGATGGCAGAGGCGTCAAAAATCGGATTTCATATTTATCCAAAAGAGATTTCTCTTGCTGCATATAAAATGGTGCTTGCAAAGGAAGAGGTGTATACCGGATATTTCAATACGGTGTTCAGAACCGTTTTCGGTACTGTTTTGACGGTAACAATGACATCTATGATGGCATATCCGCTTTCAAAGCCGTATATGCCTAATTCAAGGCTTTATACGCTGCTTTTAATTTTTACAATGGTATTTGATGCCGGCATGGTTCCGGGATATTTGCTTATAAAAGCGCTTCATTTGCAAAATAACAGATTGGTTTACATTCTTCCCGGTCTTGTAGGAGCGTATAACATTATAGTTGTGAAAAGCTACTTTAAGTCGCTGCCGGCAAGCATAAGCGAGTCGGCGAGAATTGACGGAGCAAATGAATTCGGAATTTTGTTCAGAATAATAATGCCGCTTTCAAAGCCCGTTCTTGCAACAGTTGCAATGTGGGTTGCGGTTGCGCACTGGAACACGTGGATTGATTCAATGCTTTATATGTCGGACAAGAATAAGCAGGTGCTTCAGATTTTTTTGCAGCGAATTGTAAAGGAAAATCAGTCTGATCTTGTTGAAAGCAGTTGGATGAATGCGAGCGTAACGGATTATACAGCGGAAACGGTTAAGTCTGCGACGATAATTGTATCTATTCTTCCGATTTTGCTTGTCTACCCGTTTATACAAAAATATTTTGTAAAGGGCATTATGCTCGGGTCAGTAAAAGGCTGAGGCATTATGGCACCGAAATAAAAATACTGAAAGGGTTGATTATAAGGAATGAAAAGAATTTTATTATTTTTGCTTTTGATTTTCTCTTTTGCATCCGCAGCATTTGCCGATGATGTAAAAATGGAGCTGATAGGGACAATCGGAAGCGAGTATACTATGTATTGTGTGATAGGTGACAATATGTATGCTGTAAGCAGTAATTCAAACAGCAGCATAAGCGTTTTGGATATAAGCGGCGGGTATAAAAAAATCAAGGAATTTTCAGCCGGTAACATTGTTTCATCGGTGGATTCAAGAGGGGATAAGCTTTTTGTCTGCACAACATCACGCATGAACGTATATGATGTTTCCGATGTCAATAACATCAGACAGCTTGCATTTTACACATATCCGTCATCCCAGAATTATGCGAGAATTGCAATTGAAGGGGACAGTGTTTATCTCAGTCTTTGCAAGACTTATGGAGGAGGAGGCTCTGTAGGGCTTGTTACGCTCAGCGTACCTGACAGCATATTTAAAGAGGACGCGGCTGAGGTGCTGCACGCTGAGTACTGCGGAGGAACGGGGCAGAAAGTTGATGCGCCCCAACGTATTTATGTGCATAATGGGTATTTATATGCCGTTTCGGAGTGCCTTCCCAGTGCTCAAAATCCGCATCCGGGTCAGTTTACGATTTATAACGTTAAGGATCTTTCTTCACCTGAGGTAATAGGAAAATATACCATGAGCTTTGAAAATAATAAAGGTGAAAAGAAATATCCTATTGTTTCCGCGATTTCCGCCCTTGATGATAAGGGGATAATTTATGTTGCCGTTATGGACGGGCAGTGTATAGGAAGCGGCTCCGAAAAAATAAACGGCGTTCATGCGTTTGATGTAAATGCGGTTTTAAGTGGGCAGTCGGATACTCCCGAACACGAATATCTTGATTTAACCGCAAACATGGGTAGCAAACGTGTATCGGGAATAGTGGCTGTAGGCAATTATCTGTATGTTGCATCGCAGGACTCTCAATCGGTTTGTCTTTGGAAGCGTCAAAATGATGAGTATTTAAACAAATCGTCTTATATGCTTATTGACAGAATAGGAGGAACCTCGATATACGGAGCATATTTTAATGATGTATATGAGGACAGGATTTTTGCAGCCTCTCCCGGTCAAAACGGAATGGAAATAAAAATAAGTCCGTTTATTGAAATTCAAAGCGCCGGGCTCACGGGGGAAGCAACGGGCGAAGTATCATATAGTTTACACGCGGCAAACAACGGCTTTACGGATAAAAAAGTTTCCCCGTTTGCTGCATTTTACAGAGGAAACAAGCTTGTAAATTTGGAAAAATCAGAATTTTCCGTTTTATCCGGATCTGACGGTGCAGAGTTTAATCTTGATACAGTCGGGGAGAAGGCGGATAATGTCAGATGCGGCGTATTGATGCATGACAGATGCATCGACAATTCATATATGCAGCTGAACACTCCGGATATAGAGAACTTTTCATCAGAAGACGAATTAAAAGCGCAGCGCAATGAAAACGGAGATATTATAATAAGCGGAAAAAGCACTCTTGCAGAGAATGAAAAGCTTTTTATCTCCATAGTTAATTTAAGCGTTGATAATGATACGGACAGACTTTTAGGTTACAGATACCTCAGCGAATGTACGGTAAGAGAAAACGGAAGCTATTCAGCAGTATGCACACCGTCAGACGGCGGTATTTACAGGATAAGCGTTGCAGGCGGAGAGTTTTTCAAAACCTGTGAGATAAAGATACCAACTCCCGTTATATATCCAATAAATTCCGTTGATACGGCCGGCTCGCAAACGGATATTATAATAAACGGAACAAATCTTTCGGGAGTGCATGAAATGAGCTTTGTTATTGATTACCCGTCAGATATACTTTCCGTTTCGAATGATATAGAATTTGGCAGCGGTTTTAGCGGAAGCTTTGATATGTCGGAGAAAGGGAAAATAAAATGCACCGTTGTAAACGGCGGCGGTGCGGACGACGGCATGATTATAGCTTTCGGCGCAGCTGTTTCGGAGGACGCGGAAAACGGAGAATATCCGATTGCGATTACACAAATCAATGCATATGACAGCTATTCATCTCCGCTTGCGGCAGAGGGTAATGAAGCACTTATAAAAATTGCCGATGAGTCTGAAAAAGATAAGCTTTATAACGAAGCAGTGAGCGCGCTTGAAGCTGTTGAAGAAGCGTCGGCATATACGAATGAAAATTATTTTGTTAAATCTCCTGCCGTTTATAAGGCAGAAGAAAAGCTTGACGCTGCTATTGAAGGCGGTATAAGAAAAAGCCGTTTTGACGCGGCAATTATAAAAAGATTTGAAGAGGCCCGGAAAAAATGCAGCGCAATAAAATCTGAACTTGACAAAATAACGGCGCTTAAATCGGCAGAGGAAAATGAAGCGGCAGCAATTATCAGAAAGTATAACGATACATTTAATATTGATGAGTCGATAATTAAAACGTTTGAGAGCCTACTTGACAGATCTGAAGTTTTGGAAACTGTAAGAAAAATCACTTCAAATATTCCATCTGCATACAAAGAAGCATTTGAAGAAAGCGTTGCTTTGGAAACTGTGCGTCAAAAGGTTTGGAGTGAACTGAAGGAAGAAATAGTCAACATAAACTCTGTTTTGAAGCTTAACCTGAATGCAAAAAACATCGACGCCGGATTCAAGGCTATTGCAAGAGAAAGCTTTTCGGATGTGCAGGCTGTAAGGAGCGCATTTGACAAGGCTGCTGCCGGAGAAAAGAAAAGCGGAGGCTCAGGCTCTTCGGGGGGCGGAGGCTCGTCATCTTCCGGCAAAAAAACATATTATACGGTTGCAAATCCGATTGAACCGTCAGAGCAGATTAAAAATTCGCAGAGCACAAAGAAAGAAATATTTTCTGATATATCGGCGGTTGAATGGGCAAAAAGCGCAATTGAATATCTTTCGGAAAAAAAGATTATAAACGGCGTCGGAGATGGCCGATTTGATCCGGACAGAGAGGTCACACGTGAAGAATTTGTCAAGATGGCAGTGCTTGCGTTTGAAATAGAGGACGGAGAATTTGAAGCGGATTTTATAGACGTGGACGACAAATCGTGGTACACTCCGTATATAAGTGCGGCGGTATGTTCAGGCTGCATAAACGGATACCCCGATGGTAGCTTTGGAACCGGACGCAGCATATCTCGCGAGGAAATGGCCGTGCTTATCAAAAGAGCTGCAGAGCATAAAGGGATTACTCTTGGAGCGGAGGGCAGCAAGGAATTTACGGATTTTGAGGATATTAGCTTATATGCGGCGGATATTTTGAAAAGTCTGTATAACGGAGGCGTTATAGACGGAAACGAAAGCGGCGAATTTATGCCTAAAATGTCTGCTACAAGAGCGATGGCGGCAAAAATGATATACAATGCGATTTTGAAAGGAGAAAAATAAGAATGAAAACAAAAATCATATTTATTTTTGTAATTTCTCTGTGTATAATACTTCAATTGCCGGTTTTTGCAGATGAGGGCAAATATACGTATGAAAAAGAAACTCTTGTTTCTCTCGGACTTACAAATGAGGCTTTTGATGAAAATTCAACACTTAAAAGAAAGGAGTTTGCGGAAATACTTGCATCCTTTTTAAAAATCCCGCCGGAAGAAAATACCTCCGATACGGGCTTTGCCGATGTAAGTCCAAAGGAAAGCTATGCACACTATGTAAGGGAGCTTAGCGACAGAGGAATACTGTGCGGCGATTTATCCGGAAATTTTAATCCCGAAGAAAACGTAAGCTCGGAGCAAGCCATAAAGACTGTTGTAAATATACTCGGTTATTCGCAAAGAGCCGAAAATAACGGGGGTTATCCGCGAGGATATTATCTTGTTGCCGGAAATATCGGGCTTACCAACGGAGTTAATGCCGAAATGGGTGAGGATATATTGCTCGGAGAGCTGTATAAAATTATGGTTAATGCGCTTGATAAGGATATAATGACGCGTGTGTACAGGGACAACGGATATGCTTATGAGGTGTGTGAAGGTAAAACATATCTGACAGAAGTGCTTGACATGGGAATGGTTAAGGGAATTGTGAGTGCAAATGAAAACACCTCGTTATCCTCAGACATCTCTGCCGGTGAAAATAGCGTTATAATCGACGGGGAAAGCTATTATTGTGCAGATACAAGTGCTGCAGAATATCTCGGTTATAAGGTTATTGCATATTATTCCGACTATCACGGCGGCGGAGATACGCTTGTTTACATAGCGCCGGAAAATAAAAAGAACAATGTTATAAGCCTTACCGGCGACGATATTGACGAAGATACAACCGTTGATGAAGTAAAATATACCCTAAACAGCAGAAAAGGCAAAAGTGCAAAAATCAAAGGCGCTGCCGTTATATATAACGGGCACTTTTTAAAGAATTATTCCGAATCTAACCTTAAAATAGGATCAGGAGATATTAAGCTGATTGACAATAACAGAGACGGTAAATATGAGGTTATAATAGTAAATTCATATTCAACCTATGTTGTGGATCATATATCCGAAAAATATATTGATTTAAAATATAATGAAAAGCCGATTTCTCTTTATGATTATGATGAAGCTGTATTTTTCTCAAGCGGAAAAGAAATTCAAAGAAGCGGCGTATCGGAGTGGAGCGTAATAGATATTCTTGCAAGCGATGACAAATCAAAGATTTCGGTAAATGTTTCAAATGATAAAATATACGGAACAATAACCGAAAAGGGTGAGGATTATATAGTAAGCGGGGGAGAAAAATACGAATTCGGAAATTATTTTAAGGCTTTGCTGAAGCGCGGAGCTCTTCCAGAGATAAAAGCCGGAGAGGAATATATAATTTATCTTGACACCTTCGGGAAGGCGGCGGCGCTTAAAAAGGTAATGACGAATATAGGAGAAAATTTTTACGCATATCTTATAGAAGGGAGACATATAGAAGACGGCGAAAGAGAGGATATGTATTCTTTTAAGCTTTTGTACAGTAAAACAGATATATCTTCGGTCGAATCAGTGGTAAAAACACATCTCACTGCGGATAATATAAGAGTTGACGGAGAGAAATTTAAGAATTTAAAAGCTGCTTCGAAGCTTTACAATCAGAATACTCATAAGTTTATAAGACAGCTTGTAAAGGTAAAGATCAATGATAAATCGGAGATTACATCAATTGTTACTGCAAAGGATAAATTCAACAAATATATTGGCGGAAAAGAGGAAAACGGTCAAAATCCGGATTATGTTGATAACTATATCGGATGCTGCATCGATGATTTTACTCTTGATTTCATTGTTTCAAGCGGAACGGCATACAGAGGTCAAAATCAGCAAACTTTTGAAGCAACGAAATTTAAAACTAACGGAAAAACAATCATTTTCAATGTATCCGATGTTGAGGACGCAGACGATGACGAATTTCAGATTTTCACTTCGTCTTATCTCAAAGGCGAGTTATCATATCCGACTGCCTATATATATGACACCACAGATGACTTTAATGCAGGAATTATTGTACTAAAAAAAATAGAAACAGGTACGGCTTCAGGCGTCGATTCGGTAAAGGCGGACGATCCTATGGTTGTTGTTGACAGCATTGTCAGTACAATAAATCATGCCGGCGATGTTGTTGATGCCATAAAGGGTACTGATATGGGCGGCAATGAGATAACGGTGGTTCCGGCAGGGTTGGATATGAAAGATAAAGCAGGTGCGTGGAATTCGGCTTATTACGGCAAAAAAATCAGTGATTTACCGAGGGGCTCAATTGTTCAGTACAGAAAGAATTCACGCGGCGAAATGCTTGAGATGAGAATACTGTTTATTCCCGATGAAAACAGTAAATCTTCGGAGAAAAACAACGATAATACCGTAAGTGAATTCAGAATTGTAGGGCAGCTGTACGCCGGGTATGGCAAGGCGATAAAGACATCTGAAAACAGCATAATTTTCAATGCGCATTATGACGCTTCATATCCCGACGGAATAAAGCATAGCTGGGATAGAAATCTTATGTCCGGCAATGTGGTTGAGGTTAATGCGGCCGACAAAATTGTAAGAAAAGCCGCGTTGTCGGAAATACGGGAAAATGACAGAGTTTTCGTTACAAAGACATATAACTGGTTGGCAAATGTTGTTGTATACAAGTGAGGTATTATATGAAGAAAAGAATTTTGGCATTATTTCTTATTTCGGTTTTTGTGTTTTCATATAAAATTTCCTTTGCCGAGCAGGACGGAGATATTCAGATTTATGTCGATTTTTCCGCAGGAAGCGAAAAGGGAGACGGAAGCAAGAATAATCCGTTTTTATATCCCGAACAGGCTCAGGAAAAGGTTCGAAGTCTCAACCGCGCAATGCAGGGCGATATTTACGTAAACCTTAAAGGAGAATACCGCTGTGAAAAGCCGCTTGAGCTTACCGAAAAGGATTCGGGCTTTAACGGATACACTGTTCATTGGCGAGGAATAGGTGATAAAACTGAATGGTCTGCCGGGGGGCTCGTTGATTCGTGGACGCTGCATGACGCGGATAAGAACATATATTGTGCCGATTCAAAGGGATATTATGCCGAAAGCATAACCGTAAACGGCAGGCGCGCCACACGGGCAAGAAGTGCGGCGGGACTCGAAAATGCAGAGGCGGATAAAGGAGAGTTCGGAATATATACAACCGATTTATCATTTCTCGATTACAGGCATATAGAGGATCTGATGTTTGATTTTGTATCGGTATGGTCAAATCCGAAGATATATGCCACAAGCGTTGTAAAAAAGGACGGGAAGGCATATATCGGGCTAAATGATAAAATCTGGAATACGGCAAGAAACAGAGGGCAAACTTCTGTAAATCTTCCGAATTATATTGAAAATGCATATGAACTTTTGGATGAACCGGGCGAATTTTATATTGATAAATACGAAAAAAAGGTTTATTACATTCCACGTGAGGAAGATGACATGTCAAATGCTGTCGTTGTTATTCCGAATTCGCAGAGCTGCATAACAATAAGGGGTAAAAATTTTGACTATCCGGCACATGATATAGGCATTGAAAATCTGAAATTTACCGATACAAAATGGGTTCAGTGCTATAATGACGGAGGAAACCTCGATGTTCAGAACAATCTGGGTACAATATCAAATCAGCCCGGCGCGATAATACTGTGCAGAGCAAATAATATTTCGATTACGGACTGCAATTTTTCAAGGCTCGGTTGTATGGGACTTTCGGCGGTGAACGGTATTAAAAATCTGACCTTTGAAAGAAACGAAATAACGGATACTTCGGCAGGAGCGACGTTTATAGGCTACCTTACCGGAGTTGAAGAGATTGCAAATCCCGTTGACAAACGAGAGGTTATAGACGGAGTTATATTTAAGAATAACTATATTCATGATGTATGTACCGTATATCGCGGCGCTGCTGCCGCTACGTTCGGCTGTCTGGCAAATTCGGAGGTGTCTCACAACGAAATAATAAGAGTTCCGTATTCGGGCTTTTCGGTCGGATGGGGATGGGATTTGATTAAATCCTCCGCGTCGAAAAATTTTAAAATTACGAATAATTATTTCTGTGACGTTATGAGCGAACTTCATGACGGAGGGGCGATATATACGCTCGGCGGAACGGGCGGAGTATCGGATAGACTCGAGGATTTTAATATAATAAGCGGAAACTATATTAAAAATCAGCACTCGGGTACAAGTGCAATGTATGCCGACAACGGTTCAAGAGGCTGGCTGTGGAAAGAAAATGTTATTGATTTAAAGGATATAGGCGAGAACAAATTTTATTTTGCATTCTTAAATGAGTACGGCGGAAGCGTTTATTTTGATAACAATTATACAACATCCAAGCATTCACGGCTGTCGTCAAAGCCGGCATGGATAAAAAATACTCATTATTTTCCGGACGCCAATTGGAATAAGGATGCGCTGGAGATAATTGCAAATGCCGGCATAGAAAAGCAATACGCATATATCTCTGCCAATGAGGATAACCGAAATTATATATTATCCTATAATGAAAAGGTTACAGATATGAAAAGCCATACGAAAACACCGCTTGACTTTAGGGTTTTAAATGCGCGGGGCGAAGCTGTTGCAGCAGAGAAAATAGAATACGCAAGCAGCAATGAAAATACGGCGTATATAGACGCAGACGGAATTATTCATGCGAGAGAATACGGAAAAGTGGATTTGTTCGCAAGGGCATATGCCGGCGGAACAGTACACAATCTGAAAAAGACGCTGTATGTTGATGATGAGTTCAGCGGAATTTCGGAAAACGGATATTTTGCACCTGTTGTTGTGCCGGGAACAAAAAAAAGTCTTGACTATAGGATTTATTCAAAGCTTGGTCATGAATTTACCGATTTTGAAAAGATTATATTCTCAGACAATCCGGATGTTGTTGAAGTTAGCAAAGATAATATACTCCTTGCGAAAAACACCGGGAGCGCTAATATCACTTATGGCGGATATGTAAACGGAAGGCTGTTTGAGAAAACCGTCAAGGTTGACGTTGTATTGCATGGTGATGATAAATTTTCAAACATAGCTGTTTACAACGCGTCGGAGCTTACTTCGGATGCAGGAGCATGGAAGCTTAATAACAGCGCTGCGGCAGAGAAAAAGGGAGATACAATGTATATTACGGCTCCCGGCACAAGCGGCACAAGTGCGTATTTTGAAAACAAAAAATTTGCAAATGAGCTTTTGACTCTTGATGTTAAAATTCCGTCGTTCTCGTCGGGCTGGCCGTCGGTTATAATACGCGCTGCAGATTGCACCTCATGGATTGATAATGGAACCTTCTATATCTTTACATTTAAAGCCAATGAAATAGAGCTTCAGAGATTTAATAACGGTGTAAGAACCGTAATTTTCGGAACTGCAAACGGAGAAAACATCTGCGGTGCGCCTGTTGTAAACAATGGCATTATAAATCAGGGACAAAAATATAAAATGACGTTCGGCGCTGTTAATGAAGAAAACGGAACGCGAATAATTTTGAATGTAGACGGAAAAAATATAATTTCGTTTCTCGACACAACAGAGGGAAGAATTAAAGATGACGGCTATTTCGGCATTATGGCATTTAATGACGCTGCGGAGCTTTCCGCTTGCAATTAGGAGGAAGCAATGGTAAAAAAAATATTTGTTTTTATTGCTGCGCTGATGATTTTTTTGTGTGCAGAGGCAGGCGCTGCATACGATGATCTGCATATAGCGAGAGTCGGCGCAGTTTCCGTCGGGGGTACAGTCCTGACAGCTCTTCTTGACGATAATATGGTATTCATTGCATATTCAGACAGTATTAAATGCTATGATTTATCAAATGACGGAAAACAAAGTCTAAAGTGTACAATTTCTGTTTTATCGCCGCCGGAAGCTCTTAAGCGCAGAGGGAATAATTTGTTTGTTCTTCAGGAAAAAATGATATCGGTTTATCGGCTTGACGAGGAAAATATTCCGATGAGTGCAAAATACACTTTTGGTTCGGGATATTCGGGAAAAGCGTGGGATGTGACAGATGACAGGATTTATATTTCCGCAAACACGGACTATGGCGGAGCCGGCTCTCTCGGTCTTGTAATAATTGACGCAAGAGAGGAAAACCTTAGGTACACGGGAGCGACAAGAAATCTGCGTACGCTGTATTATGGCGGAAATAAACAAACTATGGGTGCTTTCAGAGTGCTGAAGGCGGATGGGGATATGCTTTATGGACTTACGGAATGTCTGGCGAGCGGTCAAAATCCAAAGCCGGGAGCGATTATGGAAATTGATATAAGCAATCCGTCGGCGCCGCACGTCATATCCGCAAAGCAAATACAGTATAACGCTGTCGATGGAACGAGATATGCAATGTTTTCAGGAATGGAGATTTATGGAAAAAGCATTTATATTTCCGTTGCCGACGGTCAGAAAATTCAGGGCGGCTCAGAAAAAGTGAACGGTCTTTGGCACTATGATATGCAGACAAAAGATTGTACATATCTCGATCTCAGCGGAGCGTATGAGGGGAAAAGAGTAAACCGCATATTTATAAACGGCGATATTCTCTATATGCCTTCTCAGGACGCAAAGTCAATACGTATATTTGATTTGAGCGGCGGCGCGCCTGTTTTTATAAGAAAAGAGACGATACCCGAAATATATGTAGGGATGAGCTTCTGCGGATTTTCCGATAACATGTTTCTTATAAGAATAAACGACGCTTCAGGAACTCTTTTGCTGTACAGAGTTTCAGAGTCGGCAAATGATGATATATTTCTGTCCGATGAAAACGGAAAAAAGCTTGATATGCTTTCGGGCGGCGAAAAGGTATGCGCTGCGGTGAAGCTGTCGAATTACTCCGCGTCGGGAGCAACGGCGCCTTATACGGCGTTAATGGCTGTTTACAGCGGCAATCGTTTAATAAGCGCAAAGGCGGTTAAAAACCCGTTTGCCGACGCGGGCGGCCTTAGTAAAACCGTGCTTTCGGATGGCTTCAAGCTGCCGGATAATCCTATCGGCTTCAGCGCGCGGATTTTTAAGATAGATTCCATGAGTGGTATAACGCCGCTGGACGAAGTTAAGAGTTACGGGTATGCAGCAAGAGACAGGAGCGGACTCAACTCGATTTTTGTAGATCCGGTCAACGGCAGCGATTCAAATTCGGGCAGCTTTGCAAATCCTCTCAGAACAATAGAGGAGGCGCGCAACACTGTAAGAAACATTAAGGACACCGTAAATGAGAACATTTATATTCATCTTGCAGAGGGCAAATATTTTCTTGATAAAACGCTTACCTTTGATGAAAGAGATTCAGGTATAAACGGAAATTCTGTGATATATTCCGGAAATAATGCGGTAATAAGCGGTGGACGCAGAATAGACGGCTGGACGCTCTTTGACAGTGAAAAGAACATATATTGTGCAGATACGAACGGAAAGTATTCAAGGCAGCTTTACGTAAACGGTAAACGAGCTGTAAGAGCGAGAAGCAAAGGCGGCATAAAGGCTGAGTCAACCGATAAAAATGTTGGAATTTATACAAAGCAGATGGATTTGCTTTCGTTTAAAAAGCCCGGCGACGTGGAATGTGTTTTCAAATGTGTGTGGTCAAGTCCGCGAGTATCGGTTGAGGCAGTGGAAAGTACCGGCGAAGGCAGCCTTATAAAAATGAAGCAGCCATTTTGGAACATTGCTGCGGACAGAGGTCAGATTATCGCAAAGGACGTATGGTACTATGAAAACGCGTATGAGCTTTTGGACGAGGCGGGAGAGTTTTATATAGATAAGGAAAACGAGAAAATATATTATATTCCGGAGTGCAATGTTGATATGAACTCGGCGGAAATATATATGCCCGTTATTGAAACGCTTGTCAATATAAATGGATCCGAAAACATTACTTTCAGAGGCATAAGCTTTGAACATTCATCATGGAATATCCCATCAGTAAACGGCGCATTTGTTGACAATCAGAATAATCAGTGTTCCGAAGGAGTAGATATGCCTTCTGCGATTAATGTTTCCTTTTCAAAAAACATAAGCTTCAAAAAATGCATATTCAAGCATTTGGGAGCCGAAGGACTGAGTTTTTTTGAGGGCAGCGTAAACTGCTCCGTTACCGGTAATGTATTTTATGATATTTCCGGCGGCGCGCTTTGGGCAGGAAGCATTTCAAGCCCTGTTAGTACACAGAGCAGCGCGCAATACGGATTTTCGGTAAAAAACAATTATATTCACGACACGTCGGTTGAATATTACGGAGGTGCCGCGCTGACCATAGGACACATTTCCGACTCGGAATTTATGCACAACGAAATAGCAAATGTACCCTACAGCGGCTTTCATGTCGGCTGGGGCTGGGCAGCGCTTGAAAAATCGGATATAAACAATCTTATTATTTCAAAAAATTATATTCATGATGTTATGCAGTCACTCGATGACGGCGGAGCGGTATACCTGCTCGGCGGTACGGGAGGCGATGAAGAAAGAAGAAATATTGTTTCGGAAAACTATATAAAAAATGTAATGTGCGGCACAAGCCCGCTTTACTGCGATAACGGTTCAAGCTGGTATGAGCTGAAGAAAAACGTTCTTGACCTTCGTGTAGGCTATAAATCTATTTATGCGTTTATCGGAAAAGGCGCTCATGACAATGTATTTTACGAAAACTATACAACCTCCTCAAAGTATATTGACAGGGGAGAAAACGACGTCGTACAAAATACATTACATTATCCGAACGCCGATTTTCCGGCCGAAGCGCAGGAGATTATAGACAATGCGGGTCTTGAAAGCGAATACTTGTATCTAAAACAGGTAAATTAACCGAGTTGACATTATTGCGTATTTCGGGCGAAAGCGCATATGCGTTTTCAATACGTAATATGTTATATATTAAAAATCAGGAGGAATTGCTATGAAAAAATTTTTATCAATGATTTTGGCGTGTTCTGTTCTCACGCTGACAGCTATATCTGTATCGGCGAGGTCGATAGATTACAGATTTAAAGAAAGCGGCAAAATAACCGATGTAACCTGCGGCTACGTGGACGCTGCCGAAAATAATACGGTATATATTGCGCATGATGCAAATATTTATTCTTATGATATGGCAAATTTATCAAATCCCATTCGTCTTGACGGAGATATAGTCGGGTACGGGAATGTTAAGGCTCTGAAAATAAGAAACAATTATTTATTTGCCGCATACGAAGAACAGCTTAGAATTTTCGATGTTACAAATCCTAATAATCCGGCTCAAATTGCACATTATACATACACCGCCGATAAGGAGAGTTTTGACGCTGCGGCTTTGGCTTTCGGAAGTGACGGATATGTGTATCTGAGCGTTTACAACACATGGTGGAGCGGAAAGGATATGTCAAAATCATTAGGTCTTATAATATTAAAGGCGGATGATGAAGCGCTCAGAGCTGCCGACGGCGGCGAGCTTACAGCTGTTTACAAAAATAAAGAAAAAAATTCCGGACGCGTATATAATACAATGTGTGCGTCGGGAAACTACCTTTACGGAGTAACGTATTTCTTTCCCGGAGCTGCCAATCCTCATCCGGGAACAATAGAAATGCTTGATATTTCAGATAGGACAAATCCGGTTATAAAGGGTGCCCATCAGGTTACTTATACAAAAACGGACGGTAATAAAAACGTAGCCGAAGCAGGTACGATATGCACAAACGACGGAAGTGATTATGTATATATTTCCTACGGAGACAGTCAGCAAGAGAGTGCAAATCAAATAAACGGTGTTCTTCAGATGAACTTTAAGGAGGCAAAGCAAAGCGATACCGCTTTGACGGATGAGGAAATTGCCTCCGGTTCGGCAAGATGCAGCGCAAAGCGCTTTAATATTGCATCTGTTGGCTACGGTCGTATAACAAGCATCGGACTTATAGGTGAATTTCTTGTAACCTCTGCGCTTGACAGAAACGAATTTTGCGTATACAGGCTGATGGATGACGAAAACGGCGGAGAAACGCTTGATCATGTTTTCTGGGCACCTAATGTATTTGAAAACATGTACAGGGGAACGATTTGTGCGATTAAAAACGGAGTAATTTACTGCTCCGACAATCAAAACGGAATGAAATGCTTCAGAGTACCGGATAATACGATTGACAACTATGGTATTGCGAAAAATAGTGAAAACGGCAGCTGCAGCGGTGAGTTTACATTTTCAAATTACAAAGAAAAGGATACTGTTATAGGCAAGCTTATTCTTGCAACGTATGCAAGCGAAGGAGACGGCAGCAGGCTTGTTTCGGTTGATATGAAGGACTGCGTAATCCCTGCCGGCAGATATCGCTATACGGTGAGAACGGACGACCTTTCGACAGACGGTGCAAATGTCGCAAAGCTTTTTGTTTTCAAAGATCTTGTATCGCTTAAAAACTGGGGAAATGTTCACAGGCTGGATTTAAATCAATGAGCGATTATACGGTTAAAAAAGGGATAATTTACTCTGCGGACGGATTGCCAAATCCGTCCGCATGGTATTGTGATGAAAGAACGTCATTTGAAGCAACTCAGAAGGGAATAGGCGCTGTTGAGTATTCCTCGCCTGCAGCAAGAGGGGTAAGGACGGTTATGTATAAAAGCTTCTGGGGAGAAGAGAGATTTTATCTTTCTGCTGAGGATGGGCTGTATGGTCAGAACTTAAAGAAGCTTAAAATTTATCCGTTTGGATATACAGGAGAATGGAGTTATAAAGGTCTGCGTTTTGGATACAATGTTTTTACTGTGAAAAACTGTATATTTATTTCTTTGAAAACTCCGGGAAATGTACCGGAAAATTTAAAATTCAGACTCGAATTTTTTGAGGATAATTTTCTTGATACATTTTATCAGTCAAATATAAAGTATACCGACTGCGCGGTGCGCAGAAGCTGGAGAAAATCCGAATTTTGCGACGGAGTGTTCAGAAAAAGCTTTTGCGAGGATGAAAGCGAAGCCGCATATATCCTCATAGGCTCGGATTTTGAGAGTAAATATTCGTCTGCAGCAGGCAGAAAACACATACTTGAAAGCGAAAACTTAAAATGTGACTCCGAATATACGTGGTTTTTTTGTTTTGCGGAGAACGAAAGCGCGGCAGAATTTATATATGAAAAATCTGTGCGGGACAGGAAAAGTATTTTGAAAAAACAAATTGAAAGATATAAAAGAGTATCTGAAAAAGCGCCCGTTCTATGCAGTCCTTACGAAAGCCTTAACACCTTTTTTCAGCTTGCGCCGTTTTATCATGAACAGCTTAAAGTTTTGGAATACAGCGGCGGAATAAAGGCGAAAACAACAGATTACTGGATATGGGGCTGGGACTCGATTACTTCGGCTAAAGCTTATTTATACTGGGGTGATTTTGAGTTTATGCAAAAGCTTCTTTGGTTTTATATGAAAAATTCGTATGAGGGCAATATGGTCCATGCATATTCAAATAATCTTGACGTTATCGAAATAAGCAAGCTGCCCGCGCAGGGAATGTATATTGTATTGCTTTACAATTATTTTTCATGCGGAGGAGAAATTGAGCCGTTTTATGAATTTGCAAAAAATATCTTTTACAGAGTCGGTGAAAAAGAAATCGGAGAAACGGGATTTTGCGGCGGTACATCGCTCTTCCCGGATTTCCCGCATTTAATGAAGGAAACCGGGGAGGATATAAGCGCTTTTAACGGCTGTGTTTTTTACTGTGCGGCAAGATGTATGGCAGTGCTTGCCGAAATAATGAAGGATAAAAAAACCGCGTTATATGCCAAAGCGCTCTCAGAGCGTGCACTGAAAAATTACAGAGATTTGTTTTTCGATAATAATATCGGATTTATAGCCGCGTCGGTCGACAGCAAAACTCTTGAAAAAAGAAGCTGTATCAGCTCATGCGCGGTAAAGTGGGAAGGCGAATTTGTAGGAGATATAACGGATTTTATGAATAAGACCGCTCTTGAGTTTTTTGAAAAAAAACTTCTTACTCTATGCGGAATACGTCCCGTTCCTATTGACGACGACGCATACGATGCCGATGCAAATCAGCTGCATTGTCATTGGCCCGCAATGTCGGAATATTTTACAAGGCTTGCCTGCTTTAACAACAGACCTGATTTGCTTGAAAATTTCATATATCAGATAAGCTATTTTACAGATAAATTAATGTGCCCGGAAGGAATAAGCTGCGCTGAAAACACAAGCCGGCCGGAAACGGACGGCTGGACAACGCTTGCCGGCACGTGGCAGGGCTACAGTATAAGAACATGGTATGAGTCGGTAATTCATTCTGTTTTGGGAGTGACTTACGATTTCGGAGGATTTGTTTTTTATCCGTACAGCGGACGTGAAATGAAAATCTGCGGGCTTAAATCGGGTAAAATGACAAGCGATATTTCTTTTGTCGGCAGCGGAGGATATATTGATAAAATAATAGTCAACGGAGAGGAAATAAAAGGTACTAATCAAATTCCGTTTGACAAGCTTAAAAATTCAAATTTTATAGAGGTTTACAGAACAAAACAAAAAAGCTTCAATATATTGTCGGCGCTCGGCGCAAAAATTCTAGACTACAGCTTTAACGAAAAGGAAATAAGTTTTAAACTGCATTGTTTTGGAAAAGTTTATCTAAAAAGCGAGGCAGGGCTTGTTATAAAAAAAGAAAAAATATATGAGAATTATTACAGCATTATTGCTCAGAGAAAGGAAGATTTACATGACACCGAAAATAATATATTGGAAATGGAATAATAATGATCTCGGCGGAGATACGATAATAAAAAAAGCTGAGGATCTCTTGAGAAGAAGCTGCTTTGATACGGTTTATATATCATTTCATGCGCTAAAGCCCATGGGCGGAATACTTACCGATGACTTCCTTATAGAAAAAATCGGAGAGCTGAATAATTTTTTAAATGAGCATAACGTAAGGCTTATTTTAGATCTTGACATGAGAAAGGAGGAAAAATATTTTCAGAAAAATAATGAATTTTCCTACAGCGCGGAATTTTACGAAAGCGTGTTTGATGAAAACGGCGGTTTTGAACGCGATTTAAACGCCGATATTATAATATCCTGCTTCTCTGTTTCAAAAAGCGGGGAGGATAGCTTTACGGACAAACGGAGAATTAATGATTTTTCGTTTTCCGGCGGCAAATTATCAGTAAAGACGGACGGTGATAATATCGGTAAAACGATAATTGTATGCTTCGGCAGAAAAAGAGTAAATTACGATTTATACAGCAGCTCGACCGAAAAGGTTATAAGAGAAATGTTTGAACGAACAGCACATATCCGGCTTTTCGGAGCCGCGATTGATGAGCTGGGAATGGATATATATCCGAATCCCGATGAAAACGGAATATGGACTTGCCCGTCGTTTAACTTCAGCTTTGGTATGGAGAAAAAATATAAGGAATTGTATGGAAGAAGCCTTAGTGATGATGTGTTATATTTCAGAAGCTTTGAGAAAAACAACGAGGGCGAAAGCATTTGCGCCATGAATTTATATATAGAATGTATACGCAAAAGACTCGCTGATGTTGACAACTATTTTTACCGGCTTGCAAAGAAATATATCGGTGAAGACGCGTTTGTTGCTTGCCATCCGACATGGTGGGGAGATGAACTGGATTTGGGCTTTGAGGGCATAAAAAACGGTTTTTATTGGTGGGAAACACTCAGAGATTATGCACAGACAGACGAATACATTTTAATACCCGTGCGGATGGCGCTTTCAAGAAAGTGCAAATATCCGCAGTGGTATAATATGTGGTACTCTATGCGGACGCTTGACATTAAAACGTATTACAGAGAAACATATCAGAATGCGCTTTTCGGCGGAAGAACGCATTATCTCGGCTATGAGGGAAACGAAAAAGGCATTGTGCTTGATCTATGCGCGGAGGGGCTGCTTGAAAGTGTTTCCGAAATGGAGCAAAGACTTTCGGGGCTTTTTGAATTTCAAAGGTCGGCGCCCGATTCGAGAGTGCTTGTTTTATTCGGAATTGAAAATGCGTCAAACAGATTGCTTTCTGATCCTCATGATAAAATATGGCGCAGACGCGGGAAATCAATTCACAGGGTGCTTAAGTTTACAAAGGAATTGTTTGATTTCCCATATTTGTGTGATCTTGCTCCGACAAGCGAAGTGGAGCGAGGAGCAATAACAATCTCGGAAGACATGGCGGTATACGGCGATCACATCTATGACGCTGTTTGCCTTACAGAGCCCGACGGTATGGACATATCGGTTTACAATGAGCTTGCAAAGATAAAAAATCTGCTCGTTTTCGGAAAAGCAACATATTTGAAAAACGGAAAACCGGCAAAGGAATATTTTGATAAACTAAAGAATTCAGCAGCATTTTATTTTGACGCTCCCGACGCTGAAAAGGCGGCGGAGGCGTTGCTTTCGATTGGCATAAAACAAAACAGAGGAGAAAACTGGTGCGTCTTTGAGGACGGCAGCGTGGTTGCCGCCGCATGCGGTGAAAAAAATATCGGGAACAGGTTTTGCTGCAATTTTGATGTAAACGGTGAAAATATAGAGTTTGAAGGGGAAGATTATTTTGCAATGCGAACAGATGAAAAACTTAAAAAAATCTTCCGTTTCGGAGCAAAAAAAATACTTAAAATAAATGATGAAGCTATTGAATTTGCAGAAGAAAAATGATATAATAAATAATATATATTTTTATGATAAGGAACACAGCTATGTATAAATATAAAGACGGTAATCGCAAAAAAAAGAGCATAAAATCGGGAATGGTTAATTCATTTGCAGCTATTTTAATTTTTGTTATTGCCGTTATGGGGATAAGTACCTATATAAATTCATCGTTAATCATCTCGGACAAAGTATGGACTGTTGAAAAACAAAATGTAAGCCGGCTATGCAGCAATCTGGATTTTGTTATGGAAAAAGCCAATACACTGTCGCTAAATCTTTGCAGCGATATTAATTTAAACACCGATTTTGACAGCCTGTCAGTAAGCAGTCAACGCTTTATGAAAAGCTCTTTTTTTTCAAAATTTCAGACAGAGGATTTTATCAGGTCAATATGTATCTATTATAATGAAAGCGAAAGAGTACTGTCGACCGATAACGGGGTAACGCGTTTGAAGGATTATTCCGACAGCGACTGGATTAATAAATACAAAACGGCGCAGCCGCTTTATCTGAAAAGACAGATGTATAAGAGAACCGACGCGGATGGAAACAGCGTAATCAGTCTTGTACGCGGATTTCCTGTCGGGAGAAGCACAGAACTGGGTGCGGTTTCGGTTAATATTGATATGATGAAGCTTTTAGATTTAATTTATGACAGGAGCGATTTCAATTATCTTGTTCTTGACGAAAACCGCTCCTATATTTATGGAAATCAGGATATATATGAGGGAATTAAAAAAAACGCACTCATTGATAAAATAGTAGACAAAGATAAATTTTTTGAGCTGAAAATATCCGGAAATGTATATGAGCTTATCGGCATGAAAAGCGAATATGGCGGCTGGTATGTTTTCAAGGCATACGAAAAAAAATATTTGATGAAGGAAATTAACAATACAAAGCTTTTGATGATTATTTTAATTTTCCTGTGTGTTGCAGGTGCAATTTTGTATTCGCTTAAAATTGTAGATCGTGTATATAAGCCGTTTGCCAGTCTGGTTGACAGGGCAAACAAAATTTCCGATAATAAATCTGTTGCCTATAACAATGAGATAGAACAGCTAAACGACTTGATGGACGATTTTGAGAAAAAATTCCGCGATTCGAGGGATTTGGTAAAGTCAAGCAAAAACCTTATTATTCAGAGTGTTTTGCTGAAGCTGTGCTACGGCGGTAAGATAGATGAGGATGAAAAAGCAGTACTTGAAAACCTGAAAAATTATCATCATTTTCTTGAAAAAGGAAGTCTTGCTGTTATCATGCTTCATTTCGCCGGTATGGGAGAGAGAATAAACAGGAGCGATATAGAAAGGATAATCGAGCCGAATTATGAAATTGTTATAATTGAAATGAGCGAGGAAAGACTTACGGCTTTGATTGGTTTTTCGGGAAACACGGAAGTCGTTTTGTCGGCGGCAAACAGTCTTTCGGAATATATGAGTTTACGCGGCTGGGAAAATGTAAAAATCGGTATAGGTTCATTTTATGACGATTTAAAGGATCTCGGAATGTCGTTTTATGAGGCGGCAAGTGCTCTTGAAAATTCAATTTTGTCGAAAAAGGATAACATACTTCTTTTTGATGATATAATAAAACAAAGGGATGACGATGGATATGATTATCCGGTCGAAAAGGAGGAGGAGCTTGCATATTGTATAAAAAGCTGCAATTATGAGGGAGCAAGAGCAATTCTTTTTGAGCTGTATATTGATATGAATGCAGCGGGAATGGAGTTTTCATATTATTCCGAAATGCTGTGGCAGTGTACAAATGCCATTGTAAGAGCGTTCAGCTCATTGGGGATCAAATATGAAAGCATTGACGACAGCACGTATTTTGACGATTTTATAAAGTATCACAGACTTAATTCTCCCGAACAGATGCTTGGGTTCATTTTAACAAAAATAAATGCTGCTGTCGAATATATAAAAATCAAACGCAACTATGGAAATGCTTTTCTTGTGCAAAAAATAAAGGATTATATTGACTATAATTATGGAAATGAGCTTTCTTTGGATATACTTGCCGGAGTATTTGATGTGACAGGGGTTTATATATCGTCAGTATTTAAAAAAACAGAAGGCATAAATGTTAAGGACTATATAAAAAATGTCAGAATGATAAAAGCCGGAGAAATGCTGAAAAATACCGATAAAACAATTGCGGAAATATCCGCCGTCGTCGGATATGATAATGTGCGCAGCTTTCAGAGAGCGTTTAAAAGTATGCATGGTATGTCACCAAACGATTTCAGACATGAAAAATAAGGAGATCTGAAAGAAAATGGAATAACTTTTGAATTAAATCATTCGCCGCATATGTCAGACGATTGTGCGGAAATAATACTGACGTCAGTTTGACAGGCGGAACATTCGGGAAACAATGTATTAATTTTAACATTTGAAGCTATAAAAAAGCTACGATACAAAATTACAGACTTTTGTTCACAGTTCCGAAAAATTAAATACTCTTTTTGCATCAAAAAACTGCCCAAATTTTTTTGAGCAGTTTTTTTGAGTGCAAATTATTATTTTGTAATATTTACGGTTTGAGTTGCCTCGTCCCATTTGACATCTGCGCCGAGTTTTTCCGATACAAAGCGTATAGGCAGATATGTACGGTCATTTTCTATAAATGACGGGGAATCAAGGTCGATTTTCTCGCCGTTTACGGTTGCAAAATCTTCGCCGATTACAAGAGAAATATCAATATTTTCGGCAGTGATTTTAACCGTCTGGCTTTCTTCAATCCAATCAACCTTTGCGCCGAGAGCCTCTGCTATAAAGCGTATCGGAAGCATTGTTCTGTCATTTACAATTTTAGGCGCAACATCGTTTGAAACGGTCTTTCCGTCAATGGTTGCATCTTTTTGACCGATAGTAAGAATTATGCTTGTTTTTGCCTTTTCAACCCACTTTGCATAAAGTGTAATTGACTTTGTAATTTTTGTGTTAAAGTCAAATTTGTTTGCAAAATTCTTGTTCGTGTACCAGCCGTCAAATACAAATCCGTCCTTTACGGGAACTGTCGGAGCGGTGATAACACTGTTTCTGCTTACGCTTACCGATTTGATTGCCAGAGCACCGTTTGTTTCAAACTTAACCGTAAGGCTCGATGAGCCGCCTCCGCCTCCGCCGCTGCGTGAAGGTGTCGGGTCCGCATCCTTTGCTATAAGCTGATATGCGGAAAATTTCTTTGCGTGAATAATAATTGTGTTATCCTTAACTTCAATATACTCACCGTCAGCATTTTTGCTTGTTGTAAGGGCGTCTACCGCGCCGTTATGCTCACGCAGGACAATATATTCGGCCTTGCCTTGAATTTCCGACGGAATATCAACTGTAAAGGTCAGAAGATTTTCAGTTTCGGTTATCGGAGTGAAGTTTTCGTCCTTGCCCTTTGAAATGTCGATATTTATTATAAGCGACGCCGTGTATTTTGAATACTTGTTTACGAGCTCTGTCTGAATATTTGCATTTTCCTCCGCAGCGGCAATCTCGGCTTTTACGCTTATACCGTCTGCCTTTTCCTCATCCGTAAGAATGGTATCAAGTTGTTCGCTGTCTGCATTTTTTGCAAATATCGCGTTTGCCGCAACATCGCTATCCGGCATAATCTCAGGTATATCCCATTCAAGGAAGGTATAACCCTCTTTTGATGCAATTTTGTCCGTTGCAGTGATTTTTGCACCGCAGCCAACTGTCGCCTCATCTATTATTGTATCGCCCGAAACATAGGTTATTTTGTGCTTGTTGTTAAATATGATTTTATGAGTTTTTTCTATCTCATAACTGTCATTTTTAAATGTAATGCTGATTGTTTTTTCGCCGTCTGCACTGTCCAGAACAAAATCAATGTCGTTGCTGTCAATGTTCTTGTATTCGCCGTCGTTTATCTTATACTGCTTAAAATCATTCTTCGCATAATCGTTAAGGCTGATTTTAACATTTTTATCGGTGGTTTCGGCAGCACCGTTGTTTATTGCAAAATCAGGGTCGATTGATATAAATGTGCAGTTATGTGTTTCGGCATATGCCTTGACTCTCGAATCCGAATATCCGTACAAGTTCAAACCCATTTCGTAGTCATTTTTGTCATCTGTAACATTCAATGCTATGTCTTTATTCAAGAAAGTTACCGCTTGCAGATATGAACATTTTATAAATGACCAATCCATATTTACCGATGCCACGCTTGCCGGAATTACAACATTTCTTACGCTGCTGCCCTTCATAAATGCCTTGCCGATTGTTTTGAGCGTTGACGGAAGTGTAATTTCCTCGGCATTGTAGAGTTCATACAGAACATAGTCGCCAAGCTCTGTAATGCCCTCGCCGACAACAACCTTTTTAATCATCACGGCCTTTTCTCTGTCAGTCATATATTCAAGAACATGGTCTGCCTGTTCATTACCGCTTCCGCCTGTTACACTTGCACTGCCCGTACCGCTGATGTAAAGAGTTCCGTCCTTTGAAAGCGACCATTTTGCTTTGTCGTTCGCACTGAATGTACCTGTTGCAACAGGCGGTTCAACAACAAATTTTGCATTTACGGTTATATCCTTGTCCGGCATTATTTCGGGGAGGTTTTCCCAACCGTCAAATGCATAGCCCTCTTTTACCGGCAGATTTTTGAGTTCGGGTATTGCATCGCCGCAGCCGACAAGAATGTTATAAAACTCTTTGCCGTCCGCCATATAGATAACCTTGTGAAGATTGTTAAGTTTAATTGTTTTTACGACGGTTTTTGTCTTTGAAAGGTCATCGTTTGCAAAGGTTACGGAAACACTCTGCTCGCCGTGCTTGCTGTCCAAAGTATACGAAATCGGTGAAGATGTGATTTTCTTATAAGAGCCGCCGCCGATGCTGTACTTTGTGTAGCCCTCTGCATTTAATTTAAGCGACACGGTTTTGCTGTTTGTTTCAGCCGCGCCGTCATTGATTGTAAAGTCAGCCTTGTAAACCTTGCCGTCTTTTACAATATCGTATGTGGTGTAAATGCCCGAAATTATGTCCTTATATGCGTTCATACAAAGTTTTATATTGTCGTCTTCAATACCGAAAAGCTCTGTATCGTAAATTTTATATTTTTTATCGGTTATTGTTTCGCTGCCGCGACTTCTTACGTGATTTTTAATCACACCATTTAATGTTGCAATCCATTCACCGTCTTCAAGATTGGTTGAAATTGAGCCTTCAAAAAGACTTCCCATAGGACCGATTTCAAAAGTATAGCCGCCGTCTTCGGTGTTGTCTCTCAATGTGCCTGCCTTATATAAAAGCGCTGCAAATTTCTCGTATGTGATTTTGTCATCGCTTTCAAGCCCGTTTACGGTGATATTCAATTTTAAGAATTCTTCATCCTGGAGTATGCACGTTTTTATGATTGCGCTTTGTATTTCGCCATAGGTCAATGTGTCGTTTGCACCGAATTTCGTTTCGCTTTTCGGCGTAATCCAACCGCAATCAACCGCATAATTTGCACAGCCGTTTTCATATGTGCCGACTGTTAAATCGCTGTACCGTGCTTCGTCTTTTTTTATATAAAGACCTGATTCTCTGCTTGCCACCATTGCTTTTGCAAAATCTATTTTTGTTACATATTCGTCTAATTTTGAATATATCTGCGGAATGATATTGCAGTCGCTCATTATTTTAACTTCGTCTACATATGACGGAGCGGTGCGGTAGTTCTCACTTCCGGTTCTGATGTCCATAAACTTAAAATCACTGTCATAAGTTCCCTCAATCGCATTGTGAACGGTTGAATTCTTCGGTGCAAAGACCACTATATAATGACTTGAATCGCAAAAAATATTGTCTTCCGTATTAAAATTATCATTGTTGATATATATGTATTTAAGAGACGGGAAATTATAGAATCCCATTAATTCATCAAATGCCGTAATACCGCTTTCAAAAATAATTGTTTCAACATCATCTGTATTTACATCGTAAGGTTTATCGGCAGTGCCGTTTCCGAAAAATGTGAGAGTACCGTTTGAGAAAGCCCAGTAAGCACCGCCGTCGCACCTTCCGCCGAAACCGGCATTTACATTCTTTATATTAGCCTTTGCATCCACAACGGTAATATCGCTGTCGCCATAGTTTTCTTCGTCCTTAGATACTACTAAGAAACCTATAAGCATTTCGCAGTCCGAAACACCCATATCCTCTTTCCAGTCGGCAAATGTATCTTCAATATCTCCCTTTAAAAACTCGGGTTTAAAGGAAAAAAAGTTTGGGATTGAAAGAAGAATTTTTCCGTTAACATTTCCTCCGACGCATACTGTGTATTCGTATGCGTTTGTGTCGGATGGAACTTTTGCGTCAAACGTATACACATAGTCTTCATAACCCTCATCATACGCAAGTTTAACATTTGTCGGCGTGCCGAGCTTTGTTTTGCACGAGGCAAAAACCAAGCCTGTCATCACCTGCATAAGCATAATTACCGACAGTATTATGCTTATGACTTTGTTTGTTCTTTTCATAAAAACATCCTTTCATAATGTATTATTTTATATTAACCGCCACAGCGGAAAATATTACTTTTTGGTAATTGTTATAGTTTGAGTTGCATCATCCCACTTGACATCTGCACCGAGCTTTTCAGCCACAAATCTAAGCGGAAGATAAGTTCTGTCGTTTTCTACAAATGCGGGCGAGTCGAGTTCAACATCTTCGGTTTTCTGATTATAAACGGCTATTTTCTCTGTTACTTCCGCAGTTTTTTTGACGATTTCTACCGAAATATCCGTTTTGCGCGATTTGATTGATACCCTTTGCAAATACTCATCCCAATAGACTTTAGCGCCGAGATTTTCGGCAACAAAACGTATCGGGAGCATTGTTCTGTCATTTACAATCTTCGGCGCAACATCGTTTGTAACCGTTTCGCCGTTTACGATTGCATTTACATCACCTATTGTAAGAACAATAACCGTAGGCGGCGTTATATCTTTACTTGCTTTCTCTGCCTTTACATCATTTTCCGAAACTGCGGAAATAATTGCATCATCCTTTACGAACAGCAAATAATCGTCCCCGCTCTCTAAATTTTCATCGGAAATGCTGAGTTTAACATTCTCAACACTTTTTCCGGATTGATTTTCCTGATTATAAAGCTTTCCGCTGACGGTTGCTTCATCACCGGAAACGCTGACGCTTCCCTCATATTTTGCATATCCTTTTACATAGAGCAGACCGCCGTGCACATCATCGTAACTGTCTCTGTGTGTCTGTCCGGTCCAATCCACACGGTATCCGCCGCTGTACACCCTGAAATAGCCGTTCAGAACATTATAAACAATCTTTGCAAGCTGCGCATACGAAACATACGAGTCAAGACTTAATTCAACACCGCTGCGCAATTCAACTATCAGACCGGAAAGAGAAGATCCGTTCGGCATCATCTTGTCAGCGAGTGCATTGCATATTTGCTCCAAACTCATAATAGTGTCATCGCCCTTGTTGTATGCAGTTTCAAAGAGATTCTCGCACACTCTGTTAAAATCAGCTTTTGAAACAGCCTTATCTGCATTTTCATACACGTCCGGCATAATTCCCATATCATAGCACACCTTTGCGGCATTCGGACATTCAATGCTTTCGCCTTCTCCCTCTGCCGCCATGCACGGCACAATCTGCATAAGCATAAAGATTGAAATTATTATGCTTATGACTTTGCTTGTTCTTTTCATAAAAACATCCTTTCATATATGTATTGTTTTATATTAACCACCATAGCGGAAAATATCACAGTTTGCAGTTATCAATAATTTTTGCATCCTGATAGTGCATTGTAAGTCCCTGAAGCATTAAAAATTGTTTCAGCTGTTTTTTCTTTTCTGTTGAAACATTAGGACTTTCGTTGAATGTAATCCATATGCTGCGCAGTCTGTTCCACGCATTTGGGTGATTTTCGCAGCCGTATTGCTGAATATACGCAATAAGTTCATCCGCCGATTGATCTGACGGCGATGCGGCAATTTCCGCAAAAAACCGATCTCTTTCCTTTCTCAACTGCATCAATGCTCCGACAAGTGCAAAAAATCCGAGAAAATATATAAGCCCTGTCAGAAAAAACAAGACAAATACTCCAACAATGTTTCGCTTTCTCAGCAAGCGCATATATAATTTTTTCAGCGGCTTATAAAGAAATACAACACATACAACGCCGAAAACAAGCGGCGTAAGTGCCATAAATGATACAAGACCCGATGCATTTTGTTCCATAATAATCATTCTCCTTTTATAATTGTCAAATCCTGCACAAACAGGTTATTTTTTATCTCTGTATTTATCAGTATTTCGGGGTGGGTATCAATCAGCTTTTTCACAATCGGCAGTCCCTGTCCCCGATTTTTGCCCTTTGATGAATATCCCTTTTTCCATATCTTCGACATATCAATCTCGCCCGAAAATCCGTTGCAGAGCGTTATGCTGTACTGATTGTCATTTTTCAGCATAACAAGCGATATGACCTTGTTGTCGCTCACAGATGCCGCCTCAACCGCATTGTCAAGCAGATTTCCGATGATTCGGCACAAATCAAGCGTCGGAACAGAGGTTATATCAACCTCTGAAAATATCGTAATTTCCACATTGATACCGACGGACATTGCTTCGTTCAGCTTTGCATTGATAAGACTTTTCAGCGGCAGCTGTTTAATTTTTTTTGTTGCAAGATAAATATTCTTTGAGATTTTTTCAAGCGTTTCACTCTTCAAAATCTCTTCGCCGAAATATTGTTCCAGCTCATCAAACCGCTTTTCCTCAACAAAATCACGCATAGACAAAATCATATTTTTATAGTCGTGCCGTGATTTTTGCATTTCATCAAGCAGGTTTTCTATCGCTGCGGTATAGTTTTTCAATGTTTCAACCTCGTCTTGCTTTGTGATAAGGTCAACCTCGTTTTTCAAAAGACCTTGCAGCATCGACATTGTAAGCATCATCAAAATCGAATACATCGCCACCAAAAACAATGCTCCCGCATAAAAAGCATAATTCCCGTACTCAATCTGCACTCGTGTTGAAATTACGATAAACAGCGTGTCCGTAATGCTCAAAAGCACATAGAGCATACCGAACAGTTTCGGATTAAGTACCAGAAAATCAAGACTTTTTATAATTGACACCGCTTTTTCGGATATGTACTTTATATTCCGATACTTTTCATAAAACCACATTGCCGCAAACGCCGTGATATTCAAAAACACCATTGCATACAGCATCGAATAAAAGCACCTAAGTCCATATGTAAAGCATTCTCTTGCGAATATATACACCGCCGAAAAATATATCAGCATCATCACTCGATGGAAAAACGCTATTATCATTGCGCTTGCAAGCGAGGTTATTTTGTTTTCGTTAAGTATCAGCCCGCAAAGTACGCTTGCCAAAAAAACAAATGCCACGATCGAGATATAATGCGGCAGAGTAATATTCAAAATAAAATTCACAATCGGTGTCAGTGCAACAAATATCACAAAGCGTGTCCGTTCGGCATTTTCACGGCGATACAGCGCAATTCCGACAATAAGCGCAGACAGCGCCGTAAACAATGCGCTAAATATTTCCACCCACAATAGTCATCAGCTCCTTTATCTTCCGCAGTGAGAGCGGGCAGCTGTTGCCGCCTGACAAGTCTAAATGCGCATCACTCCGCTGGGTATGTATTTTCAGTATTTTTTCCGTATTGACGATTATTGCCCTGTGGCACCTGAAAAACCGTCCGTCAAGCTCTTTTGCGATTTCTTTAAGCGGAGTATAGCTTTCGATCGTCCTGCTCGGCGTATGTATTATGATTTTCCTGCCGATACTGTCGGTTTCGATATAAATTATATCACTTAGTATTACAGGAAAATAGTCAAGCCCCGATTTAATCATAATATGCTTATCTTCATTTTTGATAACCGAACTTTCTTTAATTATCGTATCAAAACACTCTGTCAGACGCTTTTTTAATTGCATATCCGTTTTATCTATAAAATCAAGTATTTTCAGCTTATAAGACAGCGCCGTCATACTAAGCTCCGTGTGCGAGGTTATGAAAATAATATATCCGAGATAATCGTATTCCCGTATTTTCTGCGCAAGATTAAGTCCGTTTACGTTTTCCGCAAGCTCTATATCCAAAAGATAAATGTTTCTGCACTTATCCGATGCTCCCGCATATTCCAAAGCCTTTAAAAAGTCACTCTGTATTTGATGACAGTCAAATTCAAATTCACGCCCTTCAAAATACTCTATCACGACAGACGCTATCTTAATCAGCGTTGATTTTACATCTTCGCAGATGATTATATTAAATTTCATTTTATCCTACCTCCGGGTGCTTATATTATTTTATCTCAAAATATACTATATTTAAATACTTTTTGCGCCAATGATACAATTTAAGGCGTGAATGATACAAAATTTATTATTTTTTGCTTTAGTCATATTATTTATGGTCAAAAACAGGTATACTAATTATAAATGCATACAATATATATGTATTATAACATAATTCGCACCAAAATGCAATCATATTGTTTACATTAGAGATATTTTTGATTGTCGATAGTGGGATAAATCTAATGTATAATTATATAGAGGTGTAATTGAAATGAAAAATAAAAATTTTGATGTCTGGTTGGGAATAGGGCTTAACATACTTCACTACCGTAAGGAACAGGGAATGACGCAAATTCAGCTCGCGGAAAAATGTAATATCAGCAGAACATATATGCAGAAAATTGAGACTGCCGCCTGCTCCTGTACGCTTGACACTTTGATTGAAATTGCGCAGGCTCTGAATATTCCGCTTAAAAAATTATTTGAATTTAGGGACTAAAAAACAAGAGCATCGTCAGTGCTTCTTCGAGCGTGTTTGTAGGTTTTTCGTTTGTTGGAGTGCTTGCTGGAGGGGTATGTTCTATGTTTTGCTGTTCCTGAGAATTATTTTCGATTTCATTTATTGTCTGTTTTTCTTCAGATATTGTATCTTCATCCAAACTTCCGCTTGCTTCATCATTTTTCTTCTCTTTATCAGGTGTAGAGCCACGCTTTAAGGAGGTTTGTTCCAATGCTTGTTTTAGAATACTCATATCGCAGCTATTGCCACGCAGGGAGTAGAGAATATGTATATCATAAAAATCCCTCGGGCGGGTATTGGCTTGTCCTCTTGAAATTACGGTTTCAAGTTTTTCTGCTAAAACCGTTTCAAGATTATACGCCATAATACTGATTGTTTTATCATCAAAAAGCAATTTGAATGTGTACTCAATTTCTCTTGGTGTAATTTTATCTCCGGTTGTTACATCAACCGTTAATGGAACCGCAAGTGGGGGATATAATGCTTTAAGATGAACTCGGTACCCCGGATATTCATCACCCTCACGAATTTCGCTGATATTATACATTTCAAATGTAACATCATCTTCAATCTTAACAGAACAGATACTTTCAAAAATTTCTTGCAAGTTGGAAACAGTTAAATCAAATCCCTTGATAGTCGTATCCAAGTCCATTGTAGCTCGTGTATCAAGTCCGACTATTGCGGATATTAAAAAACCGCCTTTTAGAATAAAGTTATTTTTATACTTTGATATTGAGATCCGTTCAAGCAGTCTTTCAAGCATATAATTTTGCATGACAAGCTGTGCGGAAATATTCTTCTCGGCAGCTTTGTTCTTGATATACGCTTTTAATTGCATTGCATTTTTTGTAATCATAAAAGCACCTCCATATAGTTTGCTATTAGCCACGTGCAAAACTCCAAAGATATAGAGTTTATGCGGTTTTACGGATGTGGCGAATCCGTTTTGTCACTAT
>CAKSSN010000018.1 GCA_934489015.1 uncultured Clostridia bacterium
TTAACACCTTTCTTTCTGTTTTTATTATATCAGATTTTTGGGTGTTTGTCGACTCTATTTATATTATACCATTCCAGTTGTTTTCAACATTTCCTTGCACTTGTTATGCTGTAAATGTTTTAAAAACCGACTTTTTTCACATTTTTATTCTTGTTTGCCAATATATTTGGTAGGACACAGACCAAAATAATTTTTAAAACATCGGCTGAAAGAATAAACAGACCGAAAATTCAAAAGATGCGCCGTTTCTGAAACAGAATGATTTTTCAAAAGACGTACGGATTCCTGCATTTTGAGTTTATTTAAGTATGCAATAGGTGGAATACCGTATGTTTCTTTAAAACATTTTTCAAGATAAAAACGACTGTACGAAAATTGCTTTTCCAATACAGCAAGAGATATATTCTGCATATAATTTTTGTATAGAAAGCTTCTGATTTTCATTGATACGTTTTCGCGATGCGGCAAGGTATCCGAAAGCGTTGTTTTTCTGCGTTCAAAAATCATATTTAAAAGTAGCAGCATATCGGACTTGACCTTAAGCGAAGACTTTTCTTTTGTGTCTATGATTTTGAAAAAAAGTTCTAAAAAAGCTTCTTTGTTTGTAACAGACAGACGAGGGGTGCAGCTTGTAAAAATATTTTCTCTAATCTTTTTTCTTTCATTTTTTGGGATTTCGCAGAAGTCCGAAAAAGATATGTAAATATCTCTGCTCATATAGTCAAATTCCATGTCAAAATGAATATGCGGCTGAATAACCGTACTTTCCTTTGTAATAAATTCATGCGAAATTCCGGGAGCAATCAAAATAATATCCCCTGCATGAAAATCATATTTGATATCATCGTAAATAAGAGTCAGATCTCCATGCTCGATGTAAATTATTTCGTAATCAAAAATTATACGTCTTCGAATATGATAGTGTTTTGGGATTGTCGAATGGACAGCAAGACGAATGTAAGGATTTATATAATACATGATTTCCTCCTATATAACAAGAATTGTTAAATTGATAGCAAGTTATGCTATTGATATTTTAACATATTTTTTGTATAATTGCAATAGAAAAAATTGGAGGAAAAGAAATGTTAAATTATATTTCAAAAAAACATTCTGCAAAAACATTCAGTGTGTCACCGGAAAACTTTACCGGTGAAAAAGGAAAGGGAGGCATGGCAGTCGAAGGAACCGGGGCTGAATACGCCATTGGATTGGGACGTGGATGGAAGATTTCCCCTTCTGTTTGTGTTGATGCAGGGACGCAGTTTACACTTGCTGATATTAAAGGGCAAGGTGCAATTAAACATATTTGGATTACTTATGTAGGAGAAGCGTCACTGCGGGAACTTATTCTGCGTATATACTGGGACGGAGAAAATATTCCGGCGGCAGAGGTGCCTCTCGGGGATTTTTTTGCATCGGCAAATGGTGAATACAGACAGTTAAGCTCTTTGGCGGTTTGTGTTAATCCACTTATGGGTATGAACTGTTACTGGGAAATGCCGTACCGCACTGGATTTAAAATGACGTTGGAAAACAGATCTACTGAAACAATCACGGTTTATTATCAGATTGATTGTGAAAATAAAAAGATAGATGACGAATTTTTGTATTTTCATGCATGTTTTAAAAGAAGCAATCCGCTTAAGTATTGTGATGTACATACAATTCTTGATAATGTTTCCGGAAGTGGTCAATATGTAGGTACATACATATATTGGGGGGTATATAACAATGGCTGGTGGGGAGAAGGTGAAGTTAAATTTTATATAGATGATGACAGCGATTTTCCCACTGTATGCGGAACGGGAACCGAGGACTATTTCGGCGGATCACATAATTTTGACATTGGCGGAAAGTATGCAGAGTATACAACAAATTATTCCGGAATGTATAAGATAGATAAAACGGATGAAACTTATAAGGCGGTACGCCGATTTAATATGTATCGCTGGCATATATGTGACCCGATTTATTTTGAAAAAAAACTTCGCGTCACAGTGCAGGGGCTTGGGTGGCGCAAAAATAAAAGGTATCTGCCTTTGCAAGACGACATATCATCGGTTGCATTTTGGTATTCAGATAAAAAAGCAGATTATGTGCAGAAACTTCCTACAAAAGATGAATTGGAAATTATATAAAAGCTATATATGAGATTGTGTTACGATAAGGCAAGAAACCGAAAAGCAAGTTGTAGCAAAACTTTGTGACTACCTATATTAGCAAGGGGATGATTATTAATTTCATAAATATAAAACAGTAAAATTATAACAACAACCAATATTCAGGATGCTCTTAAAGATCTATTGGGCGGAACTATCAAAGAAATGATGTAAGCCGAAATGGACGATCATCTTGGTTATGAAAAATCAGAGCGTTCTGACAGTGATGGCTGCCGCAACGGCTACAAATCAAAGAGAATTAACAGCAGTTTTGGGAATATTGTGTATTCAAGTACCTCAGGACAGGAAATCAACTTTTGAGCCTCAAATAGTAAAAAACGTCGAGGCTGAAAAATAATGCGCGGTCAGACAAAGCTACCGCGCCTTATTTTACCCTTTTCAAAGTACGGGAATATGTCCTAAGCCGCCATCCCGCTTTATTTTCTGCATATTTTCATTTGTTTTATTGTTTACGGCCTTTCTTTTCCGAGCAGCCGCAATATAGCCTTATTAAGCTCGTTTACGTTTATCGGCTTTGCTATATGCGCGTCCATCCCTGCGCTGAGCGCTGCGTGCTTATCCTCTTCAAAAGCGTTTGCCGTAACTGCAATAATCGGAATATCCGAAAGAGACTCATTGCCGAGTGCGCGTATTTTTCGCGTTGCTTCACATCCGTTCAGCTTCGGCATCTGAATATCCGTTAATACAATGTCGTAATATCCGGGCTTTGAATTTTTAATCATATCAACAGCTGTTTCGCCGTCAAAGGCTTCCTCAACCTCAAAGCCGTCATTTTCAAGAATTTCGCGTGAAATTTCGCGGTTAAGAGCGTTATCCTCAATAAGAAGCATACGTTTGCCGACTATGTTTAGCGATTTGGCGTCAATTGGCTCTTCCTGCTCTATATCTGCTTCGGAGCCTACCTTAAATGTGAAGGTACATATAAATTCCGAGCCCTTTCCTTTTTCACTACGACATTCAATATTTCCGCCAAGCTCATCAACAAGCCGCTTTACAATTGCAAGTCCGAGTCCTGCGCCCTCTGTGGCGGAAACATAATTGTTGTTTTCGCGCTCAAAGGCATCAAATATATGCTTGCAAAATTCCTTGCTCATTCCTATTCCCGTATCCTTTACGCTGCATCGGTATGTTGCATAGCCGCCGCTGTATGCGGTCTGCTTTACAAGATAGGTAACTTTGCCGCCGGAGTGCGTATATTTAAGCGCGTTGCCGATAAGGTTTAATTCAATCTGATTTATTTTGAGCAGGTCAAAAAATGCAATTTTGTTTTGTATATCGCAAATCAGATCAAGCTCTATATTCTTGTTTTCGGCAGCGGAGCGGAAGATATATTCCATGTTTCTCATCGCAAGCGATATATCGTGAGCGCATATCAAGCTCCAGCTTTCCGTTTTCTATGCGTGCGAGATCGAGAACGTTGTTAATAAGCCGCAAAAGATGCTCTCCGGAAACATTGATCTTGCTTAGGTATTCTCTAACCTTTTCGGGATTATCGGCATATTTGTCTGCCATAGACGAAAAGCCTATAATGGCATTCATCGGAGTTCGTATATCGTGCGACATATTAAATAAAAATGTTGCTTTTTGCTCTGTTGGCGCTTTCAGCGGCATTCTTTGCCTTTTCAAGCTCGGCTGTCATGCGCATTTCATCATCAATGCAGCGCGTCATGGATACGCTGTAAACCTCTCCTGCGGCGTTTTCCATAAGAATATTTTTTGTTTCCATCCAGTGCTGCTTTCCGTCATCGGCAATCTGTCGTACACGCACATCCAAAAGGCGTTCACCGCGCTTGTAGGCTTCGAGCTGAGCGCTTCTGTTCATCAGCGAATAAAGCCTGTCATAGTCCTCCTTTATCGCAATTGTTTCTTTTAGCTTTTCCATCATAACGTCCATTGTTATGTGTTCCATAAGCCCGTTTTTCACAATGCTTTGATTGTAAACCGTCCAAACCTCGTTTTTAGTAAGGTTTTCTTCGCATATAAACGGATAAACCGTGCTTGCGGCAGAAACAATCAAATCCATGCTTGTCTGCGTTTTTATGCGCTCCTGCGTCTGCTCGGCTATATCGCGTATACCGATAAGCATATGCGGATTTTTAAAGCTCTCTCGATCTATGGAGAATTTGCCCTGAAGCCTGCGGACTTTGCCTTTAATCATTGCGTCATATTCTATGTAAAAGTCCTTCTGCCCAGATAAAACCTGTTTAAGGTGTTCGAGCTCCGCCGCGTTTGCAAATCGGCTGCGGTCTGACGGACACACAATCTTTTCGGCATATTTCATTATACTCGTTTTGTAATCATAGTCACCCTCCGACCAATCTCCGAGATAGGCTCCGTTATGGATACGGAATTGCGCCTCCCTTTCTGTAAAATTTAAGAGTATGCTAAAAAGCTCCGCAGCGCAAAAAAGAAGAAAAGGTATGATATAAATTTTGCAATGTGGCAGAAAAATCAAAGAGTTGATTTTTCATAGAATTATTTTTTCCCGACTATCGTGGAATATCGGCAATCGCTTTTGAGTTCGTTCGGTTAATTGTTAAGCCTCTTTAGGCATAAGCTTTATTCCGTCGCAGACCTTTTTGTACTCATCGTCTACCGCGTTTTTCATCTCCCGAACATTTTCGGGCATTTCGTTTTGTCCGCGCAGCAGCTCAGTCATTTTTGAGCAGGCATTTGCAAGCGAAATAAGGCTTAAATTAAGCGCAATACCTTTCATTGTATGAACGGCGCGAAACGCTTTTTCCGCGTCGGACTCGCATACAGCCTGCGAAAGCTCATCATAGCTTTTGTCATCGGGAAGCATAAGTAAAAATTTTTTTATAATCGTATCGCTTTGAAGTCTGCCTGCCGCATCGGAATAGTCGCCCCCGACAGCTTCGTAAAATTCTTTAACAGTCATTTAAATCCTCCTTGAATACAACGGCGCAATTTTTTGTTACCTTTGCCTGATAAAGCGCATTATCCGCATTTTTTATTATCTCGCTTATCCGCCCCGCACCGTAGGCTCCGCCTATGCTTGCGGTAAGATGAAGCTTTGGATATTCCGCAATTTCTATGCTGCGCACCACGATGCATATTTCCTGAAGCTTTTTATCCAGAGCGCTTTTTTGAAGGCTGTTAAAAAGGATGAAAAATTCATCACCGCCGTAGCGGATTAATTCATCATTGCTGCGCAAAATCGACCTGATGGACTGTGCAACGCGGTGAAGCGCCGTGTCGCCTGCCATATGGCCGAACGTGTCGTTTATCTGCTTAAAATTATCAATATCTATCATTGCCAAAGCGTGCTCACCCGTTAAATTGCGTATACGCGTGTCGTAATAGCGGCGGTTGAACACCTTTGTGGTTGAATCTATATAAACTTGACGGTTTCTCACAAGCAGCTGATTTAATATGTTTTCATTATCCGACGCCTTTAGGTCGTTTGCATAAATTCTGCTTACACATTCAAGAGAATACGGTATATTGTCTATCTCGGCGCATATCGCAATAATGTAATAAACCTCATCTCCGGCGGTTTCTATCTTGCTTTGCTTTTTTCTTGTACGGATTGCTTCCTGCGAAATACAGTTTTCGCAGCGGTGCGTTTTGCCCCAGATTGAGTAGCAGTGCTCGCTTTTTTCAATCCTGTGACCGCTCTCTTCGGCGCAAACCTGCATACATATTCCGGGATCTACAAGGCGCACCTTTTCAAACAGCTTTTTGTAGCCCTCGATAACGTTTGGAATTTTGTCCTTTGTTATTTTTATAACGTCGTCCTCGCCCGATACTACAGGCAGCAGTATCTGCTTCGGCGGCTCGTTTGATAAGGCTTTATCGTAATCTTCAAGACGGTTATAGCCTTCGTCAATATCTATTACCTTTCCGAGCAGTGTGCTGACTTTGCCATGCTCCGATGATGACCATAAAACAAGTATTGCCATCTGACAGCGGCAAAGCTTACCTCCGAGAAGAATTTTAGCCATAACCTCTATGTAGGTTTCATCCGTTGTCAGCCTGTCAAGCGACGTTTCAATTTCCTCAATTGTGTCGTGACCTACAATTGCAATAAAATCATCATTATCCGCAGGATTTTCGATCAGGTCGGCAAGTCCCGTTTTCTCGACTGCGCCCCTTGACAGCCGCACTTGCGACGGCTTTGAGGTGTACTCAAACCATATTTCGCCGCACATATTAACCATAAATTCCTGCTTGATATTTGCGTATTCAAACTGCTGCGTCATTCGCGCGGCAATTGAGTTTTGCCTGCGGTAAAGCTTATCTTCTGCGCTTTTCAAAATTCCGTGCTGCTTCGGCGAGCTGCCCTCATCAGTGTTTTCTGCCCTGAGCGTATCGGCAATCTCGTCAAGACATTTCAAAAGCAGCGGATTAAAGCTTCCGCATTCTCCGCCGCGGATCATCTCCAGTGCTTTTTTGTGTGAATATGCCTTTTTATAGCTTCTGTCATTTGTAAGCGCGTCATAAACATCCGCGAGCGAAACAACCTGTGCGGCTATCGGAATATTTTCGCTGCTTAAACCGTCCGGGTAGCCCTCTCCGCTCCAGCGCTCATGATGCCAGCGGCAAATCTGCGCGGCGTATTTGATGATTTTTTTGTTCTGATGTGCCGGCGTGTTTTCTATAATTTTCGCACCGATTACAGTGTGCGTCTTTACAATGTTAAATTCCTCATCGGTAAGCTTGCCGGGCTTTTTCAGAATTTTTTCATCTATAAAAAATTTTCCTATGTCATGCAGCTCCGACGCCTTGCAAATCGCATCAATATCCGAAGCGTCAAGCTTATATTTGTCGGTTTTTTGAACCAATTCATTCAGTAGAAGATTTGTTACACGGCTTACGCCGAGCATATGCATTCCGCTTTCGCCGCAGCGCTGCTCAAGAACATATCCGAAAATTGAAGCAACGGCTTCATTGCTTTTCTCCTGCTTGTAAAACCATCCCGCAAGAGTGTCGGTAATCTGCTGCTTTTTCGCGTGCAGCAGTATTGTATTAATAACGCGGTGGCGGATTATTCCGGGCGTAAATGGCCTGCTTATATAGTCCGATGCGCCAAGCTCAAAGGCGCGGTCTATATATGCACTGCTTGTTTCGGCAGAAATCATTACAGTCGGTATCTCTTCAATCCATCGGCGTTTTTTCATTTCGTCCAATACTTCAAACCCATTCATTTCGGGCATTACAACATCGAGCAGAAGTGCGGAAATCTTATCTCCGTAATTCTCCATTGCAATAATTGCTTCACGTCCGTTTGCCGCTTCAATAATATCAAAGTCCTGTTCAAGCATATTCGCGAGTATTGCGCGGTTAATTTCAGAATCGTCTGCAATAAGTAATCTTTTTTTCATATTCAGTCAATCTCCATTCCGCCGACCGGTATCGGCACAAATAGCAGTGAAAGTATATTTCAGTCCTTTTTATCCTCAAGGCTTTTATTTTGTCTTTTACCCAACAGAAAAAATGCTGCAATTGAAACAACAATAAGCGCCGCAGAAACAAGCTGCGAAATTCCGACGCCCGAAAAAGCGTATAATATATACTGCTTCTGGCGCATACCCTCCAAAATGAGTCTGCCCGCCGCATACCAAAGTGTGTATATAAAAAATACCTGACCGTCCGCCTTTTTCCTGTCGCGCACAAGCAGAATTATTATAAGCCCTATAATATTCCAGCAGGACTCATAAAAAAAGAGCGGATGAACCGGCGTCCCGCCGTTGATTGACATACCGAAAACAGATGATGTTTCCCTTCCGTAAACCTCCGCATTAAAAAAGTTGCCGTATCTTCCGATTGCCTGACCTATGAGAAGTCCCGGCGCAAAAATATCAAATATTTTCAGCGTTTTGAGCTTCTTTACCTTGCAGTACACAAGCGCCGTAAGCACTCCGCCTATAATTCCGCCGTAAATTGCAAGTCCGCCCTCCCATATTTTAAAAACGTCCCACAAATTATCCTTAAAGGAGGAAAAGTCAAAGACTACATAATAAATTCTTGCGCATATAATTCCGGCGATAAGCCCGTAAAGAGCTATGTCAAATACGTTTTCGGGGTTTATCCCTCTTTTTTTTGCCGATTTTTCGGCAAATAGGAGCGCAATTAAAAATCCGCCGAGTATTATAAGCGCATACCAGTATATCGGCTTTGAGCCGATGTAAAATGCGGCTTGATTTACATTAAAGGTAAGACCGAGCTTCGGAAATGAAATTACGTTTTCCATATAATATCTCCGTTCCTGAAAAATTTTTTTAATCGGTTATCAGTTTATCATTTCTCTCACGCGCAGATGAATACCGTGCTCGTCGGCAAGACGTTTACATTCCTCAATATCCTCCGGCGGTAAAACGTCAACAATGCTTAGCATAACGCTTTTTATATGCTTCTGCGCCTTTTTTGCAAAATCGAGAAGCTCATAAAAGCCATCCTCACCGTATTGGCACACGCATATTTCGTTGTAAAGCTTTGCGTTTTTCTCGTTAAGGCTTATAGATACCTCGTCTATAAGGCCTTCCCATTCGAGCGTTATGTCGTGGCCCGCAATGCGGTTGCCATGACCGTTTGTGTTAATTCTGATTTTTGCGTTCGGGTTGTTTTCTCTTATAAATCTGCATATTTCGGGGATAACATCGTATCTTTCTGTCGGCTCGCCGTAGCCGCAAAATACAATTTCCTCAGCATTTTTATAGTCCTTTTCTTCAAGCGCCGCCTTTATTTCCTCTACCGTAGGCTCGCGTTTTAGCCACAAGTCAACGCCGTCAACGCCGCTGTCTGTGTAGCGTATACAGAATTTGCACCTGTTTGTGCACCTGTTTGTTATGTTAAGATAAATCGGCTTTTGACCGTAATATTTATATGCTATATTCATATCCATGATTATTATACCTCTATTCCGAAAAGCTTTTTTGCGTTTTCAAATGTTGCTTCTTCAACCGAAGCTGCATCAATACCCTTGATTTGTGCTATTTTTTCTATTACATAATGAACATAAAGCGATGAGTTTCTCTTGCCTCTGTTCGGAACGGGAGTCAGATACGGACAGTCCGTTTCAACAACAATCCTGTCAAGAGGAACATATTTTGCGCATTCAACCGTTTTAACATTGTTTTTAAACGTAAGAGAGCCGCCGAACGCTATAAAAAGTCCCAAATCAATTACCTCACGCGCCATCTCGCGGCTTCCCGAAAAGCAGTGAAAAACGCCGCTGACGCCTGCATTTGCCCTTACTATATCAAGGCTGTCGTGGTGCGCCTCGCGGTCGTGAACGATTATGGGCATATCAAGCTTTTTCGCAAGCTTTACCTGAAAATCAAAGCATTCCTTTTGAATATCTCTCGGAACCTCCTCATAATGATAGTCAAGCCCTATTTCGCCGATCGCCTTTATTTTTTCATGCTTTGCCCACTCGCAAATGCTTTTTTCCGTTTCCACATCAGGCAGCACGGCACATTCCGGGTGAATACCCACAGCGCCGTAAACAAACGGATATTTTTCGCAAAGCTTTATTATATCCGGCATTTCCGAAAGTGATGAGCAGGCGTTCATAATAAGCCCGATATTGTTTTCGGGCATACTCGTAAGAAGCTCATCCACATCGGGTGAAAATGCTTCATCGTTGTAATGTGCGTGTGAATCAAAAATCAAGATCGTATACCTCCTCTAACAAGTCGCTGCCGAAGTCAAAATTTATGCCGTCGGGGTTGTTCATAACGGCGGAGCTTATTGCCATAAATGCATATATGGCGATTATGATTATAAGAGAAACCGTTCCGCCCTTTATATCGGAAATAACGCCGCGATGGAATTTCCCTCTGCCCCATACGCGATAAATCAAAAATATCAAAATCGGCAAAACGGCCGCAGCTATAATGCTTAAAACGGCTATCGGCGCTTCAAAGCCGCTCATCTCGCTTTCAAAAACAAGCTGAACAACCGATGAAAGATTAAACAGCGCGTGAAAAATCATACACGGGAAAATTGATCCCGAACATACTCTTATAAAGCCCATAACCGAGCCGACAACAAATATAACTATAAATGCCGGAACGGAAAAATGAAGCGCGGCAAAAGCGAAAGCCGTTATAAATACCGCTGCAAGCGTTCCGTATGGCTCAATGATTTTATACAGTATTCCTCTGAAAAGCGTTTCTTCAAGAATAGGTACAATAATGCACAGAAGCGCTATCATAAAAAGCAGCTCGGAGACGCTTTCCGGCGCATTCATCGCGTCTGTCTGCGCACCGAATATATCGGTAAGCGTTTGAACATACGGCCAGATCATCCATGTGCCGAAGCTCTCGGAAGCATAGGGCATAAAAATTACGGGAAGAAGAATAACGGGATCAAAGCCGCAAAGACCTATCATGTTTGAGAATGTATAGTATCTGTAGCTTTTCATAAGATATATTCCGCCTATGATGATTGGAATGAGCATATGCAGCTGCGCTATCATCATTGACGGGTACATGGAAAGACCGAGAACGTCGGTAAACCATGCGTCAAGAAAGCTTGACGCGATAAGACATACACATTCAAGCAGCAGTATTCTCCACATTACCTTTATTCCGTTATACTCCACAATTTATCACCGTACTTTCAGTTATTATATAGTCCGCTTTTATATCGTGCTTTTCTGCCCTGATCTCTTTTGTCAGCTGAAAAGAGTAGATTAAACCTATTTTAAGGCTGTTTGTGCCGCAAAGCAGCTTGTCGTAATATCCGCGTCCGAAGCCCACTCTGCTGCCGCTTCTGTCAAAGGCAAGCGCGGGAATTAAAAAGACATCTATTTTGGTTTTGTCAAACCTCTCCTTTTGCTGCGGCTCTCTTATTCCGAAAGCTCCGCGCTCAAGGCTTTTCGTAAGGGGTGAAATGAAGATGTCATCTCCATCAACGCATGGGACAAAAATTTTTTTTCCGTCCGCTGCAAGTCGGTTTATTATTTCTCCTGTTTCAACCTCTCCGAATGCGTCCATATAAACGCATATACTTTCAGCGCCGCTGCCGGGCAATTTGCTGCCCGGCAAGCTGCCGCCGAGCAAGCCGCTCGCAAACAGATTTTCGCATACAAGGCGGCTCATTTTTCTTTTTTCGTCAGTGCCGAGAGATCGTCTCAGCTTTTTCATGCGCTCTCTTATTTCTTTTTTATCTGTACTGCATTGCACGCTTTACCGCCTCCGCCTTTTCGCTGCCGAGCAAGGCTTCGGCAAGTAAAAACGCAAATTCCCCTGCTGCGCCTGCGCCGCAGGCGGTAATGAAGATTCCGTCGCGAACTGCCGATTTGTCGGAAAGCACCGCTCCTGTGAGCATTTTTTCGTAGCCCGGAAAGCACGTTGCTTTTTTGCCGCTTAAAAGACCCATTTCACCTATTATGGACGGCGCAGCGCAGATAGCGCCTATAAAAATATTATTTTCCGCCGCATATCTTATAAGTGAGAAAACCTTTTCGCATTTAAGCCCCGTGTGACCAGGTCCGCCGGGAAGAACAAGCATATTCATATCCTCTTTTTTAACCTCGTCAAAGGTTATGTCGGCCTCAAGCGCAATATCATGCGCGCCGACTACTCTTTTTTCGCCGACAGAAACCGTTTTGACCTCCACGCCGCAGCGGCGCAGAAAGTCAATCGGTGTAATCGCTTCAATTTCTTCAAATCCGTCCGTCATTAAAAAGTATACCATAATTATTTCCTCTTAAAAATTATTTTTCCGAAGCCTTGTATTCCTCCGGTGTTATTTCATCATATATATCCGCAAGCGTCGTATGCATTTGTACGGTTACGCCTGAAGCAATTTCGCTCAGCTTCTCGTTTACAAAAGCCGAAGCAATTGTTTTCTTAAGGTCGTCGGTTATTTCGGGAAGCGCTTCCTTCTTTATAATATGATAGCCGTATTGCGTTTCGATTATGTCGCTTATTTTGCCCTCTTCAAGCTCAAAAGCCGTTTTTTCAAACTCGGAAACCATCTCTCCCTTTGTAAACACGTATCCGTTCGGGTTTGCCTTTGAGCCCGGATCTTCGGAATATTCGCTCATAAGCGTGTCAAAGTTTTCACCCTTTTTCAGCTTTTTAAGTATATCGTCAGCCTTTTTCTTAACCTGCGCTTTTTCCTTATCTTCAAGCGGAGCGCCTGTTGTCTGATCCTGAGTTAAAAGAAGAATGTGCTTTGCGCAAACGTAATTGTTTTTGTAATATTCGTTTATGCTGCTTTCGTCAAGCTCTTCGGACATTTTGTTTCCGGCTGCCTGAACAATATTGCTAAGCTCATAGATTTTCGCAAGATTTGCCTTTAAAATTCCGTCTGCTGCCAGATCGTCATCGCTGTAGTCGGGAAATGCTTCGCTTGCAGCGGTTGATACCGATGTGTCGCCGAGCTTTTCGAGTTCGGAGGCAATTGCTTCATAGTTTGCAAGGTTTTCATAAATCGTGTTAAGATACCCTTCTGCGCCGTAATAGGGAAGATAATACATATTCATTTTATAATATGTGCTTAAAATTCCGCCGTCAATTTTTCTGTTGCCTACAGTTGCTATAAGTCCGCCGAGCTTATTTTCCTCCGAAGAATAGTCCGAAATAAGCACCTGCTTTGTTGTTGCCACATATTCAACATCGGCGCCGAGTCCTTCCGAAACAAATCTGAGCGGAACAAGCGTCAGGTCGTTTAATATAATCGGCTCTGCCGGAAGAACCACTGTTTCGGTCCCGTTTTCCGTTGTTTTATAAGCGTTCACGTCACCGATTTTAAGACCTACCTTTTTGCCGTCCTTTTCACATATAACTTCTTTTTCCTCTCCGTTCCATGTAACTGTCGCGCCGAGCTTTTCGGAAACAAATCTGAGCGGAATCATGGTAATATCGTTTTCGATATACGCAGCGGCGTCAAGCTCGCTTTTTTCAACAGTTTTTCCCTGTGTATAAACAACAGGTGAGTTTATCGTAATTTCAATAGTATCCGCAAATGCAGCCGGTGAAAGTGCTGCAATTACAGCGGCCGTTATTATTAATTTTTTCATAATCATAATGCTCCTCTTTAAATTTGCCGCAGTAAAAATTTACTTTCCGAATTTTTCCGCAACTTTTTTATTTACAATAATCCAATTATAATTATACTATATATTTTCCGTTTTGTAAATAGCAAATTTAAATTTGTGTACAGTTTTGAACAATTTGTTTTCCAAAGCGGTTTTAAATATGCCTTATTTGTGTTTTTTTGTTTTTGAAATAATATAAAACCGTCGGTTATCATATAATAGAGAATAGAAAAATCGGTGCTTTGGGGAGGTATAAAATGTTTTTAATTGATTTAATTGTGAAATGGTTTTTTGATATACTTGCATTTGCGGGATATATTTGCGGAAGCAATGCTTTTCCGCCTGCGCTTTCGGCAGAGGAGGAAAGAAAATATATTGAGCTTTTAAAAAGCGGCGACGAAACGGCGCGTCAGATTTTAATAGAGCATAATCTGCGGCTTGTGGCACATATCGCAAAAAAATACAGCGATGAAAATTCGCTTGAGGACTTCATTTCAATCGGAACGGTTGGCTTGATAAAAGGCATTGATACATATGATTTTTCAAAGAAAACAAGGCTGTCGCCGTACATATCCAGGTGTATAGAAAATGAGCTTTTAATGACCCTCAGAAGCAATAAGAAGCGTCAGGGCGATATATCGATTGACGATACAATCGGCGTTGACAAGGAGGGAAATTCACTTACGCTTTCGGATATTCTTCCGGCAAACAACACCGATATTGCCGACGATTTGTGGACGAAAATTGAAACGGGCAAGCTTTATAAGGCAATGAAAAAGGTACTTACCGAAAATGAAATTTATATCATCAGCAAGCGCTACGGACTCGGCGGCGAAAAGCCGGTAACGCAGCGCGAAATTGCTTCAAAGCTCGGTATAAGCCGCAGCTATGTAAGCCGCATTGAAAAGAAATGCCTTAAAAAGCTCAGAGGGGAAATGAAGTAAACGCTTCATTTCTTCGCTGCTTTGTTTTTTCGGAGTCGGTTATGAATAAAAATTTGCGGATAATAATTTTTTATGAATTTTTTTGTCAAAGCTATTGAAAGTCAGAGGAAATTGTTGTATAATGTATCTGGATTAGTGCAGTGCTGTGCGTAGGTGCAGAGCAGCTGCAATCGGGAGGAATTTTTTTGATGAAAACGGTGCTTATAACGGGCGGAAGCAGAGGAATAGGGCGCGCCCTGACGGAAAAATTTTCAAAGGAAGGGTATACCGTATTTTTTACATATAATAAAAATGATGAAGCGGCTGAAGAGGTAAGCAAAAAAACAGGCGCTTATGCATTCAGGTGCGACGTTTCGGACAGCGGCTCGGTTGAAAAACTTGGGGAAGATATAAAAGCTCTCGGCGTCGGCAGGCTCGACTGTCTTGTAAACAATGCCGGAATTGCTCAGCAGAAGCTTTTTTGCGATTTGACGGAGAGCGACTGGGACAGAATGTTTAACGTAAATATCAAGGGAATGTTTCTTACCGCAAAAAAATTTGTTCCCGAAATGATACGCGCCGCAAAGGGAAGTATTGTAAACGTTTCGTCAATCTGGGGACTTTCGGGCGGCAGCTGCGAGGTCCATTACGCCGCTTCAAAGGCGGCGGTTATCGGCTTTACACGTGCACTTTCGGACGAGCTTGCGCCGTCGGGAATACGTGTAAACTGTGTGGCTCCCGGTGTTATAAACACCGATATGAACGCGCATTTGAGCGAGGACGATATTGCAGCTCTTGCCGAAGAAACTCCGCTCGGACGTATAGGCTCTCCGGAGGAGATTGCAGACGTAATATTTTATCTTTCGGACAGCGCGTCGTTTATAACCGGAGAGGTTATAAAGGCAAGCGGCGGCTTTTAAAATACATTTAAATGGATACATATGGTATTAAAATGGCTATTAGTGTCAGGTTGTACAAAAAAATACCTGTAATTTTATTTAATAATAGTATTTACTAACAAACAAATATGTGATATACTATATATATGCCGTATCTATGGCTTAAAAGGCGAAAAATATACTTGGAGGAACATCTATGCCAAATCAGTTGAAGGAAGTATTTGATATATCTGATTATCAGACGTATCTTTTTAACACCGGGGTGAATTATCAGGCATATAAAATGCTGGGCGCTCATAAAATATATATCGGCGGAAAATTGCACTGGCGTTTTTCGGTGTGGGCGCCGAATGCAAAAAGCGTATCGGTTATAGGCGATTTTAACGGCTGGAACGGCAGCGAGCTTGAAGCAAACCGCGAAACGGGCATATGGTGCGGCTTCATTGAAAACGCAGAGGAGGGACAGCTTTACAAGTTCCGCATAACCGCTGAGGACGGAAGCGTGTACGACCGTGCAGATCCTTACGCATTTTTCAGTGAGCTGCGACCGGGGACGGCTTCAAGGCTCTGCGGACTTCATGAGTATTCCTGGAGCGATAAGGGCTTTATGAAAAAGCGTGCGGCGGGCTCTTTTGAGGAAAAGCCTATGAACATATATGAGCTTCATGCAGGCAGCTGGAGAGTTCACGCCGACGGAAGCTTTTATTCGTACCGTGAGCTTGCGGACGAGCTTATCGACTATGTATGCGAAATGAATTATACGCACATTGAGCTTATGCCGATAATGGAATATCCGTTTGACGGATCGTGGGGTTATCAGGTTACGGGATATTTTTCCCCAACGTCGCGATACGGAACGCCAGAAGACCTTAAATATTTCGTAAACTGCTGCCATAAAAAAGGGATATATGTTATAATGGACTGGGTGCCGGCGCACTTCCCGCGCGACGCTCACGGACTTAGAATATTTGACGGAAAACCGCTTTATGAATACCCCGACCCGCGCATGGGCGAACATAAGGACTGGGGAACAATGGTGTTTGATTACGGCCGCGACGGCGTTGTTTCGTTTCTTCTTTCGTCGGCATATTACTGGGCGGAGGAGTTTCACTTTGACGGACTTAGAGTTGACGCGGTTTCGAGTATGCTCTACAGAAATTATTCGCGAAATGACGGGGAATGGATTGCAAACCGTTACGGCGGAACGGAAAATCTTGAAGCGATAGAGTTTTTCAGGCGGCTCAACACCGTAATGGAAAGGGAGTTTCCGGGCTTTTTAATGATTGCCGAAGAATCAACCGCATGGCCGCGCGTTACCCATAAAACAGAAGACGGCGGACTTGGCTTTTCTCTGAAATGGAACATGGGCTGGATGAACGACAGCCTGAGATATATCTCAATGGATCCGTATTTCAGAAAGGATAACCATTCGCTGCTTACGTTTTTGATGATGTACGCTTATTCGGAGCGGTATATTCTGCCGCTGTCACATGATGAGGTTGTGCACGGGAAAAAATCGCTTATTGATAAATTTTACGGAAGCTATGAAGAAAAATTTGACGCATACAGAGCGTTTCTCGGCTATTATATGTCAATGCCCGGCAAAAAGCTTATCTTTATGGGCGGAGAATTCGGACAATTTCTCGAGTGGCGCTTTAACGAGGGTCTTGAGTGGAACGTGCTTGAAAATGAAAAGCACAGACAGCTTAAAAAATACACCGCCGACCTTAACAAATTTTATCTTAAAAACGGTGCGCTTTGGGAAAACGATTCCTCTTGGGAGGGCTTTCGCTGGATAAATGACAGCGACAGCGAAAACTCGGTTATTTCATATATAAGACGAGGAAAGCGTGATTTTGTGGCGGTTGTGGCAAACTTCACGCCGGTTGAGCGTCCGATATACAAAATAGGGGTTCCGGAGAGCGGGACTTACAGCGTTGTTTTCTCATCGGACAGCGCCAAATACGGTGGAAAAACAAAGAGAAATACGTCTTACAAGGCAGAAAAAATGCAGTTTTCGGATATGGATTACACGCTTACAATATCAATTCCCGGAAACAGCGTTATGTTTATAAAGAAGAAAAAAGAAAAATAAATTTAAGGATATTACGTTTCGGCGGCAGCTGCCGCAGCGTGAATTAACATTATAAAGGGAGAGATAGCAGATGAAGTCAAAGGACTGTGTGGCAATGATACTTGCCGGAGGACAGGGCAGCCGTCTGGGCGCTCTGACAAAGAATATTGCAAAGCCTGCCGTTGGATTTGGCGGAAAATACAGAATTATAGATTTTCCTCTTTCCAACTGCGTTCATTCGGGTATAGATACTGTAGGTGTACTTACACAGTATCAGCCGCTTGAGCTTAATACCTACATAGGTAACGGTATTTCGTGGGATTTGAACAGAAGCAACGGGGGAGCTTATGTTTTGCCGCCATACCAAAGCGCTACGGCCGGTGAGTGGTATAAGGGTACGGCAAACGCAATTTATCAAAATCTTGTTTTTCTTGAAAATTTCAAACCGAAAAATGTGCTTATACTTTCGGGAGATCATATTTATAAGATGAACTATGCAAAAATGCTTAAGGCTCACCGTGAGGCAGGTGCAGCAGTTACGATAGCCGTTATGCCTGTGGCTTGGGAGGAAGCGAGCAGATTTGGAATAATGAACGTTGACGAAAACGGACTGATAACCGAGTTTGTCGAAAAGCCGAAAGAGCCGAAAAGCAACCTTGCTTCAATGGGAATTTATATTTTCGATTATAATAAGCTGAAAAAGTATCTTACTGAGGATGAAAACAATCCCGAATCCTCAAACGATTTCGGTAAAAATATAATTCCTGCAATGCTGGCAAACAAAGAGAAAATGATGAGCTTCAGCTTTGACGGATATTGGAAAGACGTTGGAACGGTTTACAGTCTTTGGGAGGCGAACATGGATTTGATTGACAGCCCCCCGAAATTTGAGCTTTCCGACAGCAAATGGACGATTTATTCAAAAAATCTTACACGTCCGCCGCATTTCGTGGGTAAAAACGCGGAAATTCTCTCAAGCACAATCGGAGAGGGCTGCGAAATAGACGGCAGCATAAACCATAGCGTTATATCAGAGGGAGTAACGGTTGAAAGCGGCAGCAGAATATCGGATTCGGTTATAATGCCGGACGCATTTATCGGAAAAAATGTTGTTATAAACAAAGCGGTTATCGGACCGGGCGCTGTTATAAAGGACGGTGCTGTTATCGGCAGCGAATCGCCCGATGCTGACGCAAGATGCGTAAATCATATGTGCACTCAGAAAATTGTTTTAATTGAGGGCGGCGCAGTTGTAAACGAAAAAGAAAAAATAGCCTGCGGCAGCATGATTGAAGCGTAGAAAGGAGATAAAGCTTAAATGTTAGATACAATGGGAATTATTCTGGCAACCGATAAGGAAATTTCACCGATAACGGACATTCGTTCCATTTCCGCGCTCCCGATTGCCGGAAGCTACAGACTGATAGATTTTGTTTTGTCAAACATGGCAAATGCCGGAATTACAAATGTAGGAGTTGTTGCGGCGTCTAACTATACGTCGCTTATGGATCATATAAAGTCCGGTAAGCCCTGGGATCTCGACAGAAAAGAGGCGGGACTTAGTATTTTGCCGCCGAATATGCAGAAATCACGCTACGGTCTTATTCGCGGCGATGTTGATATGCTTGAGGGCGTTTACGGATATATAGCAAGAAGTACGGAAACGTATGTTATTTTGTCGCTCGGCACAAGTCTTTATAACATAAATTTTGAGGACGTTATGGAAAAGCACATAAGTACACAGGCTGATATAACGGCGGTTTATAAAAATATGCCGGAGCGTTCGGACAGCGAGCTTTCGAGATACACGCTTCTTGACATTGACTCTGACGGCAGGGTTACGGATATTGAAATTAATCCTTATTATCCGAAAACATCGTCAACGGGGCTTGACGTTTACGTTATGGAAAGAGCGCTTTTGTGCAGTATACTCGATGAGTGTATAGCGCGCGGCGATCACGATATTATGAGGGATGCAATAATCAAAAAGCTCGACGCTCTGCGCGTGTTCGGTTATGAGCATAAGGGCTATACGGATAAAATTGATTCGCTTAAGTCATATTACAAAAATAATATGATTTTCCTTGATGCAGATATAAGACGCGATTTGTTTAACCATGAAAATCCCGTTTACACAAAGACAAAGGACAGAGCACCGGCAAAATACGGACCGGAAGCGATAGTTGAAAACTCGTTTATTTCCGATGGCTGCCGTATTGAAGGCACGGTTGTAAATTCGATTTTATCAAGAGGCGTTAAAATAAAAAAAGGCGCTGTTGTTAAAAACTCTGTTATTATGCAGGATTCTGTTGTGTGCGAAAACGTTTACCTTGACCATGTTGTGTTTGATAAAGAGGTATGCGTTTCTGAAAACAGAAAGCTTATCGGACAGGACAGCTATCCGCTTGCAATAGAAAAGGGCGGAAAGATATAATTTGGCTTGCGCCTTTCAAAGATGACAAACTGAAATATGCCGAAATTATGCCCTTTCGGGCGGGTTCGAATTACTTTCTTTCGGCTAACGAAAAGGGGCTGTTTAAAAAGTCAATTGACTTTTTAAACAGCCTTTGCTGATTTTAAGAGGGGTAGGGAAAAAGTGTCGAAAGTGAGTAAACCGAGCCGAAACTTTAGTTTTAAAGCGCCGCGTTCGCGCGAGGATATGTCGGGCAGTGAAATTTAAGGATAATATTTTTAGTGCTGACATTCGTTTTTTTTAATGTAAACATTTATTTTACTTGTGCGATTTATACTATATATAAATTCAATACTTTTATATAATTGTATAAAAGGTCGAAAAGGTAAAAAACTTCTTGACTTTAGCATAGTAAAGTGGTAGTATATAAAAGTCAAGTAAATACGATTTTAAGTATCGTAAATTTGAAAGGATGGATTAATTATGAAAAAAATATTATCGGCAGCACTTGCACTTATGATGGCAGCAGGCTTTATGACAGGCTGCGGAGAAAAACAGGATGCAGAGCCGAGTGAGTCGGCAACGGCTGCGGCTGCTTCGGATTATGAATACATAAAATCAAACGGAAAAATGATTATCGGCTATACGGATTATGCGCCGATGAACTACACCGACAAAGAAACAAACGAATTTACGGGCTTTGATACGGAGTTTGCAAAGGCAGTATGCGAAAAGCTCGGAGTTGAAGCGGAATTTGTTGAAATCGACTGGGATAATAAATTCCTTGCTCTCGAATCAAAAAGCATTGACTGTATATGGAACGGCATGACAATAACGGATGAGGTTAAAAAGAATGCAAGCAGCACGGCCGCTTATGTTAAAAACGCTCAGGTTGTTGTTATGACAAAGGAAAACGCAGATAAGTATAAAACGGAAGATGACATGAAGGATCTTAAATTTGCGGCAGAAGCAGGCTCGGCAGGCGCTGAAGCAATTCAGGAGGCAGGCTTTGCAAACTTTACGGAAGTCGGTGCTCAGTCAGACGCGCTTTTGGAGGTTGCCAGCGGCTCGGCTGACGCGTGCGTTATAGATATAACAATGGCAAATGCAATGACGGGCGAGGGCACAAGCTATGCAAATCTTACAAAAGGCATTGAGCTTACAAGTGAGGAGTACGGAATTGCGTTCAGAAAGGACTCCGACCTTACTGAAAAGGTAAACGGTATAATGAAAGAGCTTAAGGATGACGGAACGCTCCCGGCTCTTGCTGAAAAATATCAGCTTACTCTTGCATTTTAATCGGAATCGGAAATATAATAAGAACTGAGGTGGTGTTGCTTTAAGCAACGCCACTATTTAGGGGCTACTGATTTTAGATGTAGAATTCACGAAACGAAGTAAAATGCGGTATAACCCGCATTTTACTATGCCCGAAGGCGTACGTGTGTACGCCGAGAGGTGAGTTTCGTGGATAGTTCAAAGACTTTATAATAATGAAATCCGCAGCTTTTGCGGATTTTCACATAAAAGTTATTATAATTTTTATCAGGCAAATTCGATTGCTCGGTCTTTGAACGGTCTGCGCTAAAAGCAACAGTCCCTATAGCTTTATAAAGGAATTATTATACTAAAGGAATTAATATTATGCTATTAGAAGTTACATTAAGCCTGCTCAAAGGTATGTCAACAACAATAAGAATATTTGCCCTGACGCTTCTGTTTGCGCTGCCGTTGGGGCTCATAATAAGCTTTGGCTCGCGTGCGAAATTTACGCCGCTAAGATGGCTTGTCAGAGCGTTTATCTGGATAATTCGCGGAACGCCGCTTATGCTGCAGCTGATTATTATTTATTACGGCCCGGGTCTTGCCGGAACATGGGCTTCAAATTTTATGCAGAGCAATGCTCCCGGCGGAGTTGTCGGAGCTGTTGTGGGATGGATTGCGACATGGGCTGTGTTTGACCGCTTTCTTGCGGTTATGATTGCGTTTGTAATCAATTATTCATGTTATTTTTCCGAAATATACAGAGCCGGAATAGAGTCTATCCCTATAGGTCAGTATGAAGCCGGACAGGTTCTTGGAATGACAAAGGTGCAGGTTTTCTTTAAGGTTGTTCTTGCGCAGGTTATAAAAAGAATTGTTCCGCCTATGAGCAATGAAATAATAACGCTTGTAAAGGATACTTCTCTTGCAAGAATTATTATGGTTTACGAAATAATCTGGAATGCTCAGAAATTTATAAAATCGGACGGACTTATATGGCCGCTTTTCTATTCTGGAGCGTTTTACCTGATATTCTGCGGAATACTTACTCTTGTTTTCGGATTTATAGAAAAGAAAATGAACTATTATCACAGCTAATAAATCACGGCCGCTTATCAGCCTGCGATAAAGCGACAATAATAACACAAGCAGGCGGAAAGGCTTCGGAAATAAAAATATGTCAATTCTGAGTGTAGAAAACATACATAAAAGCTTCGGAAAAACAAAGGTATTAAAAGGCGTAAGCCTTGAGATGAACAAAAGCGAGGTTGTTGCAATTCTCGGCTCGTCGGGAAGCGGAAAAACAACTCTTTTGCGCTGCATAAATTTTCTTGAAACTGCCGACAGCGGAATAATAAAGGTAAACGGAGAAACAATATTTGATGCGTCGGATAAAAGAAAAAAATCAGCTTCCGAAATACGCAGTATGCAGCTTAATTTCGGAATGGTTTTTCAGTCGTTTAACCTTTTTCCGCAGTATAATGTAATAGATAATGTAATGCTTGCGCCAAAGCTTCTTGCAAAGGAGGACGCCGATTTTAAGGCGAACAAAAAGAAACTTTACGGCGAAATTGAAGAGCGGGCAAAGGAGCTTTTATCGCGCGTGGGTCTTTCACAGAAGCTCTATAACTACCCGTGTGAGCTTTCGGGCGGTCAGCAGCAGAGAGTGTCAATTGCGCGCGCTCTTGCGCTTGACCCTAAAGTGCTGTTTTTTGACGAGCCGACAAGCGCGCTTGATCCGGAGCTTACCGGAGAAATTTTAAAGGTTATAAAGGACCTTGCAAAAAAACAGATGACTATGATGATTGTAACTCATGAAATAGACTTTGCAAAAAATGTTGCCGACAGGATTATTTTTATGGATAACGGCGTTGTAGCCGAAGAGGGAACTCCCGAAGAGGTAATAGACAACCCGAAAAATGACAGAACAAAAGCATTTTTAAGCAAGCTTAGTGAGAGATAATACGGAGGTTTATAAAAATGACTGTCAGAAACGATGAAACGGATCAGCTTTGCAATGCGCTTCTTCTTCTTGAAAATCCCGAAGAATGTTTTGGGTTTTTGGAGGATATATGCACAATTAAGGAGCTTCATGCATTGGCACAGCGCTTAGAGGTTGCGCGGCTTCTGAAAGAGAAAAAAACCTTTTCGGAAATTGTTGAGCTTACCGGCGCTTCAACCGCAACAATATCGCGTGTAAACCGCTGCCTTATGTACGGAAGCGGAGGCTATAATGCCGTGCTTAGCCGGCTTGATAATAAAAACTGAGAGGTGCGGCAATATGAAAAAAATTTTAAAGGCAGAGAACTTTATGTGTCTTTTCCTGCTTTGCGTTCTTCCGTTTCTTTATAACAGGCTGTATGTTTTCTTTGAGGACGCATGGGGCGTAAACGAAATCGGAAAGCTTATTATAGCGGCTCTTTTTGCGGTGTTTGTTATTTTTGCGGCGTTCAGAGAAAAAATATATTCATTTATAGAAAATAACGCTTACGGCTTTAGCTCAAAAACAGGGCTTATATATTTCCTTGCAGTAATTACAATGATAAAATACAGGCATATTTTCTCCGACCCGTTCGGAAGCGGCATTTTGCCGGCTGTCGGGTCGGGATTTGTGCTTGGTTTTTTTGTGCTTATGTGTATGAAAGGTGCGGAAAAAATAATTGCCGCACTGTCAAGAATTAAAATTACAAAGAGCGATATTTTCTTTATCATTTTTGTTTATGCTGCTTTAAATGTTGAAATTTTTTTGTACTGCAAATATATGAAGCATATATTTATATGGGATAATGCCGGATATTTTCTGATGGCGGACAGGTTAAATGACAGCTTTCCGTCTTTTTCATATTTTAAAGAGGTATTTTACTCTGTCACAAGGGAGGATTATAATTATGTTATTCTCTTCTTTGCGAGCGTATTCAGAAAGCTTTTCGGCTCATCAAGATATGTTTTTCTGCTTTCTGTAGTAAACTGTTTCCTTGCTCCGTTTTTTATAGCGCTGCATTTTATCGGGAAGAGGTTTTTTTCTTCAAATGTATTCCATTCGGTATGCGCCCTTTTGGCAATTCCGTATCTTATATCAGCTTCAAATCTCGGATTTATAGATGTAGGCGGAGTTATAGTCGTATTTTTTGCAATGATACTGTTTTTATATTCCGACGATTTGGGAGTTGCGCTCCTTTCGGGAGTTCTTGCCGCGTTTGCGGTGCTTCTTAGAAGATGGTATTCGTTTTTTGCGGTAAGCTTTGTTATAACCTGCTTTTTATATGAGCTTCCGCGAAAAAAATGCGCAAAATCAATTGCCGCCTGCTGCGGCTTTGCGTTTGTGCTGCTGTTTTTCTTTCAGAAATTCGTAACCGGCAGACTTATGGCGGACTATAAGGATATGTACAGCGCATACGCTTTCGGAATAAAGGCGGATTACTTCCTTTTTGTAAGGTATTACGGAATAATTTTCACTGCGACGCTTGTGATATTTGCACTTGTAAAGCAGATAAAATCCGAAAAAAAATATATAATGACAAATGAAATGTTTTTTCTCGTTCAGGCATTGCTCTGCTTTTTTATCTTCACATATGTGCAAACTCACGGTCAGCAGCATTTGGCTCTTTACGCACCGTCGCTTGCGGCGCTGTTTATGATGTTTTGCGCGGATGTTGTAAAGAATAAAAAATTACCTTGTGTTGTGCTGCTGATATTCAGCCTTTTGCAGACAGGAAATACGTTTATAAGGCGCGCAGAGCCGGGATCGGTGTCGGAAATAAAATCCCATGCGCTGCTTCCGAATTTCAGCTCATATCCTCCGACGGATATGAACGCGGACGAAATTATCAATATAAATAATTATCTTGACAGCAATATCGGAGAAAAAGGTAAAACGGTATGCGTGCTTGCTTCATCGCTGAAGCTTAACTGGGAAACCTTTATGAATGCGGAAATTTCGCTTTCCGTTAAGCAGAAATCAAGCATTAGAAGAAGCGATTATTTCTTGCAGCTGTCCGATGTGGATAAGCGTGACGGTCTTTCGGATAATTTGTTTTATGCGGATTATATTTTAGTTCCGTCCGAGCTGCAGACGCATTTGAGCCCAAGCGAGCAAAAGGTTATTGCCGTGCCTTATGAAATGCTTGTAAACAAAGAGGGCTTCGGAGAAAACTATGAAAAGACAGACACTGTTTTTTCACTGCCCGACGGCACACAAATTTATCTGTATGAAAAAATAAACGATTTAACACCTCAGCAGCATGAGGAAATACTTCAAAAAATATTTGGTTAGTCATACCGAAAGGAGAGTTTAATATGATAAAAACAATTTCAAACAATAATCTGACAGTTCAGATCGACACCTACGGAGCCGAGCTTCAAAGCGTAAAAAACAGCGACGGGGAGGAATACCTCTGGAGCGGCGACAAGAGCATATGGGGAAGAAAGGCACCTGTGCTTTTTCCGATATGCGGCGGCTTAAAGGGCGGAAAGTACACATATAACGGAAAGGAATATGAGCTTATAAAGCATGGCTTTGCAAATATATCCGAATTTGAGCTTGTGGCTGATGAAGAAGCAAGGGCGGAATTTCTGCTGAAATCAAATGAGCAGACAAAAAAATCCTATCCGTTTGATTTTGAGCTGAGCGTAAGCTATGAGATTTCGGGAAATACTCTTAAATCCCGTTTCAGCGTTAAAAATTTATCCGAAGCGGATATGTATTTTTCACTCGGTGCGCATGAATCCTACAGCTGCCCAGAGGGTGCGGAAAATTATGCGGTTATATTCGACTGCGACACCTCTCTTGAGCGCTACGATACGGACGGCGGACTTTTGGTAGATGAGCCCGAAATAATGGAAATTCCCGATAAAACAATAAATCTTTGTGACAGTATGTTTGAAAATGACGCGCTTGTTTTTAAAAATTTCAAATCGCGCCGCATATGGCTTTTAAATAAAGCAACGGGCAAAAAAGCGCGTCTTGACTTTAACGGCTTTGACTATCTGCTTATATGGAAAAAACCTGTCGGGAACTATATTTGTCTTGAGCCGTGGACGGGGCTTCCCGATTCGGTATCTTCAAGCGGCAAAATTGAGGAAAAAGAGGGAATAACAAGGCTTGCCGCCGGGAAAACATACATTGTCGATCATGAAATAGAATATTGGAATTAAGTATAAAATAAACATAAAAAGTCACTGCGATTTATGCGTGTTGCGATTTTTTTAAATCTGTACTTGAAAAAGTGAAATAAATATTATATAATATAATTAATCATATAACGAAAGGATGACAGTGCAATGGTAAATTTAAAACACGTACAGGATTTTGATCCTGAAATTTATGACGCTATCATGAAGGAAACCCATCGTCAGCAGGATAAGATTGAGCTTATCGCATCGGAAAATTTTGTTTCGGAGGCTGTTATGGAGGCAATGGGCTCTCCGCTTACAAACAAATACGCAGAGGGCTATCCGGGAAAGAGATATTACGGCGGCTGCGAATATGTTGATATTGTTGAAAATCTTGCAAGAGATCGCGCACAGGAATTGTTTGGCGCAAAATTTGCAAATGTTCAGCCGCATTCCGGCGCGCAGGCAAATATGGCTGTGTTCTTTGCGCTGCTCAATCCGGGCGATACGGTGCTTAGCATGAGCCTTGCTCACGGCGGCCATTTAAGTCACGGAAGCCCTGTTAATATGTCGGGTAAATATTTTAATATAGTACCCTACGGCGTAACGGAGGACACAAACACAATAGATTATGAAGAGGTAAGACGTCTTGCAAAGGAGTGTAAGCCTAAGCTTATTCTTGCCGGTGCGAGCGCATATCCGAGAATAATTGATTTTGCAAAATTTAAGGAAATAGCCGACGAGGTCGGTGCATATTTCATGGTTGATATGGCGCATATTGCCGGACTTGTTGCGGCAGGACTTCATCCGTCGCCGATGCCCTATGCAGATGTTGTTACAACAACAACGCATAAAACGCTCAGAGGTCCGAGAGGCGGACTTATCCTCACAAATGATGAGGAGCTTTCAAAGGCGTTTAACAAAGCCGTATTTCCGGGTATTCAGGGCGGACCGCTTATGCACGTAATTGCCGCAAAGGCAGTTTGCTTTAAGGAAGCGCTCAGCAGCGATTTTACGGAATATCAGAAGCAGATTATCAAAAACGCAAAGGCTCTTGCAGGCTCGCTTCTTGACGAGGGCTTCAAGCTCGTTTCGGGCGGTACGGATAACCACCTTATGCTGCTTAACCTGACCGATATGGATATTACCGGAAAGGAAGCCGAGCACAGACTCGACGAGATAGGAATTACAGCAAATAAAAACGCTATTCCGTTTGATAAGAGAAGTCCGTTTATCACAAGCGGCGTAAGAATGGGAACTCCGGCAACCGCAAGCAGAGGCTTCAAGGAGGACGATATGGTTGAGGTCGGAAAGATTATAAAGCTCGCTGTATGCGACTTTGAAAACAGTAAGGAAGAAGCAGCAAGACGAGTTAAGGCTCTTTGTGATAAATATCCGCTGTATCTTTAATTTAAAAATCGGGGGACGTTAAAGCCTCCCGTAATCGTAAGAAAAAATCGCATTACAGAAATATAAATGCAGTATTAGTGAGGCTGCCCCAAAAATGTCGATTGACTTTTGGAGCAGCCTCTGTTTTTTTGCTCTTATGAGCTTTTTAGTATTTCTTTTTTGCAATTAAAATCCCGATGCAAGCAATTTGCATCGGGATTTTAATTATGTCTGTGCCGAAAGGCTGCAATTTCAGGCGGGCATGATTTTGGTGAAATCATTAAAATGTAAAGCTCATGCCAACCATTTATTCAACGTCCTGGAGGGCGTCAAATCCTTCTTCACCGGTTCTGACCTTTATAACGTTTTCAACGTCGTATACGAAAATCTTACCGTCGCCGATATGACCCGTATAGAGAACCTTTTTAGCTGTATCTATAACTGTTTTTACAGGAACTTTGCATACTACAATTTCAACCTGAATTTTCGGAAGAAGTGTAGCTTCGTTTATAACGCCTCGATAATATTCCGGCTTGCCCTTTTGTATGCCGCAGCCGAGAACATGAGTAACCGTCATACCGGTAATGCCTATGTTCATCATTGCAGCCTTGAGCTTTTCAAATCTGTCCTGCTTAATTACTATTTCAATCTTTGTCATCTTGACATCGCTGCCTACAGCCTGCGAATCGGAGCCGCTCTTAAGAACAACCGGAACAGCGTCATCAACCGGAGTGTCACCGGTAACAGCTGACGGAATATCTGCCGAGTATGCGTCAATTGCCGGCATAAAGTCAGCGTATGCGCTCGGAAGACCGTGCTCTGTTGCGTCAAGACCTGTTATTTCCTCATCAGCCGATGCTCTTAAGCCGACTGTTGCTTTAATAATAAAGAATGTAATTGTGATTGTAACAGCTGTCCATGCGCCGACGGTAAGAATACCGAGAAGCTGTAAGCCGAGAAGCTTGAAGCCACCGCCGTAGAAAAGACCCGTAAGCTCTGATGACGGAGCAGATGTTGTTGCAAAAAGCCCTACAGCGATTGTACCCCAGATACCGTTTAAGCAGTGAACTGCAACAGCGCCGACAGGGTCGTCAACATGAAGCTTATAGTCGAGAAGCCATACGCCGAATACTACGAGAACACCGGCAACAGCGCCTATTATAAACGAGCCGAGAGCGTCTGTAACGTCACAGCCTGCCGTAATGGCAACAAGACCTGCAAGCGAAGCGTTAAGACACATTGAAACATCAGGCTTGCCATACTTAATCCAGGTGAAAATCATACATGAAACAGTTGCAACCGCCGGAGCAATTGTTGTTGTTACAAATATTGAGCCGAGCTGCTCAACGCTTGTTGCGGCAGCACCGTTAAAGCCGTACCAGCCGAGCCAAAGGATAAATACACCGAGTGCACCGATTGTGAGGTTATGACCCGGAAAAGCGTTTACCTTTATAACTTTTCCGCTCTTGTCACGGTTAAACTTTCCGATACGCGGACCGAGTATTTTTGCACCGATTAATGCGGAAATACCGCCGACCATATGTATTGCACATGAGCCTGCAAAATCATGGAAGCCTATCTGCGAAAGCCAGCCGCCGCCCCAAATCCAGTGAGCTTCTACAGGGTATATAAATGCGGAAATTACAGCCGAGTAAATACAATAGGAAAGGAACTTTGTTCTCTCTGCCATTGCACCCGAAACTATTGTAGCTGCCGTTGCGCAAAATACAAGGTTAAATACGAAATTCGACCAGTCAAAGCTTTCATATGCCGTGAATATGTCAAATCCCGGTTTACCTATAAGCCCTACCATGTCCTCACCGAGAAAAAGACCAAAACCGATTATGATAAATACTATTGTACCTATACAAAAATCCATAAGGTTTTTCATTATGATATTTCCGGCATTCTTCGCTCTGGTGAAACCTGTTTCAACCATTGCAAATCCTGCCTGCATCCAAAATACCAATGCTGCTCCTATAAGGAACCATACGCCGAATATGTTACTTGTTACAAATTCTTTAATTGCGCTTGTCATTTAAATTACCTCCCTTAACTGCCTTGCGGCGTTAAATGTCATTTAGTTAAATTATAAGGATCCTTAAATGTTTTTCGGAAAAGCTTTACCGGTTTTGTTTTTCATTTGTTCGGAAGATGAAGCTGCAAAGATATTTCTGGCCCAAAATGCCTTTGCGGCTGTATCCGGCAAGATGCCGGATACAAAGTCCCTACCCCTGAAAAACAAAAGGCGCTGCGGCTATAAAGCCGTAGCGCCTTTGCTAATATGGCTGTATTATACCATACAAGTTTTTGCGTGTCAACACCTTTTTTTTCTTTTTATTAAAATTGGCGTTTTTTTCGTGCTGTAAAAATTAATTTCAGTGGAATTTTACAAAATATTTATTAAATTTATAGTTTGTTTTTGTTTCCGTTTCCATATTATGTAAGCTAAGCGCAGTAGATGTCAAACAAAAAACCGACGATTTGCAAAAGCAAATCATCGGTTTTAATCGAAGTCTTATTTCTTAAGGCCTGCTTCGAGCTTATCAAGCTCTTCTTTCATTTCAACAGGGAGTCTGTCGCCAAACTGAGCGAAATATTCCTTAATGTTTTCAACGTCCTCAAGCCATACCTTAGCGTCAACGCTGAGAAGGCTCTTAAGAGTTTCGTTGTCAACGTCAAGATCCGTAACATCAATATCTTCAGGCTTCGGCAGATAACCGATCGGGCTTTCTACAGCGTCAACCTTACCTGCGCAGCGATCCAAAATCCAGAGAAGCACACGCATATTGTCGCCGAATCCCGGCCAGATGAAGTGACCCTCGTCATCCTGTCTGAACCAGTTGACGTGGAAGATTTTCGGAGCCTTGTCGCCAAGCTTCTTGCCCATTTCGAGCCAGTGACCCCAGTAATCAGCCATGTTATAACCAACGAACGGCTTCATAGCCATAGGATCACGTCTTACAACACCTACAGCGCCTGTTGCAGCAGCTGTTGTTTCGGAAGCCATTGTAGCGCCGACAAATGTGCCGTGAGTCCAATCTCTTGACTGATATACCAGCGGAGCGCATTTAGCACGTCTGCCGCCGAATACGATAGCTTCAACGGGAACACCTGCAGGGTTTTCAAATTCCTTTGAAATGCACGGGCAGTTGATTGCCGGAGCTGTAAATCTTGAGTTAGGATGAGCAAGCTTGTTGCCCTCAGCTGTAAACTCTTTGCCGTTTACCTTGTTACCCTTCCAGTCGGTTGCATCTTCAGGCGGATTTTTGTCAAGACCCTCCCACCAAACTGTATTGTCAGCATTGTTAAGAGCAACGTTTGTGAAGATTGTGTTTTTCTTTGTAGCTGCAAGAGCGTTAAAGTTAGTCTTTTCGCTTGTACCCGGTGCAACGCCGAAGAAGCCTGCTTCGGGGTTGATAGCATAAAGTCTGCCGTCCGGACCGATTCTGAGCCATGAAATATCATCGCCGACTGTCCATACCTTGTAGCCCTTTTCCTTAAGATATGCCGGAGGAATAAGCATTGCAAGGTTTGTCTTACCGCAAGCTGACGGGAATGCAGCGCAGATATATTTAACCTCACCGTTCGGCTTTTCAAGACCGAGAATGAGCATATGCTCAGCCATCCAGCCCTCGTTTTTACCGAGATAAGAAGCTATTCTGAGTGCGAAGCACTTTTTACCGAGAAGAACGTTTCCGCCGTAAGCCGAGTTGATTGACCAGATTGTTGAATCCTGCGGGAACTGTACTATATAACGATCATCCGGATTTACATCCTTTTTAGCGTGGAGGCACTTTACAAACTCGTCACTGTCGCCGAGCTGATCAATAACTGCCTTACCTACTCTTGTCATAATAAGCATATTGAGCACAACGTAAATGCTGTCTGAAAGCTCTATACCGATTTTAGAAAACGGTGAGCCCACCGGACCCATTGAATAAGGGATAACATACATTGTTCTGCCCTTCATTGAGCCTTTGTAAAGAGCCTTGAGCTTTGCATACATTTCATCGGGAGCCATCCAATTGTTAATCGGACCTGCCTCTTCCTTTGTCGGTGTGCAGATAAATGTTCTGTCTTCAACTCTTGCAACGTCGTTTTCAGCAGTTCTGTGATAGTAGCAGCCGGGAAGCTTATCCTGGTTAAGCTCAATCATTTCGCCTGTTGCAACTGCCTCTGCGCGAAGCGCATCTCTTTGTTCATCGCTGCCGTCGATCCAGACAATTTTGTCAGGAGTACACATAGCAGCCATTTCATCAATCCATGAAAGAACTGTCTTATTTGTAGTCATATTCTAAGTACCTCCTATATGTATTCGCCGCAAAACACGGCATATGATTAGTTATAAAAATAACAATATCATACCCTTATTATACCATGATAACGCGGTTTTTAAAAGCATTTTTAATAAAAAAAATTATTTTTATATATAAGTGTTTAATTGACGTAAAAAAACAAACGCATTATAATAGTTTTGCACAATAAATGTAAACATGAGTCGATTAAATTATGAACATTTTATTATAAATATTAAGGGGTGCTGCATTAAGCAACACCCCTTTGTATGCGTATTTGGCGCGGATTATTCCGTAATACCTTTATCTGCGCTCCAGCTTTCGTTCCAGTTAGCCGAGCCTGCGTTTACGTTTCCGTTGATTGTAAAGCCGTTAGCGCTTGTCGTCATTATGTCATCGGTTGTTCCGAATGAGGTAAAAACAGCCTGCGGCTTTGAATATGCTTTTTTCATGTTATTTAGCCTCACTTTCTGCCACTGTCGTTATTTTCTGTGCGGACGATATAATGTCATCGCGGCCTGAGAGCTTTATAAACGATACTCCTATAATCTGTCTTCCAAGCTCGTCTGCCGGTATGCTCAGAAGGTCGGCAGAATATGTCTGTCCGTTTGTAATAGCCTCGTTTTTCTGAACTGTTACGTTAAGGCTGCTGCCGCTGTTTGTGAATATGTCAGACGGAATAAACCATGTTCCGAAATATTCAACAGTCGCATTTTCGCCTACCGTAGCAGTTGTTATATATCTGAGGTTTCCGAGTCCGCTGTTTTCGTCAACATATGCATCTGTAGCTGTTATTTCAACGCCGCCGAGCTTCTTTTCTGCAACTGTATATGTACCATTACCTTTGTCAACAGCTTCAAAGCCGTCTGCTATATAGCTGTCTTTGTTATTGCCGAGAATTGTTCCGGAAATATATTTTCCGTCAGCATCCTTTGTTGCGTCAATGGATATAATGCCCGGGAAGCTTGTATTTCTCTTCAGGAGAAGCTCTGTCATTGTGCTGTTTGCAACAGTACAGTTAGTGAAGTCGGTAACAGCATTTTCGGAGTAGTTTCCAACGTTTGAATCATCTGTCTTAACAGTAACCCAATTGTTTGTGAAGCTTGAATTTTTAACTGTGGCATTTCCATTTACACGGAAGCAATAGTACTGATTAGGCTTTTCTGTATCAACAAATTTACAGTCCGAAACATTTATACCAACTGTTCCGATAAACGAATTCCAGCCTCTTAATGTTGATTTTTTTATATTCAACACTCCGTTGCCGCCGCCGACGTGAATACCGTATATTTCGGTATCAAAATCGCAGGTATCAATCGTAGCTGTTCCATAGACCTCGCTTGTACGAAGACCGTTTGTCCCTTTAAAGTTACAGTTTTTAATGGTGAAGTTTTCGCCTTTTATATCAAGATTGTTCCATCTGCGATTTGTTGCTTTATCATAATAGCCTACATTTTCAAAGTTAAATCCGTCAAGTGTAAGATTTTTTGTTGTTTTCGGAATAGAGTTGTCTTGAATTGTTTTAACAACAGCACCATTGCCTTTAATTGTAAGGTTTGATTTTGTTATAGGCGAAAATTCTATCTCGTCTGCGTATACACAAATGGTGTCACCGTCAATGGCTGCATTGGCAGCGTCAGCGAATGAATCATAGAAATAAGAAGCTGTTGATCTTTTTATTTCTGCTACCGGGTATTTATCTGCAATCATTTTCGTATCACTTGAGCAAAGCGGATAAATCATTTCGGTAACATTTTTCCAGTCAGAGCTCCAAAGAATGCAGCTCGCATTTGTATTTTCTATATAATTTCCACTTAGTTGCAGTTTTCCCGGAGTTACGCAACCATAACATTCAATGTTTCCTTCAGTTGTTGTTCCATACATTTTATTTTTTGTAATAGTTGCTTTATAGCTGCATTTCTTTTTGGGTAACATTTCAATATAAATAAAGCGTCTTGGTCTGACATCATTATCTTTCTCTTCAAATACATTATCTGTGATAGTTATTATGCCGGTATTTGACGGATAAATATGAATTGCTCCATAGGAAACTTCTTTAAATGTACAGTTTGTAATAGTTAAAGAATTTAAAAGAGGTCGTCTTTTATTTCCGCAATGGATAGCAGTAAGATTATTATCTGTATTTTTAATATCTTTAAAGTTAGTATTTTTAATTGTTCCGCCTTTTCTTGAAAATGTAATAGAAGAATTCCCGGAAATTGTATGGCTGTTGCCATCAATTGTAATTGTATATGCCGGTAATTCAATATTACCAGAATCTTTTATATCTGTTAAAAGAGTTACGGTGTCTCCTGCCACAGCTGCACTTACAGCTTCTGCAAATGTTGAATAGGTTTTGTCGCCGATTTTTGCCTGTGGTTTGTCATCAGCAAAAGCCGACCATGACATTGCGGCAAGCAATACTACAGACGATAGTATGCAAGCCATTGGTTTGAAATGTTTCATTGTCCTTCTTCCTTTCATATTATTAGTATAAATGTCTTTTTTTTTGGCAAATGTACTTAATTTCAAGACAATTATAACACTTGTTTTAGTTTGCGTCAATTAAATTTTGATAGATTTATATATAATAGTTCATTTGTGTCGGGATTTGTGTACGGTTTTTCGTCAAAAAGCAAAAAAATATCATTATAGTAGGTAAAAGACTGATAAATATTTGAATTAAAATGAAAAGCGAGAAGCCGCAGACCATTGCCTGCGGCTTCTCTATGGATATTAAGGATAGAAAGAAATTATTTGCCTGTTAAAAGGAATTTGTAAAGCATTGACGCTGCTTCCGCACGCGTTAAGCTGTCCTGCGGACGAACGTCGCTTCCGTTTCCGGTTACTATTCCGTAGCCGCGAAGGATTGAAACGGCACCAATTCTGTTCGGAGAAATATATTCGCTGTCTTCAAAGCCTGCCTTGAATATATCGTTCATTGAAGCGATTTTTCCAAAGCCCATATATGCTGTCATAATTGCGAACGCGTCCTCTCTTTTAACTGCCGCGTCGGGATTTTTTTCGTTTTCCGAAATATAGCCGTTTCTGATTGCAACTTTGTAAAGGTCGTCTGTGTCGTCAATTCTGTAGTTCATTGCTGTTTGGAGGAGTCTGAGCAAATCCTTTTGAGCAATTGCGCTGTCGGGATTGAAGCTGCCGCCATCAAAGCCTATTCCGGCTTCCGAAAGAGCCTTTATTGCTCCCTCTGCCCAGTGACCCGATATATCGCCGTATTCGTATGATGTGTCATCAAAGCGGGAGTCGTCTTCGGGCTTTCCTGTAAGCGCGTCAATCTCAAATGCATAATCCTTGCTCGGTGCATAGCAGAGTCTGAACATTTTGTCCTCGTCCGATTTTACGTAAAGCTGTCTTATCGGCGCGTATTCAAACATTGCCTTTGCAGCTTCTTCGGCGCTTATTGCTCCCGACGGGTCGGGGAAATTCGACGTGTCCTTAGTTCTGCGCATTGAGAATGCATCAATATAGCCGTTCATGCTGTAGGAAACATAAATTGTGTCATGTGTATATTTTATTCCGTTTACAAGACGAACGTATGATCTTGAATAGCCGTAGCTTTTGGTTTCGCTTTCGAGTACATACTCTGAAAGCTCCTGCTTATAGTTGTCGTTTAAGAATTTGTCAACTGCCTTTGAAGCGGCGTCGTATTCTTTATCGGTGTATTCGTCCTTAAGAACTCTGTCTTTTGAATATTCGCTGTAATTAAAGCCTGTCAGCTTTCCTGTTTCAGCATCTGCGGAAAGGGAAATATAAGCGTCCTCTTCAGAGTAATGCATACGCATAAAATATCCGTTTTCTGTTTTTATAAGAGTTTTATAAAACTTGTCGGCTGACGGCAGGCTCTTGAATACGCCTGTTTTAGCCGCGTTTTTGAGAATTTCTTCTGCGCTGTAAAGCCCCGATATTTTATCAAGCTCCGAAATCTCCTGCTCCGTAAGCATATCGGCTCCGGCGGCTGAATCCATTGCTGATGCCCTATTTGAAGCGGCGCCCTTTTCAAGATAAGGAATTACATCTGCGTTTTCTGCCGGTGTTACAATTTCGCCGTTTTCGCAGAGGATATATCCCATATCATTGTTTTTAAATCTGTAGATAAGCTTCGGCGTTACTTTTTTATCTAATGAAGAAATTTTATAATAAGTGTCCCAATCGGGTGTGTAAACAAGCTCGATAGGGAACTTGTCAAGGTATGCTTTCTGCGGATCCTCAAGGACCTTATCATAGTTTTCGATAAATTCCGTATCATACTGCCAGTTGATATACGCGTCCGTTACAACAAATCTGCTTCCGTCATATCTGACATTTGCAAATGCCGTATCTTCCGGAACTGCAATTCCGTCCTTTTCGCGCTCCCAGTTAAATGAGCAGGAAGCGTATCTTACAACGCTCTTGTCGGCATTTGTTGCCTTTAATGTGTTATTCGGAAATTCAAAAAGCTCCGGAGCAAGCTTTTTCATAAATTCCTCTGCGTACTTAAAATACTCTTCCCTCGTCTTTTCGGAAAGCTTTCCGCCGTTTCCGTAGTCATACATTCCGTCCTTGTCATAGCCGTAATTGGTTATATTTCCGTAATTATCACACTGAACGTTCATGCTTTCAGACTGATCCTTATTTGTCCAGGAGAAAATATATTGACTGCTTCCATCTGCCATTTCCGTTGTTCCGCTCTTAAATTCGGTAAGCTCTTCGGGAACATCAATTCTGCTTTTTACTTTAATGAGTGCGTTTTGCATTTCGGTTGTGTCCGTTGCGGCAAATGCCGGAAGTGCGGAAAGCATCATTGCAGCCGCTAAGAGAGCCGATAGTAGTTTTTTCATAAATATCAATCCTTTCATGTTAATTTTTGGTCTTCATAATGTATACATTTCAGACGTCAAAAAGGTTGCATATTAAATAAATATTTTTTATATACAGCGATATGCACAAAAGCAGCACCCAAAATTGCATATTTTGCATAATTCGGTATGCGCTTTATAAAATTATTAGCTCCTTTGGTGAGTGGGTAAGATTTATGCAGCCGTTCTCCGTTACCGCAACAACGTCCTCAATTCTGACTCCGCCGAGCGATGGAATATAAATTCCCGGCTCTACCGTTACAACATTGCCCGCCTTTAACGTGTCCTTTGATCTCGGAGAAAGATTTGGGTTTTCGTGTATTTCAAGCCCCACGCTGTGCCCCAGACTGTGACCGAAATATTCGCCGAAGCCTGCTTCTTTTATAATATCTCTTGCGACCGCGTCCATGCTGCTGCACGCTTCTCCGGCTTTTATTTTTTCTATTGCCGCTTTTTGCGCCTTTAAAACGGTATTATAAATTTCCGAAAGCCTTTTGTCCGCATTGCCGACAGCGACCGTGCGCGTCATATCCGAGCAGTAGCCGTCCAGAACACACCCGAAATCAAACGTTACAAAATCGCCGCTTTCTATTTTTTTATCGGAAGCGGTGCCGTGCGGCATTGCGCCTCTTATTCCCGACGCGCATATTGTTTCAAACGAAAGTGACTGCGCTCCGTTTTTCCTCATGAAAAATTCCATTTCAAGCGCAAGGTCAACTTCACGTGCGCCGGGCTTTATAAATGAAAGTATATGTTCAAATGCCTTATCGCCGAGCGCTTCCGCCGCCGCTATTTTCTTTATTTCCTCATTGCTTTTTACTTCTCGCGGCTCGGATATATCGCTTTGCGCTTCTGAAAAGGTTTTTTTGCCCGAAAAGTGATTTTTTAAGGCAATATATTCTGCGGCGGATAAATATTTTTCTTCAAAATAAATAGTTTCCTCGTCCGCATTTTCCAAAAAGTTTGTTACCGTGCCGATATAGGCTTCAAAATCCTTTGCCTGCTCCGCTGACTGAACGGTATAGCGCGAGTCGGTTATAATGGCTTTATGCTCCTTTGAAATATAAAGCGCTGCATCCTCTGACGTGAAACCGCTGTAATAATATATATTCGCCTTGCCCGAAATTAAAAAGGCTTCCTTGTCTTTAAGCTTTTTTTGCAGAAAATCCGCATTTGTTTTCATGTATTTCTATCTCCTTTTTAAAGCAGCTTTAGCGCTTCTCTTAGCGTTTTTGCGCCTCTTACGTCCATGCCGCTCGGAATTTTAACGCCTTTGAGCGAAAATGACGGAACAATTGCTTTTGTAAAGCCGAGCTTTGAAGCTTCAATCAGCCTTTTTTCAAGCTGCGCTACCGACCTTAGCTCGCCGCCGAGCCCTACTTCACCGATAAATATAATATCGGGAGCGAGCGAAACGTCCTTAAATGCGGAAGCTATCGACACGCAAAGCCCCAAATCAATTGCCGTTTCGTCAATTCTGAGCCCTCCGGCAACGTTTACGTAAACGTCCGAGCCGGAAAGTCTTATGCCGGCCCTTTTTTCAAGCACGGCTATCATTAGAATAAGTCTGTTTATATCAATTCCCGATGACATTCTGCGCGGGTTTCCGAAGCCGGTCGGCGTGACAAGAGCCTGAATTTCCGCAAGCACTCCGCGACTGCCCTCCATTGTGCAGACAACGGCGCTTCCGGACGAGTTTTCCTGCCTGCCCTCAAGAAGCATTGCCGACGGGTTTTCAACCTCACAAAGTCCGCTGCCCTTCATTTCAAAAACGCCTATTTCGTTTGTTGAGCCGAAACGGTTTTTAACGCAGCGCAGTATTCTGAACGTCATCTGCCTGTCGCCCTCAAAGTAAAGCACGCAGTCAACCATATGCTCAAGCACGCGCGGGCCTGCAAGAGAGCCATCCTTTGTTACGTGACCGACTATAAACATGGATATGCTGTTTTGCTTTGCTATATGCATAAACGCATTTGTGGCTTCTCTGACCTGCGGCACGCTGCCCGGCGCTGACGCAACCTGGCTGTGATGCATTGTCTGTATCGAGTCGATAATGACAATATCGGGCTTAAGGCTTCTTATATATTCCGTTATTATTTCAACATCCGTTTCCGAAACAAGATAAAGGTTTTCCGACGCAACTCCCAAACGCTCGGCGCGGATTTTTATTTGCCCTTCGGACTCCTCTCCCGATACGTATAAAATGCGCTTATCCTTTGAGGTGTTATCGCAGATTTGCAGAAGTATTGTCGATTTGCCTATACCGGGATCGCCGCCGACGAGTATAAGCGAGCCGCGAACTATTCCTCCGCCGAGAACTCTGTCAAGCTCCTTCATGCCTGTTGTATATCGGAAATAATTATCTATTTCAACGTCGCGTATTGATTTCGGTGCGCTGCCTGTTGAAATTATGCGCTTCGGCGCGTCCGCAGCGGCTGAGGGGGAGTCGGATATTATTGTTTCCGTAAGCGTGTTCCATTTGTTGCAGCCCGGACATTTGCCGATCCATCGCGGTGACTGATAGCCACATTCCGAGCATATATATGTTGATTTCGGCTTTGCCATTTTTCTTTTTTCCTTTCGCTTTATTTGTGGTATGACTGATTTGAGTTTATTTTAAAGCCCCTGTAAATCTGTTCGAGCAGCACAACGCGCATAAGCTGGTGGGGAAGTGTTATTCTCCCGACGCTCAGCTTTATATCGGCTCTGCCTTTTACCTCGTCCGAAAGTCCGAGAGAGCCGCCTATTATAAATGTAATGCGGCTTGACGTGTTTGCCGTCTGCTTCATAAAGTCTGCTATATCCTCGCTTGAAAACAGCTTTCCCTCAATGCAGAGCGCGGCAACGGCGCCGGGTTTTATTTTTGATAATATTTTTTTGCCCTCTGTCTGCTTTATTTTTTCACATTCCTTTTCCGAAGCGTTATCGGGTATTTTCTCGTCGGGAATTTCGGTTATAGTAAGCTTTGCAAATGCGGACATTCTTTTTGAATATTCGTCTATTGCGCTTCTGAAAAAGCTTTCCTTTATTTTTCCTACTGCTATAATGTCAATATTCATCTTTTTATCAGCTCCGTATATATTAATAAAAGCCCTCCCGATCGGGAAGGCTTTTCGGGTATTTTATACAGCAAACCTACTTATTTCATATCTGCCGGCAACGGACAGATCAATATCCTTAAAGCCTGCGCTGCAAAGAGCAGACTTGGAGGTTATTTCGGCTATTTCCGGAGTGTTGTTTTCGTTGCTAAGATGAGCAAGCATAACGTGCTTTGTTCCGGAATTTGCAAGCCGTATTACTGTTTGCGCGGTAAGGTCATTTGACATATGACCGTAATCTCCGAGTATTCTTTTTTTCAGATACGGCGGATATGAGCCGATTTTCAGCATCTGAACATCATGGTTTGATTCGAGTATTATGTATTCGCTGCCCTCAAGCCTTTTGTAAAGCGGGTCGGGCATAAAGCCTATATCCGTTGCAAGCGTATATTTTTTTCCGCCCGAAAACAGATTAAATCCGACAGGCTCGGCAGCGTCATGCGGAATTTCAAAGGGTAAAACATCAATGGAGCCGATTGAAAAGCCTTTGTCATGCTCTATTGTATGCAGCTGATGTGCGTCTATTTTCCCTGCCTGCATATTTGACAGCGTTCCGCTTGTTGCGTAAATATCAAGACCGTATCTCCTTGCGGCAATGCCGACGCCTTTTGTATGATCCGTATGCTCATGGGTTACAAGAATTGCGGATATATCCTCCGGCGCTATTTCAAGCTCGTCAAGCTTCTGCTTAAGAAGCGCGCCCGACATTCCGCAGTCGATTAAAAGCGTTGTTTCTCCGTCGGAAATAAGCGATGAATTACCCGATGAGCCGCTGACCAATGAAACAAAACCTATCACCTTATCAGCCCTCGCAGTCTTCCACAACGGTAACTCTTCTTATATCCGCACCGAGATGTACAAATTTTTCCTCAAAGCTTTCGTAGCCTCTGTCTATATGGTATATATCGGATATTTCCGTTGTACCCTCAGCCATAAGCCCGGCAATTATCATCGCCGCACCCGCACGCAGATCGTGTGCGATAACGGAGGTGCCGTAAAGCTTTTCAACTCCGTCAATAATCGCAAGCTGACCTTCAACGCGTATGCTTGCGCCCATTCTTTTAAGCTCGCTTACGTACCTGAATCTGTCGTCCCAAACGCCCTCTCTTGCCGAGCTTGTACCCTGTACGGTTGACAAAAAGGTTACAAGCTGAGGCTGCATATCGGTCGGATAGCCGGGATACGGCAGAGCAATGAAGTTTATTTTTTTAAACACGGTGTTTTCGGGTACAAAAACCCTCACGCTGTCCTCAAACTCAAAAACCTGTGCGCCCGATTCAACAAGCTTTGCGGTAATTGTTTCGAGATGGCGCGGAATTACGTTTTTAATTGTAACGTCGCCCTTTGTTGCAGCGGCGGCAATCATAAATGTTCCTGCTTCTATCTGGTCGGGAATTATAGTATATGTTCCTCCGCGCAGCGCTTCAACGCCCTTTATTCTGATTGTGTCGGTTCCGGCTCCGCGTATATTTGCGCCCATTGCGTTTAAAAAGTTGGCAAGGTCAACTATATGCGGCTCCTTTGCGGCATTTTCTATAATTGTCATTCCCTGCGCCTTTACGGCTGCAAGAATTGCGTTTATCGTTGCGCCGACAGACACAACGTCTATATATATATTGGCGCCCGTCATATGAGCCGCACTGCCGGTTATTCTGCTGCCGACAGAGTCGATTTTTGCGCCTAAGGCTTCAAACGCCTTTATATGCTGATCTATAGGACGCGTTCCGAAATCGCATCCGCCCGGCATTTCCATTTCGAATTTGCCAAATCTGCCCAGAAGCGCTCCCATAAGATAGCTTGAGCCGCGCATTCTTCTTGTCAGCTCCTTTGACGGAATGCAGGTTTTTATATTTGTACAGTCTATTTCAACGGTGTTTTTATCTATATAATTTATATCGGCACCGAGAAGCTTTAATATTTTGATATAAAGCTTTGTATCCTCTATATTGGGAAGGTTTTCAAGACGGCATTTTGCGTTTATCAGTATGCACGCGGGGATTATGGCAACAGCCGCGTTTTTTGCACCGCTTATTTCAACCTCTCCTTTGAGCTTACAGCCGCCCTTGATTATTAGCTTTTCCAAACAGTATTACACCCCTTTATGAAAAAACAGCTTGACTCATAGCCAAGCTGTACTTTTAAAACACATCATCAAACGGCACGAACAACTTTTCCCGAACGCAGGCAGCGAGTACATACATTTATAGATTTTACAGAACCGTCAACTACTGCTTTAACCTTTCTTACATTGGGCTTCCATGCACGATTTGAACGTCTGTGGGAGTGGCTCATCTTAATACCGAAGGTAACGCCCTTTCCACAAATATCACATTTAGCCATTTATTACACCTCCAAAAGATAAAGTTTATATAATACAAAAAATATTGTAACATAAAAAGATGAAAATTGCAAGGGTTTTGAGAAAAAAAATTTATTTTTCAGTAATTTGTGCAAAAAAACATTGATTTGCACATATAATTTAAACAATCGCAAAAAAAATCTATATATTTTTCTTTAAAATTTTTTCACGGCTGTAAAATTTTAATCGTAAATTTCGCGTCTGTGTCCGACAGTCAAAACAAGAATTATAATTTTATTATCGTCAATTTCCGCAAGCAATCGACAGTACCCCACGCGATAACGCCACTGACCGCTTCAGTCTGCTGTAAGACCTTTTCCGTAATATGTTGTATTACAAATTGTTGGATTTGTCAATAGTATTTACATAATTTCTAAAAATATTTTTATGCCTTTGAAGCGGCTCTTTTTATTTCGTCAGTTTTCCACACTCCCGAATAATACACCGCGAGGGAAAACAGGCATTCGGCTATCCATGAAATTACCCAGCCGATATAAACCCCGTTCATCTGATATGTACGGACGGCAATGTATGTTGCGGCAATTCTTGAAACGGAGCCTATAAGTGTTGAAATTACAAGCAAATGCATAGCCGCAACGCCGCGATAGAAGCAGTGAAACAGGTTATTTACCATGTTGAAGACTATAAAAGGCAGAAAATATCTTACAAAGGTGTTTGCCATTTTAAAGCCTGCCTCCGCGCCGCTCGATGACAGAAATATTTTGCAGCACGCTTCGCTGTTTGCAACGCTTAAAATCAAAACTGGAAGCACGAAAACAACGCCCTGCAAAAATCCGACTCCGAGTCCGTGCTGTATATTTTCGTATTTTTGCGCACCTATGCTTTGGGCTGTGTAGTTTGTTACGGTTTTTGCGGAGTTTTGATAAAGGTTGGCGTTTATGTCGTAAATTTTCAGGCATATGACGTATGCTGCCGAAGCGGCGCTGCCTATCCCGTTTATAAGCGGAGAAATTACAAGCGATGAAAAATACATAATCGTCTGCTGAAGCATAACCGGTACGGAATATATAAGCGACGATTTTATCGGTTTTAATGTATATTCGACCTTGTATTTGTCAACACCCATTTTTTTGAAGCATTTTTTTACCTCATATACATAAAATAAATCGGCAATCAGAGCCGAAATAACCGTTGAGGCCGCAATGCCGCCGACTCCGAGCGACAGGACCTTTACGGCAAACAGATTTCCGCCGATATGCAAGGCCGTTGAAAGAACGGATATGAAAAGCGGAAATGAGCTGTTGCCGAATGCGTTCATTATATATACTCCCGTATTATTCATAAGAAGAAACGCCGCGCCGAGCATATATATTATGAAGTAAACGGACGCCTTATCCCTTATTGACGGATCTATTTCCAAAAGGTCGAAAATCGGATTTTTAAAGGCGATTATCAAAAGGCTTAAAAGAAAAATTGTAAATACCATGAGCAATATGTTTATGTATACGGTTTCTTTCAGCTTTTTGTATTCCTTTGCGCCGAACAGCCGCGCGGCATAAATCGAAAAGCCCGTGCCGTAGCCCCAGAAAACAGACGAGAAAAACTGTATGAATGCCGATGTTGCCCCTATTGCTCCGAGTCCGTCCGAGCTTAGTATTCTTCCGGCTATCATAGTGTCTATAATGCTGTATGCCTGAGATAAAAAGCCCGACGCAATAAGCGGAACGGCAAACAATAAAAATGTTTTATAAATGTTGCCTTTCGTTAAATCCTTCATGAAATCACCTTGACAAATAAATAATATCGTGATAATATTATATATAACTTATCATGTTTTGTCAAGCATGGGCGGAAAGAATGAAATTTTCTCAACTTTTATCAAAGGAGGCGGAGTGTGTGTATCCTAAGGAGAGAATAGACAGCATAATGGATATACTTCACAAAAACGGATATGTAACGGTTAAATATCTTATAGAGGCTCTGCATTACAGCAACGCGACAATAAACCGTGATCTTAAAATAATGGAAAACCTTAATCTTGTAAGCCGCAGCTACGGCGGTGTTGAGCTTGTTGAAAGCAGAAACATACCTGTTGAATTCAGATACCACAAAATGAAAGCCACAAAAAGAAGACTTACAAAATGCGCTGCCGATTTGATAGATGACGGCGACACGATTTTTATCGGCGGCTCGACAACCTGCGAGGGAATAGGCTCTTTCATTACCGACAAGAAAAATATCACCGTTATCACAAATAATATGACGCTTGTCGCAAAGCTTAGCGAACATGGCATACATACGATATGCAGCGGCGGATATTTAACGGAGTTCCCGAATATTCTCGGCGGCGACGACGCTGTAAAATGCGCCATGAAATACAAAACCGACAAAATGTTTTTCTCAACCGATATGTTCAGCGACAGCGGAAATATTGGGACGCGCTCGACAGTATATATCAGCTTGTATGAAGCGGCAATCAGAAATACCGATAAGCTGTTTTTCCTTGCGGATCACACAAAGCTGAATAATCCGGCAAAATATATAATTTCGGATTTTTCGGAGGTTTGCGGAGTTATAACGGACTGCACGTTTCCCGATGAGGTGAAAAATAAATACAGTGATACGGCTTTTTACGAAATTGTATAAAAAATTAATTATAACATAAATTGATGAAAAAAGCAAGGGATTTTGAAAAATAATTTGTTTTTCATTATTTTGCGCAAAAAAACATTGATTTGCACATATAATTTTAAAAAAGGCAAAAAAATTCTATATATTTTTCTTTAAAAACCTATTTGAAAATTTGAAAATATATAGTATAATATAAGATAGGGATATATTATAATCAAATACGAAGAGATATATTGTAAACAGAAGGGAATTTAAAAGTATGGCAAACAGTGAATTTAAAATCGCACTCAACAAAATTATAGAAGCCTTTCAGCTTGAAAAGGTTTTTGAGTCATCGGATATTGATAAAATTCTTATTTGCTCCTCAGACCTCAACAGACCGGGACTTCAGATGGTGGGCTTTTTCGACTATTTTGATGCCGCGCGGCTTCAGGTTTTAGGCAAGGTCGAATGTACGTATCTTGAGCAGTTTACAGGCGAAAAAAGAGCCGCTATGCTGGACAAGTTCTTTTCTCATGACTTCCCGGCAGTTATTATAACGCGCGGAATAAGAGCGTTTCCGGAGCTTATCGACGCTGCGGAGAGGTATAACAGAACGGTGCTCAGAACAGAAATGGAAACGTCTGCGTTCATGAGCGCGCTTATAAGCTATCTTAATGTTGAAATAGCACCAAGACGCACGCGTCACGGAGTTCTTGTTGAGGTATACGGCGAGGGTATACTCATAATGGGCGAAAGCGGCGTAGGAAAGAGCGAAACGGCGATTGAGCTTGTAAAGCGCGGTCACAGACTCGTTGCCGATGACGCGGTTGAAATAAAGCGTGTGTCGGAAAAAACGCTTGTGGGAACATCTCCGGATGTTATACGCCACTTTGTTGAGCTGCGCGGAATTGGAATTGTTGACATAAAGGAAATTTTCGGTATGGGTGCTATTAAGAATACCGAGAGCATAGACCTTATTATACATCTTGAGCCGTGGGTTGAGGGAAAGCAGTATGACAGACTGGGCATGGTTGACGAATATACAAATATAATGGGAATAAATATTCCGTCAATTACAATTCCGGTTAAGCTCGGAAGAAATCTTGCCGTTATAGTCGAGGTTGCGGCTATGAACAACAGGCAGAAGAAGATGGGCTATAACGCCGCTGTTGAGCTTAACAACAGACTTATGCGCGAGATGGAGAAAAATCTTGCTATGGAGGACGGAAATATTGTTTGATGAGGCTTTGAAAAAAAGTATATCGGAGCGTTTTGACGGCGCGCTGTTTGACGAGCCGATGAGCGCGCATACAACGTTTCGTGTGGGCGGCGCGTGCGAGTGCTATATAAGTGCGGCAGAGAATAATATCTGCGATATAATCGGGTTTTGCAGGGAAAATAATATAGAATATACCATAATCGGTAACGGGTCAAATCTTCTATGCGCGGATGAGGGCGTTCGCGGCATGGTAATTAATATCGGCGGAAAAATGAACGGTATTTCAAATGAAGATACAATTGTTTCTGCGCAGGCAGGCAGCAGGCTTTCGGCGCTTGCGGCGTATGCGGCAAAAAGAGGGCTTGGCGGTCTTGAGTTTGCCGGAGGTATACCGGGAAATCTCGGCGGTGCACTTTATATGAATGCCGGAGCTTACGGCGGAGAAATGAAGAATGTTGTAAAAACCGTTACCTATCTTGAGGACGGCGAGATTTATACAAAAAGCATTGATGAGCTTGATTTCGGCTACAGGAAAACATATTTTACCGGAAAGCAATGCGTTATTTTGTCATGCACTATAGAATGTGTCAGAAAAAACGAGGCGGATATACGCGCCGAAATGGACGACTATGCAAGCCGCAGACGAGATAAACAGCCTCTTGAATATCCGAGCGCAGGCAGCTTTTTTAAGCGGCCGGAGGGGCATTTTGCCGGAAAGCTTATACAGGACGCCGGGCTTCGCGGAGCAAGTGTCGGCGGAGCTGAGGTAAGCGAAAAGCACGCGGGTTTTATTATAAATACGGGCGGCGCAACTTGCCGCAATATTGTAAGTCTTGCAGAGCTTGTTATAAAAACGGTATATGATAAATTCGGCGTTCGTCTTCAACCGGAGGTCAGAACGCTCGGCTTTGAATTCAAAGGAGAATAGCTTTTATCTTTGGATAAGAGAATTTCAATACTATTTATGCCGTCATAGGACGGCAGAACGGAGATTATTATGCATTTGATTGTTGTAACGGGTATGTCGGGTGCCGGAAAGTCACAGGCGATAAGATTTTTTGAGGATATAGGCTTTTTCTGCATAGATAATATGCCGCCGGTGCTTATTCCGCGCCTTATTGAAATGTATAAATCAATAGGCGGAGAAAATGCAAATGTTGCGCTTGTAATAGACGTGCGCGTCGGCGAGATGATACGGCAGCTCGTTGAGCAGGTTAAGCTTATAAAGCAGGAGGGACACAGGTGCGAAATTCTGTACCTTGACGCAAATAACGCAACGCTTGTTAAAAGATATAAGGAAACGAGGAGAAACCATCCGCTTAATCTTGACGGCGGTCTTGTTGAAAGTATTTCGTATGAGCGCGGTATGCTCAAGGAGCTTCACGACTCGGCAGATGTTGTAATTGATACATCTGTTCTGAAGCTGCGCGATTTGTATGACAAACTTAAGGAAATTTATGCGTCCGATAATGCTTCGAGCATTTATATTCATGTTATGGCGTTCGGCTTTAAGTACGGAGCGCCGCTCGATGCAGACCTTGTTTTTGACGTTCGCTGCTTCCCAAATCCGTTTTATATAGAGGAGCTTAAAAGCAAAACCGGTAATGACAGAGCGGTGCGCGACTATGTTATGCAGTTTGACGAGAGCAAGGCTTTTATGGAAAAGCTGACGGATATGATGAAATTTTTAATTCCGCTTTATATAGAAGAAGGAAAAACATCTCTTACGGTTGCGATAGGCTGTACGGGCGGAAAGCACAGAAGCGTTACAATGACAAATTTGCTCGGCGAAAGACTGACCGCTATGGGCTATAATGCAAACTGCGTTTACAGAGATATAGGAAAGGAATAACGGATTTTTCTTTTAAAAAACTTATTCGGGGGGGCGATTTTTTGTCGTTTTCGTGGGATATAAAAAAGAAGCTTTGTACGGTAAAAACCGACTGCCCTTATTGCAGAAGAAGTGAGCTTGCCGGGATTATAGGGTTTTCGGGAGATTTTTCACAAAGCCGTCTTAAGCTCATGACGGGTCATGAGCTGCTTGCAAAAAGAATATGTGAAGATTTTAAGGAGTGTATCGGCTACGAGCCGGAAATTACGGGTGACAAATCAAAGAGAATACTTATAGAAAATGAGGCAGTGCTTGAAAATCTGCGTTCCTGCCTGTTTATTGACGATGAACAGAGCGAAAAGGAATTTGAAAGTGAAATACTGGGTCTTGACTGTTGCTGCGCTTCATATATAAGGGGCGCTTTTTTGAGCGGTGGGTGCGTGCTTGATCCGGAGAGTGCATATCATCTGGAGTTTGATACAAAATATAAAAAGAGTGCCGGAAGGCTTATAAAGCTGCTTGAAAAAAAGGATTATCCGGTTAAGCAGACGGACAGGAAAAATCATTGTCTTGTTTATGTAAAGGGATATGAATATATAGCCGAAATACTCGGAATTATGGGCGCGGACAGCGGTGCGCTTACGCTTTATTCCGTTCAGGTTGAAAAGGAAATGCGAAACAGCATAAACAGGCAGGTAAACTGCGATACCGCCAATGCAAAAAAGCTTGCAAAGGCTTCTGCAAAGCAGCTTGCCGCAATCAGAATAATAAGAGAGAAAAATATGTTTTCATCGCTTCCGGACGGGCTTAAGGAGCTTGCGGAGCTCAGGGAGAAAAATCCCGATGAAAGTCTTGCCGCGCTCGGCGATATGCTCAGTGTTCCGATAGGAAAGTCGGGGGTAAACCATCGCATGAATAAACTTCTCAGCTTTGCTTTTGGCGCCGATTGAACGGACCTCACCGCTCGGCGTACACACGTACGCCGTCGGGCAAGGCAAAAACAAGACGCTTGTTTTAGCTTCGGTCAGTCCAATCCGCATCC
>CAKSSN010000019.1 GCA_934489015.1 uncultured Clostridia bacterium
GCCCCTACGGAGCAAACAAAATAGTTGCAAACAACCAAAAATCAGCAAACGTTAAATCATACGGAGAAAACAAAGAATATTGCAAAGAATATCAAACGCTCGCAAGTGTTAAAATGGGCGGAGCAGAGCCCCGCCCCTACGGAGCAAATAAAATAAATGTAAACAACCAAAGAACATTACAATCTGATAAATTTTCTTCTCGGAAAGACAGAATTATTTTAATTAAAGATATGAAAAAAGCGGATATGCAAAATGAGCAAATCCGCTTTTTGAGTCACTTTTATTTGTTTTTCGCGCTTTATTTAAAGATGCGTTTTATTAAATATCCGCCGCTTATTTAAAGCTGCTTTTATTTACTTTTCGTTGCTTTATTTAGTGGTGCATTTTATTAAATTTCCGTCGTTTTGTTTAAAGAACCTTATTAAATTTCCGCCGCTTATTTAAAGCACATTTTTATTAAATTCGGCCGTCTGTTTTAAAGCCGCAATTATCTTTTAATCTGCGCTTCAACAAGGCTTTCGCCGCAATATATTTTTCTGAGCTTGGGCTTTTCTATTTTACCTGTCGGGTTTCTCGGAACATCCGCGAAAATGATTTTATGTGGTCTTTTATAGCGCGGAAGATTATGACAGAAGTTAAATATATCGTCCTCCGTGCATTTTGCGCCGGGCTTAAGCTCAATAATTGCCGCCGCAATTTCGCCGAGCCGCTGATCGGGCAGGCCTATAACCGCAACATCCTTAATATTTTCGTTTGAACGGAGAAAATCCTCAATCTGAACAGGGTAGAGGTTTTCGCCGCCGCTTATGATAACGTCTTTTTTTCTGTCAACAAGGAAAATAAAGCCGTCCTCGTCCTCGCGCGCCATATCTCCGGTGTAAAGCCAGCCGTCGTGCAGCACCTCCGCAGTCGCCTTTTCGTCCTTATAGTAGCACGTCATAACGCCCGGACCTTTAACCGCAAGCTCGCCGACCTCGCCTTTTTTAACCTCGCTGCCGTCGGGCTTGATTATTTTAACCTGCCAGCCGTAGCCCGGAACACCGATAGCTCCGACCTTATGTATGTTTTCAACTCCGAGATGAACGCAGCCGGGTCCGATTGACTCGGAAAGTCCGTAATTTGTGTCATACTGATGATTTGGGAATTTCTCTTTCCAGCGCTTTATAAGGCTCGGCGGAACGGGCTGTGCGCCTATATGCATAAGCCGCCACTGACTGAGATTGTATTTCGACAAATCAATTTCGCCGCGATCTATAGCATCGAGAATATCCTGCGCCCACGGCACGAGCAGCCAAACGATAGTGCATTTTTCGCTTGACACGGTTTCGATTATTGTTTTCGGCTTAACGCCCTTTAAAAGAACAGCTTTTCCGCCTGTTATAAGGCTGCCGAACCAGTGCATTTTAGCTCCCGTATGATAGAGGGGAGGAATGCACAAAAATACATCTTCATGCGTCTGACCGTGATGGTTTTGCTCAACGCGGCACGAGTGCATAAGGCTCTCGTGGTTATGTAAAATGGCTTTCGGAAAGCCTGTTGTACCCGATGAGAAATATATTGCCGCATCGTCGCTGTCGGTCAGCGTAACGTCGGGCTTTGTGCTTGAAAAATTAGCTGCAAGATGATGGTAATTTTCAGCAAAGGTGGGGCAGGAGTCGCCGACATAAAAAAGCAACTTTACGTCGGGGATAATATCGAAAATTTCCTCCATTCGTCCCACAAATTCAGGCCCGAAAACGAGCGCCGAAACGTCCGCAAGACCGAGACAATATTTAATTTCGTCGGAGGTATATCTGTAATTGAGCGGAACGGCAAGCGCGCCGGTTTTGAGTATTCCGAAATATATCGGCAGCCACTCAAGGCTGTTCATAAGCAATATTCCGACCTTGTCTCCCTTTTTAATTCCGCGACTTAAAAGCAGATTTGCGCAGCGGTTTGCCTTTTCGTCAAACACGCTCCATGTTATTTCGCGCCGGTAAATTTCAGAGCTTCCCGGCTCGATGAGCTCATATTCCTTCCATGTTACGCGCCTTGTTTCCTTAACCTCAGGGTTTAGCTCAACAAGCGCAACTTCGTCCGCGTATTCGCGCGCGTTCTTTTCAAGTAATTCCGTAATAGGCATTTTTCTACATCCTTTTATTTTAGTTTTCTGCGTGCTGCCATGCTTCTGTTCTACAAATTTAGAAAACAACAATGCAGATTTTTGTTCAAATTATATTATATCACCTTTTTAATATAATGTCAACATATTTTTTGCCTTTTTTGTGTTAAATGACTAAAATATAATTTTGTTTAAATTACTTATAATTTCAGCTTTGCAATTTTTATAATGCGCGCTGCGCAAAGGAGGTTATTTTACTTTTAATACAACCTTTCCGACATTTTCGCCTCTGTAGAGAATATCGTGCGCTTTTTCAGCGTCGGCTATAGGAAGTATTTTGTATATTGTCGGCTTTATTTCTCCGCTTTCGATTTTCGGAAAAACGTTTTTTGTAAGCTCCGAGAGAATTTGTGCCTTAGTCGGCTGCGGCTTTGAGCGCAGAGTTGAGCCGATAATTCTGACGTTTCTTACGTAAATATTTTTAAGGTCTATTTCGGTTTTTTCTCCGGCAAGCGCAGCAATCATTATCCACCTTGCGCCGTGCGTGAGATAGGGAAGACACTCACCCATATGTACGCCGCCCAGACAGTCTATCGCGACCTCAACGCCGTGCCCGGCGTCAAGCTCTCTTTTAAGCGTGTCGGCTGTTTTCTCCTTTGAAGTGTTGATTACCGTATCAGCACCCAAATGCTTTATTTGTCCTGCTTTTTCGTCTGACAAAACAGAGGTTATAACTCTTGCGCCGAAGGCTTTTGCCATTGGTATAATAACGCTTGCAAGTCCCGAAGCTCCGGCGTGCATTAAAAGCGTATCGCCTTTTTTAATTTTGCCCTCGATAAATAGGTTTAAATACGCAGTCGCAAACGCTTCCGGTATTGCGGCGGCTTCTTCAAAGCTGCATCCGCGCGGCACGGGCATAAGCATATCGTATCTGACCGCCGCATATTCCGCATAACCTCCGCCTCCGAGCAGAGCGCATACCATGTCGCCTTTTTTATAATTTGATTTTTCTTTTGCGGTTTTTCCCATTTCGGCTATTATGCCTGAAATTTCAAGCCCCATCCATTCGGGGCAGCCCTCCGGCGGAGGATAGTCGCCCTCGCGCTGCATGAGATCGGCGCGGTTTACCGCTGCCGCATGAATTTCAACAAGTATCTCGTCATCTTTTATTTTCGGTGTATCGACATTGGCGAAGCTAAGGCTTTTGTCGCTGTTTACAAGTATTGCTTTCATAATTGATTATCTTCCTTTCGTTTTGTAATTTTCTTATGAGAAAAATTATTCTGCCGGACCGAACACGTCCCTTACCGCCTGCAAATATTCGTAGCCGTGCTCTGTATCCGGCTCAAGATAGCTCGTTTCCGTCCATTCGTTCCAGCTGTTTATTGTTATAAGGTTTACGCCGCTTTCATCCGCAAACGCCTTTGCCTCCTGCAAATGCTTTTTAAAGCTTTCGGGAGTATTTCCTCTTGCCTGCGGCTGCCTGATTTTGTTGTAGCGCGGCGTGTTGTCCCAGCCGACAGACACGTGCGGGAAATAAGGTATTTTAAGCTTCCGCGCCGTTTCCCATTCTTTTTTTACGTACGTGAGCATATCTGTATAGTCCTTTTCAAACATATTGAAATGAACATACTGATAATGTGTTGATGAGGAAAATCCGAGTTTGTTTTCCGCATAGTCGCTTTTGCCCGAGTCAACGCCCGACAAATTCTGCATATTTTCGCCGTATTTGATAAGCTGAAAATGTATTCCGTCAAAGCCCTTTTTGCGCGCAAGCTCATTTAAATATGACATTGCACCACGAGTATTGTCAATTCCGTTTAAGCCGTCAATGAAATTGCCGAGATTGTATATGGCAAGCACGGGCTTGTTGTCGATTTTATAGTAGTTTTCAAGGCACATATACTTGTCAAGCCATCTTTCCGCAATTTTTTTGAAGCAATCGGCGTTCGCCTTTCCGCTCCATACAACAGAATCGTTTCCGGCATTTCTCCTGTCCCATACGTCCGTTGCGTCATGATTAGCCCACATGATGTAAAACTTCATTTTTTTGTTGTTTTTTGCCTTTAAAAATCCGTTATTTAAGCAGTCCTCCAAAAAGGGTCTGTCGTCATACCAGTACCAGTCGTAAATGAAAACGTTAATTCCGAAGTCGAGCGCAGCGTCAATCTGCATTTGCATTACATACGCGTCGGCTTCATTCACATATCCCCAAAGGGGCTGAGCCGCGCAAGCCTTTTTTACCGTTTGCCACTCGCCGAAGCCCTCTTCCCAAAATATTCTGCTTCTTTTGTCGCTGCCAGTATACGACGGCCATATGTATGCCGCCACATCATATTTTCTTTTCATGTAATACACCGCCTATCTTATTAAGCTCCGTTTTTATTCCGTCCCTTATCGAAACAAAATCCCCTTTGGAAAGACCTGTTGCCTTCAGAATTTTTGAATTATCTATCGGGCGATCAAAAAGTCTGTCATACTTTAAAATCCACGGGCTGCTTTTTAAAGCCGGATATTTTTCTGTAAATTCGTCCGTGTCAACCCATATAAATTCTGCTCCGATAAGCTCCGAATATATATCCGCAATCTCGCTCCATGTAAGGTTTTGAGCTGATGAAACCGTGAAAGCTTCGCCTGCGGCTTCCTTTTTAAAGAGAAGGTTTGCGATGAGCTTGCCGGAATTTCCCGCCCAGTCAAGACCTGCCGTAAGGTTTTTTGCGGCTTTCGGAAGATAAATTTTTTCACCCTTTTTTGCTTTTTCGGGTATTTGAGTTCCCGAAACGGTGACAACGTCAAAACGTCTGCTCGAAAACGATATTACGGGACGGACTATTGTCACGTTTTCCGCTCCGCTTTCGGAAATATAGCGTTCGCATTTTGATTTTGGCAGCGCATATGTTTCTTTTTCAAAAAAATCACTGTCGTTTTTTACCGTGTCGATAAGCTGAGGCGCATTTTCCGTAATCGGGTGCTCTAAATCCGCGTAAACCCGATAGGACGACAGAAAAACCTCTCTGTCCGTTTTTTGCGACAGAAGCTTGTGCACCGGCTTATAATTGTCAACGTTTTCGTAGTGGATAAAATTTACGATCGCGTCATAATATTTATCCTCCAAAAAGCTTGTCAGATAATTTATATCGGCGTTTGCTTTGTAGAATTTAATATTTTCGCTGTTTTGATTATTCTCAAGGCATATAATATCAACGCTGCTGCCGAGATTTATAAGCTCATCCGCCGTATATTTCCCAAGTGTTCCTCCGCCTCCGATTAATAATACTTTCAATTTAATCTATCTCCTTTCCGCACGCCCTTAAAATTAGCTTATGCAGCTGTCGTTCGTATTCATATCCGAACGAGTTAATTTTCTTGCCGGTTACATAGTCCGCAAATGCGCGCATCATAGCGTCATATCTACCGAAAACATCAGTTTCATGGCAGCTGCCTTTTTTGTGCCAGTCAGCGTCGAAGGCTTCCCTTACAAAGGTTGTCTGCGCGGTGAAAATATCGTCGTGGGCGAAGGTTTGCCACTCAAGCGGCTTTATTTCAACTGTTCCTTTTGTGCCGCATACAACAAGCTGTCTGCGTTCAAAGCCGCCTATTTCAACGGCGGTGCTTTTGACTGAGGAAATGCCGCCGCGATATTTAAATATTGCCGCCGCAAAATCATTCGCGCCGTCGCTGTCATCTTCAACAGATGTGCTCAGCGGAATTATTTCCTGCGGCATACCGCATATACTGTATACCAAATCTATCAGATGACAGCCGAGATAATAAAGCATTCCTCCGGGATAGCTGCCGAGCAGGCGGCGCTTTTGCGGCGGCAGATTACAATTCATCTGCGCGTCGACAGAGTATATTCTGCCGAGTCTGCCGGAGGCTATGTCCTCTTTAAGCTTTATAACGGCAGGGTTATAGCGGTACATATATCCGGTGTGAAATACCGCTTTTTTGTCTTTTACCGTATCTATAAGCCTGTCAAAGTCCTCATCCGATACGCTGCCCGGCTTATCCATATGTATATGAAGACCCCTTTGCGCCGCAATAAGAGCATATTTTGTAAGATTTCTGTCATCGGTTTCTATGCATGCGGCGTCAAGGCCCGGAATATTCAGAATTTCGTCAACCGTTATTTGCCTTATGCCCTTATATTTATGCCTGTTTTTTTCATAGACCGCCTCATCGCCGTCTACAACGGCATATCCGACAAAATCATAAATATCGCTTTGAAGCGCCAATGTTTGCGCAACCGCCTCAGCGTGATCATGTCCTGTGCCTATCTGCGCTATTTTTATCATTTTTCATCTCTCCAGTCAAACTGCACAACCACAGGAAAATTTTTGTCCGAGATTAAGCGATTGTAAACCTCAGGGCATTCTTCGGGTAAATATGTTTCTTCAATAAGGCTCTCAAGATTTAGTCTGCCGCAGCCGCAAAGCCTTAAAGCTGCTGAAATATCGTCTTTGTGAGTAAAGAAACCCGGATGCGATTCGTATTTCGGTCTTGCGTTTGTGTGAGCGCCTATTACGGTAATTCCGGGTGCATGAATTTTGTTATAGTAATCAACCGTAAAATCCGACGATCTTGTGCATCCGAGCAAAGCGACACGTCCGAATTTTGCCATACAGTCAAGCGCCTCGTTAAAGCCTGCCCCAACACCTGTGACTTCAATTGCTACATTAACGCCGCCGCCCGTAAGCTGCTTTACCTTGTCCGCAAAGCCGCAATCCATCGGATCGAGGGCGTAGTCGGCGCCGTTTTTCAGCGCAATATCTCGTCTTGCCGCGTTAATGTCGGCGGCAATTATCGGTACTGCTCCGGCGCAGTGCAAAAGCTTAACAGCCGTCATTCCCAAAATACCAAGACCCATAACAATTGCGCTTTCGCCTATTTCAAGTCTTGTTTTTCGTATTGCCGCCATAGGAAACGCAGATATAATGCTCATTGCTCCTGTTTCAAAGCTGACATTGTCATAATCTATTTTTACAACCTGCTCCTCAGGTACAACATTATAGCTGCTGTGCACACTCCAGAAAACAACAACTCTGTCGCCTATATCAACGCTTTTTACAGCTTTGCCTTTTTTTACAACAACACCGGAGGTGTTATATCCCAAAGAACGCGGAAATACAATTCCTGCCGCTCTGCCTGCATTCACGTTCGGATCGCCTGTAAGATTTGCTCTTTCCGTTCCGCAGCTTATGGTAGAAAACATTGTTTTAACCATAACCTCGTTACTTTCGGGTTCGCGGACTTCTTTTTCCAAAAGCTCTGCTTTATTTTTTTGTGTAAAAACAATTTGTCTGCATTTCATGTTTCATTCCCTCGCTTAAAAAAATTTTTCTATTGTGATTATACCATATTGACTTTTTGACGGTAATATGATATTCTATAATAAAAGAGGTAATTTTCTTTAAATTTATAAAGGAGTATTGCTATGAATGACGCATTTTTCTCTCACAGCTTTGTGTTTCGCACATATGAATTTGAAAAATTTAAATTTACCGACAACCGTGCCGGTGCGCCGAGCCATTATTTTGCGTATATGCTCAGCGGCAGCTGTAGGATTGTGACGGAGAATATGACTGTTAAAATAAAGGAAGGGGATATTTTTTATATTCCTGATAAATGCTCGTATAAATCGTACTGGTACGGCACGCCGGAGATTAAATTTATTTCGCTTGGATTTATGTTTATGCCGAATTTTGACAATTTATATTATCCCGTGCAGATTATATCGAAATGCAGTGGCGCTGCGGAGCTTTTTTGCAGACTTAAAAACAAAAGCCGTCCGAGCGCGGAGGATATAGGCGTGTTTTATACGCTGTCGGGACTGCTTATTCCGCTTATGAAATGCCGCAATATGTGTCGCTCGAAAGAAATTGTGGAGAGAGCAAAGGAATATTTGACGAATAATCCGTACGCACCGCCGCGCGAAATTGCAAAAAGCTGTGCAATAAGCGAGTCGGCTTTGTATGACGCTTTTAAAAAATCGTCCGATGTTTCTTTAAATCGCCTGAAAAATAATATGCGGCTTGAAATGAGCAGGGAGCTGCTTATAACAACCGATAAACCGATTGAGTATATAAGCGATTTTCTTAAATTCAGCTCGCCGTCGTATTTCAGAAAAAATTTTAGAAAATATTTTAATATGACGCCAACGCAAATGCGGAAAAGCCGCCGGATATAACGCGCAAAAAAGCTGCCGTTTTATCGGCAGCCCAGACTGTAGACAAACACCTCAATATATGATATAATATAAATATCAAGAATTGAGGTGTTTTGTTATGTATGAAAAAAGAAACAGACAAGAAAAGCAAAGACAACTTCATATGCTTAGCATAGATGATTTAGTGCCTAAAAATTATATACTACGCGATATAGACAAAGCTATTGATTTCAGCTTTATCTATGATGAGGTTGAAGGAATTTACAGGTGTTCTTTTGTGCGACAAAAGAACGAAAAGCGCCGGGAGCTTAAGTACCTCCCGGACCCTGAACCGCTCGGGGCAAGCCCCAAGACCCCATGCAAGCGGATGTTTTTCAGGATTGCACAATTTATTGCAAGCCAACGCGGCGAGAGTTATTTATATTCTGAATGTAATGCGTTTGGCATTTATCGCAGCGATGCATACGCCGCTGCTACATTTTGAGATGTGTTTACAGATTTCGACGAAATTCTAAAAATTGCAGGTGAAAAACTGGCGGATAACATCCGCCCCTACGGAGCGAACAAAGAATGTGGCGAAAAGCAAATGTTCACAGGTCTTAAATCATCGGGGATGAGCAGAGCCACGCCCCTACAGAGCGAACAAAAAATATTGAAAAAATGCCAAACGGTTGCAAGTGTTAAATCGAGCGGAGCAAATAAAGAATATTGCAAAAATGCCAAACGCTCGCAAATATAAATTCTAAAAAACAAAGAAAACGGGCGGGGCAGAGCCCCACCCATACAAAATAAATTAAAATATCATACCAAGCAAATTTTATGCCGTTTTTTTAAATCGCATACCGAATTTACAAAACGCCTTATTTTTTCCACGTATACGGCGAAAAAAGAATAAGCATCGGGAAAATTTCAAGTCTTCCGATAAGCATATCGAGCGTAAGCACGAAAATCGAAAGCGGCGAATACACCGAAAAATTACACGTCGGACCTACCTTAGAAAGACCCGGACCGATATTATTAAGCGTTGCGGCAACGGCGGTAAAATTCGTTGTAAAATCAAGATTATCAACGCTTATTATAAGCAGCGAAACGGCAAAAACAACAAGGTATGAAACCATGAAAACATTAACCGCGCGCATTGTTTCATGCTCAAGCGGTCTGCCGTTCATGCATATTTTATGCGTGCTTTTCGGGTGCGCCGCGAGCATTATTTCCTTTGCAACGCTTTTGAGCAGAATAATAATTCTCGAAACCTTTATTCCGCCGCCCGTGCTTCCGGCGCACGCGCCCATAAACATAAGCATAATCAGAATTGTTTTTGAAAGCTCAGGCCAGCGGTCAAAATCGGTTGTGGAATACCCGGTTGTTGTTATAATTGAGCCGACCTGAAAAAAGCTGTGGCGCAGCGCTTCGCCCATGCCCGAAAAATATTCGCGGCAGTTAAACGCAATAGTCAGCGCGGACGCCAAAATAACGAGAAGATACACCCTCAGCTCAACCGAGCTTACAGCCGCCTTCACCTGCCGCCTTAAAATAAGGTAATAAAGTGAAAAGTCAATTCCGAACATAATCATAAACACCGTAACAACAATCTGAACATACGGCGAGTAGTCGGCAAGACCGGAGTTTAATATTGCAAATCCGCCCGTGCCTGCCGTTCCGACCGAAATTGTAATTGCGTCAAAGAGCGGCATTTTGCCGATTAAAAGGAAAATTATCTCCAAGATTGTCATAAAAAGATATATCCCGTATAAAATTTTGGCGGTTGCCCTGACGCGCGGCACGAGCTTATTTACAGCAGGACCGGGACTTTCAGCCTTTATAAGATACATATTGCTTCCGCCTGCGAGCGGCACTATTGCAACGAGGAACACAAGCACGCCCATGCCGCCTATCCAGTGGGTAAAGCTTCTCCAGAAAAGTATTGCCTTAGGTAAAGCCTCAACGTCCGATAAAATCGACGCGCCGGTTGTTGTAAGACCGGAAGCCGTTTCAAAAAGCGCGTGTAGCGGATTTGGTATTGCTCCGGAAATTATAAACGGCAGCGCGCCGAATATGCTCATAATAATCCAGCACAGCGCAACAACAGCAAAGCCCTCACGCGAATAAATTGCCTTGTTTTTCGGGCATTTTGCCGCCGGGAACGCGCCTGTCGCCGCGCATATCGCCGCGCATATCAAAAACACAAACGCGCTTTGGCTGTCACCGTAGCACAGCGCACATATAAGAGGCAACAGCATACAAGCCGCTTCAAGCTCAAGCGCACAGCCGAGAATATGCGCTATAAATTTGTAGTTCATATTATAAAATCCTCCGGTTTATCCGAGTATGTCAGAAATGTCGTTAAGCCCGGCAATTGTCGTTACAACAATAACCGTGTCGCCTGTCTGTATTGTATCGTGGCCGCGCGGAATGATTATTTTTCCGTTTCTGTTTATGCACGAGATAAGAATATCCTTTTTTATATTCAGTTCATTGAGCTGCTTGTCGGTTATTTCGGAGCTTTCATGAATACGAAATTCGAGAGCCTCTGCCTTGCCGCCGAAAATCAAATGCATCGTTTCAATATTGCTTCCGATCGAGTTTTCCTTTGCGCGCACAAATCTTACTATATATTCAGCCGTTATGTTTTTCGGATAAATAACGGAGTCAAGGCTTAAGTTGTCAATAACGTTGTCATACGCTATTCTGTTTACCTTTGTTATAACCTTGCCGCCGGTTATGCTCTTTGCGTAAAGCGAAAGGAGAATGTTTTCTTCATCTATATTTGTCAGCGAAACGAACGACTCACATTTTTCAAGCCCTTCTTCAAGAAGCAGGCGGTTATCCGTTCCGTCGCCATTTATTATTGTCGCCTTAGGCAGCAGCTGACAAAGAGTTTCGCATCTTTCGGGATTTTGCTCTATAATTTTAACGTCAATTCCCGACTGAAGCAGCTGCTTTGCAAGGTAAAACGACGTTGAGCCGCCGCCGACTATAATCGTGTCCTTTACCTTGTTTGTTTTTACGCCGATTTTTTTGAAGAAATATGCCGCGTTTTTCGGGGAAGCGACAACGCTCAAAAGGTCGCCCTCCATAACCGTGAAATCGCCGCTCGGAATAATTGCACTGTCTCCGCGCTCCGCGCCACAAATGAGAACGTCGCAGCTTAATCGGTGACCCATTTCCGAAATTTTCATGTTCGCAAGCGGCGAGCCGGGCTGTATTCTGAATTTTAAAATTTCAACTCTGCCCTTTGCAAATGTGTCAATCGTTATCGCCGTCGGAAATCTCAGCACGCGTGCTATTTCCGCTGCCGCCGCCTGTTCGGGATTGATTATCATTGCAAGCCCGAGATCCTCTTTAAAAAGGTTTAAATCCTTGCTGTATTCGGGCTTTCTCACGCGCGCAATCGTTTTGCAGTTGCCTGTTTTTTTGGCAATAAGGCAAACGAGCAGATTAAGCTCGTCCGCACCCGTTACGGCAATCAGCAAATCAGCGTCCCTTACTCCTGCGTCAAGGAGCGTTTCGGTGCTCGCTCCGCTGCCTGCAACGCCCATTATATCGTATCTGTTCGCGATATCCTGAACAACGCGGTATCTTTTGTCTATCACCGTTATATTATGCTTTTTTTCGTTTGAAAGCTTTTCGGCAAGCTTTTCTCCGACCTTGCCGCAGCCTACAATTATAATATTCATGCAATAATCTCCGTTTCATTATAAAAGACAATATCTGCCGATAGAAATTATATCAAATAATGTATTAAAAGTCAATAAGGTTACGGCTATATTATGCTTTATATTTTAAATTTGTAAACAATTATGGTTTTTAATCGCTTTAATACACCCAAAAATCGCAATATCAACAATTAATTTATAGTCAAATTGCATAAAATATAAAAACACTGTTGACAAAGATAATATACGGTGATATTATATTAATAGAACATATGAGCAAATGTTCATATGTTAATGTGTTAGGAGAGTGATTTCCATGAAAACAAAGGTATATAAAATGAAAAATCTTGACTGCGCGCATTGCGCGGCGAAGATGGAAGAGAAAATAAATGCACTCGATGAGGTTGAGTCGGCATCAATCGTTTTTGCTTCAAAAAAGCTTTATTTAACGGCGGAAAATCCCGAAAGCCTTATCGGCAAAATAAATGCGGCGTGCGACAGCGTTGACGCGGGCGCGGGCATTGACGACGGCGACGACGAGGAAGAGGAGGACGACATAAAGAGCGACGTCAAAAAGCTTATCTGCGGCGCGGCGGTTTTTGCCGCAGCGGAGATTATCTCTCACATTTCGTTTGCGTATAGCGGAGCGGTATCGCTTGTGCTTTTCGTGATTGCGTATATAATTTTGGGCGGCGAGGTTTTGATAAGCGCCGCAAAGAACATAGCAAAGGGAACGGTTTTTGATGAAAACTTTCTTATGAGTATTGCGACAATAGGCGCGTTTGTAATAGGTCAGTACGGCGAGGGCGTTGGCGTTATGCTCTTTTTCGGAATAGGCGAGCTTGCGGAGGATTTGGCTGTTAAAAGAAGCAGAAGCGCTGTAAGCGAGGCTATAGATATGCGCCCGGAAACAGTGCTTTTGTGCGAGGGCGAAAATGTTAAAATGATACCTGCAGAAAGGGCGGCCGTAGGCGACATAATCCTTGTAAGACCGGGCGACAGAATACCTCTTGACGCAACCGTAGTTGAGGGCGACAGCCGAATTGATACATCGAGCGTTACGGGTGAGCCCGTGCCTGTCGGCGTACATTCGGGCGACAGCGTTATTTCGGGCTGCGTGAACACGAGCGGAACCTTAAAAATCCGCGTGGATAAAGAGCTTAGCGAGTCGATGGTTACGAAAATTCTCTCACTTGTTGAGGATGCGGCGGCTTCAAAGCCGAAAATCGACAGCTTTATAACGGGCTTTGCAAAGGTTTACACGCCTATTGTTGTTGCGGCAGCCTTGTTTGTTGCGCTTGCTATGCCGCTTATCACGGGCGGAGCTTTTCGCGATTGGGTGTATACGGCGCTTACATTTCTTGTAATCAGCTGTCCGTGCGCGCTTGTGCTTAGCGTTCCGCTTGCGTTTTTCTGCGGAATAGGTGCAGGGTCGAAAAGAGGAATTTTGTTTAAGGGCGGAGTTGTTCTCGAAGCTGCGGCAGAGGTTCAAAATGTTGTTTTCGATAAAACGGGAACGCTGACAACCGGAACATTTTCCGTAAATGAGGTTAAAGCTTTTTCGGGCTTTGATGAGAAATACGTATCTGCCGTTATGGCTGCGTGTGAAAAATTTTCAACGCACCCGATTGCAAAAAGTATTGTAAGCTATGCGGCGGAGAATAATATTGAAGCGGCAGCGGTTGAAAATATAGAGGAGCTTGCCGGTCTTGGCATAAGAGCGAGCGTTGACGGCAAAGAGGTGCTCATCGGCGGTGAGCGCATAATGGAGCATTTTAATGTTGACAGCCGCGCGGCAGGGGGGAAGTATACAGTTTTGCTTTCACTTGACGGAAAGCTTGCCGGCTCTGCCGTTATTTCGGATACGGTTAAGGCGGATTCGGCAAATGCTGTTGATAAGCTTCATAAAATGGGCAAAAGAGTTTATATGCTAACGGGCGACTCGAAAGAAAATGCGGCGGCTGTTTCGGAAAAGCTCGGTCTTGACGGCTTTTATGCCGGGCTTTTGCCGGCCGGGAAGCTTGAAAAGCTCGAAGAGATAAGAAAGAGCGGAAAGGCTATGTTTGTCGGCGACGGAATAAATGACGCGCCTGTTCTTGCCGCTGCCGATGTCGGTGCGGCAATGGGGAGCGGCGCCGACGCCGCTGCAGAGGCTGCCGATGTTGTTTTGATGAAGTCAAATCCGCTTGCAAGCGCCGAAACAATCGGACTCGGAAAAAGAACGGTTAAAATTTCAAGACAAAATGTTGTTTTCGCGCTTGTTGTTAAAATCGCAATAATGCTTCTCGGTATAACAGGAATTTATTCTAATATGTGGCTCGCCGTTGCCGCCGATACGGGCGTTGCTATGCTTTGTATTTTAAATTCGGTTAGAATATTGATAGCAAAAAGATAAATTAAGGGGGTGTTAAAGCTTTTTTCTATCCCCCTACAAAAGAGCAAATGGCTGCCGGAAAAGTCAATTGACGTTTTCGGCAGCCTATTTTTTTGTGCCAAAGCACTAAAAATAAATTTTTTTTAATAAAAAATTTTTTATGCTATTGATATACTGTTTATTAAAGGCGCTGGGAAAAGGCTTTTTGGGCGAGGAATACAGGGGCATGGCGCAAAAGGCGCTCGAAGCGGTGAAAAGCCGGATAGATGAGGACGGAACAGTTCTTGACGTTTCATACGGAACGCCTGTTTTTGACAGCGCGGAGGAATATAAAAATGTTGAAATATGCCCCATGATATACGGTCAGGCTCTTGCGATTTTGTGCATGAGTGAGGGGCTGAAAAGCTCATAATAAAAGTCTTAAAAAAGCCCGCAGAAAAGCTATTTCTTTGGGCTGTACGTGATTGGAGAAACCTACGGCGTGATAAGCATGAAAATAAACGACGAAGCGCCGAGCGCGCAATTCGATGAGCAGGAGAAGTTTATAGCCGATTATGACCAGATTGCAAACGGTCATACCGATTTGTTCATCAAGCCTGACGTGCTTCCGTCTGCTTCAAAATATTTCGAGTCGCTGCGCACACAGCAGATAAATCTTATCGTTAAGGCGATTAAGGGCAAAATAAGCTCAAACGAATATCTTGAACAGTTTAAGAGCGTTTGGGAAAAGAGCGGCGGAACGGAGCTTGAAGAAGAGGCAAAAGAGCTTTACGGAGAAGAGGAAGCAATTCTTAAAGAGGTTTCGGATAAATAATTTTGTTTGTCCGTAAAATTCGGCTTGCTCGGATAAACCGAAAAATCATCTAATTTGGATTTGCCGAAAAATTCGGCACACTCGGATTTGCCGAAAAAATTCGTCTTGCATCGTAGGGGCGGGGCTCTGCTCCGCCCGAAAACGCTTGCATTTTATCGGATAAACCGAAGAATCGATTTGTTCGGGATATGTCGAAAAAAACAATTGCAATTTGTCTGATAAACCAAAAAAATCAGCTAATCACCAACAACCATAAAACGCAAATCAAAATATAGCAGCGGCGTATGCATCGCTGCGGTAAATTGCAAACATATTGCAATCAGAATTTAAAATTACCCTTGCCGCGTTGGTCTGCGATAAATCGTATAAATCTGAAAATCTTTGCTTGCATGGGGTCTTGGGGCTTGCCCCAAGCGGTTCAGGGTCCGGGAGGTACCGGACTCCCGGAAGTTTTGGTTCTTTTGCTTACAAAAGAACACCTGTAAAAGACAAGGAATAACAAAAAGCAAAAGATTAAGAAAACTCGACTAAATATCTGCCCCTACAGAGCAAGCAAAAAATATTACAGAAATGCCAAACGCTTGCAAGCGTTAAAACGGGTGGAGCAAAGTCCCACTCCTACAGCATAAAACAAAACAACAGCTAATAAATAAAAAATTTGCAATTGTTAAATCTGGCGGATAATATCCGCCCGAAACCGCACTTATGTTTTATCGGATATACCGAAAAACCGCTTACATTTTATAGCGTAAACCAAAAAACAACAACACAACCACAAAAACAGCTTACAAAAAGGCAAAAGGTGAAATTATGACAAAAACAAGCTTATCGCATAATTCAAAAGTAAAAAAGGAATCGCTTCTGAAAAGCTACAAAAAGCACTATCCGCTTATCCTCATGCTTCTTCCGGGAATAATCGCGCTCATATGACAATAGCTTTGTTTATGGCTGTGGCGCATTGGAATAGCTGGTATGACGCGCTGATGTATATCACTTGCTGCTCCAGAGGATTATTCAGGAAAGCGACGTTTCGCTGATAACGCAGGGGATGGTAAATCCCGATGCGGCAGAGTTTACGTCCGAAACCGTTAAGTCGGCAACCGTTATTGTCGCAATACTTCCGATTTTGCTGTTTTATCCGTTTATTCAGAAGTATTTTACTAAGGGTATAATGCTCGAAGCGGTAAAGGGATAAAGGGGAGTTAATTCATGATGGATAATTCATAATTCATAATGCTTAATTCATGGTTTATAATGCTTAATTTGCAATTTTGTATAAATATTTTTCTATGCACGGGCGGGGCTTTGCTCCGCCTGATTTGTATTTGCGGATATTTGGTTGTTTGCAGCTATTTTGTTTAGCTCCGTAGGGGCGGATAATATCCGCCCGTTTTTTTATCACAATGATTTTTTATTTTTGCGACAATTTCGGAGCGCAAAAGCCTCCATCCTTGAGGGAGTCAGGCCGCGTTAGCAGTGGAAGGAGTAAAAAACCAATATTTCAATTATCTTGAAATTGGCTAATTGTGTTTTTAGTCAAATTTCATTAATCGTTTGCTTTTTGTTATTCCTCATCATTTACAGGTGTTCTTTTGTGCGACAAAAGAACCAAAAGCGCCGGGAGTCCGGTACCTCCCGGACCCTGAACCGCTTGGGGCAAGCCCCAAGACCCCATGCAAGAGAAGATTTTTTTCTATGCACAATTTCTCTTTAGCCAATCCGGCAAAGAAAATTTATATTCTGAATATAATACGCTCACAATTTACCGCAGCGATGCATACGCCGCTGCTACATTTTGAGATGTGTTTACAGATTTCGACGAAATTCTAAAAAATTGCAGGTGAAAAACGGGCGGATAATATCCACCCCTACGGAGCAAACAAAGAATGTAGCAAAGAATGTTAAACGCTCGCAAGCGTTAAATAGGGTGAAGCAGAGCCCCGCCCCTACGGAGAAAAATAAAATAGTAGCAAATAAGTTAAAATCCATAAATGCAAAAGCGGGCGGATATTATCCGCCCCTACGGAGCGAACAGAGAATGTAGCGAAATGGCAAACGTTTGCAAGTGCTAAATTATCGGGGAGAGCAGAGCCTCTCCCCTACGGGGTGAAATAAAATAGTTGAAAACAACCAAAAATCCGCAAATGCTAAAGCGGGCGGATAATATCCGCCCCTACGAAGAATTCTAATTTTCAAAAACCTATTGACATTTCACAAAATATATGATAAAATATTATCAGTAATGAATAAAGTACCATTTTCATATGCCAGCTCTTTAACAGCGGTGCTGCGATACCGGCAAGAAGGCAAACTGGTTTGTTGTATAATATTACCGTATTTAGTATAGCCGTAGTCTGCCCTTGTCTTGCATAGGGGCAGATGTTTTTTTATAAATACACACATATTGTAAGAAAACACATTAAAAGCGTCCTGAAAAGTGAGATTTACTTTATGGCTTATTTTTACAAGAATTTTTGTAAATAAATTTTGTACAAAATCATGTACGGAAAGGAAGTATCAGATGTTGTACCTGTTAAAAAACGCTCTTGTGTTTATAGGCGGAGAGGTGAAAAGGGATAACGTGTTTGTAGGCATGGCGCTGCCCGAATCCGACAGCGGCTATACTGCAATTGACGCAAAAGACTGCGCCGTTTTTCCGGGATTTATTGATGTGCATACTCATCTGCGTGAGCCGGGCTTTGAGTATAAGGAAACAATCGAAACGGGAACGCGCGCAGCGGCAGCCGGCGGCTTTACAAGCATTTTTACAATGCCGAATTTAAATCCCGTTCCCGACAGTGTTAAGAATTTTAATGTGCAGGCAGATTTAATCAAAAAGCACGCGCTTATAAGCGTTCATCCGTTCGCCTCGATAACAAAAGGTGAGGAGGGGAAAACTCTTTCAAACATATCCGCGCTTTCACGCTATGCTGTCGGATTTTCCGATGACGGACGCGGAGTTCAGGACGAAAACGTTATGCTTGAAGCTATGAAAAGAGCAAAACGCGTCGGGAAGATTATTGCGGCGCACTGCGAGGATGACAGGCTGCGCGCCGGCGGCTGTATAAACGAGTGCAGCTATGCAAAAGAGCACGGCTTAAAGGGAATACCGAACAGCTGCGAATATGCACAGCTGGAGCGCGATTTATATCTTGCGCAAATTACGGGCGTTAAATTTCATGTATGCCACGTTTCAACGGCGGAAAGCCTGCGCCTTATAAGGCAGGCAAGAATGAGAGGCGTTGACGTAACGTGCGAAACCGCGCCGCATTATCTTGTTTTATCCGACAAGGATTTAAAGGATGACGGCAGATTTAAAATGAATCCGCCGCTAAGGAGCGAAAGGGATAAAAACGCGCTTACAGAAGCGATTGCGGACGGTACTATTGACATGATTGCAACGGATCACGCGCCGCACTCGTCTGAAGAAAAATCAGGCGGACTAAAGGACAGTCTTATGGGCGTTGTCGGTCTTGAAACGTCTTTCCCGGTTATGTATACTCATTTTATAAAGGAAAATATTATAACTATGGACAGGCTTCTTGATCTTATGCACTATAACGCGTCGCGCCGCTTCGGAGTTGACGCATCATGGGCTCTCGGCAACGCGACCGTATTTAATATATATGAAAAATATACCGTTAATCCGGAAAGCTTCTTTTCTAAGGGAAAAAGCACGCCGTTTGAGGATGCGGAGCTTTACGGAAAATGTTTAATGACAATAAGTAGGGGGAAGATAGTACATGGCAGCAGATTATGATGTAAAAATTGTTCTTGAGGACGGCAGCGAATATTTCGGATATTCCTTCGGAGCGAAAAAGGAAAGAGTATGTGAAATCGTATTTAACACGTCAATGGTAGGTTATCAGGAAATTGTTTCCGACCCGTCGTATACATATCAGATGGTTACAATGACCTATCCGCTTATCGGAAACTACGGCATAACGGACGACGACTATGAAACAAAAACTCCGACAATCGGCGGACTTATCGTAAGGGAATACAACGATATGCCGAGCAATTTCCGCTATACAAAAACGCTTTCGGAGGTGCTTGAGGAAAACGGAATACCGGGCATTTACGGCGTTGATACAAGAAAAATCACAAGAACGATAAGGGATGAGGGAAGTCAGAGAGTTTTAATCTGCGCGGCGGACAAGCCGAAAGAAGAGGCTCTTGAAATAATCAAATCAACTCCCGTGCCGCATGACGCGGTTTCGTATGTCAGCTGCAAAAAGCGCTGGTATTCGAGAACATCAAATCATAAATTCAACGTTGTCGCAATTGACTGCGGAATTAAGCTCAATATTATAAGAAGCCTTAACAGACGCGGCTGCAACGTTACGATTGTGCCTTACAACACAACCGCCGAAGAAATCGACTTCATGAAGCCCGACGGCGTATTTTTATCAAACGGGCCGGGCGACCCGGAGGACGTTCCGGAGGTTATAGAAACGGTAAAAGCGCTTCGAGGCAAATATCCTATTTTCGGAATTTGTCTCGGACATCAGCTCATAAGCCTTGCATACGGTGGAAAAACATATAAGCTCAAATTCGGTCACAGAGGCGGAAACCACCCTGTTAAAAATCTTTTAAACGGCAAAATTGAAATAACAAGCCAAAACCACAGCTATGCGGTTGACAAGGAAAGCCTTGAGAGAACAGGACTTTCGGTAACGCATATTAATATTCTCGACAATACGGTTGAAGGAGCGGAATGTGCGGCGGACAGAGTTTTCTCCGTTCAGTATCACCCCGAAAGCGCGCCCGGACCTGAGGACAGCGGATATTTGTTTGACAAGTTTATTGCAATTATGAAGGAGGGTAATAAAAATGCCTAAAAGACAGGATTTAAAAAAGATACTTGTAATCGGTTCGGGTCCTATAGTAATCGGTCAGGCGGCGGAATTTGACTATGCCGGAACGCAGGCGTGCCTTGCGCTGAAAGAAGAGGGCTATGAGGTTATTCTCTTAAACTCCAATCCGGCAACGATTATGACAGATACCGCAATAGCGGATAAGGTTTACATGGAGCCGCTTACGCTTGAATATGCGGCAAGAGTTTTAAGATACGAGCGCCCGGACGCAATTGTTCCGGGAATAGGCGGACAGACGGGTCTTAACCTTGCAATGCAGCTTGCGAAAAAAGGTATTCTCGGCGAATGCCAGGTTGAGCTTCTCGGCACGAGCAGCGAGAGCATAGAGCGCGCAGAGGACAGAGAGCTTTTCAAAGAGCTTTGTCAGGAGCTCGGCGAGCCGGTGCTCGAATCAATAATAACTCACTCGATTGAAGAGGGAATTGCAGCTGCCGAAAAAATCGGCTATCCTGTTGTTCTTCGCCCGGCATTTACGCTCGGCGGCACAGGCGGCGGCTTTGCGGATGATGAAGAAGAGCTTCGCGAAATTATGAAAAATGCGCTTAAGCTTTCGCCTGTTTCACAGGTCCTTGTTGAAAAGAGCATAAAGGGCTATAAGGAAATCGAATACGAGGTAATGCGTGACAGCAATGACACGGCAATAACCATATGTAATATGGAAAACGTTGACCCTGTCGGCATACATACGGGCGACTCGATTGTTGTCGCACCGAGCCAGACGCTTACAAACAAGGAATATCATATGCTCAGAAACAGTGCGCTTAAAATTATACGCGCGCTTAAAATAGAGGGCGGCTGCAATGTTCAGTTTGCGCTTGATCCGCAGTCGTTTCAGTATTACGTAATCGAGGTAAATCCGCGTGTTTCGCGCTCAAGTGCGCTTGCTTCAAAGGCGAGCGGCTATCCGATTGCAAGAGTTTCGGCAAAAATCGCTGTCGGAATGACGCTTGACGAAATAAGCCTCGCAAACACTCCGGCTTCCTTTGAGCCGACGCTCGACTACGTTGTAACGAAAATGCCGCGCTTCCCGTTTGATAAATTTCAGCAGGCTTCAAACAAGCTCAGCACGCAGATGAAAGCAACGGGCGAGGTTATGAGCGTTGGAAGAACGTTTGAGGAAAGTCTTTTGAAAGCTATCCGTTCGCTTGAAATTGACGTTTGCCATATTTATATGTCAAAATTCGACAAGGAGAAAATGAGCGTTGACGATTTGCTTAAATATATTGCAGAGGGCACGGACGACCGTATTTATGCTATTGCGCAGCTGATGTGGCTCGGCGTTGACCACAGCAGAATTTGCAACATAACGCAGATTGATATGTTCTTCCTTGACAAGATAAAAAATATAGTAGATTTTGAAAGAGTGCTTGAGGACAATATAGGCAATATTGACCTTTTATACAAGGCAAAGAAAATGGGCTTTTCGGACAAGTATATGGCTCATCTTTGGAAAATGGACGAGGAGGACATATTTAAAATCAGAGAAAGAGAAAATATGTTCCCGGTTTATAAAATGATTGACACGTGCGCAAGCGAGTTTGACAGCTATGTTCCTTACTTCTACTCAACCTATGAGGACGAAAACGAGTCAATCGTCAGCGACAAGAAAAAAATAATCGTTCTCGGATCGGGTCCTATCAGAATAGGGCAGGGCGTTGAGTTTGACTATTCAACCGTTCACGCCGTTAAAACGATTAAGGAATACGGCTACGAGTCTATTATAATAAACAATAACCCCGAAACCGTTTCAACGGACTACACAACGAGCGACAAGCTCTATTTTGAGCCGCTCACGTCTGAGGACGTTATGAATATAATTCACCTTGAAAAGCCGATCGGCGTTATCGCTTCACTCGGCGGACAGACGGCAATCAACCTTGCCGAGCCGCTCATGAAGCACGGCGTTAAAATAATCGGTACCGATTTTGAGGGAATTGAAAAGGCTGAAAACAGAGATTCTTTTGAAAAGATAATGATTGAGCTTAATATTCCGCAGCCGAACGGAAGAGCGGTAACGAATATTGAAGCCGGAGTTAAGGCGGCGGAGGAAATCGGCTATCCGGTTCTTGTGCGTCCGAGTTTTGTTCTCGGCGGAAGAGCGATGCAGATTGTTTCAGACGAGCAGGGACTCAGAAGATATTTAAAAACAGCCGTTGAAATTGACGAGGATAAGCCTGTTTTGGTCGACAAATATGTTGAGGGCAAGGAGCTTGAAGTTGACGCGGTATGCGACGGAAAGGACGTTTTCGTACCGGGCATAATGGAGCATATCGAGCGCACAGGTATACATTCGGGCGACAGCATAAGCGTATATCCGACGTTCAGCGTGTCGCAAAAGGCAAAGGACACAATTCTTGACTATACGAAAAAGCTCGGTCTGGGAATTGGAATAATAGGTCTTTATAACATACAGTTTATAGTAGATAAGGAAGAAAACGTTTACGTAATTGAGGTAAATCCGCGCTCGTCGCGTACAGTACCTTTCCTTTCAAAGTCAACGGGCTATCAGCTTGCAGATATTGCAACGCTTGTAATTCTCGGCAAATCGCTCAAAGAACAGGGGCTTGACGTTCTCTATCCGGAGGAAAAGAAGCGCTGGTATGTTAAGGCGCCGGCGTTCTCGTTCTCGAAAATAAGCGGACTTGACGCATATCTGTCACCGGAGATGAAGTCAACCGGCGAGGCAATCGGCTATGACGCTAAGTTTACAAGAGCTCTTTATAAGGCGCTTCAGGCTTCGGGAATGAATGTTACAAATTACGGTACCGTTCTCGTTACGGTTGCCGATCATGATAAGGAAGAAGCGCTTCCTTTGGTAAGACGCTTTTACGATCTGGGCTTTAATATTGAAGCTACGGTAGGCACTGCTAATTTTCTTAAAAAACATGGTATAAGAACGAAAATTCGTGAGAAAATAAGCACAGGAAGCGAGGAAATCCTCGAAACGATCAGAAAGGGCTATGTAAGCTACGTTATTAATACGCGCGATATTAACGATGCGGATCATGCCTCTGACGGATATGAAATCAGAAGATGCGCCGTTGAAAACAATGTTACAATGTTTACCTCTCTCGATACCGTCCGCGCTCTGCTGGACGTTTTGGAGGAAACAACGTTCCGCATTTCAACAATTGACGCACAGTAAGGAAAACGGAGAGTATTTTATGAAGGTATCTGATTTTACGGTTGTTTCAAACGAAAAAATTGCAGACGGAGTGTATCAAATGATACTCTCCGGCGACGCAGGCGAAATAACGCGGCCGGGACAGTTTATAAATATCCGCCTTGACGGATTTTATTTAAGACGTCCCATTTCCGTGTGCGATTGGGACGATAGAAGCGTTACGATTATCTATAAGGTTGTCGGCGACGGAACGGAGAAAATGTCGCATTTTTCGGGCGGTGAAGCCCTTGACGTTATGACAGGGCTCGGAAACGGCTTTGACATAAGTGCCGCAGGCGAAAGACCGCTTTTAATCGGCGGAGGAGTCGGAACGCCGCCGCTTTACCGTCTTGCAAAGGAGCTTGAAAATCCGATTGTTATTCTCGGCTTTAACTCAAAGAGCGATGTGTTCTATGAGGACGAGTTTAAGGCGCTGTCAAGTGAGGTTTATATAACAACGGCTGACGGAAGCTACGGCATACGCGGCTTTGTTACGGACGCGCTGAGGGATATTGACGGATATTCGTATACGTATTCGTGCGGACCGGAGCCGATGCTGAGAGCTGTATATGACGCTTCAAAAACAGACGGCGAATACAGTTTTGAAGAGCGCATGGGCTGCGGCTTCGGCGCGTGCATGGGGTGCAGCTGCAAAACGAAATACGGATATAAGAGAATTTGCAAGGACGGACCCGTTCTTAAAAAGGATGAAATAATTTTTTAAAAAATACGTATTAAAAATGCGTTTTGGCTCTTGAATTGCGCTTTTTCGGCTTATGTATGTGCTTTCCGAAAAAGCGGATAGGGAAACTTGGCGCAAAAGCTGACTTTAAGTTATGTAAGCGGAGGCAATTTATGAAAAATACTGCTGTAAATTTATGTGGAATGAAGCTTGATAACCCGATTATACCGGCAAGCGGTACTTTCGGCTACGGCTATGAGTTTGCGGAGCTTTACGATATTAATATGCTCGGAAGCTTTTCCTTTAAGGGAACAACAAAGGAAGAACGCTTCGGAAATCCTACGCCGCGAATTGCCGAGTGCGAAAGAGGCATTATAAACTCTGTCGGGCTTCAAAATCCGGGCATTGAAAATGTAATAAGCCGCGAGCTGCCGCGCCTTAAAAAGTGCTTTAACAAAAAGGTTATTGCCAATATAAGCGGCTTTTCGATAGACGAGTATGCGTACTGCTGCGAGAAAATAGACAAAGAGGAGCAGGTTGGAATAATCGAGGTTAATATAAGCTGCCCGAATGTAAGCGGCGGCGGTCACAGCTTCGGAATGAGCTGCGAAAACGCGTATGCGGTTACGAAAAAGGTTAAAGAGATAACGAGCAAGCCGATTTTCATGAAGCTTACGCCGAATGTGACGGATATATGCGAAATTGCGCTTTCGTGCGAGGAAGCGGGCGCGGACGGACTGAGCCTTGTTAATACGTTTACGGGAATGAGAATTAATCTTAAAACGAAAAAGCCCGTTATTGCAAATAAGGTGGGCGGCTTTTCGGGCCCGGCAATTTTCCCGTCGGCTCTTAAAATAGTTTATAATGTTTATGAAAAGGTTAAAATTCCGATTATGGGTATAGGCGGCGTTGAAAGTGCGGAAAACGTAATTGAAATGATGCTTGCCGGAGCGACTGCGGTGCAGGTCGGCGCGGCAAATCTTATAAATCCGTATGCGTGCCGCGATATTATAAATTCGCTGCCGTCCGTTATGGAAAAATACGGCATAGACAGCCTTTCCGACATAATCGGAGCGGCACACTGATGAAAAGGGGAATGGTATTATGCAAAGAGATGTAATTATTGCGTGTGATTTTGCGAGCAGGGAAGAGTGTCTTTCGTTTCTCGATAAATTTACCGATGTAAAGCCGTTTGTTAAAATCGGAATGGAGCTTTTTTACGCGGCAGGCGCTGATATGGTGCGCGAGATAAAAAAGAGAGGTCATAAGATTTTTCTCGATTTGAAGCTGTGCGATATTCCGAATACGGTTAAAAAATCAATGCGCGTTTTAAGCAGCCTTGATGTTGATATGTGCAATCTTCATGCGTTCGGAACGAAAGAGATGATGAAAGCGGCAATTGAGGGTCTTACGAGAGAGGACGGCACAAGACCGATTTTGATAGCCGTAACGCAGCTCACTTCAACGAGCGAGGAGCGCATGAGAGATGAGCTTTTAATTGACAGACAGATTGACGAGGTTGTAATGCATTACGCAAAAAATGCGCTCGACGCAGGGCTTGACGGCGTTGTTTGCTCACCACTTGAGGCGGAAAAGGTGCATAAGGTGTGCGGAAAAGACTTTTTGACCGTAACGCCCGGTATACGCTTTGCGGGCGGCGAGGTCGGAGACCAGGTAAGAGTTACAACTCCGGAGCGCGCAAAGAAAATAGGCTCCGACTTTATAGTTGTCGGCAGACCGATAACCGCAAGCGATGACCCTGTTGAAGCTTATAAAAGAGCTGTAAGAGAATTTGTATAAAATTTTGTTTGCAAATATTTAAGCGGACTGCGGCTTTCGCGGCAGTCCGCTTAAATGCAAGCCGCATTATAATCATATTTGAAAATGCTAATAAAATAAATCCGCAAATTAAGCGGATTTATTTTATTATATAAGCTTTTTGAGCCGCACCTAAACCTAAAGCCAAGAAAGCGAGTTTATCAGCTTTAAAGGTTTAAAACGCATTTTCCTTATAAAATACGTATTTTTTTAAGAAAATTTTCATTCGTTTAAGTACAGCTTGAGGGAGTTGAACTCATGCCTGATCAAGCGGCAAATACAGCACATTATCCCTTTACGGCGCCTGCCGAAACTCCGCCTATGATATTTTTCTGGAATATTGTAAACACAACAACCTGCGGAATTATCGAGAATATTATGGCGAGCATCTGATAGTCAATCGAAAAGGTTGAATTTTTCATCTTGTACAGCTGAACGCCGAGCATTGTCATATTATTGTCGGTTATAAGCAGGTACGGCCAGAAGTATTGACCCATTGCGGCATTAAAGGTAAACATTGCAACCGTCATAAACACGGGCATTGACAGCGGAAGAATAATCCAAAAGAAAATACGCATTATTCCGGCGCCGTCTATTCTTGCCGACTCAACAATCGAATCGGAAATGCCGTCAAAAAAGCTCTTGAAAAGTATAATGTCAAAAGCGTTTATAAACATGAGCCAAAGAGGAATATATGAGTTTGAAAGATTAATTCCTATAATCGGCACCTTTACAAGCGACATATAAATCGGCACTGTTGAGGTTGTGCTTGGAATGAGCATTGACCAGAAAATCAGCATAAACAGTATCTTGTATCCGCAAGGTTTAAGCTTTGAAAGCACGTATCCGGCTATACCCGATATAAGCAGGTGACAAGCTGTTGCGCCGCCGGCTGCAATAAATGTATTTGCATAGGTTTTATAAAATTTCATTTGGTTCCACGCGAGAGCTATTTTGCCGAGATCAATTTTATCCGGGAAAAATGACGGCGGTATTTTATATATCTCCGACGGTGATTTAAAGCCCGAAAGCAATACCCATATTATCGGAATAACCGAAGCAGCGCAGGTTACAACCAATATAAAAACTATTATAGCATATATTAATTTGTTTGATGGCTTTTTCAGGTCGATAGATGACATTATGCCGTGAGTTTTTTCTGTTTTCATTTTTTGATTTCTCCTTTCCGCCGTCAGCTCTGGCTGTCTATTTTTTTATTTACGCTCTGATAGAAGAACGTTAAGAAAAGCAGTATAATAAACATTATAACGCCGAGCGCCATAGAAAACTGAGGCTTATTATAAACAAAGCCGTATTTGTAAATAAGCAGTCCGAGAGATTCCGAAGCGCCGTTAGGTCCGCCGTCCGTCATAAGCATAGGCTGCTCCATAACGGAAAACACGCCGAGAATTTGCTTTATAAAGAAAAGCAGTGCAATTCCGTAAATATGCGGAAGAGTAACGACGCGCAGCTTTGTGAAAAAGCCGCCGCCGTCAATCGTTATTGCCTCGTAAAGCTCGTGCTGAACGCTTTGCAGCGCGGAAAAATAGTACAGCGCGGCAGGTCCGCAGCCGGTCCATGTCATCATTATTATTATGTACAATATGGTAAGTCTGCTGTCCTGAAGCCATATATACGGCTCAATCCCGATTTTAAGCAAAATCATGTTCAAAAGACCGGAGGCACCGGGATAATATATAAAAAACCATATAAGCGCTACCGATGAAGCAGGCAAAACAGCCGGGAAATATACAAGAAAGCGCGTTGTTGTTCGCAGTCGGCATATTTCTTCAAGGCATATTGCAATAAAAATCGGGGGTAAATAACCGACTATTATCGACCAGAATATATATTTAAGCGTGTTCATAAGCGCCTGCCAAAAGTTTGGATCGGCAAAAATTCTTCTGTAATTTTCTATTCCCGCAAACGTTGTAATCTGATAGCCCTTCATGTTGAAAAATGACCAGAAGGTACCCAATATTTGCGGACGGTATTTAAAGAAATACAAAAGAAATAATGCCGGAAATATCAGCAGCCACGCAATGATATTGTTTTTAAAAATGTTTCTTCCTTTTTTTCTGCTGCTTTTTGCGGCAGCCGCAGATCTTTTTTCTGTATACATACTATTCCTCATACTCCTCCGGTTTTGCATCAATCAGCGTAATCCAAGTAATTGCTTTGGAACTGACTCTGTGCGTCTTTGAGAATTTGCTTTATATCGGCGTTTTTGTTCGTGAGCACCTCCTGAATGCATTTGTCAAGTATAGAATACAATTCCTGTGTGCATACGGGCTCTTCAACATGGTAGTCAATTCCTGACGGGTCATTATATGACGCAAGATGTGACGGGTCAACATTGATATATTCATCTATCAGATAATGGCCGTTTTGCTCATAGTAATAGTCTGAATTCCATGCGCTGAGAGAATGAAGTCCGACAATTTCCTTGCCGTTTGCAACCTGCTCCTCATATTTTTGGCGATCCTTTGCAATACTTTCCTCGCTGAGCTCAACGGGGAGTATGTTTGTAAATTCAAGCCATTTTATAGCGGCGTCCGCCTGCTCTTCGGTAGCGTTCGGCGCAATTGCGTATGTTCCGCCGCCCATGAGCGTATAATGAGCCTTAGGACCTGCCGGAACCTTTGCAAAAATAACCGAATCCTTGCTTATGTCATAGGCTCTTGGAAGCTCTGCCGCCTGATAAACGTTAATAAGGCTCATTGCCGCCTGACCCGAACCGAGAAGGCTTGTACAGTTTTCCGAATTAATCAGAGTGTTTTCGGGGAGTGAGTTATCTTCCCATTTCATATCATGTAAAAATTTAAGCGCGTCCGCAACTTCCGATGAGTCAAGATTTGCTTTCCATTTTCCCGAAGAGTCGCGCTCCATAAAGTTTGCGCCGTAATTCCATGCAAGAACGTTAAATATCCATCCGCCGATATTCTGTGTGGATGGGAAAACAAATCCGGCTTTGCCCGTTTTATCCTTAATCGTCTTTGACATTGTGCGCAGCTCGTCAAATGTTTCGGGGATTTTTACGCTTCCGTCGCCGTTTGCAAGGCCGGCTTCCTCGAGTAAATCATAGTTCATTGCAAGACCGAGCGAATATATTCCGCCGGGAATATGATATATTCTGCCGTTTTCGGAAATTGATTCCATGAAGAAATCGGTTATCTTATCATAGTAATTATATTTTTTAAGTAAATCAGTAACATCATATGAATAATGATTTTCCATTATTCTCTTTGCTTCCGTCAGAAACGGCTGATAAATTGTCGGCAGAGTATTTCCCTCCGCTTTTGCGTTAAATGTCTGAAGCTCAAAGCCCCATTCGTCAGGTATAATTTCTATATCCGGATATTTCTTTTCAAAATCCTCTTTAAGCTTCATTCTCGATTCGTATTTTATCGGATCGCCGTCCTTTGACGGCCATTGTGATACGGTAATCTGAATTTTGCCGTCTGCGGTCTGCTTCTCGGATTTACATCCGGCAAAGCTCAAAACAGTTATGCCTGCAACCGCAAGAGAAAGTATTCTTTTTGCTTTGTTATTAAACATAATTCATTGCTCCTTTTTGTTTTGGATTTTTATTTTATATTTTAAGTATACATGGGAAAGTATGATTTTTCAATACGCAATAATGCTTAAAGTATCAAATAATCAATTTATAAAGGTAACGTAAATTTAAAAATTAACAAATATTAAACATAAGAAAAAGAAGCTGCCGATAAAAGCCGGTCAGCTTTCATCGGCAGCCCTTACTCTTTACTTTTCTTTTCCTGCAATCCGGTGCTTTTTAGCATTCCCTTCTATGCGCTTAAAATTTTATTTGTGATATTCCTTTCTGTATTTGACTGCTGTCATGCCGGTAGACGCTTTAAACACTCTTGAAAAGGTCTGCTTGTTTGAAAATCCCGTTTCGTTCATTATATCCGTTATTGATTTATCCGTTGATGTTAAAAGCTTTTTTGCGGCGCTTATTCTTGTCTGCGTGAGATATTCATGAAATGTTATTCCAAGATGCTTTTTAAGTATAGAGCAGATATATGTTTTGCTTATCGAGAAAATCTCCGAAATGCTTTCAAGCGATAATTCCGGATTGCCGTACTCCTTTTGTATATATTCGGTTATATTTGTTGCGGTAGGGTTTTGTATATCGTAGTCGGTTTTAAAATGTGACATGAGTATCAGAATTTCATTTTTCATATCGTTTACCGGCTTGTCGAGTATTCTAAGCATTGTTTTATGGTCAATTTCCTCCTCATTGCTGCCGGAGAGCTTTTTCGAGCGCATAACCTTTATTATGATATATACAATCTGCGTATACAGATTTTTCAGTTCGTCGGGCGAAGCAAATTTATTGCGCTTTAAAATATCATTAAAAAGATTGAAAGCCGACTGATAGTTATAGGTTATCAGATGATTTGTAAAGCTCTCCTCATCCTTGTAGGAAAGCATACCGCGCGAGCTTTCGGGCTGATGTACATCAAGATTTATTTTTGCGCGCTCACGCGGCATTGCATTGAGAAGCTGCAAGGCTTCCTCGTGTGATTTTTTCATACCGTCAAGCCCCTTATATATGTTGCCGATCCCGTACATGAGCGCCGCCTGCGCATAGTCTATTTTCAAAAGCTCATTTAGCTTTTTGAGAATTTCGCTTATTTTTAATGAGGTGTTTTCGGAGTCGGGCGCGTTTATGATTATATATAATGCGCTCTTTTCAACAGAGAGCGTATAGGAGTTAAACTCGCTTGAAAACATATCCTTTACCACGCTGTAAAACCCTGTTTGAATATTCAGAATTTCCTCCGGCGTAAACACCTCGTAAAAGCTGTGCGTTGGGTAAAGCTGCAAAATTACTATAGCGAAATAAGGATATTCAAACGACAGCGTTGACATAAGAAAATCCTGAATTTCCTTGCTCGGCGCATGGTCGTTTGAGTTTAGAAAGTCAATCAGGTATTTCTCCTGCATATACGGCAAAATCATGTCAAAGCTGCTGTTTTTCTTGCTTATTTTCTCAATCGAGCTGTTAATTGAGCGGTACAGATCCGTTTCGCTGCCGGACTGCTGATCGCTGCTGAGCCTTGAAGCGATATCCTTAATCGGCGCCGTGATTATGCTGCTTATTTTAAGTGTTATAATTATTGTTATTATAAGAAGAACAAGCAAAATTGCGGCGGCTTTAACTATTTCTCCGAACTGCTGCCTGTAAAATGACGCATAGGGAATCATCAAATAGAAGGTGTAGCTGTTGAGGCTGTTGCTGTTTGAGTGTGCCACAACATAATATTTCTGTCGGTTTACGGTACAGTCAAAGGAATCCTTGTTTTGAATAAGATTGTTGTAAAGCGGCGTATTATATATGTTTTCTGATCTTTTCGTTGCAGTGTTAAACGAAAGCGCCGAGTGGTTATTGAGTATGTACGACTCGCCCATAGAGGTGTATTCCGACTGTGATTTATTCATTACTGCATCGAATGATATGTTTACTATAAGCAGATTTTTTATGTTCACGTCGCCGAATTGGCGGAAAATTAAGGGCTGAATACATTTTGACTGTCCGTAGAGCGTTGTTATTGTAGGCTGCAGGGAGCGGTACTGATAAAGCGATGAATAATAGTAATTATACTTTTTCCAAAAGCTGTAGTCATAATTCGAGTAGGAACAGGTTTGTGTAAAAAAAGACTCAGCGTCTGTACATTCTGATGAAGTCAGACAGTAGTCGCTGTATTTGTTATACAGAAAAATGCTGTCGACTATGGGAAATTTTTCGGTAAGGGTTTTGCTTATTTGTGCTATTATCCGCGTACCCTCTTCGGGACTTGCGTCATCCTGCTGTAGAAATTTTGTTACCTCACTGTTGTTTGAATAGCTTTCTATATAGTTTATTATGTTGAATATGTCGTTTTCGGTCTGGTTTGTCATAGCTTTAAGAGCATACATACAGTTTTGCTTAAGGGCGTTTTTGCTGCGCTGAATATTTATCCACCCGAAAGTATACAGTCCTGCCGAAATAATAAGCACCGGAATTAATATAAGAGTCATTATTTTAATCTGTGTTCTTTTTTCGGGATTTGTTTTCGGCTTTGAAATTGTTAAATTCATTATCAGAAGCTCCTTTGTTTTTAAATTAATGCTAAATTTCACGCAAAATACTGTCTGTTTATTTTAGTATACAACAAAGAAATTTTTTTGTCAAGCCCCTATTTTCTTGCCGGAAAGCAAAAATCGCCTGTAATTATCATATGTTTAATATTTAAAAAATTCGTTAAATGATTATACAAATTGGTACTTTTAAAGCTTTTTACGCGCTTTATAAAACGCACATAAGAAAAATGCAATAATATTTGATACCTTTTGCAATTTTGACTATTGCAAATTGCAGATTTATGTGGTTATAATGAGTTATGTAAGAAAGTGCGCCTTGTGCCGAAGAGCGTTTGGCATAATCTCAGAGCGAAAAGGTGTATGCTTTTCGGTGCAATTAATTTTTTTGAAGGGCTGAGGGAGCTTTCCAAGCGCCTGAAGCAATCGGAGGGAGTGATAAAAAAAGAAATCCGAAAAAACAGTTAGCATTAAGGTTAAAATGCAATCATTTTACTATTAGGGTTAAAAGGAGGAATTTGGAAATGAAACTAAAAAGAACAGTTGCCGTATTCGGTGCGGCAGCGCTCGTTTTGTCAATGCTGCCGTCAGCGTTTGCGGCGGAGGAGTCAGTGCTCAGTGTACCCGGCGAGGGCATAACGGTTGAGGTTGAGGACCTGTTCGGGCTTGCTTCGGATGATTATAACAAAAAAATCGAAAACGAAAATGCAGGCGGCGGAGCGCTTTGGTGTATCGGCTGGGGCAAAAAAGAGGGCTCATATGAAGAAACGGCAAAAATTAATGTTACCGCAGGCGGTACGTATACGATACATATGCGCTCGTCAAAGGTTCAGTCAAATCTTTCAAAGACGGAGCTTTTCGTTGACGATGTATTGGTAATTGACAACACCGCTTCACCCGGCGGAGAAATGATCGGACTTGATAATAATTTTGACGGCACCAATGCCGGCAAGGTTTGCGAATTTTATAATCCGGATGTTACGCTTACCGCCGGAGAGCATACTGTAAAGCTTGTTTTCTCAAGGTCAGGAAATCCTCAGAGAAACGCCTGCACCTTAGATAATATAAAAATACTTCCGAATACGGCGCCTGTTAACACGTCGGGTGAAACCGTATTTGAAATAGAGGATTTTTATCCGGAAACGGTTCAGGCAGGTCTTTCGCCGAGCAGCGAAGCGAGCGGCGGTCAGTGGCTTGTGACAGGCTGGGATTCAAGGCTTGGAACTCATGAGAAAACAGTGAATATAAGCGAAAGCGGACTTTATAAAATGACCTTCCGTTCAAGCTGTAACAACGGCGCGAAAATCTTTGACACACCGGAGTTTTTCGTTGACGATAAGCTTATGACCTCGGCGTACAGCAGCTCATCATATCTGCCTAAGCGGATTATAACCGGAGATGCCGAATATAACAGCCTTAACGAATATAACTGCGCGGCTTTTCTTTCGGCTGGCGAGCATAAAATAAAGCTTATCTCAAAGCTTGAAAGCAATACATCAAGGCACGCGGTGTCGTATGACAATATAAAATTTGAAAGAATTAACGCAGGCGTTGTAAATTCAGATAAGGCGAGATTTGAAGCGGAGGATTTGTTTTCATTCAGAACAGGTGACACGGTTTCGCTGACGGAGCAGAACGAAAAAGCAAGCGGAGGCGCTTATGTAAGCAGAACGTATTCAAATCCCGACTATGCAAACGAATTTAAAAATACCATTGTAATTACCGAATCGGGCAATTACAAGGTAAAGCTTGCCGCAAACGGATACAGCAAATTCGTATCAAACAATACGCTGAAGCTTGATGGGGAAACGTTAATAAACGCAAAATCAACACAAGGCACGAGTCTTGGCTATAACGGCGCGGACAGCAGCGCTTTTCCGATGACGGAATTTTCGGGCAGAGAGATTTATCTTAAAGCCGGAGAGCATAGCCTGGAATATATACCGGAGCTCGATGAAAACAATAAGCAGCATAAATTTATTGTCGATTACATAGAGCTTGAAAAGTCTGTTCCGGCGGCAATTTCTCTTCCGGAGAGCGGAATTAAAACAGTTGAATATGAGGAAATTGCCAAGTGGGGAAGCGCATATCTTACAGACAGTGAAGCGGCGTCCGGAGGCAAATATGTTGTTATGGCGGAATATATGTCCGACTTAATATCGGATTTTGCATTGCTTAATGCGCCTAAAGACGGTTTTTACGATGTTCATTTCCTTGCAAACTCAAATGAACAGAGTTTTTCGGGTATAATAATGTCAATTGACGATCAAACCGTTGTAAATAACGACAGCGTAAATCCGACTCAGAATACAAAAACCACACTTACCTCATTCGGAAATTGCGTTTTAAGAGATTACAGCGCAAGAGTATATCTTACGGCAGGGGATCATAATCTTTCGATTATGTACAAAAAGGGCTATAATCAGGGAGGCGGATATTATCGCCATGCAATAGCTGCCGACTGTCTGACATTTGAATATGCCGGATCGCCGATAGATTATGAATTTACCTCAAACCTCGATACAATGCTTCCGTTTGTGATAAACGACGGGATTAATGCCGGAGATGAAATTAAGGTTTATGCCGGCTCAAACGAAATACAAAACGGCGACGTTTATCAGATTACATACAGCTCATCGAATGAGGGCGTGATGACCGTTGACGGAAACGGAGTTTTGACGCCTGTCGGCAGAGGTTATTCGGATATAAGCGTTGTTGTTTGCGCCGCAGATAAAACCGCCGCAAAATTTTCAAAGAGATTATATGTAACCGATTACGAAAAAGGTACAATTCATATTGAAAATGTAAGGTATGAAAACGGAAAGGTAACGTTTGACGCGGTTGACGATGACTTTTTCGAAACTGCCGCAAAGGCAGTTGCCGCAGGCTACAGCGGCGGAAAGCTTACGGATATAAAAGTTATTGATATAACAGACCGCTCCGAGAGCGGCTACAGCGCAGCCTTAAGCGGTGCGGACAGCGTAAAGGTTTTCGTGTTTGACAGCCTTAGCAGCCTTAAGCCTCTTTGGGTGGCAACGGAAGCGGAATAAAAAAAGCTTTTGGCACAAAACATTCAAATTACGAATTTAAATTGCGTAGTGTAGCTTTACACGCAGCGCAGCGTAGCTTTACGCGCAGTGTAGCTTTACGCGCAGTGTAGCTTTACACGCAGCGTAGCTTTACGCAAGACACGGCTTCACACGGGGCGCGGATTTGCGCGCAGCTTTACGCGCAGCGCAGCTTTTCGCGGCGCCCCGAAGCTGCCGCCTTTAAAGGCGGCAAAGTAACAGGTTAACGTTTAACAAACACAATTTGCATGGAGTTCATGCAAATTTATATGATATACTTCATATTTGGGAGAGGCTATGAAAAAAGTATTTTTACTGCTAATAATGATTATTTCAGCATCTTTAACATCTGCCGCAGTATACGCCGAAAGCATAACGGAGCTTTTTAGCGAGAGGAGCGCAGGCGTTTTTGAGGAAGCTGAGGATGTTGAGTTTACCGCTGTTTTCGATAATGCCTCACAGGGCAGGATAATAGCGGAAATCCGTAATATAAACGGTAATGTTATCAAGGTGGAGAGCTTTGATACGGGTGCAGAGGATAAAAGGGTAAATTTGAATTTCGGTAAATTTTCTGCAGGGTGGTACAGCTTTTATTTGTATGACGGTAAGGGCAATACAATATATGATAGGTATGCCGCATTTGTTGTAACAAAGCCGTTTTCAAAGCGCTTCGAGGGCGATACGCCTTTTGCGCTTGACGGCGGTGTGGCAGAATACACGAGTGATATTAAAAGAATAGAAAAATATGCTAATGCATACAGACTGATGGGTATAAAAACGGTGCGCGAGCGTACATATTACGGTCAGGACTACAGCGGCGCCGATACATCTCTTGACAGAGCCTGTCAGGCATATGCAAAGCACGGAATAGATATATTATCGGTATGGAGTAAGGCGAACCGCGACTATTCGGATCTTGATCTCAGAGAGGTTTACAGCTGGCAAAAGGACGCAGCAAGCCGATTTTCGCAGAATGTTACCTCATGGGAAATTGTAAATGAAGCGGATATAATCAATTCCATGCCGACAGATTATTATGCGTCGATTTTAAAGGCAGGAGCTATCGGCGCTTATGACGGCAATCCCGACTGTAAAAAGAGCTTTGGCTCTGTTTGCAGCGTGAGCGGAGATTATCCGGAGGTTTTGCTCCAAAACGACGTTATGAAATATATAGATACATTTAACGTACATTCGCACCGGGAGGGTTCATCCGTTTTCAGCTATCGGTCTTTTCCCGATACGCTGAGCAAAAAGAGCAGAATTTTGTCAACCGTTTACGGCGGCAAGCCCGTATGGGTAACGGAAGCAGGTCTTAGAATGCAATACGGCTCGGACGGAATAATAACAAGCGGCGGCATGAAAACGCAGGCGGCGTATGCTGTGACATCCGCAATGGAATCTATTGAAGCGTCGGGAGTCGGTCAGCATTTTTATTTTCTCGGCAGACATTATGTTGAAAACAATCGCGAATACGGAATTTTCAGCGAAAACGATATGCCGTATCCGGCTGTAAGCACGCTTTCGGAGCTTTCCTATTATCTGGGAAAGGGAGAGTATCTCGGAAAACTGAGAGAGCTTACGGGCGGCGCGCACGGATATGTTTTTGATACAGGCAGCGCAAATGCGGTTGTGCTTTATAATACTAAGGATGAGTATACAAATGTTCAGATAGATACTTCCGAAAGCGCGCTTGTTGTTGATCTTCTCGGCGGCGCGGCGGTGAAAAAGCCAAATCCCGTTCACAATAAAATAAATGTAAGGGTGGGATTAAATCCTATTATAGTTGTTTTAAACGACGAATTGCCGAGTGTGCGCTATTACGCGTCGGGATATAGCCATACGGACGAGATTGAACAAATTTCAGACAGCGAAAGAATTGTTATTCAGACCGTATTTGACGGCGCGGATATTAAAGAGAGCAAATATATACTTGAGCAGGGCGGAAAATATAACGTATCGGTAAAGGTTTATAACTTATCAAGCTCGCACGTCGGAGGAATGCTGCGCTATGACTCTACCGAACAGATAAGTCCGAGCATATCTGCAAGCCGCTTTTCGGTGCAGCCGAACGGCTGCGCGGAATACAAGATAACACTTAGCGTTTCGGATAGCGCTACTCCTTTATCGGACGGGTATTTTATGGTGAGCGGATATACCTCAGCAAGAGAGAATATAACCAAGTCGGTCAGCTCCTTTAAAATCAGCAAAAGCAATATAGAGAGCTTTATAAGCGAATACAAAAAAATATCCGATTTTAATAATGCGGCTAAATGGACAAGAAATTCAAGTACATCGTCCTTTACAAAGCATGCGTCAAGTGACGGAATAACCTTTTCATGCAATTTCGGCTCTTCCGAGACGCTCGGCTGGTGCTATCCGTATTTTTATGTAAACGCTTCCGGTGCGGCTGCGGCAAAAGATGACGGTACAGGCTTTGACGCGTCGGGCTATGACGGAATATATTTTGAAGCAAAAACGAGTACTTCCGATAAAACAAGCTTTAATATTTATATAAATGATGTGCTTTCAAGCGCCGGTGAGGTCTGCATAGACAAAACAAAATGCTATATTCCTTTCGGCGATTTGCCCGATAAAACTGTAAATAAAATAGCAATCGGGTTTACAAAAGCCTGCTCCGGCAGCATAAGCTATACAATATCGGATGTTGGTTTTTATAAGATGAGCACACAGACTGCCGGGTCGCCGAAAATAAAAATCAATACCCAAGACAAGGCGGTATATAACAGCGGCACCGTGCCGAAGAAAATAACGGCGGACATAGGCGATGGGCTTGATGATATAAGCGTTTATGTAAACAATGAGTATTGGAGCGAATTCAGTCTTTCGGAAGACGGCGTGACTGTTGATTTAAAAAATATCGGTGCGGGGGATAAGTGTATTATTGTCAGTGGGATGGATAAATTCGGCCGCGCCGTATGGGATATGAAAAATATTTATATAAGCAAAAGCGGTGAGTACAGCATAAGCAAAAATGTTTATTAACCGACGGAAAGGATTGATTTTATGAGCTTAAAAAAACTGATGGTGTTATGTGCCGCGTGCGCTTTAAGCGTTTCGTGCGTTGGGGCTGAAGAATATTCGGAAGCCCTGCGCGAGCTGCAAACAGCGCCTGAGACGGAAGAGGTCTATGCTGCTTCGGAGGGTGACGAAAGCACACAATATTTGTATACGATTAACCCGAAATGCAGCAACACGATTGAATTTGAGGATTTCTTTGACGATTATTTTGAATATTTTAAGGATTTTAACGAGATAGGCGAAAACGAGCTTGCAAGCGGCGGCAAATATTTAAAGGTGGGCTGGGGACCGTCATCTATGGATGTGTGGCGGCTTGAAATAAAGCTCGACGTTAAGGAAGAGGGCGATTATTTCGTTGCTCTTACGGCAAACAGCGCCGACGGCGCAAACACGCAGGTTATAAGCGCATGGGAGCTTTTAATAAACGGCGAGCAGATATATACAATATCGTCCGCTCACGAAAAGGCTCGGTGGTCATCGGGCAGCTCCTCGTTTGAAATGGCGGATTATACCGGAATAAGCGTGCATTTGAGCGAGGGAGAAAATACGGTTGTGTTTTCCGCTCCGATATCGACATCGGGAGGTAACGTTGTTAAATTTTACGCCGATTGCCTGGAGCTGTATCAGAAAAGAGATATTGACGGCGTGCTGCTAACCGCTCCGGAATATGCCGTAAAGGGCGATATGATAAGCTTTGATATAACGGATCTTTCCGGAAATGAAATAGGCGCGAGAGATTATGACGCATTAACCTTAGAAACCGACACTCCGGAATACATTAAAATCGAAAACAATGCTGCCTATGCAATAAACAGCGGAGTCGGCAGGGTAAGTATTAAATTAACAAGCGCAGAGAAGGAATTTTCTCAAACGGCAGAAATTAAAATTGCAATGATGAACGGATTATATGTTAAATCCGCGCAGCGAGAGGACGACGCCGTAAAATTCACCGTTTACGCCGTTAAGTCCTACGGCGGCGGAGGCAATGCGCTGCTTGGAGCATATTTAAAGACGTCCGGCGGCAGACTCGGGCTTTTTGACTCGTTTACATCCGTAAAGCTCGATAAGCTTGAAGCAGGAGAGGAAAAGGAATATGAGGCGCGCCCAAAAAGCGGATTTAAGGCTGAAACGCCGATTAAAATGTTTTTCTATGACGGCTCTATAACAACATACCGCGTTGCCGGAGCGGTATCCGGTATATAAGTAAAGGAGGGAAATGCATGAGAAGAAAGCAATGCTTTATCTGTGCGCTTGTGTTTATAATTTTTACGGTTATATCCGGCATCGTATTTGCCGAGGATGACAAGCTTGTAATAAAAATAGAAGCGGAAAATTACGAAAGCGGCTCTGCAATTTTCTATGACAGCAGCAGTCCGCTTGCAAGTGGAGGAAAATTTATATCATCGTGGCACGAGCCGCAAAAGAACGAAAATTATTTGTATACTTATACATTTACCGCTCCGCAAAAGGGCACATATAAAATGGACGGCATTTTCAATGAGCTCAATCAGTCGTTTACAACAGACATTTCGTTTTATGTAAATGATCCCGACAACTCGGTGTCGAGCTGGTCAAAGGGCGACAGAGTGGGCAGTCTGTATATGTATAAAATGAGCGGAGGCAACGTAAAGCTCAACAAAGGCGTAAACACGCTTTATATGAAAATTAACGGCTCGGATTTAAATGCGAGCGGCGCTATTACGGTATATATTGACTGCTTTACCTTTACAAAAGAGGCAAACGTTCCGTTTTCGCTTGAAAAGGTAAGTCTTGCGGATACGTCCGCAGGCGTTTTTGAGGAAAATAACCCTGTCAGACTGATGTTTGACTATACCGCACCGACTCCCGAAGCGTGCAGCTACAGCATTAATATTACGGATTTTTGGAACAGAAATGTATTGAATGAAATAATCACGGTAAAAAAGGGTGTTGAAAGCTACACTCTTTCGCTCGGAACATTTCCGATAGGGTGGTACAGAATAAGACTTAAGGACCTGCAATCAGACTCGGAGCTTGGCGATTATCTTGCATTTTCGGTGGTTGTGAGCTATTCAAAGCGCGGAAATATTTCCGACAGCTCAATTGCTGCAGACAGCGATATTGCATGGAACGGCAACATAAGCAAGCTAAAAAACTATAAAAAGGATTATCATGACATGGCTAAGCTCTGCGGAATAAAATGGCTCCGTACAAGAACTGCCGGCAAGTATTCAAGTCAAAGCAACATGGACTACGGATATATGATGAAAGAGCGCGGATTAAATCAGCTTGCGCTCACGGCTGTTTCAACAATGGGCGATCAGAGCGCAACGCAGGATTTGTTTACATACGGCTATGACCTATGGAAGCAGCACGCGCAGTGGTACGGAGATACGCTCGGAGCTTTGGAGGTTGTCAATGAAGCGGATTTATCATCTAATGCGTCGCTCGGCTCGGCGGAGCGCTATGCGGCTTATTATAAGGCTGCCGCAATAGGCATTTCCGATGCGGAAAACAAAATTTATCAGACAATGACTCCTACCGCGTCTTCCGGTGGAATATGGAATGATTTATTATACCGCAATGACGTTTTAAAATATACCGATATACAAAATTATCATGCTCATGAAGGGGTAGCGCTCAGAACAAAGCAGATTAAGGAAAAGCAGATTGCGTATTCCGACAGCAAACTGCCAATCTGGCTTACGGAAGCAGGCTATACTCAGATTACAAAAGAAGGCGACGTTCTTTCTCTCGATCAGATGAAAACGGCGTCAGAGCAGCTTATTAAGCGCGCTATGGATTCTCTTTCAAACGGAGCGACAAAGCATTTTTGGTTTTTGCTCACGCCTTATATAGAAAACGGCGGAAACTATTCAAGCCATCATCCGTCGGGTATGCCTTACCCTATGTATTCGGTGCTTTCAAACCTCACATATCAGCTCGGCGAGGGGAGATATATAGGAGTTGCGGACGTTCCTGCCGGAATGACGGGGCATATGTTCAGTGACGGCTTGGGAAATGATGTAATGGTTCTCTACAGCGACTCGGAAAACTATGCGGTTATAAAGGCGGATAAGGTCAGATATTCCGATATAACAGGCTATGAACAAATAAAAACGGCTGATGAAAACGGAGAAATACGCATTTTTGCCGGAAGCGAGCCGGTGTTTGTAAAATTTTTCGGCAAAGCGCCCGAAAGCGTATATTTCCCGAAAACCATAGAAGAAAAGCTTCAAAGAAAAACATTTACTCCGGCGGAGAGAATTGTTATTCAGCAGCTTTGGAGCAACGATATAACCTCCGCGCAGGTTGCGCACGAAAACGGCTATCAGCTAAAAACTGGCGAGGAATATGAGGTGTCGCTGAAGCTTTACAATTTCAATGATGAAAAGATGTCGGGAGTCTTAAAGTGCTCCGCCGACAATCAGATAGTATGGGACAGCGCAGATAAAAGCTTTGAAATTGAGCCGTGGGGAACACAGGATTTAACCTATACATTTAAAATAGACGAAAATGCAGAGGGCGGAACGGACGGAAATATACGCTTTTGGGGTACAACCGACAGCGGTGATGAGGTTTCCTCTTCTGTTGCATATTTTAGAATTGTTCAGGACGGCAGAGTTATTGCGCCGGATAAGAGAGTGAATTTTGAAAACGGCTCTGCGGAAAACAGATGGGACCTTGCAAATATTGCCGAAACGGGCAACGCAAAAATGTCATCTGACGGAGAAAACGCCATATTTAAGGTGAAGCTTCCCGGAAACAAGTGGTTTTTCCCGTTCTTTCATATTACGGACGAAGAAAGAGAAGCGCTGGGGAGTGCGCAGGGCTTTGTTTTTGACGCTAAGGCTTCGGGACATACGGGGAACACAAGGCTTCAGATGTTTGTTTACATGAAAGACGGCAGACAGTATTACAGCAGCAGCGTCGGCTTTAAATTTGAGGATATGGAAAAGGATTATGTATGCTGCATTTTCCCGTATACTCAGTTTAACCTGTATTCGTCGCCTCTCGGGAATGTGGAAATCAGAAATTTTGATGTAGACTCAATCAGCCATATATCTGTCGGATTTTCGGGTTCTGCCATTGATGTGCCGGAATACAGATTTAAAAATTTTGGATATTTTTATTCCGATCTCAAATCGGAGCAGCTTTCATCAGAAAGCGATATTGAAATTGTCGGAGTTGAAAACAATAAAACATACGACAAAGTCGGAGCGGTTAAGGCGTATCTGCGTATGCCGGACGAGATAGCGTCGTATAAGGTTACATTAAACAATAAAACGCTTGATAATGTGACATTGAATGATAAGACTCTTGAATTTGATTTAAGCGGCACGGAAAGAGGAGCATACACCCTTTATGTAACCGCGCTTAACAAGCAAAACAAGTATTTTTGCGCTGATGTGAGCTTTAATGTGAAATAGGCTTAATGTTATTATGAACGGAGGATTTGAATGAAAAAATTTTTAGCGGTTTCATTGCTGCTGCTTGCTTTTGCGGTGCGAGCAAGCGCGGATGTTGATATACAGGTTAAGAATAAAAAAGGAAGTGCCGTTATACGCACAGAGGTAAATCTCGGAGCCGAAAACGCATATAAGCTTGTTTCAACGTCAATGACAAATGCCAGAAGAACGCCGGTATACATTGATGCCGGAATAACGGACGCGGAAGGAAACATTGTGTTTGAATATGAAAACACGGGCGTGAGCGGAACCTACAAAATATATGTTGATTCTGCGGATTTGGATTTAAAAAGAGAATTTTTGCTTGAGGATTTCAAGGGCAAGGACTATTACAGCCCGATGTTTGAGCGGATTAATACAGCTGCGGACAGCGGAGCTTTGGAGGAGCTCAGGGTAGCTTCTGAGGCTTTATTTGAGGACGTGGGCTATGATTTGAATGAGTATAACAGCCTGAAGGATAAACAGGCGGTTTATAAGCTGTTTGCAAACGATAAAAAGGGCGAGGTTTATTCGGATATTGAGGCGATCGAGAAAAATTTCGCTATATCATGCACTCTTGCAAAAATAGCCGAAAACGATGACGGAGAAGCCTTATGGAATTTATATCTTGCTGACAAAACAGATAAAAATATCGGCTTTTCGCTTCCGAAAAGCAGCGGCAATACCGTTGCCGACGAGTTAAAGGAGAGCATCAGAATTAAGACCTTCTCAGAGGCTGCAAAGGCGGAATATCTTACGCGTACGGACGCTTCGGACGCGCTTGAGCGGTGCTGCCTGATTGTTCCTATCAGGGAAGCTGAGCATTATGAGGATGTTAAAAAGGTGATTGAATCTTATGTAAACGGCGGCAAATTAAACGCCGATATAAAGGATAAAAACGCCGTTTCGGTATACAAGAAAATGATGGGGAAGAGCTACGAAAGCTTCTCTGAGATTGAAAGCGACTTCGCGGATATACTGAAAGATTTGAAAAAGACCGCTTCAAAGCCGTCGTCCGGCGGCGGTAGCAGCGGTGGCGGAAATAAAAATTCGTCAAAGGGGATTTTGCGGATAGATCCGACCGAAAACAATAATTCGGGCGATACCGAAACAAAAACAAGCACCGGCAACACGCCAAAAATGACCTTCAGCGATATGGAGGACGCCAAATGGGCGCTCGATGCGGTTGAAGGCTTATACGAAAAGGGGATAATATCGGGAGTCGGAGACGGAAAATTTGATCCGCACCGATATGTCAGCCGCGCCGAGTTTGCCAAAATGGCAGTTAAGCTTGCTTCGTATACACCTGATCGCAGCTATAGCTTTAATGATGTGCAGGAGGGAGCATGGTATTCGGACTTTGTTAATGCCGCCTGCGCAAACGGCATTTTTGTCGGCGGCGAGGACGGAAGCTTTAAGCCCGATGATCATATTACGCGCGAGCAGCTGGCAATAGTGGTTTACAGAATGATTAAGGAAAAGGCTGATTTCCCCGACGTGCAAAGCGGTAGCTTTGAGGACGATTTCCAAATAGACGAGTGCTTTAAAGGCGCGGTATATTCCCTGAAAGCAATCGGCGTTATAAGCGGAAGAAGCAATAAATTGTACTGCCCGAACGAAAGCGTTACGCGTGTTGAAGCGGCAGTGATACTTTCTAATATCAGTAAGTATTTCTGATGAAAGGTGGAAACAACATGAAAAAATATTTGAGCTTGATGCTTGCAATTTCCATATGCTTTGCGTCACTTGCTTCGGCAGCGGCGGATACGTATGAGGGCGAGCTCCCGATTTGCGCGGAAACGGCGTTTAAGCTGGGACTTATAGAAAATGATGACAATGACGAAAGAAATCCTTCCGGATTTGTTACAAGAGCGGATTTTGCACATATGGTATACCGCGTTTTAAATTACGGCGAGGACAGCGCTCAGGCGGTGCGCGTGAGCTATTTCAGCGACGTCGGGATATATCATTATGCCGCAGCCGAGATAGGCTTTATTGCAGGGCTCGGAATTGTAAACGGCTACGGCGACGGAACCTTTCGCCCGGAGGAAAACATAAAAACCTCCGACGCGGCAGCTATTTTAATGGCAGCGGCAGGATATACGAAAAGCAGCGGAATTTCGGGAGATGAAATAAACAATATTGCAAGAAGCAGCGGACTTTTCAGCGGCGTAAGCTTTTCGGAGGACGGTCTTTTAAGGCGCGCTCAGGCGGCGTGTCTGCTCGGCAATTTCCTTTTCGTAAACACCGTTTCGTATTCAGACAATAAAATCGAAACTGACGGCGATACCGTTTTATCAAGGTTTATGCATTTGACGTATACCGACGGCGTTGTCAGGCAGTCGGGCGGTATTTCGCTTTATGACAACGAGCCCGGTGATAATATTCTTACAATAGATAATGAGGATTATTTTCTGAATAATCCGGACGATTACGAAAGCTATGTAGGTATGCGCGTTCGCTGCTATGCGGATGAGGATAATGTTGTCGCCTCGCTTATACCGATGAAAAACAAAATACTTACATTGAGCTATGGGGATATTATAAGCTATAAGGATAATGTATATACGTATTATGACGAAAACGGATCCAAAAAGCAGGCAAGACTTGCTCCGGACAGAGATATGCTTCTGAACAACGCATATTATTCGGGCAGCGATATGGATTTGCCGACATATACAAAAATCACCCTTATAGACAATGACAACAGCGGCGTTTACGATATTGTTAAAATTGATGAATATATGACAGGCATAGTAGACAAGGTGCGCAGCAGCTCAAATGCCGTTGTTATGAAAAACTGTGACGAAAACGGAAACAATATAGTTTACGATTTTGACAGTTATAAAAATATAATCGTGTATGACGAATACGGCGCAAAAAATGAGTTCGGCAGAATAAAATCCGGCATGGTTATAAGCGTTGCGAAAAGAAGCAGCGATACGGTAATTATATACACGTCGAGTAAAAGAACAGAAGGTAAGGTTACGGAATTTGACCGCGAGAATATGTATGTGAAAATTGACGGCGTGGAATATCCGACCGTTTATAATCCGTATATGAGCCGCTGGGACGGCGCTGTCGGAACAACGCTTACGGTTTATTTTGACTATCTCGGCAATGCCGCAGCGTTTGAAGGCGCTGCGCGTGAGGGGTGGAGCTATGCGTATATTATCCGCTGCACAATTGACGATACAACGGATTTGCTTACAATAAAGCTGCTTGACCGTGACGGAAAAATATACAGGCTCGCGTGTGACGACAGCGTGTATATAGATTCTAAGTGCTATAAAAACGCAAGCGACGCGCTTTTAAAAATGAAACAGGCATATTCCGATTTTGCCGAATACAGCAGGGGAGAAACGGAAAGCGAAAAAAAGGTTTATGACAGAATGTCCGTAAGACTTATGAGATACTATATTTCGGGCGAAAAAATAAAAAGGATTGACACACCTGTTTTTAAGAGTATGTTTGACAAAAAGACGGAAAATAACGATTTTTCCGACTGCCTTGAAATAACCGCCAAAGGAAATTTGCAGTATTCAAACACGTTTTCAAGTATGCTCAGAGCTCCGTATACGACAAGCACGGAAATATCGGGCGAGATTGTGTGCGACGCAAAAACAGCCGTATTTGTTGTGCCGAGCACTAATGACGACCTGTCCGACGATGATTTGTTCGGAGTATATAGCTCTCTTTCGGACGCAAAGCTTAAAAATGACACCTATTATGCTTCGTGCGGATATACAATCTCCGACGGCAATGTTATTTCCGACGCGGTTGTTATATCAAAGAGCAAGGGCGAGTCGTCTTCAACATTTGATATAGGCATATATTACGATACATATGACGGCATTGACGATGAGGAAGAGGTTTCGCACTATGTAAGAGGAATATTTGACGGATCGGAGCAGGCTTATCCGCTTTCGGATAATAATAAAATAAAGCTTTCCGACTTAAAGCGCGGCGACGCTATACTTTATTCGGTTGAAAACGGAAAAATAGCTGTCGAATTAATAGCTTACCGCGAAGAGCCGAAAAGCGGAACGCTTTTTGACGACCCTATATATCTGACGCGTTCGGGAGAAAAGCATTATTTTGCTAAAGGAAGAATTTGCCTTGCAAAAATAATACGCATACAGGACGGAAATGCGCTTATAAAATTCGACAATGACAAATATCAAAGCGAGATAATGACAGGCTTCGGAAATTCGATACTTATGTGCGATTTATCCGAAAGCAAAAATATGTTTACAACGGTTTTGGCAGATGAAATAAAAACGGTTGAGGTTTACGGAGAAAATGCCGATTATATTATATTTAACCAGAGGGACGGTTATATAGGCGATAAATTACTTATAAGGAAATAAAAAGGAGAATGCTTTTATGAAAACAGTTAAATTTGATTTCGGCAAAACAATAGGTAAAATAAAGCCTATGAATTCCGTAGGTCAGCCGCCACTCGATGGCGTTTCGACAGAGTTTTTTAAATATCTGAAGGACGCTAACATGACGTATTCAAGGCTTCATGACGTCGGCGGGTGGTTCGGCGGAAATATGTTTGTTGACGTGCCGAATATTTTCAGAGATTTTAACGCCGATGTGAATGATCCGTCATCATACGACTTCACATTTACCGATATTTTAATAAAGGGAATAACGGACGCGGACTGTGAGCCTATTTTCAGGCTCGGCGTTACGATAGAAAATTTTGCGGCAATAAAATCATACAGGCTCGATCCGCCTGCCGACTATGACAAGTGGGCGCGCATATGCGAGCATATAATCCGCCATTACCGTGAAGGGTGGGCAGACGGATTTTACTATGATATAACCTATTGGGAAATTTGGAACGAGCCCGATAACGAGCCGGAGCCCGACGTAAACCCGATGTGGACAGGGAGCGCGGAGGACTATTATCGCCTTTATACAACTGCGAGCAAGTATCTTAAGAGCTGCTTCGGCGACAGTATAAAAATCGGGGGATATGCTTCATGCGGCTTTTATAAGCTTTTTCACAATCCGGAGGAATACGGCTTTGACGCAAAGCTTAAAATTGAGCCGAGCAGACCGAAGCAGGATATTTACAGCATGGAATTTTTTCACGGATTTATGAAATATATAAAAAAGGAAAATGCGCCCATTGACTTTTTCTCATGGCATTGCTACGGAGCTGCTTATATTATGGAAATTATGGCGGATTATTTGGACAGTCAGCTGACATATTACGGCTATGACGGCATAGAAACAATGCTTAACGAGTGGAATCCCGTGTTCGATTACAATAAGGTCGGAACGTCCGAAGCGTGTGCAAAAACCGCCGCCGTGCTTTGCACCATGCAAAATAAGAAAACTGATATTTTATGCTATTATGACGCGAGAATAAAGGGCGGCTTGTACGGCGGACTTTTTAATTCTTATACCCAAAAGCCGTTTTGTACATATTATCCGTTTCTTGTGTTTGGCGAAATGCTGAAGATAGGGAACCAGACCGAGTGCGATTATGAGCATGAGGACGGCTTTTATGCTTTGGCTGCGGCAGGAGACGGGGAAAATATCGCAATGCTTGTAAATTCAAGCGAAAAAGATATGCAGATTAATACGAATATTGCGGGCGCAAGCGTGTATTTGATTGATGAAGATAATTTTTATAAAATATCGGATTTAAAATCTGATGAATTTGTTTTAAAAGCTTATCAGGTTGCTGTTATAAAGTGATAATCAAAAGGCCCATAGCATAGCCTTGTGTCTTGAAGCACGGAAAGGAACGATTATAAAAATGAAATATAATAATGAGTATACAAGAGAAATTTCATTTCCGTTAGGCGGAATAGGCACTGGGAGCATAGGTCTTGCGGGGAACGGACGGTTTGTAGATTGGGAAATTTTTAACCGTCCGTCAAAGGGCAGCACAAACCGTGAGTCGCATTTTGCAATTAAGGCTGTAAGA
>CAKSSN010000020.1 GCA_934489015.1 uncultured Clostridia bacterium
TTATTCTCATTTCCACGATTGATAGGATAGGATATGATTTCAGTATCGCTCGATTCAGTATTATTCTTTTCAGTATCGTTAAAATCAGTATTATTATATTTATTATTATTTGGTTTCGATTCTCGAAAGTCTGCACTTTCGATTTCCGAAAGTCTTGAATTTCGATTTTCAAAAGTCTTGACTTTCGATTTCCGAAAGTCTGGAGTTTCGGTTTCCGAAAGTCTTGGTTTTCGGTCGGTATCTTCATCAATATAAAACTTTTTCAGATATACGATTGCCGGTTTTCCTTGTCCTTGCTTTTTGCGTTCAATAAGACCGATGCCTTTTTCTGAGTCAAGCTCCGCAAGCAATTTTGTCGCTTTTTCCGTTCCGCAGCACATCTGCTCCATAACATCATTTGTTGTAAAGAATATGTATGCCCGGTTTTCATCATCAACCCAGCTGTTGCGTATGGATAAACCCATACGGTCAAGCATAAGACCGTATAACAGCTTTGCACTGTCCGACACCCGCTTGAAAGTAGGGGAAGTAACAAGTATTTTCGGTATTCTGTAAAAAGTAAATTGTTCGGCTTCATTGCCGTAAAAATATTCAAATTGTATCGACATTTTATTTCACCTCACATTTCTCTTTGAATTATTGAATCCAGCACATTGCGTGTATTGTTATGATATAATTCCAAGTGCTTGAAAATCAGCAATATGCTTTTTCGATTTCCTTATGATATTCGCATAATATGGAGATATTAAAAAATCTATTAAATCATCTTTTGCCACTGCAAATTTTTTGCGAACGACAACTCCGAGTATTTTCTCGTGGTTAATCCAATTTCTAACAGTTTCTTTTCCATATCCCGTTATGAATTGTATATCCTTTGCTCGTATCAAATCAGGGTATTGCCTTAATTCTTCTTTATAATATTTTGCGATCTGTTCTTTTTGCTCATCGGAAAAACAACCTCTTTCCGCCTGTTCACACATATATCTTTGCACTTCCGAAAGAGGAATTTTATAATAATGCAAAAGTCCATCGCAACATTTTTCAAAATTTAATTTTTTGCTTTTCAGCAGTTTATATGCGGTTGACTCACTGATATTGCACATTTGACACAGTTCTTGCTTCGTAACATACTGTTTTTCTGTAATATTCATTATCATTCACCTTGTTTTTTAATGTTCAATGATAGGTGAATGTTCGAGTTCCCTCAAAGTTCCCTCATTTTTGCAAAATTCCATTCAAATTCAAAATTTACCGCAACCCCATATTTCATCGGCAAAAACAGAAAAAAGAGTGCTGAAAACGCCGTTCTTATGCGTTTTCAGCACTCTTTTAACTTCCGATATGTTCTCATATTTTCCTCCCAAGTACAATAACTTCCGATTAAGTCAAAGCACTCGAAATCGTTTTGTCGGAAACGGCACGTGGGTTCGAATCCCACCTTCTCCGCCATTGCCGGTTGTAATTTGGGTTACAGCCGGTTCTTTGTTTTTTAAACATTTATTTTTACTGCTTCCATCATTGCATTTGCCGACATAATTTTTGAATTATAGTCTAAATGAGAGTATATATTCGCAGTAGTTGCAAAATCGCTGTGCCCCAACCATTCCTGTATTTGTTTCATTGATACCCCGTTTTTTAATAATAACGAGGCGCAGGTATGTCTTAAATCATGAAAACGGATTTTACGCAAACCGTTTCTTTTCAAAAGAGCAGGAAAAGCATTTGTTATATAATCAGGCATAATAAGATTTCCCAACTCATCAACACAAACGTAATCAGTATAATTCTTATTATAAGATTTTTTAAATTTCATTCTATATGATTCCTGCTGCTCTTTAAGTACTGCGAGCTTTTCTTTAACAGGTGCTACCAACGGTAATGTTCTGAGACTGGACTTTGTTTTTGCTCTATCCTCTGCCATAATATATCTTTCACCATCAATAGTTGTTACAGTTATTGTGTGATTGATTGTTATTGTATTTTCGTCAAAATCAATCATTTTCCATCGTAGTCCAACTATTTCACTTCGTCGGAAACCATAAAATGCACCAAGCAAAATCGGTATTTCAAGATATGTACCTTTTGCAGCCTCAAACAATTTATCAATTTCATCTACATTGTAAAAGTTACCTATAAAGGCATTCTTCTTAGGCTTTTCAACTTTAAATATAGGATTAACCTCTATATAATCCATTTTTACAGCATAAGTAAGTGCCTTTCTTATGTTTGCATGATATTTCTGCACAGAATTTGCTTTTACAAACTTTAATCGTTCCGAATAAAATTTTTGTATATCAGCAGGTTGCAAATTGCCTAACGTTATTCCCTTTTCTCTGAAATATGGTGCAATAATTCGTTTCACATTCATATTGTATCCGGAAAAAGTATTAAGCGTAACGCTGGGTTTAATTACATTCAGCCAGTATATCATATAGTCAGCAAAAAGCATATTCTTCATTTTATTTGTATTCACTGTATCTGCCTCATCAGTTTCATTTGCATTTACAGGAACCGTAAATGTTCTTCTGCTTTCTGCCAAAAATGCCTCCGCTTTCTTTTTGTTTCCCTTAACAGGAAGTTTGGTTGATATCCATTTGGATTTACGCTTGCCATTTGCATCTTTGTAATTTAATACAACATAATAATAACCCTTCTTCTCTTGCAGGTGTCCAGCTACTTGTTGCATATCAATTCCTCCATTTCAGCTAAATTAACACCTCATATCAACATAGATATATTATATCGCTTTGAGATGTAAAAATCAAGTTTATTAATTACCCATTAAATATCTTATAAAATCAATTTTTGCAACTTTATATTTTCTTCCTACCCTAATGTGTGAAATCATATTTCTGCTCATAAGATTATAAACCGTTTTCCTGCTGATTTTTAAAATTTCGCATATATGGCACACATCTAATACATCAGGATATTCCATTAACATTATTTTGTATGCTTGCCTGGTCGATATACTCTTATTTTTCGTTTCCACACCAAATCATCTCTTTTCGTTTTGTTTTAATTTATAATGCGCCTTTTTATCGACCACAGGCATCGGTCGCATAGCATTTCAGCTCTCCCGGGTTCTCCGCAAGGTGCGTACACAAGTATCTATTACTGACTGTATGTGTCATCGCATCCCGAATTGCCTGATATCGGTTTATAGTCCGGATTTAATCGCTCTTGTTCTTTTGACAGTCATGGCGTACCGACCAAATGTACTTCCTGAAATTCAGGCATACAGCCGTAAAGTTAAAAAGGTGCTATTCGGTTGTCAAAGATCAAATACAGCTAAATTATAACCTTTGCAAAAAGCATATAAAATTTTGTCTTTTTGCAAAAATAACAATTTAAAAGGGGAAGCGGGCTTTCCCGTCGGCCATAACATTATCTTCTCAAATAAAATATTCCGTTACAAGCTTTTCAAGTAATCCTCAAAACAATCCTCAATGGTCCTTTCTTCGTTGTCGGAAAATGATATTTTCACTACATAATTTCCACACCTATAGCATAATGGGTTTTTTATTTGCTGAACAAAACTCTGCACTCGCTTATCTTTATCTAACGCAGGATTGATAACTACATCGTTAATATCAACAAGTTCATATGATTTCACCTTGTTTCCTGTGTTCATAGAAATTACCTCCATAATTTTTTCAATGCTGTCCTTTACCGGTTCGGCAACCGACATAATGCCCGAAATGCCGCATTAAGCAAACACACCAGCCACTTCCCCGCATCCGCGCGGAACACCCCATTGTGCAAGTATCATTATCCTTCTTATGTATCGTGGCAGACAGGAAGCCACTCCTGTTTTGCAAACCGACATTAATCGCAAGCGTGTCGTTTGAAGTGCTCACATAAGAATTATTGTATAAAGGACAAGCTATTCAGTTGTCAAAGATCAAATAAATGATATAAATTATCATTTTGCAAAAGCATATCATCTGCTTAATATGCTTTTGCAAAATCACAATTTGTCGAACTATCGGGATAGGCTTGCCTCAGTTGTATGACAGCCTATCCCGTGTTTAACAATTATGCCGCCTTAAAATTGATAATCAACTCGTGTAGTTTTAGTTTGAGACTCATATATATATCCTCGTCAATTATGTAACTAACTTGTCCCTGCTTATCAATAAATGGAATCTTTGAAAGTCTGATTATATACGGCTCGTAATAGTCGAATATAAATTCCTCCGCTTCGGCATTTCCGTTTACAGCATCGCGAATAATTTCGTATGTTAAGTCTTTCTTCTTATCCTTTGTTTCCATCTTTTGCGCCTCCCGTCATCACATTATATATTTCTTTTTTTAGTTTCTGCTTTATCCTTTGAACTTTAGCTCTGGACAGTTTTAATCTTTCACCTATTTTCCTATCGCTCAAATCTTCACAGAGGCTCAGATAAATAATGTCACGATGCTGCTGTTCCATAGAGCTTAATACTTCATAAAGCAGATCGTTTTTAACTGTCATTTTGAAATTCATAACAACTACTTTATTTTCCAAAAAATCATAGTCATCACAAATTTCGTACTCCACACCCAAAAGTTCATCAGTCAAAATTTCTCTTTCTTTAAGCTTTGAATAAACCCTGTAGATATCAATCCGAAAATTACTCAATGAGGTTCTGATCTTTTTCTTAAATTGGTTGACTACCAAACTTTTGTTAATCATAGCGGCTTTCTCCTCATTCAAAATTTTTTGAACAGGATTTTGCATCTCTATAATATAATCACGAAATAGCTTGTCTGATTTGCTCACATTCTCATAAAAATCTTTAATTTTATTTGTATCCATATGTATTCTCCTTATCTTCATTTGTGTAGAAGAATACTTGTGGAGGTCCTCTGACAACAGGCAAAATAAAAAGGACAATATAAACCCCTTTAATCGGATTTATATTATCCTTAAATAAATAACTATTCAGTTGTAGAAAAAAACAGAAAAATATACCGTCGGTGTCCGCACACATCTACTCCTCCGCATAGCAAAACCATATAACGCCTCTGCTATGCCAAGGTGTATGCCGTCAAATATTTTAACGCGGAGACATCATAACAAAATGTATTAAATGCTTATCTTCAATTATTAATAACGCCATGTTTACGCCCCGTCTTTTCATATATTTTTGCAGTATATGTTTATAAATAAACAGTCTGCACATCCAAAAATTGTATTAACACATTGTCCGATAAGTTAACAGTCATTGATTTAACTCATAGGCAATCAAATTATGTGTCCTTAACAGTGTAGATAAAAATAAGGTGGTCAATTATAGTTATCGACCACCTTTACATTGCACACACTCTCCTTTTGTCATTCAAATAGCATATTTTTGCACATTGTTTTTATTATATTGTGGAAAGAAATCCGTGCAGTCTCTCTGCTATTCGCTTTGCACCTTTATCGGACGGGTGCAACCCATCCGGCATATATAGTTCTTTTATGATATCAACATTTGGCTGTATACCACTTACGGAATACAAGTCCAGAACAGGCAAAGCATAATATCCGGCAACCTCTTTTATAGCCGATACATATTTTGAAAGCGGTAATTTGGGGATTCCTGCATTGCTCACAAACGCATCTTCATTTTCCCTATGCAATGGTGTCATAAACAAAATATTCGCATTCGGATATTTATTCAAAAGCTGTATGCAAAGACAATGCAACGCCCCATAAAAAGTTTGCTAGTCCCGTGACTAAAAATCCTCCATTGGCGCATCACCGTGACCGTAATCGTTTGTTCCGCCGAACACAATTACTATATCTGCGTCATCATCTATTTCATCAGCTCGCATTAAAAAATCTCTGTCAGATAAGTTTTTCCAATGAAATTTACTTGCCTTGCAATTCTCGTTCCGCCGACGCCATTGTTTTCGCTTCTGCTCCTGATAATTTAACAAACATCGGTACATAGCTTTTATCATATGATGATGCTCCAACACCTTCTGTTATACTATCCCCCTAAGAACAAAACTTTCTTGCCCTTTAAATTTATCACTATTACTCCTCACAATTACCTTTACGACCGTTAATACAAAATATATCCTTTGCCAAATCATTCAAATCATCATATGCATTTTCCAAAGCATCTCCAAAAATCTCAAAATAAAACTTGATTTTAGGCTCAGTTCCGGACGGGCGGACTGCGAACCAACCGTTCGGCAATATGAATTTCAGTACATTTGTCTTAGGCAGTCCGGACAGACCGTCCTTGTAGTCGAGTTTTTTTACAACATCAAACGGCATACTTTCGTTTCGGAATTTATGCATCATTTTCTGTATTTTTTCACTGCCGTCAATGCCGCTCAGTGTGAGGGTTTTGAGCTTCTGAGCGCAGAAGCCGTACTTTTCGTACAATTCCATAAGCCCGTCATAGAGCGTCATGCCTCTCTGCTTATAGTCTGCCGCCGCCTCGCAGATGAGCATTGCGGCAACCACAGCGTCCTTATCCCTCGCGTATGTGCCTTTGAGGTATCCAAAGCTCTCCTCCAGACCGAAAACAAAGCTGTGTTCTCCGCTATTTTCAAACGCCTTTATCTTCTCGCCGATAAACTTAAAACCCGTCAGCACATCGAGCGTGATTATGCCGTAGTCATCGGCAATTCTGCGAACAAGTTCGCTTGTGACTATTGTCTTTACAACGGCTCCGTTTTTGGGCAGTGTACCGTTTTCTTTTTCTTTGCGGAGAATATATTCAAGCAAAAGACAGCCTGTCTGATTGCCGTTTAATACCTTGTATTCGTCATTGTTTACCTTTACAACAACTCCTATCCTATCGCTGTCCGGATCCGTTCCGAATACAAGGTCGGCATTCTGCTTTTTGGCATACCCTACGGCAATATCAAAAGCCTCGCTGTTTTCAGGATTGGGTGATTTAACGGTCGGGAAATTGCCATCAGGCTTTTCTTGCTCCGGCACAACAAAGACATTTTTAACTCCTGTTTCCGTCAAAATTCTGCGTACGGGAATATTTCCGGAACCGTGTAAAGGTGTATATACCACCTTGAATTCATCAGGAATTTTTGTGCCGAGCGACTGCGCTTTTACCGCCTTTATGTATGCGCTGTCAATTTTCTCACCGATTATGTTTATTTTTGGTTCATCACAAAGTTTGACCCCGTCAAAAATATCGGTATCATCTATGTACTTTATGATTTTATCTGCAGTCTGCGGCGGTATTTGCCCACCATCTTCTCCGTAAACTTTGTAGCCGTTATACTCCTTGGGATTGTGGCTTGCGGTAATTACAATACCTCTTGCACAATTGAGATAACGAACCGCAAATGACAGTTCAGGCGTAGGTCTTAGATCGTCAAAAAGGTATGTCTTTATGCCGTTTGCGCACAGCACATTTGCCGCCTCAAGCGCAAACTCGTGGGAATTGTTCCGTGAATCGTGCGCTATAACAACGCCCTTTTCGGCAAAGTCAGCTCCGCAGTCAAGAATTTCGCTCGCAAGCCCCTGAGTTGCACGGCGCACGGTGTAAATATTCATTCTGTTTGTGCCCAGCCCCATAACTCCGCGCAGTCCGCCCGTGCCGAACTCCAAATCACGGTAAAAGCTGTCCTCGGCTTCTTCCCTGCTTAATTCTTTTAAGTAATTTTTCTCTGAAACAGCCAGCTTGTCGCTTTCAAGCCACCTTTTGTATTCATTTTCGTAATTCATATAATCACCTGTTGTTCATATCAATAAGCCTGTAAATGTTTTCAACGCTCGTATGCGTTGTATAGCCGTCCTTGGGTGTGTTTTTACAATAATCAACCATTTTTTTGACTGTTGTTTTTGCGACATGAAGTCTTGTGTCAGACGAAGCATAGTATATGTAAATATCCCCGTCCTTTTCTATTGCTCCGTTGGTAAACACTACATTCGACACATCGCCAACCCTCTCACTGCCGAGCGGTGCAAGGAAATATCCGCCGGGAGTGTATATAACCTTTTGAGGGTCTTTTAAATCCGTCATAAAGCAATACAGCACATACCTCAGTCCTGCCGCAGTATTTCTGACACCGTGTGCAATGTGCAGCCAACCGTCCTTTGTCTTTATCGGCGGTGCACCTGCTCCGTTCTTAACTTCCTTTATTGTATGGTAAACTCTTTTCTCAATTATGTTTTCCTCGGTTATTTTGGCATTTTCCATACTGTCAACCAGTGCACAGCCTATTCCGCCGCCCGCCCGGTTTTATGCCCTTGCAGCACTTTACGGAATCGCTGATTTGTTTATCACAAGCAGCTTTGAATGTGCATTAAGCATAACCGCCATATCTGTCAGTGCTCATCCTTTCAAGCAGCCCTGGAACCGGAGCGTTTTTCTCCGTTATATTCGTTCTTGCACGGCAAAGTATTTCTGTCGCTTTTCAAGCAAGATCTGCCGTATACCGTTTTGTTCCGAGATTAAATCCCCTCAATGCATGCATCAACAAGTTCAGAAAGGCAACCGTCGGCACGACAGATATATTTGTCTGCACCGCCATAATAAAGTATAATTTTGTCGTTTTCATACTCTGCAACAGCGCCGCAGGCAAATACCGTGTTATCACATGTCCCATGAAACTCATAAGGCATCTCAGGCGCTAAAATATAGCTATTGGTTTTTCCAATTACTTTCCACGGCTCTTCCAAATCCAGAAGAATTGCGCCCAGATAATATGTTGCCCCGCCTGCAGGCATAAATACGCCATGTACAATAACGAGCCACCCCTTATCTGTTTTAATAGGGGGAGTGGGTCCCACCTTGCTTGCATTCCAAAACCGATACCCGGGCGCTAATACCGGTTTAAACTCTCCCCAGTGCACAAGATCGGGGCTTGCCGAGATCCAAATATCGGCTCCCGGAGCCGGTCCTGCACCGGGACGGTCGAGCTTATAATATTTCCCGTTTATTTTTTCAGGAAAAAGTGAGGCTCCTCTGTTCCTTGGAGCTGTAATTATATCAATTGCCTCATATGCTTCAAAATCTTTTGTCTTTCCTAACATTCCCACAGGACTTTGGAAACCCGGCATTCCGCAAACAGGAGTTATCATATAATATGTATCTTCAATTTTTGTAAGCCGGTTATCTATAAAGTGAGCATAGTATTCCGCATAAGGCCACTCCTTCGGCACATCAGCCCCTGAAATAAAATTCTTATCGCTAAGTTCAAAATGTATTCCGTCCTTGCTTCTGGCAACTCTTGTCACTCCCACAGCAATTGTACCGCTTTTGCTGAGAGGCGCTGCATGTTCAACCACAGACACAAGCATTACATATTCGTCGCCTATTTTTACCGCCGTCGGATTAAAAAGCTGTGCTATTCCGGGATAATCATCAACACACATAATAGGATTATATTCTGATCTTTTTAAAATTTTTGTCGCATCTTTCTTCATTTTTTTCTTCTCCTTTTTCACATACTTAATATTAACAACCACTTGCTAAAACTATTGCATAAGCAAAGGTGTCTGCCTTAAATTTAAGCGTTTTATCAACCCAATCAATCCCGCATGATGAACATTTTTCTGTAACCTCAACTATCCTGTTTCCAAGCTTTACTTCTGTTTCAACAAAGCAATCCAATGTATTTGCAATAAATATAAGATACCTTCCTTCATTTTCGTAGTAACTAACCTTTATTGCTTCATTCGGTGAGGTAAACACATCATTGTCATAATAGGGCTTCCATTTTGCATTTATAAAGTCAAATTTGCCTATAATGTTCCAAATTTCAGACATGATCTCCAGTGGCTCACCGCTGTCTACCGCCTTTGGCAGGATTCCAAACGGAAGAGTTAATGCAAGAGCCTGTGAAAATACCCATGCGGGTGGGTTGGAATAGCAAAGCATATACATCGGCATACCTAAATTTCTGCCCTGAAACACGCTCCGGAAATATCCCTCCGGAAGCTTTTTGATTTCTCCGTGCATCAGCTGCGCCTGTATCATTTCGCCCTCCCAGAGCGAGTGACAATAAGGCAAGGCGCCAAGCGTAAATGCTGCGCTTCCGTGCGCATTAATAATACCGTTTCTTCTGTCAATAATATTATACAGCTTTTTCATCAAATTTCTTACTTGCCATACAGGATATGTTGCATGCAGATTGCCATACTTATCTCTGTATCCGCATCCGTGCGCTTCATTTGTGCAGCTCATAGGTCTGATGGTTCCGTCAAGATATATTCCGTCAAAACCATATTCATCAATAAGCTTTGCTATTCCGTCTGCAAATATATCCTGCCATTTTGATTTATAGCATACAATTAAATCCCTCTGCCACGGATAGCGATACCAATGTATATCATAATATTCTTCTCCGGGTTTCCTCATAATATCAGCACCCATTTCGCCCCAGTACGGTGAAAGTGATGCAATTTCATATCCAAAATAAGGGATAACCTTTATGCCTCTTTGGTGTGCCTCTCTTACAATAAGCCTGAGTCTTTCCGCTGTTTCCTCTGTGATAAACGGAGAATTCTGAATATCGTTCCATTTCTCGTGAATATACAGTGTATTTACCCCAAGTCGTTCAAAGCGATCAAACGGATTTTCGCTTGTATCCTCAAACGGTGACATTAAAAAATCCTCATATTTTTCAGGTATTTTTTTAAAACAGTCAATATGAATATTGCGTTCCTCATACGGATTTTCAGGGAATTCCTTTACGGGTGTTGCCATAAGCCCAATTCTGTAGCTTATGGGGAACAGTTCTTTTCCGTTTTCTATCCCCTTATCTATCCAATTTTCAGGCTCAGAGTCCAAAAGGTGTATTCTGAGAATTGTTTTCGTTTCGCTTTTTATAACTTCTATCGCACAGCTCTCATCTGCAAGTCGGATCCCTTTATCACTTTCAAAAAAAAGACCAAGACCCACATCATCATTCCCAAGATAGATTTGCTCTTTAAACGGCAGCTGAAGCTTTTCAGGCAGGCTGCCCGACTGCAAAACAGGATTGTCTTTCATCATTTCTCCGTTTATTCTGATATTACCGCCGGGGAAAACGTGATAAAAGCTTGCTGTTTCTGTTTTTAAAGGTATCTCAAGCCACAGTCTGGTTAGCTTATAGCCCGGCACCTTATGCTCACCAAGCCCAAACCATTCGTTTACGCTTCTCCCTTGAGGCATAATAGAAATATGCAGGTCAACACATCCGTCATATTCAATTTTTGCAGATGAATTTACAATAAACGCTTGACTTTGCGCCGTTGAACAAACCGTTGCCGACTCAGCGTTCGAGCCATTCATTACAAAATTTTCAAAATCTCCCCAATGCAGCTCCTCACCGTTTTCGATACCAACAAGGCAAACAGAGTCCGCCAGAAGCTCTTTATTTTGCGAAGCTACAGACTGAAGAAATGACTTCTTCCCTGCTTTATAGCTTCTTCCCCAAACATCAACCGCAATTTCTCCATTCGTTTTTTTACATTTAACCGGAGTCCAAGGTCTCGGTATCTTTGTCATAAGCCGTTCCTCCAATCAGTGCATTCTGTAATCCAATTCATACGGCAACGGATATTTTTCATAGATTTCACTGTCATTAAGTCCGTGTATTCCTTTTTCGGATAACATTTTTCTGTGTATTTCAAGCCAGATGTGTGATATGGAAAATTCTCCTTCTTTTATATCCGGCATTACAAAGTTGTCAGTCAGCACTTCAAGGGCCTTCATATACAAATCCGTTTTGCTTAAGGCTAAAGCATATAGCATCTTGAGTCTGCCGTTTTTCATTAAATCCTCCGGAATTTCGTTTTCATATAATTCTATCCATTTCTCATAACCGTTGTTTGCAAACAATGCTTCTGCATAATTCACCCATAAAGGCTGATAATCATTCTTCTCCCTTACTGCATTTTCCATATATAACACGGCCTTCACCGCATTTCCATACTCATTTTTTTCTATTTGCGCAAGATTTCTGTATGCCCAGCAGTTAGGAGAGCATTCATTTGATTTTTCAAATGCTGAATAAGCCTCGTCTGTTTTTCCTTCCGTATAAAGAATAACGCCCATCTGATAATACTTATACCAGCTATCTGTTGCTTTCTCTGCCAATTCAAGCCATTTTTTACCTTTAACATAACTCTTTATGCGGCTCCTTGTATCAGGAGTAATCATTTTTCCGCTTTGCAATAATTCAAGCCATTCCGCTTCATCATCCTGTATACTTTCCTTCGGGAAACATACAATGTTGCTTACAGGCTTTTCGCGAAACATATTTTCCAACGCTCCCCAGCCGGAGCCGTTATACCTGAGAACAGCCTTTTCTCCGACTGTCAAATCTGCACTCCGGACTATTTTTTGTTTGTAATAAATTTTATTTTTTATTTCATCTGTAGCAGCATGAAAATCTTTTCCGTGTACAAGTATGGAATTTGCATTTACCGGACTATATCCTTCTGTCCATGATATTATTGAATTTGCTTTCATCACAAAATGTTCAAGCTGGGTTTTTAAAAGACCTGCCTGTATCTCAATATAGCTTTTCTGACTGTCCGACAGCCATCTGTTCCAGTGCTTTCCGCCGGCTCCTTGACCCCAGGCAAACAGCTTTCTGCCTTTCAATTCCTTTGTAGACATATGCACAAGTCCATATCCGTCTTTGTCGACCGCAGCAATCCACTTCTGCTCTTCCTCAGGAATTTTATAAAAGAAATCTCTTGAGCGAGTCAGATTTGTCGCATATGTAACGTCAACCCCATCCATATACGGTAATGCTGACACATCCAGAAAATATCCGCCTTCCGTGTATGAACAGTAAAATGTTTCTTCGGCCGGAACTATTACCCGCGTATCCGGAGTTTCATCAACAGCTATATTTGACCACCAGTACATATATTTATCTTCATCCGATGTGTTTTCAAGTGTAACATTCACAAGCAGCACATCTTCTTCAAGCTTGGCGGTAATCGAATAAACAGCCTCCCTTATTCTCTCAAACTCATACATTCTGAGCATTGGATTTCCGCTCTTGTCCTCACATTCTTCCGTAAAAAGCCTGGAACAGGTCAGAGGGTTATGTCCTTTTATTCCCATATTCCACTCAACTCCGCCGCTGAACCATGCGTTCCTGAGTGCAAGATTGCAAGGCTGAAAAACATCATTTGCATAAAGTAAATCTTTTTTTTTCTTTTTGTCATATAGTGACCATAACCTGCCGCCAAGCTCCGGAACAAATACAGCCTTTAAATACTCGTTTTCCAAAATTGCTCCGTCAAATTCAAGCTCTTTCCTTTCTCTGTTATATCCATTTTGAACTTGATACGGCAGCAGTGTTGAAATCATCCCTTTTCCCAGATTAGCTTTATCCTCGGCCGAAACCTTTTCCGAAACATTAACCGCTGCATGAATATAATCATCATTTTTTATATCAGGCAAACAACTGCATTCTCCCAGCTCGGCTCCTTTTATCTTAATCTTTCCAAAGCGCAATGTATTGCATTCCATAATTATAAGCCTCTTTTCATAATATCAAGCATTTCCTTATCAAGCATATGCCCTTTGTAATCCACATACTTGCAATCCTTTCTTTCGCTGTCAATAACTCCGAAAATCCCTCTCAGCTCCCACAGCGCAAAACCAATATTGAAGCCATTAAGTATATCCGTTACATCACTAAACCATGAAAGCGCAACATTATGCGGGCATTTGTTCACAACCCCGCCCTCGCCGCAATGAACGCCGATACCCCTTTCTTGCGCAAGCTTAGCCCAGTCTTCAAATTCTTTATATAATGTTTCTTTTGTCCAAATAATCTGTCTCTCATACTTGCGGCTCTCTTTCCCGGGCATATCCGGCCACTCCACAAATCCGTTTTCATCCTCATCCTGCGAAAACGAAAAATGTGTAACCTCCCTCGGATCATAGGCGCGGCAGCTTTGTGCCACTCCCTCTAAATCGCAAAGCTCAGGAATACTCTCTCTGCCCCAGTTTGTACCATCCAGAAAAACTGTTCGCTTATCTCCGAGTGCTCTGATTTCATTAACTGTTTTTCGCATAACGGCATTATGCTTTTTTATGTCAAGCAGCCTTCGACCGGCATATTTTGAGTATGGTTCATTTACAAGATTAAAGCCCAGCTTGGTTGCAGAAACAGCTCTGTACCTTTCTGTAAGTTTTTTCCATATATTCACAAAGGCTTTATCTGCTTCATCATCCTTCCACAGACTGTACGGGTCAGGCTCTATTCTTCCGACAGTGTAGCCGGGTGCGCGGTGAAGCGAAAGCTCTACATATATGCCAAGCTCTGCTGCTCTCTCAACAGCCTTGTCAATTATTGCAATTTCTCTCTCCTTAAATTCAAAATCACTGCCTTTCCAAAAATCATTGTAATTTTGAATAAAGTTAATGTAATTCAACGGAAATCTTACAAAATTAAATCCGAGATCCGCTATCATTTCAAGGTCACTGTTAATAAGCTCGTATGATATCGGATTTTGTTCGCGCAATTCCTTTCTGTAGTTTTCCTGATTGCCTGCATCTATACCTTTTTGCGGGCACATCAAATAACTCAAATTAAAGCCCTTGCGGTATGGTAATACTGTCTGTCTATACATCATATACTTACTTCCTCCTTTTTTAGCTTACCGTACCCTGCTTTTTTCTGTTATCGGACACAAGCTTTCTTTCCAGAGAAATACATATACTTCATCATAAAGGCTATAGTTTTCTACATTATAGTCCTCAAAAATTGTTGTTTCCGAATTTGAATACATGGTGATCGGTTTTGTTGAAAATACTTTCTCTAATTTATTATTGTAGCATGCAATTATACCGTATCCTGTTATATCCGCATTTGAATAATTATGTACTTTAAAGCTTACCTTACCGTCTGTAATAGTTTTCTTGGTAATCACCAAATCAGAATCACATTTTTTTTGCAGAACACCCATTTGTGTCAAGGGTGGGATTGTTTCAAAGTCCGGCAATTTTTCAGCTGCTTTGCCTGATGGTGTAATTCCCGTATCAGTAATATTTACCAGCGATGAAAGACTTTGATCTTTCCCTGAATAATTTTCATTTTCATAGTTATTCAGTATTGCTGCTGTCCCTTCCGCATTTGTTCCTGTCAGGTCATAGTTAATAAGAGCCCTGATACCTGCTCCTGAAACAATATTGTTTTTTATAATGTTATCCTTTGGCGCTCTCAGCCAGGTTGCATCCGTAACAGTTCCTTTTTTATAAGCGTCAAACTTATCATGATTGAGCTTAAAATACGGAAATCTTTTTGCCCATATATTAGGTACACCGTCCGAAAAAGCATGATGCCAATAATACTGATATATAGTTCCAGGATTGCTTGAATGATTAGCCCAGTCTTTATCACGTCCCTGCGAAAGCCAATCATCATTTATGTTTATCGATTCATTTACAGCATTATTATAAAAAATATTATATGACCCTCCATGAATATAAAGGCGTCCTCTTGCAATATAGTTTTCATAGGCAAAATTACCTGAGCTCATGTCGTCAAAGTAAACGCTGTATAAAGGTCTGTCCCACGCCGTATAGCCGACATTTGCATCACGGTGCATATAATTGCACCGTATATGATTCCCACGCCCCTCAGGCGCGCCGTTTACATAAATAATCCCCATATCGTTTGTCGTGTATTTATTGGCAACAAAGTCATTGTATTCTATTATACACTCTATGGAATGATAAAGGTTTACAGCACACATGGTCGTATCAAATTTATTATGTGAAATAATGCAGCTTTGAGCATAGCATACCCACATCGTGGAATTACCGTAGAACTCACAATTCTGTACGTAATTTCTCTGAGGTACAAGCTCACGGAAATCCGTGCTCGGCTTTTCACCGATTTCATCCGGTATACTTTCGTGTCGTCTGTCTGTCAGCGAAACTGAATATCTCGATTCCAAATCTTCAACAACGCAATATATCATTCCGTTATAGCTCCCCTCGAGGACTACTGCTTCACCTGTTGTGCGGCGAAATGCGCAGTTCTGAATCTGATTGTCCCTTCCGTTGACAATTGCAATACCTGTTTTTGCGTCGGCAAATTCAATACCGTTTATAACAATATTCTCCGTTCCGTCAAGAGTCATAAGCGTAAACGGCTCGTTCCTGCTAAGAGTATATTTTGTTTCACCGCCCTGAGGATATAGGTAAATCTTTCCGTCCTCTGTATCAATATACCACTCCCCGGGCAAATTCAATGCCTCGGGTACATTGTAATAATAATGTCCTATTGTGCTGTTTATTGATGAAGTGTCTTCTGTTACTTTGGAATTTGCCCTCTGCTTTGCGGTGAAGGTTAGTTCCGATTTGCTTATTAAGCTGTAATGTGACTCATCCCAATCGGCACTGAACGTACCGTAAACCCATGCGTTTGTCAGATCACCCCATGAAAGCATTTCGTTATCGGAAACGGTGTAAGAAAATGTATCATCAGTAACATTACTTACACTTTTAAGTACAACGTTGGCATCCCCTTTATCGGGATAACGCGCAAGTGTCAGTTTTTCCTTATCCGACGCAAGAGTAGGTATTGTTTTAGCTGTTATTCCGGGCAAAGACACACCTGCTGTGTTCGCATCAAATACCATAACAGAACTTCTTATTGAGCTTGGTATTCTGCTGTATGCCGCATCAGACGAAGTTAAAGCTCTGAATTTGCTGCTTTCAATAACCGTTCCGCCGATAACGCTTACATCTTCTCCGGGATAGGCTGAAATAAATACCGGCTTTTCTTCTCTTCCGCTATACAAAGAGTCAAGCTTTTGAGTTTCGGTCAAGGAATAAACACCCTCTCTGATCCATAAAACAGCTCCGCCCGACTTTTCGGCAGTCCTTAATGCTTCAATACCTTTTTCAAAAGTCTTATAGGGCTTGTCAATACTGCCGTCACCCGTGCTGTCATTACCGTTTTGTGCAACGTAAATTTCTTTGTTCCCCCTTACTGCCTTTACGGGCATAACCGCAACTTCGTCCGGCAGCTCTCTGCGCCTTGCTTCAAACTGCTCCCAAAGATTATCTCCGTCTACGGGAACTGTACCCGTAAGCAGTCCAAATCGGTCTGCTGTATACTTCAATGCAAGTGCGGGAACTGTAAAAGCATTTTTACTTGCCGTTACGCTTATAATACTTTCCTCGGACGCAGCTTTGCTTATACCAGCAGAAAAACCGTACCCGCTGCCGCTCATATTAACTTCAGCATCGTCAACCGACAAAACAGCAGAGCTTTCGCCCGGCAATTCGCAAAACACGTTAATAGCTTTGTTATAGTTTTTTTCTCCCGAAAAAACAACTTTGCCCAGGCTTAAATCCGTTTTAACTGTAAATTTCTCCGCCTTAACAAATAAATTTGATGCATCGGTGTTTATCAAAGAAACGGCAGCCTCAAGCTTACCGTTTTTATCAAGCTGAAATAATTTAATATATTCAAGCTTGTCCGCCTCAATAGCTGCTTCCGGTGTATCATATTCTCCGTCAGTCACATACACAGTAAGAAATTCATTTTTGAACGAATATCCCATCGCAACAGACAGACTTATCCTGTCGCCGGTTTTTTGCGCAGAAAAAATTTCGGCATACTCGTTGTTAAGCGCCGTTTCCTCTGCAAGCACCATATTCCCGGGTACGGAACAAACAAGCATTATTGTCAAAATTACAGAAAAAATTTGTTTAAAAGCCTTTTTCATCATAATCACCCCTATTTATGCAACACACTGCAAGACTGCAATGTGTTGCATATACTCAATTCTATTTACTTAAAGTGACCATTCCGTTTACAGAGTTAAGCAGTAAACCAACATGTCCGCCGTCTGCAATATAACTGTTTTCATCAAGATAATCTATAACCGTCTTGCCGTCTATTAAAATTTGAATTTTGACACCCGAATCCACATTATTTACATTTATTTCATAATCATGCATCTCGTTTGGACGAATGAACTCTCCGTTATTCTCCACAGATTGAACAATACCGTATGATTTGCCGCCATTATATTTTTGTAATTCGATTAAATCATATTTTATTATGAAATCATAGCTGTTGCCGTCGGCTGCAAACATACCCGCAGGATTGCTCTGACGGAATGCAATCCCCATCCAGTTTGCCATTTTTTCAATTTTCATTTTAAATGTAATTTTTGCATTTCTCGCAAGCTTTTCGGGAGATGTATCTATGCACGTTGTAAATCCTTCCTTCGGAGCAAATGAAATCAAGCCTCCGCTGCTTACAGTATTCCATCTTTCCCCTTTAAAGAACAGCCTGCCCTTTCCAAAATCATCAAATACATTGTATGTAACCGGATTTGTGCTTGCATAAAGAATATTGCGTGCTTTTGCAATATCCCCTTCAGCCTCACGTACGGTTGAGTTAATTTTTGCTGTTTTTACCTTTTCTTCCGCCGTCTTAATTAAAGTATTGATTTTTTCCGCGGTTCCGACAGCATAATCGCCCGCATTACCACTTTCCTTTATTGTTTTCAGCTCCGCCTTCAGTCTTGAAGCATCATCCTCAAAAGCTTTTTTATCAATGGGAACTCTCTGAACCGCCTCGTCATATGTCATGGTGGTAAAGCTGAATACAGGAGATTTAACAGACTTTTCCTCAATCTCGCGCAAGGTTGTATGCGCCTCAACCTGCCAGTAATAGGTGTTTCCAAAGTCGCTCAGCTTTGACGGAATATAGTTCGAATCATTTGCAATTGCTTCCTCTATTATATTTGTCATCTCTGCGTCTGTTGCAATTTTTATTGTGTAATAATAGGCACCGAAGGACGGAGTCCATTTAAAAATAACATCGTCATATATAACCTGACCCTTGCCGCCGTCAGTGGGAGTTATTGCTTCAATCGGTGCAAGAACAGGCTTGTCAAGAATTCCTTCAAGAAAAACCGGTCCCATTTCAGATGTATCCGGAATCTTGAAATTCGGGGTTAAAGACGCAATAAATTCCGCATCATCATCCAAACCGTTCTCAAAGGTAATACTTTTATCGAGAGGCATTTCAGAATCAATATTTCCGTCTATTTTCTCTCCGTACTCTACCACAAGCGGATCAAGATTTATGCTGGAAGCAATGTTATTCAGCAATATATTGTTTGCAGGAAGCCGAACCTGATCCTCATAGTTTCCCTGCTCTCTGGTATATCCTTCCTTCTTGTACTCCTCAGCGTACTTGTTGTAAAGCTCACGGTATCTGACCATGTCATGATATCTGCTGTTCCACAAGGCTTCGTAAGGCTTCATATTCGGATGCACAAATCCCGCTGCAGCATTTACATACGGTACCATGCTTCTTTTCCACAAATCATCCTTCCCGCGATAATAATTTGCGTTAATAACCAGTGTCCCGTTTGTTATATTGTTATCCATAACGTGATCGCGTCCACCATGAACATATAGGTTACCGTCCTGCGCTACATTGTTGTAAGCATATTTTCCTTGTCCAAAGTCATCAAAGTATACAGCATTTGTGCTTTTCGTATTGCCATAAGCAGACATATCTTGAAAATAATTATTTCTTACATGCTGTCCCCTTCCTATAAAGTCAGAGCCACACACATATACAGCCCCTGCGTCAGCGCTGACCAAAGCACCGTATGCAAATGAGTTATTTTCAACTATAACCTCGTTGCACCACCCCTCGGACAAAAGATGCGACTTTGCACCGGCAAATAAGTTGTGCGAAATAAGACATCCGACTGCGGAATTGATTGCAAATGCGACACCCGAATCGGAATCGTCAAAAACAATATTGTTCTGAAAATAGTTTCTTGCCGGCGTCAGCGACCACCTGTTTCCGCCGGTCACGGAAGCTGCCGTATAAGAGTTTCCGCAATTAACGATTTTGTTGTATGCCGCGCCGCTTAATTCCCCCTCTATAGACAGTGCCGCACCTGTAAAGGATTCAAACAAACAGCCTTGCACAGAAATATCATAACCGCAAGCATTAATAGCTCCGCCTTTACCGTTTTCAAAATTCAAGCCGCGAATAACCACGTGCTTACAGCTATTGTCAATATTTAACACTGTATTTGCGCCTGTTAATAATGTTAACGGCGTATCATCATTATCTCCGACAGGGTAAAAATAAAGCACACCGTTGGTTCTGTCTATCACATACTCGCCGGGAAGATCCATTTCCTCCATAATGTTATAATAATAGTAACGGTTATCTCCGTGATATTCTGCAGGCCATTCATTATATGAATCAAATACAATACTTTTGCTTTCTTTCTTAACCTCGCCAATCTGATAGTTATTAATATCCCATTCCTGATGAATTGAGCCGTATATCCACATATCATTTGTCATTTTCCACGAAAGCGGCCGGTCATCAAGAAGCTTTACCTCCGGGTACGGAGTATCGGGGTTATAACGGTGTCCGCCCGGGTTTATCGGTTCACCGACACGAACAAAATCATTGTTTGGATATCTTGCCGGAATCATATTCATACTTCCGTAGCTTACTCCCAAAACAGCGGTTGGCACTTTTGCCTTATATATCATTTTTGTTTCCGTTCCTGTAAGCTTGTTTTCATACGGAACTGTTATCCCCAATTTTTTCAAATCTACTTTTTTTACAAAATCCTTAGACACAAGCGGAACACGGGCAAGCTCACCGGCGGAAAGCTCTTCATAATACTCAGGAGCTATTACCGTGCCTCCCGATAAAACAACTTTTTCATTGTTATAATTACTGATAAATACCGGATATTCTTTGCTTCCGATGATATTGCTCAATGTAACAGTGTCGCTCACGCTATAATTTCCGCCGCGAAGATAAAGTGCAGCTCCCTTTTCATACTTCAGTTCTTTAAGAAGCTCAACTCCCTTAGCAATTGTTTTTACAGGCGCATCAATAGTTCCCGGATTACTGTCATCCCCTTCGGAAGAAACAAACAGCTCTTTTTCCGTTCCTCTTGGCGTCGTTGGAGCAAGCATCGGAAAATGTCCGGGAATTTCCGCTCTTGACGATAAATACTGCTGATAGTTTGTCTCGCCTTCAAGAGCTCCGTAAGAAGTTGGCATACCTATATCCTCTGCATGGTCAACCATACCGTACTGTGTATAATTGACCCTGTCTTTTTCGGACAAAAGGCTAATCCTTACATCATCAGCCGATATAAATCCGCCTGCAGAAACAATACCTACGCAGCCGCTGTCCACCGCAACCCTTTCTGATTTCAGGCAGGCCTTTCCATCAATAGTAACCGCTATGCTTTTGCCCAACATTTCAGCCTCTACGGAATGCGTTCCGGAATAATCTGATATACTCGCCTGTGCAAGCTTGCTGTACCATATACTATTTTTCTTTTGAAGCAAAAAAACATTTCCGTTACGGTAAAAACGAAGCTCAAGATGCTCATTTTCGTCTTTATATCTCAGTAATATCCCGGCATTTGCAGTTTTCCCCGGGCTAAGCTTCAACGAAACCCTTATGTCCTTCCAGAAGCTTTCTCCGACAGTTACCGTTTCACCGTTTGTTTTGAGATCATCCTCAAAGACAACACTTTCTTCATATACCTTTTCGGCTTGTTCCGTAACGGTTACACCGGAGGCATTCGCCGAGCCGCAGCACGAAAACAAAATTGCCACCGAGCAAACAATACCAAAAATTCTTTTCATCCGACCTCATCCCCCTTATCTCATTCTTACAGCCGCCGGAACATCCGATTCATCATCCACGTCATCATAAATTACAACATAGTCAGGATATGCAAATCTCGTTGAATAAAAGACAAACGACGGCTGATCGCTAATTACATCTCTCGGCTTCATGTCAGCCAAGCTTCCTCGTGTTACGGCAAGACCGTTTCGCTCATTCCTGACTACGTATATCGGAAAATTATTTGCAAAAACATAGTCAATCGGCTCTCCGCCGCTTGTAACAGTAGGAAGCGTCTGTTTTAAATAAAATGCATTCTGATCCGTTTTTTCTATCCAGCCAAATCCAACTCTGTGTTTAAGGTCATAATAATCCGCATTACTGTTGTTTGTTAATAAGCTGTGCTCAGTATTCAAATAACCGCTGTCATAATCATATACATACTCCATCAGGGTTATCTGATCCTCCGAAGAAGCCGTTCTTACAAGATCTCCCGGTCCCGGAGTCAGGGTGATATCTGTACCGTTTACATTTACGGTCTTCTCAACGTCTTCTTTTTCAGCAAACTTAGTATTCTGTCCGCCGCCCTGACCAATATATATAATGCTGTACATAGTTTCTTCATCCCGATAAACGAGTTTGGTATCTGTTATCAGCTGGATTCTCTCATCATCGCCTACTGTTTCTCCCCCGCCCGTTTTATACAGAAATACATCTGCGCCAAGCTTATCGCCCGATGTATAATAGGCTGTCCAATCTTTTATTGATATAGCGTTCGAAGCAGGACCTTTGTAAACCTTTGCCCGCTTTTCCATCTCGGATGAATCAGCTGCAACCTTAAAGCAGACAGTCTGATCTGTAATAACAAACTTCCAGTTACCGGAACCGTTTTTAGCTAAATAAGTCCCGGTCTCTCGGTCTGCCGCCTGCTGTGCAATTCTAAATCCGTCTGTCCGGTTCTCTGATGCCGGAGCCGCCAAATCAATTTTTTTTATTTTTCCGCCCATTAACTTATACATCACTATTCCGGCAAAAGAATCTGCATTCTGAGGATCCGCATCCAACGCATCATACATTTTTTGTCCGTCGGTGTAACGAACATCATCAATATATACCTTTTCTGAAAGCTCAAACGTATTGTTTACGCCGTTTTGATCAAAAATACGCACTTTTATGGTCTGAGAAAGTGATTCCGGTTTTGACTTTGCGTACAGATATCCCAGCATCATTTCAGAATCCTGCAATTCAAAATATGCAATAACTCCGTCAAATGCAAGAAAGAATTTTCCCGCTGTTCCGCCCGAAAGATTAACGTTTTTTGAATATATATATGCTCCGCCATTTATTACAGCCTTGTTTTTATCGGTTATAAGCTCCTCCACCGAGCCTGAAACGGTTTTGTTTGAAGCTTCAATAATGTAATCGTTGTTCAAGTCTTTCATAACAGCCAAAACATCTCCGACTGCAAGCCTGTCAATCGCAACGGCCGAACCGTTTTTTCGTATTGAATAATCGCAGCTGCTTAAATCAAGCATTGTTTCATGAGGTGTTTCCCCGTCAATCGCAGTCTGCCTGAAATACAGCTTTTCATTGTATATATCAACATTGCTTACAACAAAATACTTATAGTCTTCAACACGGACAAGCTCGGCACATCCGTCAGAGTTATTGTCAAGAAGAATAATGCGGCCGTATTCCGGAGTAAGCATGTTTACGTTAAAATTCGAAGCATTTGCGCGGCTGACCGTTTTACCGTTATAAACCACGACACTTTCATTGGAAATCGAGGTTTTGTATGTTTTGTCTTCAAACTCATCCAGGGAATACTCATACTTATTGTTGGTAAAATCATACAAAAGCTCTGCCGGGACATTTATAATTCTGTTTCTTTTTGATTCGCTCAGACAAACAACCTCATACATATCATTATTCGTTTCTTCATACCAGCAAATCACGGATTTTCCAAGCAGTCCGGATTTGTCTCCGCTATAATTCAAAGCTATATTATCCACTTTGATTACATTCTCATGCAGGCTGCTTTCACCGGTAAAGCTGTTCATTCCGTCATCGGTAACTATTCCCTCAATATAAAAAAGTGCAAGTCTGCGGTTGTAATATGGGGCCAAATCATTCGCCCTACCAATAATATCGTATGCCTCATGAGGGATCTCGGCAAACAGCAGATTATAAAGAAGGGCATAACACTGCGAATAATCGAACGTATCGGTTACCGAAAGATCAAGCTTATCGGTAAGCCCCACACTATGTGCCTTTGCAAAAACGGTGTACTCATTCTCAAGTCCGTATGTGATATTTATTGTTCTCAGAAGCATCAAAAGCGCCTGTCCGTAAGTTATTTTTCTTTCAGGATAAAAGTTCCCGTCAGGATAGCCGCTGATAACCCCCATATCCACAAGGCAGCTGACAGATGAATTCGTTTCTTCGTCATTTATATCCGCAAAACGCTTTTCGGCAGGAGGTATTGTTCCGCCCAGCTCCAGCTTTGCAAGTGCTGCAGCAAAGCCGCCTCGCGTAACGGTTGCCCCAAGGTCGGTGTTTTCATTTATCAAGCCGTATTTTTCAAACAACCCTGAAATTTCATGATGAAGCTCCAGCGCTCCCTTGCCGCTGGTTTCCGTTGCTGCAGCTGTCACAGCGGAAGAAAGCATACAAACAGTCATAAACAATGAAATAAATCTGTTTAAATGTTTCATTTACTTTACCTCCTTTAGCTTCATAAGCTCATAAATCAGTTTCGCACCCTCTGCACGGGTCATATTCCTTGCGGGATAAAACCCGCCGTCCTCCATACCGCTTATTATGCCGGAAGCTCTCAAGTCTCCTACTGCTTCTGCTGCATACCCGGCAATCTCGTTCCTGTCAAAGAAATCAGCGTCACCGTTTTTAAGACTTATTTCCTGCAGTCCGGCAATTCTCCCGAGGAGAACCGCTGCATCCTGACGTGTAATATTTTCACCTACTCCGAATTGTTCTCCGTTGCCCATTACAAGGCCGGCACCTTTGGCTACCGCAACATACGGCGCATACCAGGCTTTTTCATCAACATCATTAAATCCGCTTGCATCCTCCGTACCTTCAATAGCAAAAGCAACGCATAAAATCTTTACAAACGCCTCACGTGTTATATAGCTGTTTGGCTCAAAGCTTTTACCGTCAACGCCGCTGATTGCGCCGGCTTTTACAAGAGCCTCAACCGCCTCAGCCGCCCATTCAGCATCCGCCATATCGGCAAAGATACCGTTTGCTGACGGTTTTTTCGTTTCAGGGTCCTGATCCTTCTGAACCTCATCTGTACCCCCGCCATTCTCTGCCGGACGCGGAGAAAACCCGCCTCCGCCCCTGCCGGAGCTGCCGCTGTTTTTATTGCCGCCTGATGAAGCGTTGCCTGCATCCGATGCACTCTTCACGCTTTCAATATAATCTTTTTCAAAATCTTCTATCCTTGTATAAGCAGCTCCGACAAATTTTGTGTAAACTGCGCTTACCTTATTTCCATATGTGTTAATGCTGCTGTCAGCAAATATATGAGCGTATTTATCAACCAATACCGGAATCTGACTCCACAAAACCGTTTCTTTCAGCTCATTTAAAAATTTCTTTCGGTCATTATAAAAAGTACTAATCTCTTTGAATTTTGCAAAGGTCATAGTTTCAGTGCTGTTCTGCCTGATTATGGAAGCAATCTCTGTTATATATTGGTCATCGCATGCATTTGCGCCTGCCGGCATCCCCAAAGCTGCCAAATGTTTTTGAAGGTCCGCCTTTATTCCGCTCTCATCCTTTTGTGACATTGCCATAATAAAAGCATCAAGCTTCTGCTGCGGAATGTAACCTAATGTTTCCTTTATGACAGTCTTGCCGTCATTAGTCACTGTAAGTATATAGTCAGCCGAAAGAAAACCTTCCCCGACATCTGTACAAAGAAGAGGAAATTCAAGCTTTTCTCCGCTCGCCCCGGCAAGAATAACAAATGAATTATCTGCAGTGATTGCATCCTGCGAAACCCCATCCTTTACAAAAAGTATTGAAACCTTATCGCCTGTCATTTCATCAAGAATAAGCTTTCCGTCTTCTATTGTATATCCAATATTTGCTTCCGCAGAGACAGCAGTAGAAATACAAACCAGCGATAAAGCAAAAAATAATTTAAGTATATTTTTCATAGAATGTCTCCTTTAATAAAAATACATCCGCTGTACGTATCATTGCATTATTTGAGCTATAAGCTGCAATAACAAAACATATAAATATTCCTTTACCTCCGGATAATTCAATCAGCTATGGCAACACATATACGGATATCGCAAGTGCCGTAATACAAACAGCGCTTTCCTTTAAATTCAGCATAGCCGCCGGAAAATATCGTAAAATTGGCAAGTCCATAACATTCAAGCTCCTCATAAGGAACAAAAAACGGTTCTGTTGACCCGGCAGTTACTGCCCGGGGAGCATTCTGTCAATTAAAACCCGCCCTGTTATATACATATTTGGCGCATTGAATATTGAAAAAACGCACTCTATACCGCATCCTTCCTATATATCAACGCGCCAAATAATGTCAATATACACCAATACTTTCAAGTCTGCCACTTATTATTATGCCGAACCGCCGAGCCGTGCTGACTAAAGCATATATTATGTATAAACAGGAATATGCAGCCCGTACTACTGAGCCAAGGTAACCTCAACCTGCCCGTGATAAGGAACGAGCTCTGCTGAACTGTTCCATAAAAATGCATGAACATATGCTATATCTTCTACCGGGGTATTTAAAGCAATAGTGTTGATTGTTGACGAAACAGTACCGGTAACATTTGCCAGCGACTCAGCCTTTACGCCTATCAATGCATTATTTGAGTTATACGCTGCAACAACGAGCCAACCGTTGAGAGCAGTGCTGCTTTCATTTTTAACAGCCAGATCTGATACGGTAATGGAATTTGTGCCCTTTGTATAGGTGGGAGCGCTGCTTATCCAAAGCTCGCTTGAGCGCGGTGTTGTAACTGTCTGAGAAAGCTCGGCAGCTGTAATTGCACCCGATTTTGCCGCATAGCCTCTGTTAACGGTCAGTGTATAATCCGTTGCAATCGTTGCACCGGGAATCGTCAGCGTTATATCCGTTCCGTTTTCTGCAACAGCCGCCGTCACTCCCGCTACCTCCGTTCCGTTCGCTTTTACTTTGAGCGCTGACTGAAGCGTTGCCGCATCAACGGGCGCCGATGCTTTAAAGGTAACTGTTCCGTCCTCCTTTGCCGCAAAATCACTGAACGTAAGATGCGCCATTCTTTCCACCTTAATATTGTCAAAGTAATATTCACTGTTTCCTGTCACCGTCTCAAAGTCAAAGAACATTTCCTTGTCTGATACATTCTGCCAGTCGCTCGAATATCCGGCATTTCTGCCTCTGCTCCCTTTTCTTTCCCCGTCAACAATATAGGTCATAACATTGCTGTTTTCATTGTATGCACTGCCGTCATATACCTTTTTAACGCTTATCCATTTGCCTGTTGCATACAGATCCGCAGTGCCAATACGTCTAGCCGCATAATCTTCCTTCTGCAGACCTAATCCGTTATGCCAGTTAATGGGAGTGTTCTTTCCGCCAAAGCTCAGAAGATCCATCGGATTTCCGTTACCTATGCTCTGTGCCAAAGCAGAGCTTACCATATCGCCTCTTTCTTTTACATAATAATCAAAGCTTACTACCGTCAAAGGCTTTTCATCACTGTAGCCCTCTACCCCGCGTACGGGAACGGTGAACTTGTTTATACCGGCTTTGCCTTCAATTGCTGTAACGTTTGACTCTTCAGACGTGCTTGCCTTTATTGTTCCCGTGTGGGTTTGCACCGGCTTGACCTGCAGAATTTTTCCTCTGCCGGCATTGGTTGGGTCAGCTATTACCGCGATTTCTCCGCCTTCCTTTGCTTTCACAATATTGGCACCCTGTGTTCCGCTTACTCCGATTACCGCGTTTTCCAAATCGAGTTCAAAGCCTGCAGACGGTGTTATAACCGGCGTCGTGGCCGGTGTTGTAACTGTCTGAGAAAGCTCGGCAGCTGTAATTGCACCCGATTTTGCCGCATAACCTCTGTTAACGGTCAGCGTATAATCTGTTTCGCTTTCCACGCCGGGAATCGTCAGCGTTATATCCGTTCCGTTTTCTGCAACAGCCGCCGTCACTCCCGCTACCTCCGCTCCGTTCGCTTTTACTTTGAGCGCTGACTGAAACGTTGCCGCATCAACGGGTGCCGATGCTTTAAAGGTAACTGTTCCGTCCTCCTTTGCCGCAAAATCACTGAACGTAAGATGCGCCATTCTTTCCACCTTAATATTGTCAAAGTAATATTCACTGTTTCCTGTCACCGTCTCAAAGTCAAAGAACATTTCCTTGTCTGATACATTCTGCCAGTCGCTCGAATATCCGGCATTTCTGCCTCTGCTCCCTTTTCTTTCCCCGTCAACAATATAGGTCATAACATTGCTGTTTTCATTGTATGCACTGCCGTCATATACCTTTTTAACGCTTATCCATTTGCCTGTTGCATACAGATCCGCAGTGCCAATACGTCTAGCCGCATAATCTTCCTTCTGCAGACCTAATCCGTTATGCCAGTTAATGGGAGTGTTCTTTCCGCCAAAGCTCAGAAGATCCATCGGATTTCCGTTACCTATGCTCTGTGCCAAAGCAGAGCTTACCATATCGCCTCTTTCTTTTACATAATAATCAAAGCTTACTACCGTCAAAGGCTTTTCATCACTGTAGCCCTCTACCCCGCGTACGGGAACGGTGAACTTGTTTATACCGGCTTTGCCTTCAATTGCTGTAACGTTTGACTCTTCAGACGTGCTTGCCTTTATTGTTCCCGTGTGGGTTTGCACCGGCTTGACCTGCAGAATTTTTCCTCTGCCGGCATTGGTTGGGTCAGCTATTACCGCGATTTCTCCGCCTTCCTTTGCTTTCACAATATTGGCACCCTGTGTTCCGCTTACTCCGATTACCGCATTTTCCAGATCGAGCTCAAAGCCTGCAGACGGTGTGTCTGACGCAGCTCCCGTAATGCTTGCCGTTACAAGCATTGCAGTCAGCATCGAAAAGATTGTTAATACCGAAATTAGCTTTTTCATTTTTTTACACTCCTTTTATTTTTTTAATTTCTGCCATTTTTTAAACTGTCTAACTTCTTCTTCATAAACCACATCCATGCCGGCGCCCCTAAGTCTTTCAATGGATTGAGGCAGCGTCGTTTTTGGATCGAGAACCCCCTGGTACAGCCCCGTAAACTCTTTTTGAATAGTTGAAAGCTGCGCCATTTCCGTTCCGACCGACTGATTGTTAAACCGGAATCCATATGCAGGAACCTGAAGAGCCTCCTCGTTCAGTTTAGCAGTTTGCTCCCACTTATCGCTGGGTTCGCCTTCAACAAGATATGCATTTGCGGTGTTGCCAAACTTCCATGAACAGTTTACATAGTAGCCGCTCTTGGTATCGGGTCGTACATGGAGATTATCCTCCAGAAGCTTATAATGCTTGCCCTCAATACCAAAGCAAAGTAAATTATAGAGCTTTTTATCTGTATTCATCAAATATAACAATTCCACAGCTTTTTCAGGATTTTTTGAACAAGCACTCACAGATGCAATGGTTGCACTGGGCATTGAGTTTTCCATTACGGGTTCAGTAAGCTGAATTGCAATATAATCAATTCCTCGCATCGCTGAGGTTTCTTCAGCCACGCCAGGCTTGTACACGCCTATTTCACAAGCATATTTCCCCGCATTCACCTCCGAAGAATCATCTCCGACAGTTGCAATATCGGCCCTTATATAGCCCTTCTGATACCAGTCATGAATCATATCGATACGGTTTTTGTTCCATTTTGACTCCAAATAATTGAATATTTCCCCGGTTTGGTTATCAATATAAGCGTAAGCGCCAATAGGTGAAATCGATTTGTAGTCAAGCTCGTCAAGTCCTACGCCGACTCTTAACGGATAATATTCCTTTTCATTGTCGCGAACCTGTGCCCAGAACGGTTCAAGATCTTCAATCTTATGTATCTTGGATGCGTCAAGATTATACTTTTCAGCTAAATCCTTACGTATTTTTGCACCAACTGTTTTTGCGTAAATCTGAATATTGGGGATGCCGTAAATCTCGCCGTTGTATTCAACCGCATGCTTTGCATAGCCGGGAAGAACCTCCCAAAGGTCAGGGGCGGCCTTTTCAATAACTTCACTTATCTCCATCAAGCCCCCGTTATTCACTGTTTCAATATAGGGAAGAGCATATCCTGTGTGGCAAATATCAAACTCTTTCCGGGATGCCATCATCATATTCATCCTCTGTTTATATGCGGCAACATCAAGAAATGTTATTTCCACCTCTGCTCCAATTTTCTCGCGAATAATAGCGTTCATAGCCTCAACAACCTGAGCCGTGTCCTCCTGAGGATCCCCGGGCAGATACCACGAAAGCTTCACATATTCACCACTGTCGGAGACTGTCTTTTTGTTCTTGCAGGCAGTAACCGAAAAAACCGTAACCACCGCAAGACAAAGAACCAAAACTCTTTTTAAACCTTTTTTCATCACTATAAAACCTCCCTAAATATATACTTTTAAATTTTTTACTCTTTAATTTAGCCTTTAACTCCGCCCACAGTCATGCCTTTAACAAAATATTTCTGAAAAAACGGGAACACAAACAGAGCGGGGCCCGCAACACATACAGCCATTGCCATTCTCACAGTTTCAGACGGAACATCTGCCGTATTCAGCAGAGCCGACGCTCCACTTTCCGCATTTTGCAAAAACTTTATATTTTCCATTATTCTCTGCAAATAATACTGAAGCGATATTAAGTTCTGATTGTTTATGTATAAAAGCGACGTGTTCCAGTCGTTCCATTTGTTCAAAAATTGCATAAGAGCAACCGTTGCCAATGTAGGCTTTGACAATGGTATAATTATCTTGAAAAAAATTGAAAATTCGCCATAGCCATCAACCAAAGCCGCCTCAAGTAACTCATTTGGAATTCCTGCCATTGAAGTTCTCAGCATGAATACAAACCAAGGACTTATCATTGCCGGCAAAATATATACCCATATTGTATCATCAAGATGTAAATATTGTGTAATCAGCAAATATGAAGGAACAAGGCCTCCCGAGAAAAGCATTGTAAAAAACAAAATAAACGAAACCTTGTTTCTTGCACGAAATCTCGGTCTGCTGAGCGGATATGCAATCAGCGACATCAAAAATGTTGACAACACCATATATGCAGTCGAGAATAAGGCTGTAACACCATATGCTCTGAGAATTCCCGAGCTTTCCTTAAATATCCATTTGAAGGCGGTAAGCTCAAAGCTTCTTGGAATTAATGAATATCCAAACTCCAATATATCCTTCTCGTTTGAAAGAGAAACCGAAAGCAGCATTATAAACGGAAGTATAACCGCCACACACAAAAGCGCAAGAAAAACATTTAAAACTGTCTGAAAACTGAAAAACTTTCTCATTATATCTGTTTTCCTCCTTTAAAACAACGCATTTTCAGGATTAATTTTCCGCGTAACCCAATTTGTAATCATAACCACTGCAAACCCGACAACCGACTGCATAACACCTACTGCCGCAGAAAGACTCATATTGCCCATTTCACGCATAACCCTGAATATATATGTATCAATAACATCTGTTGTCGGATAAAGGGTTCCGACATCTCGTGTCACCTGATAGAACAAACCAAAATCCGCACGGAAAATCCCGCCTATTTTGAGTATAACATTTATCATAATAATTGTTGTCAGACACGGCAAGGTTATCCTGGTTGTCGTTTGCCAGCGATTTGCACCGTCTATCCGCGCTGCCTCAAAATACGAGGTATCTATCGCCATAAGTGTTGCGTAATAAATAATACTGTCCATTCCTACCGACTTCCATAAATAGCATATTGCAAGAATTCCCGGCCACTTATCGGGTTCAGAGTACCATTCAATTGCGTCTATCCCAAAAGTGCCCAAAAGCTGATTGGCAAGACCGTGCCGCGGCTCTAAAACTGCGTATACCATATACGCAACTATTACCCATGAAATAAAATTAGGCGTAATTAATACCGTCTGATAAAGCTTGGTTTTTGCTCTGCTTGTAATTTCAAACAATGCAAGAGCAAGTGCAACTGCAGCAATTATACCGAGAATAATAAACATAAAATTTAACACAAGAGTGTTTCGTGTTATTCTGAAAAAATCATTACTCTTAATAAAAAGTCTGAAATTTTCAAAACCGATCCATTCGCTGCCAAAAATTCCTTTGTTAAATTTGTAGTTTTTAAAAGCAATGACAATACCAAACATCGGTATATAATTAAATAGTATTATAAAAAGCAACGGAATGGTACACATTGCCCAATAGGCGCGGTTTGCCCCCTTGTAAAGTGCAAACTGCCTCTTATGCATTGAAGTGCGGTGCGATTTTGCAGTCATCAACTGATGTCTCCTCTCTTGTCTTTATTATTTTCTGCCTTTTTCATAAAAAAAAGATATGCTTTACAATAAAAGTATAGCATATCTTTTTTTATTAGTAAATTCACAATTTTTGCGTTTATTCCTTTATTTTGTCCTTTTGCAATTCAGACAACATATGCTTTTGAAATGAGTGCTGTATTCAGCTTTTTTTAATTTTTATATAAACCCTCGTGCCGTGTCCCGGATTTGATTCAATACGGCACCCGTATTCATCGCCAAAAATAAGCTTCAGACATTTGTTGGTATTATCAAGACCAAAGCGATTTTTCTTTATCATGCAATAAGACCACTTTTCAAAGGACTCAGACATCATCAGATTAATCTCCTTTTGCTTGTTTTCTTCGATACCTACCCCATTGTCGCTCACAACAACATATACGCTGCCTTTTTCTTCAAATGATGAGATTTCTATTGTTTTATTTTCATTCTTTGAGGGTAAAAGTCCGTGGGTTACTGCATTTTCGATAATTGGCTGCAACATTAATTTAGGAACATAAACCCCCAGGTGTTCCTCCTTAATATTCCATATTATTTTTACAACATTATCATATCTCATGTTTACAATCTGCATATATTTTTCTGCAAATTCAACATCCTCCGATAAAGGGATTATAGTCCTTGTGCTGTTCAAAGAGCTTTTGAGCATATCAGACAATAATTTAATCGCATATGTTGCCTTGTTCTCTTTCTTCACAACGGACATAATAACAACATTCACAAGATTAAGAGTATTCATCAGGAAATGTGAATTAATTCTGGACTGGGCAAGTATCCGCTGACTTTCTCTTACCTGTTCAATTCTTGCTGCCAACTGTATTTCTGTTAGCTTGTTTTTTTCCATAAGTCCAATAATATTTGCACTTATATAAGAAAACTCATTAATTCCATTTTCAGCAACCTCCTCCTGTGTTCCGTTAAAAAGATCAAGAATATTCTGTATTTGCCTGTAAAAATTACTTGCAATTATAAATACCAAAAATATCGAAAGAATTATAATCAGCAGCATTATTGCCGTAACAGCTCCGGCAAAAGTAAACCTCTGATATTTTAACGGGTACCGCGGCGCTTTTATAATACAGTTCAAGCCGTTTGACTCAATCTCGCTTGAAACATAAATCTCATCATCAGCATACCTTATTATCGGTTTTCCGTTTTTATATTCTTCAACGTTTACGGATGTTCCAATGAGAGTCTTATCGGTTGCATGTATTACGGTACCATCGTTATCCGTCAGCAAAAGGCAATCCTCCTGCTTCAGAATGTTCATCAGTTCTTCATCAAAAGACCATGTATCAATATTATGTACGGCATATCCTACGTGCTCGTTAAGGTATGAAATAGGTGTAATTACCGAAATATATCCGTAGCTCCTGTTTGCGTATAAAAAATGCCTGTATATCGGCATCGGTTCACCGCATCTTTCAAGCCAGTTTTTATCGGGAAATCTGTCAAAGTAATTACTTCCAAAGCCTTTGCAGGAAAAAACATATCCGCTTTTTAACGAATAAAGATATACGGAATCGCAAACTCTGTCATTTACCGTGTTATAGACTTCTGCTGCAAGCTGAATTGTTTTCTTGTTTAACACGTTGTCACTTTTTAAAAGATTTCCGATCCGCTCATTTATTGAAATATACTGCGCATCTTCATATACGATCGAAAGAGATTTTTCGATAACTCCGCTGCATTTGGAAACAATATTTATATACTCCACTCTTTGGGCGTTCTCATTTTTTTCGTTGTAATAGCTTATTGTAAAAATTCCGACAACAACGGTTGGAACCACAAAAAACAAAGTTATCAGAATCAAGTATTTAAAGAAAATGCTTGTCCATTTATAATTAGTATATATATTGCTTCTTGTCTTATTTACTTTTCTTTGTATAAACATCTCTCTCTATACTCCTTAGGGGTACAACCGTAATAACGGTTAAACATTCTGTAAAAATTCTGGGATGAGCGGAATCCGACCTTTTCATAAAGCCTGCTTACCGTGCAATCTTCTTCCAGCAATAATTTTCCCGCATGCTCAAGGCGGACGGAGATCAGATAATCTATATATTTTTCACCACACAGTTTTTTTATATATTTACTGAAATAGCTTGGCGACATGTGCATATACCCGGCTATGTCGTCAAGACTCAGATCCTCCATATAATGTTCATCGATATATTTTTTAAACCTTCTGAGCACCGCCTTATTCCGTTCAGTATTACCCTCATTACGGATATTATTTTCTATATGATTCATCAGAAGCGCAAAAGCCTGTTCGTCTGACACGGATGAAACATCAATTATATCGCCAAAATTTTTAAGTACATCTTTAACTGCTTTTTTAAAGCTAAGCTTGCTGTTAATGCAATTATCGTAAAGACTTTGTATAGCCTCGTGTGCAGTATCCGCACTTTCCTCCGTTATAAGCTTGTAAAGCTTTTGAACCAGGTCATCGTGCTCAGAAATTTTGTTTTGTTCATTTATAAAAGCCTGAATGTTATCATAGGTGTCAACTATGTCAAGCCCGGGGCTGAATCCCAAAAACTGTTCTATGTCGTTCTTAATCATGTTAATTTCATTTATCAAAGACTGTTGAAAATCATCATTCTGAAATAGATTTATGGAAATAAAGTCCAGGTCGCCTATATTCAGCTCAAGTCGCATCCATATATTACTGCTGTTGTTATCGTTAAACAATACGATATTATCTATCGCACGGTATAAATCGTCTTTTGTATACTGTGATGATTTTAGATACTCCTTTAACGCCTCGTTGTTGCAATGCACGATTGCAACAGGATTATCGGATAGAAATTGCATATTATACAACGCTTCCGGTTTTATACCAACTACAGCGTTTCTCATTATTTCTTTAACCTTGGATAATATTTTTTTCTTTTCATCAGCCTCGTTTTTGTTTAATCTTTCATAAATTTTTTTGCACAATGCTTCAATTGCATCAAATCCTATCGGCTTAATAATATAATCAATCGCCCCAAGCTGCAGCGCTTTTTGAGCATAGATAAATTCATCGTATCCGCTGAGCACAGCAAACACGACATCGGGATAAATCTTTCTGATTCTTTCCATCATTTCATTTCCGTTTATAATCGGCATATTAACATCAGTTATAACAGCATCAACAAAGTTTTCTTCTGCCCAACCGATTGCCTCTTCCGGGGAAACAAAGCATTTAGTTTCAAAGCCATATTTATTCCAAGGAACAGCATCTGCCAATGTTCTCAGCGTAAAACGTTCGTCATCAACAATAATCAGCTTATATAACTTCATCCTATTACACCTTTTCTTCATCCGCTTTTGTCATATATTCTTAACTTATTGTCTGTTTTTTCAAATTAAAAATATACATCATAAATTATAACACATCTTTTTAAATCTGTAAATTCACAATTTTTGTGTTTATTACCTTATTTTGTCTTGCTTATAATTCAATTCAGGCAGGTTCGGATTGCTCTGTCGGTCAAACGCATAAGAGTCCTTGCCGCCGCACCGGAATATGTTTAAAAATACATAAGGTATTCCTCCGTAAATTACATTAATAACTTCAAAATAAAATATGGCATGCCGTAATCACAGTTTGAAGCATTACGGTATGCTATACTTTATAAATATAAATTGACAGGTTTTTGTTTCCGGCGGACGAAGCAAGGCTGACGCCTTGCAAGGACAACGGTTCAAAAAGACGGCTTTTTTTAATCACAGGGCATATCGGGCTTGCCTCCCGTGTGTCTGCCACCTGCAAATTGCCATATCTCTGTTTCAACTGTTTCACCGTATCTATACATAATTCTTTTTTCTTGTCCTGCAGCTCTGTACTTGTTTTTATAGCCGAAACAGACATTGCGCCATTTTGATTTACTCTATATGCTTTTCCGGTAATCACCGGGCGTTATACCGAACTTTTTTTAAATATCCGGCAAAAGTATGAAGAGCTTTGAAAGTTTAAAGCTTCTGTTATATGTTCTAAAGTAGCTCCGCTGCTTTCGAGCATTTTTTTGCTTTGTTCAGGCGCATGTCCAACCGATATTCATTCGGATTCTTTCCCGAATACTCTTTAAATAACCGTCGGAAATAAGAAACACTGACATTACAGGTTTGTGCAATTTCTTCTATCGAAAAGTTACATAAAATATCGGATTCTATAAGTTCAATCCCGCTGTTTATTTGTGAAAATCTTTTTTTCTTTTTCGTTCTTTTCTTTACATATATAGGAGAGTAAATTATAAACAGCTGATTTGATTTGAATCGGTGATGGTTTTGTACTTTCGTAATAACGGATAATATCTTCGAAATATTTTTCAATAAGTAAAATGTTAATATCCTTTATTATAAAAGGCTCATCCGAAAAAGAAAATTCAACACCGTCTTTTTTTGTATTAATTTCCACAAGCATGGCATCATTGAATGTTTCTGTACAAGCTAAATTAAAACAGGTATATTCGCTTCCCCGGGGAAGGCATACAACGCTTTTATCTTTTATTACGAGTTTTTTCTGTGATTTACATACATATGAAGCCTGAACATTATTCAAAAAAATTATTCCGGTGCTTTTTCTGCGCTGCTTCATGTGAAAGACTGCACCGTTAATCTATTTTTGCCGCATGGCAAAAACATTATAAATTTCAAAATCGGTGTAATATAATTGCTTTAAGCCTATTATGCTGGTTAAGGACATTTATATCAGCCTCCTGTAAATATAGTATATCATTGAGAATAAAGCCTGTCAATATTCGTGTCGAAAAATGCAATAAAATCAGCTTGGTTTATGCCTTGAAATTGTTATTTGACTGTGGCATAATTCAAATAGCTTAAGCTGTAACCTGAAATACGCAATAAAAGGAAGGAAGATTGGGATGAGAAAGATAAATGTTACAATATGGAATGAGTATTGTCACGAAAAACTGGATGAAAATATTGCAAAATTTACCTGGAAGGAATTCACGGTGCTATTAACCAAAAGCTTTCGCCGTCGGGAAAATTTAGTATCAGAGCAGCAACTTGGGATATGGAAGATCACGGATTGTCTGATGAGGTTTTGGATAATACGGATGTTCTCCTTTGGTGGGGGCATATGAAGCATGCCGATGTAAAAGATGAAATTGCGAATGAAATCGGCTACAAAACCGCTCAGCACTTCAGCGTGATTTTCAAAAAAAGTACCGGACTTACCCCGTCGGCATACCAAGCCAAACATAAACATATATAAAAAATACGATGGCTCATTAAATCGCAGCCATCGTATTTTTTATATGTAAGTTAAATTATTTGTATACTCTGAATCCGTTCCCAACAATCTGGGAGGATTCCGAAAAGATTATAAACGCCGTCGAATCCTTTTCAAGCACGCGTTTCTGAAAGTGCTCCGCCTCGTTTTCCTTCAGCGCACACATCAAAACCGTTTTATTTTCCATCGTATATCCGCCGGTTGCCCTTACAATGGTTACTCCGCGCGGCGAATTTGACACAAGGTACCGTGCGATTTCCTCTCCGCAGTCGGTAACGACAAACGCAAGCTTTGATATATTCAGCTTAAGTATAAGCCAATTCACGGCATATGAGGATATTGCAAGCGCAATTATTCCGTACAGCGCAAGCTCGGTTCGTCCGAATACCGCAAGCGACACCGCAATAACCGCAGCGTCTACCGCAAGCAAAAGATTTCCGATTTTTATGTGCGGAAAAAAACGCTGCAAAAGCCTGCTTAATATATCGGTTCCGCCCGTTGACGCGCCCTCGACCAGCGTCAGTCCTATTCCTGCGCCGTACAGAACTGCCCCGAATACCGAGCCTAAAAATACATCATTGCAAATACTCGGAAGATACGAAAATATTTGCACAAAAGCAGATAGGAGCGTTGCTCCTATAAGCGAGTTTATCACAAACGACTTACCCAAGAATCGGAGCGCCGCCGCCAATAACGCTGCATTGATTACTGCAAACGACAGTCCCGGCGCTATACCGAGCGTATGAAACAGAATTGTTGACAAGCCCGAAACGCCGCCGCTTACAATTTTGTTTGGTATATAAAATTCACTGACAGCAAAGCCAACCATTGCTGTTCCCAAGGTAATCGTTAAGTATCGTTTTACCGCTTTGTACAATTTCGTTTCCTCCGTCACCTTCATTTACCAAATGTTATATGACAAATACGCAGTTTACATTTCTCCGAATCTTCTGACTATACTTATAATAATGTAGCCTTACAAAGTTTTTAAAATCTCGCGGCACTCGCTTATAAGCTGAGTAACCTGTTCATCCTTCATATCGGGATGTATGCCGATATATACTGTTCTTGCCAGAACCTCAAGCGTTTTCGGACACATATCATCAGTATAATCCGGAATAATATCCTTGTTCGCCTCCATTTTGAACGGATCCATAAGCGGATTGTACGCGCCGCGTTTTTCCATAATTGCCGTCCAATACTTATAGATATGCTTTCCCGTGTTAATCGGAACTGTTCCACCCTTTGCCTCCACAAATTTGTTTGCCTTTTCTGGCGTATCGAACGCAAAAGCAATCGTTGTTGCCAAATCGCCCTCTATGTCGTTTGATGGAATGAATCTGTACTCACCGTCAAGCTCGTCCATAACTCTTTTCTTTATAAGTCTCAGGCTGTCTATCATCGAATCCATTCTTTTAAGCTGCTCACGGAGCATTGCCGACTGAATTTCGTTTGTACGGTATTCAACACCGCAGAACATCTTTTCCTGTACATCCTTCAGCTGATCTCCGAAGAACGCTACCGCGTTGCTGTCGTGATATATCAGCGCTCTCTGATATAAAAGGTTATCGTTTGTCAAAAGTGCGCCGCCCTCGCCTGTGCTTATCAGCTTGTACATGTTAAAACTCAGCGCGCCCGCATCGCCTATTGCTCCGAGACGTTTGCCATGATATTTTCCTCCGTCTGCCTGGCAAGCATCCTCAACAATTTTCAGATCATGCTCCTTTGCAATAGCGCATATAGCGTCCATGTTACAGGGAAATCCCTGGATATGTACCGGAATTATCGCTTTTGTGGCAGGGGTAATTTTTCTTTTTACGTCCTCCGGGTCGATTGTCAGCGTTTCATCACATTCCGCAATCACAGGAATCGCACCTACAGCCACAACAGCCATTGCGGTTGCTATGTATGTATATGCAGGCACTATAACCTGATTACCGGGTCCTATTCCGAGTGCCGTTAAGCCCGAGATAAGCGCCGCCATTCCGGACGTCATAGTCAGCGCGTTTTTCACGCCGAACAATTCTTTTATTTCATTTTCAGCCTGTTCCGTTTCATTGTAGACGTTTCTCGTCTTAAAGTAACTGCCGCTCAATATAACCCTTGAAACCGCTTCCGCCTCTTCTTTTCCTACTCTGTACATAATGAAACCTCCGTAATATATTTTTTATTTGTTTATATATCTTTTAAGGAATGCCGCGCTGTCCTTGATACACTCAATACAGTCGCGGTAGCACACATCCTGCTCCACAACAAAGTGCTTTGCTCCGGCTTTCTCTGCCGCCGCAATTATTCCGTCCCACCAAAGGTTTCCTTCACCTACTGCGGCATAGGCCACAGCATTGTTTTCCACCCGTTTCATGTCCTTCATATGCAGCGCTGTCAGTCTGCCGTCAAGCTTTTCTATCCAATGTCTTATATCTCCGCCGCCGTGCTGAATCCAGTATGTATCAAGCACAAATCCGATTTTGTCCTTATCAAAGCCGTCAGCCATCATTTCATAAGCGGTTTTTCCGTTCTCATATTTTCTGAACTCATGGCTGTGATTATGATACGAGATTGTAATCCCGTATTTAGCGAGATACTCCGCAAGATCGTTTGCCTCGCCGATAAGCCGCGCTATCTCGGCAGCGCTTTCAAACTCGCTCGCCGAAAAGCCTAAATTTTTAATTCCGAACCTTCTGCAAAATTCAACCGTCTTTTCACGATCCTCATATGCCTTAAAATTGGATATTGTTCCCGAAATGTCCAAGCCGGTTTCGTTCGCTATCCTTGCTGGAGCCTCCATATTCTCTATTGCACCGAAAGGCTCAACCTCCGTATAGCCTATATTTCTTATCTGTTCAAATAACGCCTTGATTTTTTCATCACTTGTTAAATGTTCTCTTACCGTATAAAGCTGAAGTCCTATATTTTTCATTTTTTACCTCCCACAGTAACAATTTATGTTGTTTTGCTTTTCCCAAAGCTCACTTAAATGATATATCAATTCAAAGCTGTTTGCAATACTCTGTATTCTTATAAAATGCACAAAAATTCTTAATTGACACAGCGCCGCGATTATGTTAAAATAAAGCCGAGGTGACACTTATGCTTTATCAGCCTTTATTGGAATATTCCACCCCTTATTTTGTAAGAAAAAGTGAACATTTTGCTTCTTTTCAGGTACATATGCATCACGAAATCGAGATTTTGTACTGCATCAGCGGCACGCTCCATGCAAAGCTGAACGGAATAAAATATCTTATAAAAGCCGACGAGGCTTTAATTATAGGCAGCATGACCGACCACGAGCTTGTCGGCGACAAGGACGGTTGCTCGCTCCTTTTGATAGAGTTTGGGCCTATGCTTTTGCGTGAAAAATTCTCTTATTTATCCGAGCTGAAATTCGATAACCCCATACTGTCTTTTTCCGATTCCGAAAACAGCGCTTTTAACGCTATTCGTGATTCCATATACGAATTGGTTAATACCTGCGGCAACAAAAGCGCCGCGTCGGATTTGCGTACAATAGGCGAGCTGTTCAGGCTTTCCTCAGCCATTATTTCCGCATACGGCGAAAGTTCCGTTTCGTTATCGGAGAAATCGGGCAAGCGTCAAATCGAAAAAGCGCTCGAGCTTATCTACCTGAATTATCAGTCTGATGTAACCGTTGAGGCGGCAGCCGCCGCGTCGGGTTATTCAAAAAGTAATTTTTGTAGGAATTTTAAACTTGCCACCGGAACGAGCTTTCACAACTACCTTGCCAAGTACCGTATAACCAACTCCTGTTATTTGCTCCGTTCAACCGATTATTCGATAGGCAAGATTTCAGAAAGCGTCGGCTACAATGACACGCGTTCGTTTTGCAGAACCTTTAAACAGATAATGAATATGACTCCGCTTCAATACCGAAACGCACCCCAAAATATATTATGAAATTATTTGACTTTAATTATTTCATATTGTATCATTAAAACAAATATCCGACCGTTGCAAAAGTGACCCCGAGAAAAGAGGTTTTATAACGTGAAAGTTTCTTTCACGTTAGCCTTCGGCAGGATTAAATTGCCCGTGCGAAATTTTCCTCACTACGCTCGGAACGCACATGGGCGTTAATAATCTCTTATCATTCCTTGCCTTGCCAATAAGAGATTTTCATTACTATTTGTGCCGATGCAGGGCAGCGGAATGGAGATTATTATGAAAATAAGCGGCGAATTAAAAAAATATTCCCGAATAACCTTTGATTTTGATGTTCCGACAGACTCAATAAAAATTATTCGTCCCGACGGCAGCGAAGACACCGTCTATCCCTTTATATATCAGCCGATAACCGTCAGTTATGATTCGGAGGGTATTGAAAAAACGGAAATCTCGGAAGCGGCACATCAAAAATGCCGATACACCCCGGATTTTTCCGGCTCGGTCAAAATCAAAGCGTAGTCTTTGTGTTCGCGACAGTTATCTTGATATTTATGACTGGAACAAACAAATTCTTCCCAAAGTGCAAAATATGTTTCCAAATCATCTTGTGGTAAATTCACTTGGCAGCCTTGATTCGAAATATGCAAAACAAATGTATGATAATTTTTGCCAGGACAAAGTTTCCTTTGTTCAAATCCACAGGTATCTTGACCAGGGTGCGGGTTATGATGATTGTCACCGTTCGCCGATTGACATGATACGCGGCGCATTTGAAAAGGTTGATACCGACAAACCGGTCTATATTGCCGAAACAGGCGCCGTAAACAACTGTCACAGCGGCCCGTTTAAGTTTTATGTAAATGATGATGACGGAATTATTTTTACAGATGCAGTCTATACTCCGCTGTTTATGAAAAGCTGCGGTGCGGGCTGTATATGGCACTGGGATGAAAGATACGTCAAGGCAAAAAACCTGTACGGATTGTTCAAGCCGCTCAGTCTCCTGACATCAAACGTAACGTTTGACAAAGAAGGATTTGAACCGTTAAGCATTTCGGACAAAAACGTTGATGTTCTTATTTTAAAAGGAAAAACCGTAACATTGGGATACATACGCAATACCGATTATAATTGGGAAAATATTTTAAGAGACCTTAAAAATGTTCCTTCGGTTGATGTCATTAAAATAAACCTTTCAAACATCAAAAGTGTTGAGCTTGTTCCCGTGTGGGGCAAGGATAAAACCTCCGCAGTATTTGACTCCGAATCTGTCACTTTTAAAAATATTACAATCGGAGCGTTGTTTAAAATCAGAATGATATAGTATACGCTAAAACAGACGTTGTAAAAGTGTTTTTTACAACGTCTGTTTCTTTTATTTTATTCCCATGCCGCCATCCACAAATATGTTTTGTCCTGTTATATACGCTGCTCCGTCCGAGCAGAGCGTTTTTACAATCGCACAGCAATCCTTTGGCTCACCCCAATTTCCCATCGGGATTTTGCTTTTTACCGTCTCGGCATATGCGCTGTCGGCAAGGGCATCAACATTTCTGTCCGTATATATAACCCCGGGGGCAACGCTGTTTACCGTGACTCCCGTTCCTGCCGTTTGAATGGCAACCGACTTTGCCATTGAAGTAAGCGCTGATTTTGCCGCCGAGTATACAAGCATATCCGCATGAGGTTTCGCTTCCTGAACGCTTCCGATTGTCACAACACGCCCCCAGCCTTTATTTATCATTCCATGGATATACTTCTGCATAAGAAACATCGGTGCACGAAGATTGCAATTTATCTGCCGTTCAAACTCCTCCGCGGTAATATCGGTCCACCTATTCCTAAACTGGATTGACGCATTAAGTATGAGTATATCAACATCACCCGTTATCTTAAATAGTTTTTCCGCACAGTCCGTTTCTTCAAGATTTACTCGCGCAAGAGTACATCTCCCCCCAACATTCTCTATTTCATCTTTGGTTTCCTCTGCTTTTTTGTCATTCCCCACATAATTTACATAAATCTCACAACCGCACAGTGCAAGCTCCTTTGCCAAAGCCTTTCCTATTCCTCGGCTTGCACCGGTTATCAGAGCTTTTTTATTTTCAAATTCCATATTATCCACTATCCTCCTATAGTTCGCCCAACAATGCATACAGGTTTTTTGAGTTTTATACTACTGCAATTTTTAAGTGTTTCTTTTTCTATCTTAAACACACTTATGTCATCCGACATTTCGTTTGCACACAAAAGATATCCGCCGAATATGTTAATATCTCTCGGCCATATTCCTCCACAGGGTGTCACTGTGCAAAGTTCAAGACTGTCACCATATATTTTAAAGATACTTACCGAATTATCTCCACGGTTTGATACAAAAACCATATTATCATAAAGTCTTATTGCTGCTGGAAAGTTTTCCGCATTATTTTTAAAAAGAGTACTGTATTCGCCCAGCACATGAATATAACCTTCTTTGTATTCAAGCACTGTTACGCTTGACGAGAGTTCATTGGCGCAATATATATACCCTGTTTGTTTGTCAACCACAAGGTGTCTTGGTCCCCTGCCTTCACCAATCGTAACCTCGTTTATTTTTTCAAGTTCTCTCGTGTATACAATTATCTTGTCTGTCCCAAGATCGCATACTAACAGGAGACTATCAGGAGTTTCACATATAAAATGAGGATGCGGTGCAGCCTGTCTATCCCGATTCTTGCCATGACCGCTGTGGAACACCACCTTATCCGGTATTTTTATAACACTGCCGGATAAATAATTTGCACAGTACACTGCATCGCCAACTGTGCAAAAATGCGCAGCGCATTTTCCGAAAGTATTCTGCGGTGGTCTTGTAGTTATAAAAGCATTTTTGTTATCTTTAATGCGGATAAAGCCGCTGTTTTCCCCATATGCTTCCCTAAGTGTTGCACTTATTATATCATTTTTAATTTCAAGATACATAGGTCTGTCAAGATGTATTTTATACTCGTATTTTAGCTGCCCTTTTGAAAACTCATATTTAACTATGCCGCCGTCTTCTGCACACGATGCGGCATAAACATCAAAGTGCTGACTGTGTATCATTCGGATCACCATTTATTGCAAGGTCGTACTCATGCGACCAATCCATCCCGCGATATTGTGCCGCTCTATCATCCTTTTCGATAAATTCCATAAGCAAATCAAGCATATCTTTTGTCCATGTATTTTTATCAATCTGCGCAGTTGTAAATTTATTTTGTGTTATCATTTCAAAGCCGAATAAATCTTTAACCTGTGTTTTTGCTGCTCCGCCGACTACCTCTTCGACTAAATGGCTCGGAATAAACAAAACACCTCCGCCTGCTCCGAACACCACATCACCCGGTAAGCAGATTGCATTTCCTATTCTTGTTGCCGTATTATACGCTGCCATTATAAAATCACGAATCGGCGTAGGGTCAATTCCACGATAATACACTTGTGTATCCTCAACTTTTTTCATCTGTTCAGTGTCACGAATTCCGCCCCATATTACAGCGCCGCCGTTTTCGTTTCTTGTCTTGTTTTTAAGGGCTGTCGTGAGGTTCCCACCAATAAATGTTCCTTTATAAATTTTATCATACATATCTATTACGGGAACATCATATTCCTGAAGGTTGTCAATAACCCATTGATTATATGTACCTGTTCTTCCTTCACTTCTGCCTATATTCTTCACAACCTCATCAAGGTCCGGTCTGTAAGGACAGTATGTTGCTGTAACAGCTCGACCTATAAGTTTTCTTCCGTCATCATGGAGGGTATGAAATCTTCCTTCAAATTGACTTTCATATCCTTTTACAAATATCGGTTTCCACACCTCTTCAAGAGTAAGGGTTTTAAGTGCCTTTAAATATTTTTCATCAACCTTTGGTCTTCCGTCAGAAAGTCGCTCTCCCTTCCATTGAGGTGTAAGCGCTATTATTTCTTCCTTAACATTAAAGTTCATTGTTCTTTCTCCTTCTTTTACATAGTATTTTTATTTCATAAGCCCCTTCAAATATCCGATTGCAAAAAGCCGGCCGAGAGCGGTATATCCCGCAGTCTTTTGACTCTCTCCCGCCATAAGCGGTACATGGTCAACTCTAATCGGAACATTCGGCGTATATTTCTTATAAAGCTCGATTGCCCTTTTCATATCGATAGCTCCGTTATCGTGAAAGGTTTCATGAAAATTCGTTTTTGTCCCGACAGCATTTCGAAAATGCACAAAAAATATTTTTTCGCTTAATTCCTCTATGGTCGAATACACATCCTCACCCATCATATAATAAGTCGCCTGACACATTGTGATTCCCAAGTTCGGACTTTTATATATGTCCGTTGCCTTCTTTATGTTTTCTTTGCTTATCATTATTCTTTCAACATTTCCAAGCCTGTCAAGCGGCGGATCATCCGGATGAAGTGCAAGCCTTATACCGTATTTGTCCGCGTACGGCATTACCGCATTTATGAAATACCTATAATTATTCCAAAGCTGCTCGCTTGTTATTGCTTTGTCGTTTGGAATAAAGTTATCAATATCAAAACCCGTCACCAAAGCTCCGCCACGTTCGGGAATACTGTAGGATGTTCTTAGCCAGCCAATATGTGCCATCCAGTTAAAGCATATCGTATTTATTCCGAAATCACGCATATGCGGAAACATCTTTATGACCTTTTCAATGCTTTCATCGCATTTTTTATCACCCGTTTTTATGTGTGAATGCAGCTCATTCGGCATCGGCTCTATAACCACAGGTCTTATACCGAAGCTCATAAAGCGGTCATATATACTCCGCCAGTGTTCCCTGTCTGTTACATCAAAGCTGCCGTCCTCCGGCAGTCTGACAACAGCGCCCTCAACTCCGCATTGCTTTGCATAATCCCACATTATATCATGCTCCGCATAAAAATAATCAGCCAAAATCATTCCTCGACTCACCTCGGCAACATTTTATTATATCGGGGCTAAAAAAGCAACAACATTTCACATTATGAAATATTGACAAATATTCTAAAAGTCTGTATACTAAAGACAAAAGGATTAAAGGTTGTGAAAAAATGATAAAATCAGTTCAAAAAGCACTTAATATACTAAAAGTACTTTCCGATACACCCTTTGAAAGCATATCACTTAAAGAAATATCCGAAAAAACCAAAATAGAAAAATCGACCTGCCATCATTTACTTGAAACATTATGCGCAGAAGGATTTGCACAAAATTTCGGATTAAGCGGAAAATATATACTCGGACCGGATGCATATCTTCTCACCAGATTCGGGAAATATAACGAAACACTCATATCGATTTGCCATCCGCTGCTTACTTTCCTCGCAAAAAAAACTCAAAAAACCGTTTTACTTGCGGTACTTGCAAATAACCAAAAATTTATTATAGATAAAATTGATTCAAACAAAAACATATTCAGCCACAATGCGCAAATTTTTACGGATGACATATACCGTACCGCAACCGGTCGGATTCTCATGTCACATATGACGCGTGATGAGGTATTTAAGTTATTTCAAAAATACGGCACACCGAAAAACGGTGACTGGGAAGGTATTGATTCATTTTCCGCACTGTGTTCGGCGCTTAAAGCAGTTAAAAAGCAGCAGTATGTCAAAACCGTATCTCAAATCAACGATAACCTATCCCATGCCGGCTTAGGAAAGGCAATATTAAAAGACGGAAAATGCGTCGGAGCAATCGGCATAGCCTGTTCTGCTGTTCCGGCTCATAACGCCGACTGTTTTTCCGCAGCGGATTTAAACATTTTTCTGCGTACTGCTGCGGAGATTAACAGACGGCTGAAATTTTCATAAAACATTTATTTTTCTTTTCTCAATAACCTTGTCCGCGTAGTAATATTTAGTTTCAAGGGACAAAAACGGCGTATAGCCGCAATTTCAAGTCAGGCGCGGTTATTTCTCCGATACTCTGTCGGAGTCATACCAAACCGCTGCCTGAACATTTTTGAAAACTGTGCGCTGTCGGAAAAGCCGCACTCCATCGCCACTTCCGTACACGGTTTTTCCGTATCGCTGAGCAAATCGCAGGCACAGAGCAATCTGTTGTATATAACATACTCTTGAGGACTCATTCCGCAAATTTTTTAAACTTATGCCGAAAGCTCTCATATCCAAAGCCGTACATCTCTGCAACCGACTTCATATCAAGTCTTTCACAGCAGTTTGTTTTAAGATAGCTCTGTGCGCCCTCTATGCCTGCTCCGCTATGTTTTTTGAAATAAGCTCTCTTGCCATAAGTGCCGCAAACTCTCCTGACATAGCAGAAAGCAGCATTTCAAAGCTGTATCGCGGCGCTTGAAAATACAGATAATGCCGCTGAAAAAGAGTTTTTGTCCGCAGTGTGTAACGGACTTTTGTGCGTAA
>CAKSSN010000021.1 GCA_934489015.1 uncultured Clostridia bacterium
TACAGAGCGCTTTGACGACCTTGACAGATTTCCGTTTCTGAATGGATTGTTGGTTATGCCGGTTGAAGAATTAAAGCTGTTTCAGAATTTTGGGTAAATTTCGACTGTACATTTATTGACATTTTCAAAGAGAAGGATGATTACGAAGCATAATGGCTGCAAATTCGGCCTCTTTTGCCAGCTGATTTAAAAACGCTTCGTCGTTTTCAGGATAGTTTCCGCATGCCATCATAAAATCCTGTGTTACCATAAGTCCCAATCTATCACATTCATCATAAAAATGCTGTTGTTCAAAAATCCCTCCGCCCCATACACGGATCATATTTACTCCTGCATTTGCAGCAAGTTCAAGAATTTTTGTGATTTTAATCTCTGTTTCCGCAGATGGGAATGGTTCGCATGGAACCCAATTTGCCCCAATGCAAAATACTTTTACATTATTAATTATAGGTGTAAAACAGGAATATTGTGTATTATGATCAAATTCCTTGCCGTTAGTAGTTTGCAAAAGTTTACATTTTGTATAATTAGGGCCACCCTTCTCATCATAGCTCTGCAAAATCTTTACGGTCCTTATACCAAATTTTTGATATAAGACTTGAACACACCCAGGTACCGTGCAATTATAAACATCACCGTTTTGACTCGTTAACTTCCATTTTCCGCATAAATCTATTTTTTCATAATTATCCTTTCATATTACATTTGCCTTGAATAATTCTTTGAAAAGCTGCATATTCGTATCTGATGGTGTATAGAACTTCTCAACCGTTCTTCCAAGAGACAAATACTTATGTTCGCCCATGCTGTGATATGGCAGCAATTCAACGCATTTATGTTTTACATTACTTAAAAAATCAGCAATTTTTTTCATTTCCTCAAAATCATCATTAAATCCTCCGACTACAGGAATACGAATTATAATATTTGTATTTTCCGCATCTGAAAGTTTCTGTAGATTTTCAAGAATGATTTTATTTGATATCCCACATCCTAATTTATGCAATTTGGATGAAATACACTTTATATCATATAAAAATATATTTGTATATGGTATAATTTTTTCGAAGTACTCCCAACTGACACAACCTGCAGTATCTACAGCAGTATTAATTCCATATTTGTTACAGTATTTAAGAATTTGTTCCAATGAATTTATTTGCAGCATACATTCGCCTCCGGAAAATGTAACACCTCCACCTGACGATATATAATAATCTTTGTCTTTTAAAATTTCTTTTAAAACTTTTTCACACGTCATTGATTCTCCGCATATTTTTCTTGCTCCGGTGGGACATATTTCAGTACATTTTCTGCATAAAATGCACCTTTTATGTGTACAGATTTGTGTGCATTTTCCGCAATGTATGCACTTGTCTTTATAAAACATCATTTCAAATTCAGATGATTGACTTTCAGGATTATGACACCATTTACATTTTAGGTTACATCCTTTAAAAAATATGGTTGTACGTATTCCGGGTCCATCGACAAATGAAGCCCTTTGTATATCAAAAATTTTAACGTCATCCATCATGTTTTGTCCTCGTAATAATTTCATCCTGCAACCCCTTGTTCAACAAAACAAAATAATCTGAAAATCCTGATACACGCACACGAAGATTACGATAATTATCAGGCGTTATCTGCGCATTTTTCAAATCATCTATAGATACATAAGTAAGCTGAAAATGTGTTCCACCCATTTTGAAATATGTTTCAAACAAGTATACTAATTTTTCAAAAGAAACATCATTCCTTATCAATTGCTCATCCAGCATTATATTTGTAACGCTCGGACCGGTTAGAACAGCATTAGGATCGCATTTAGCAACAGAATTTAAAAGTGCAGTAAGTCCTTCTCTGTCTTTTCCGCTGTTCTGCCCCAGACCGAAACTAATCATATCGCCGGAGTATCTTCCATCCGGTGTTGCACCGGTACAATCACCAAAAAATTTATGATGCTCATTATAGCCGATAAGATTTCCAAAAACCCATTTTTTCCCCAGATAGTTTTTATCATTGTTCCATTCAACCAACGCAGTGGTAAAACACCTTGCCACTTCATTTGAGCAATCATCGTCATTGCCAAAAAAATTTCCGATTTTAAGTATCTGCGAATGCAAGTCTTCATAACCGTCCCAATTATTTGAAACAGCATCGGCAAGTTGGTTCATAGTCACGATTTTATCATCATAAACAAACTGCTTTACTATGCTTAGAGAATCAATTACAGTGGTAATGCCAATCAGAAGTCCCACAGCGGTATACTTTGATGACCCTCCATTCGTAATACTTTTTGCATTTTCTATGCATCCGTCCATAAATATGTTACTTACAATATTACAATCTCTTGAACGAATGTCTTGAAAGCATTTGCTTATATGCTCCGCTTCCCACAAATCGCTAAATAGTTCTTGTTTGTATATTTCAAAAAAATTATCAAAACTATCTGCCGTTACAATGTCATTGTATCGTTTTGAAAACACATTTGTTACTGATCTTGAAACGTTTATGGGATCAAAACCAAAAACTATTCCTCCCGGAAGAGATATTTCATTGCAGCCTATCATTGAATAATTTATCGCTTCTTCATAAGAAAAACCTGAGTATTGGGTTAAACCCTTAAGGCGAGGAACGTCATTTACAAAAGCTATTCTCTTGTTGGGGTCATTTCTTTCACAATCAAGCATATATCGTAAAACATCATGCGGCGTTTTAGGCGTCCAACGCAGTGAAATCTGTGGAATCCACGTTGGCAGTTCCATAAGCGAATCTACTATCAAGCGTGAAAAGTCATTAAATCCATCAGATCCATTCGCTAAATAGCCACCAACACAAAAGTGCGTTTCACCCCCACGATAAAATCTGTCTGATGATATATGTATTCTTGCTTGCAGCATTAAAAATAATTCCTGCAAATACTCGGTCGCCTTCTCTTTTGTTAAAGTTCCTTCTTCTATACCCAATTTGTAGAATGGATATAAATATCTATCAATTAATCCAATACTGTCGGGAATAAAACCATAACAAACGTATAGCGAAAGTATGGCCTCATAGAAATTTCCTGCAGGTCTTTCCGGAACATTTTTAAGAGATTGAGCTAACATTTCCAAATTCTTTTTGTATTTTTCATTTAATGTTTTTTTGGAAACACACAACGCTTTCTCGGAGCACTTCTTCGCCCAGTCGATAATGGCATTACAAACGTCAAATTGAGTTTTCAGAAATCGGATTGCATCTTCGTCACCATCGTGATTTTCAATTGATTTTTTAATCTTTTCTTTAACACCGATTATACCGTTGTTAATAATTTTTTCAAAATCTCCCGTAGAGTGCTGCCATTCAAATGTTAATAAATTATCAACCGGCTTGTTATAGAAATTCTCAATTGCCATTTCAAAATTTATATGACCGCTTCTGTTAAAAATATCGCCCTCTACGCTATCGTCAAACTTTATCAATCCGGTAAAGCACGACTCCGGAATAATCAACGGCTCCTGATTCCTTATATATTCGCATACTCTTTTGCCGGACATTTCTACACGATGTAGAAATAAATCACATCTGTCATATTCGGTTTTTACAGGATAAACATACATTTCACCCGAAACGGTTTTTTGAAGTAATTTTTCTATTCTTTCATTCATTTTAATGTTCCTCCCGATTTTATCTGATTGAATAAGCACCGTCAATAATAACTGTTTCTCCACATACCATTTTTGCCTTTTCATCCAAAAGGTACATTGCGAGCTCTGCAATTTCATCTATCGTTGAAAATCTTCCGTAAGGTATTCTGTCATGCTTTATGGAATCCCCTTCATGCCAATTATTCATTTCAGTTGCAACCGGTCCGGGTGCAATTCCGTTTATAGTTATTCCGTCCGAAGCAAACATCTTTCCCCAGCCGCGAGTTAGACCGGTAGCGAGAATTTTCGAACCGCCGTATGCACCGTAAATCGGTTCTTCTCCTGCCACCGATGTAATATTTAAAATATTACCTTTTACACCATTCTTAAGCATATAATTAACAGCTGCTTGCATAATAAAAAATATTGCACTTGAATTGATGTTTATAACCTCTGACCATTCCTTGACTGTCGTTTTCAACAGCTCGTTTTTGTCCCATTCACTTCTCTGCGCAAAAATTCCGGCATTATTCACAACAATATCCAATCCTCCAAGCATATCTGCAGCTTGAGTTATTTTTTCGTTGGATTTATCAAACTCCATAGCATCCCAAACCATGGGAATTACATTTTTTCCGAGCTCAGTTGCTACATTTTCAAGAGTTGAAATATTTCTTCCTGTTATAACAACCCCGCAACCACTTTGAGATAGTTTTTTGGCAATTGCATACCCTATTCCTCGACTGGCTCCCGTAACCAATGCATTTCTCATTTCAATCACACCTTTATATTTTTTTATTATAATTATATCACAATTCACAGAAAAGTAAAAAGCGAAATTTCCGTATTTCCCCTAAAGCTTATAGAGATATACACTTTCCATATACGCAAAAAGAATAAAATTATTAACACTTTTCCTGTCCAAATATTTGCAAAAATATTTTTAATCTTCGAACTTAATATATCTCTAATTATTTAATTCATACATAATATGCAATTTTGAATTGTAGTTTTGAGTCTACACTTATTCCTGCCAAAATCGGATGTCTCCGGCTCTTTCTGATTTTCAGAATGGTATTTGTGTTTGCGGTAAAACCATTATATCATAAGGAGTTTGAAATCTCAACCTTCATTCAACTTAACAAAACGTCAGCTTCTACAAAGTGAAGCTTATATGAAAAACAAAGTCTGAGAACTTGTGACAAATCCGTAAGGCAAAATATCATTCTATAATTAATTTTATTTTCATCTTTCTTTTTCGGAGTTTTGCTTTAAGCCGATAGACGCTTCCGTTCCATGAAGCTGTAACATCGGGAGTATTAATTTCTTCCGTTTCAAATTCAAATAGCGATGTGTAAAATTGCATTTTCATAGTCTGCCCGCCTTTTTTCAATATAATCTCGTTACCGCAAATTTCCGGCATTGTCGTAAGTATAAAATTAAACACTATTTCGCTTTCTTCATTAAGCTCAAAATTATCCTCCACAATAATTACCTTCCCCGAGAAATCAAAGCTTCGTCTCCACCTTACTATTTCGTCACGGTTTACATAAGCATTTTTCATATCAAATGAAAATCTGTTGTTACCGAAAGCAACATCAGTTGCCGAATATTCCTTCCCCTCATGCTGATTTTTTCCGTTAATTTTCGGTAAATTATGATATTCGGACATATTATTCCATATTGTATATCTTTTATCTGTGAAGGTGTCCTTCTCATATGTAATGCTGCCGATATCAATAATAAACGGCACACTATTTTTGTATATTATAAAGCTGCCGACATCATTATGATTATGCCCAACACCATTATTTCCTGCAATAGCAGAAAAAAACAATCCCGATTGCATATGATTGGTTGTTATTTCAACGCTTTTTAAATAGTATGACTTAGGCGCAATCGCAACAGACGGCATTTTTTTCAATTCATTGCGTGCCTTTATCTTTATAGGTAAATTATACGGCTTGAATTTTGTTTCGGCAAGCAATTCACCGTTGCTGTTGTCAAACACCTGCTTTGCCAGGCTTATCAGCTCGTAATCTTTATAAATCTTTCCGAGCTTATATAATTCGCCATAATCCCCGATACAAATTCCCGGTGTATCACAATAATTTGCTACTCTGCTGCCGCAAATATACATTTTCATAAAATATCTTGATATTTCTTTCAGCTTATCGGTATACAGCCTGTTGTACTCCCCTGCGGAATACTTATATAAAAGCCATTCACAGTCTATTAATGCCGCTCCCGCATAGTTCCAGTACATAGGTCCCTCTTCACACGCTCCATCCTCGGGCTGACATTCCGCATACATAGTAATGCTCCTGTCCGCACGAGAAATAACCTGTGCAAGCTTATCCCCGTCTTTGCAGACAACAGGTGCGGCTGCAAGTATATTTGAATGTATCCAAACATTCCAGTTGGAATTATACCCAAACCACCACTTGGGAACGGTTTCATCAAGATATTTATCTATAATCCGCCTGTTTATCTCATATAACATTCTTCCGGAAATATTTTTTGTTACTTCATCAAGCTTTTCGCCCAAAATCTCATATACCATTGCAAGCAGCGAAGATGTTTCGGCAGCAAACAAATCAATTCCGTCATTAACTCCGTCAGGAAGTCCGTCAAGATTTTTCACATTAGACCAATGGGCCGGGAGCACCCATGTGGTCTCTTCAAGAATTGCCCATACTATATTAATTATCCTGTCTATATATTCGCCATTGTTTTCTATTGCCTCAAGAATGGTAAATATTCTGAGTGCATCACGTCTTTCAAAATACTCTCCTTCATATTCAGTTCTGTTTCCGTCACGTATAAAACGCAGATATGATGAAGCCAAAAGTACTTTAGGCGTATAATACTTATATTTCTCCGCCGCCTTTTGAAAATCCTCCCGGATATCGAGTCCATCCCAGTATTCTCTGCAATTTGAAGAATGATATAGCTTAAAAGAATTTTTAAAAAATTTTTTATTTATAAAATCTGCGGTTAATTGTTGCTCCTCCATTTTACAAATATTTACTCCTTTCAAATTTTTATTATATCAATTATACAATGCTCTTTATAAGCTCAATATGTATATAAGGCAAACTAAACGACATTTGTAACCTCTTTTAACATCGGGTTATTTCAAGAAAATTACATTTACCGCAGGATACCGCAAAACCCCCGTTCTGCGGCAAAACATAGAGAAAATCTTCTCCCATGTGCCTGATTTTCATTTCATTTATTTCTTCGTCTATATTCAGAATATTACCGATATTCTTTTCTCCGTCCGATGTGAACAAAACTGACCCGTCCTCGTAAACACAATAATTTTCCCCGCAATTTCGTTTAATACTCCTATCTTCAAGAACATGTATAACTTTTTTTACATCTATTTTCTTTTCGTTCAAAAGCCCGTATCCACTCATGAAATTCACATTATTTCCTATTATAATCAGATTTTTATTTGCATTTGCATAGTTTTTGATTAAGTCTGCTGTTTTTTTCGTATTTCCTTCCGGGAGTATGTAAACAAGCATATCATAATTATGTCCGCAATAGCATATTTTATTGTTCTCTATGCCAACATAATCATTATCAATTTCCGTGCTCGGAATCAGATCGCAGAGATAGTGACTGTCAAATAAATCCTTTGTAAACTTCCACACATTATGAATATTACCGCTTACACGATTCCATCTTGTTTCGTCGGGATCGGCTATTTTCCAATTTGCTACCGCTTCATATCCGAACACAATTAATATTCTTGAATCCGGTCTCGATGTCTGAAGCAGATTTAATATTTCGATTTTTTCCTCCGTTTCCGAGCATTTCTCAAGATAATTCTTTTGGTTTAAATTAAGCACCACCCCCGGCTCATAGCATTCATATCCCAGATAATGAGTTCTGCCGCCGTAACGTGCGTTAACCCACGTTTCACGGTAATATGTGTTTATATCTAAAGTACGCATGGAATACCACATATTGTACCACAGGTTTTCGGGGCAGCGCCGTGTTCTTGAAATTCTGACAGGCATAAGCATAAGCTCGTCTGTTTGCGCAAAGTCCTTTTTTACCTCCCACCAGTCTATTCCGTTTTTAATTACATCAAATGCGGGATCGAGCTCATCTCCCCACCATGTAGGATGGCAAAGCACAACGGAATCCTCTCCGAAATATTTTTTTGACAATTCATACAGATATTTTTCACCATCGGCAGTTCTCTTTCTCAGAGCATCAAGGTATTGATTTACAATACGTATTCCCTTTTGCCTGTCGGCGGAATCGTTTCTGAAATACAGCAAATCCTCCTTAAGGTCGGAATAGAACATTTCATTATAATATCTGCAAAGTCCGTCCGTTACAACAAACCATTCGGCAAAAAATTTTACCTTGCTTAAATCCGTTGTACAGTCGCTTGCCATCTCCGAAATAGTGTCCCAGCTGCCTTGCTCTCCCGATTCCGTTTCGATTTTCGGACCGAGTCCCCATTCATCGGCAGCAATACCGCTTATGCCGCTACCAGCTGCAAGACGGCATATTTCTTCCCACTTTTCCTTGTATTCATCTCCAAGTATATCATAACCGCCGCGCTGCATATATACATAAAAAATTACATCACACTCGGCAAAATCGCAGCCGGCATCTATCTTCACCGTGTTATTTTTCACTTCTGCTCTTTCTGTAATATCAAAAACGGATTTTTCATCAAAAAGCCCACGATCGTCAAAGCTGAGACATTTACAAAAATATATTCCATCCGCTTTCTCAAAGTCTTCCGTGAAACATCCACAACCGTCTAATTTTCTTCTGCAATATTTCGCCAAATAACTTTTTTCGCATGTAGGATTTATTTTTGCATACTCAGTTTCATAACTTATATCCAAATCCAAAACCATTTTTCGGTCACGGCTTTTTAACAGCTCCGCACATTCTCTGACACTTTCCAGCATAAGCGGATTGCTTGCAATTCTGTTTTCGGGCGATACCGAATGAAGGGATACGTATATAACATCAAACATACTTCTGTTCATTATATCCTCCGTTCTTTCTCTCACGGTATTTTTATCCAGTAAATCATCATTCCATTTCCAGTATAAAATATGCGGTTTGATACTCATAGTTAAGGTCTCCTTTTATTAAGTAATGACTGCTGAACAATTACAAAATGCACTCATATACTAATTTTTTCGGCATTTTGTAATTGTTCAAGTGCAAGGATTTTGTGCTTTTTTGCCAAAAGTCTTGCACTTTCAAGTCGGCTGTCGTCCCCCGACAGTTGACTTGAAACAGTAATTAAATCAATGTCGTGAACCTAAAAACGGCATTCTTATGCTGTTTTTAGGTGTGAAACCGAAGGTTTCACACAAATGGTTTCGCAAAACCATTTGTTCAGTAGACATTAAGTATTGTTTATCTGCAAAGAGAAACAAGCATTTACTCTTTCCCTTCCGTAATTATCCCGCAGCCTTCGGGCGCTTTGATTTCCTTTATATTTTTTCCCTTGTCTATGTTTACAAATATAGGTCCCATAGGCGTTGGTATTGTTGCTTTTACAAATCGCAATCCGCACAAATTAGGTTTAAATTCAAATTTTTTAAACCCCGGCAAAACAGGTCTAACACCTGCAATATGCGTCAGCAAATATACTGCCGGCGAGGAACCCCAGCCATGGCATACACTTCTTGTCCACTCCTTGCTTTCCTCACAGGCAAAACCTTCCCATGCCGTGGTTGTACCTCTCTCAAGCATACCGCAGTAATCTCTCCGCATAGCGTCTAAAAGGCCATTGTAATCTTTGTTTTCACAAAGTGCACCATATGAGTAATACAATCCGAACGGTGAGCCTATGGTTACAATATCCTCAATATTCCTGTATTTTGCGGCAATATTCCTTGCAGGCGAGGAATTTCCGTAGACATAGCCGTCTTTTTTTATATTATTTACAATTTTCATTGCCCCTTTCTTATACTCTCCTTCCGCAACGCCGTACATACACGCAATTGCATTTGTCTGCTCGCTGACTCTTGAATAATTCACAAAGGTATCATAATCAACTGCTTCAAGTTCATTTTTTTTGAAAAATTCAAGATACAGCTTATATCCGTACTCGTCACGCACAGAATCGACATACGCATTCATTTCATTGCTCCAACAATACTTATTAATCGCCGCCTTTAATTTCTCAGCCTTTTCGGCATAAATGCGGCTGTTTTCCGTTTCACAAATATCTTTCGTCATCAGCGAAGCAACAATATAGGAGCGGTATAAATAAATATTACTCGCCGTGACCTCTCCACAGGGCAGCAAATCATTTTCTCCCCATTCTATCAGATTCCATGCGCCTTCCATAGCAAAAAGTCCTCTGGCACTCATCATTTGCTCACAGTTTGAAAGCATTCTTTTTACAGACGGCAATAGCTTTTTCATATATTCGCTGTTTCCACTGTACAGATAGTTGTCATAAACCTGCAAAAGCCACATGAACGACCATGACGGCAGCCCTCCATAGCAGAAATTTCCGAAAGCCGGGCAAACCAGAAATTTGCCGTTTTTAAATCGTTCATCTTCTCTATGATAACGCCTTATATATTCATCAGTCATACTATCGGCAAGAATTTTCAGGCATTTATGGTCATAATCATAATTCCCGACACTTACAAGGTTTGCATGAGCGGTAACCTTTGCATCTCCTGCCCAATATACCTGTTCAAATCCCGGGCAGTCAACATATGTATCCTGCATACAGCCGAGTGCGGTGTTTACCCCCATTTTATATATTTCATTTAATGTGAAGTCGTCACACATAAAGCTAGCAATGCACTTCGGTGCACTCTTGGCACTTATTACTCCAAAGTAACGCAATTTTATATCTTCCTCTGCTCTTACGATCACGGATAAATATCTGAAACCCTTTGTATAAAACGATGTATACGTCTGCCAACCATCCATGCAGATATAGCGCATACACTCCGAATTATTATGATTCTTTCCATTATCGGAAATTAAATCAAACGGTTCAATCTCTATCATCTGCCCCTCCTTTGCGCAAACAGAAAATGTTATGTATCCTACCTGTTCAACACCAAAATCAAGAATAAATGATATATCGCCATTGCTCATAACTGCATAATCTGTGTTTTGCGTTAAAACGTTACTTACGTTCTCTGCAAATAAATTTTCATTTTTTTCGTCAATTTTAAGCTTTAAATCGGGATTTGAAAAGCCTCCGTCAAAGCTTAAGTATCTGTATAGTCCAGTCAGGAAACCCACACTATTATCAAACACATCACAAAGCTGCAGCTTTTCAAATGTTTCTCTCGGTATCTCATCAATCGTCTTTGAACGCAGTATCATATCAATTGCATTTTTAATATTTTCATTACTTATTGGAGTATACTTGTAATATGCCCACGCATAATAGTTTGTGTTTGTTTCAAAACAGCACACGCCGCATACTCCCTTTTCATTACCAAAAATCTGCTTTTTAAATTTCAACGGACAGTCACCGAAAATAAAGATTTCCGACTCTGCAATGGTATTTGAAACAGCAATCAGATTTTCACCTTTTTTAAAAATCGCCTTTGTATCTGTCTTATTTCCGTTTATATAAAATGTTCCGGATGTGCAGACACATTCCGCTTCAAAATCTTTTTCGGATATAACAGACAATATAAAAATATCAAAATTACGTTTTGTAACAGGATTCGATTTTCGCTTTGAATTTCTTAATCTGAATCCAAAACCTTTCATTTTTTGTACGCCAAGCAGCGATATAATGCGTTCCGGCATAATAAGATTTTCACTTGCATTTCCCCCAGGTATATTCTCTATACTCACCTCTTCAAACTCAATAATTTGAGCATTTTCCCACATACTGCAATCAAAATCAATATCAATAATATGACTGTCAATTCTTGCATCGAAATGTTCTTCGCACCTGCGGATCGGTTCAAGCGGAGGACAAATACAATAGGTATCATCTGTAAACGAATTAATTTTTTTCATTTTCCAGCTCTCATCGGTTTCACATATAGTTGTTTCGTCACAAGTAATTTCAGCTGCCACTCCGCCATTTTCAAGTTTTAAAACAAATATAACAATAACGTTTCTTCCTTTTTTTAAAAACATTGAAATGTCTTTTCTATCACAAAGCTTACAATTGTCAAACGACCTCGTGGGTCCTCTTCCTGTATCGACTCCATTTATAAACACGGCATACTCACCCATTGATGCAATATTCAAATAAATTTCATTGCAGCAATCAGTATAAAACTCTTTTCTGAAAGCATACCAATCATACGTTTTCGCTTTTTTATCATAAATCCAATTCATAAAATATCTCCTTAATCTTTATCTGTAAATATCAATAAAAATCACTACCATATATTATAAGCTTATTTTGTATACATTTCTACTCCAACGGGATATCTGCCGCTACTTCTGCCATAAAGTGAAAAACTGTTTTCCGCAAAAAATGAAACGGTAAATAAATCTTCCAGTTTATCCGCAGCCTTTGCATCAATTTTCATTTCACACAAATACCCGTATGAACCTGCTTCTTCATTCTTATTATCTGCTGCCTGATAGTGCCATGAAAGACACCCTCTGCTATCTGCCGGCGCATCAAGGAGCTGAAATGATTTGTTGATATCTCCGACAGACAATTTCACTTCGGATGGATAAAGCTTATTGTCAGTTTGATAATAGGTATTCGGATTTACCCCGTGATCGCTGTTAAGTATTACACTTTCAGGAGTCCATTTTATATTTTCCCTATCCTTTGTAAGCACCTCTTTTGATGACGCTTCAAAACGAATGTAAATATCCTTTCCGGAAGTATACCCGGGAATTCTATTTTTTTCTGCCGTAAATACCAGCTTGCCGTTACCAATACAATTGATTTTATTTCCACATTGAATATAAGAGACATCTGTAAAGCCTGTGGCTTTTGCATTTTCCAGTTCAAGCACATTTCTTTTTGCCTGCATATCAAAAATGACAAAATTACGCATTATCACTTTTGTGTCCTCATCAATTAAATACAGCCGCAAAACAGCAATTCCATCCTCCTCCGGTAATTTAATTTCGAGAGTTCCGGCAAAGGTACATCCGTATCTCGAATAATCTACAGGAAATTCATCGGTTTTAACAACCGCTCCATTGAAAACAAGTTCCCATTTTATTTTTGTACTTTTATTATGGTTAATATCAGTAAAAGATGATATAACAAGCGGTATTTTAATGATTTCACACGGTGTGCATGTTTTCATCGGCGAACAATCCACCGCCAAAAAATCCTGCGAATGAAGATCCGCAACAGTCATTTGCGGAACATACTCTTCATATCCGAATTCCTTTATTGTTCCGTCAATGCGGAAGTAGCCGTTAAACTCATTTATAACATCACGAAATTCCGTAAACACAAAGCCGCACATTTCATCATGAAGCCTAAATTCATTCATCATGTATTTGTACTGCCATGAAATGTCGCTGTCTCCGGCAACGCCAACATTGCCATTCACAAAATAGTCCCAGTAATTTCCGCATTCGCAGTTTAAAACAGGTACGTCAGGGCAGGTATATTCACCGCCTACAAAATTAAAGTCGCTTCCAACATAGCTGCTTTCCGTGAACTGTTCTATCCCCTTTTTTAGTCTTTCATAGCCGTTTGCATAAAGATGCCACGAATTTACATCTGTAACGGTATGGTTTCTGTCATTATCATGAACAGAATTATCATCAATAATCCTTGTATTATCAATAGCCTTTGCCTTTTTGTAGCAAGATACAACCCACTTTTGAGTTTTTTCAGGATATGTAAGCTTTTCCGCTCCGTTTTCGTCCGTTTCACTCTCATACAAGCCCCATGTTTCATTAAACAGCACCCACATAAATATTGACGGATGATTAAAATCACGCTCTATTATATCCGTCATTATCTTTTCATAAAACATTTTTCCGATTATGCTTTTCCCATAGCCGACAACAGGCATATCCTCGATTACAAGCATTCCTATTTTGTCGGCATAATAAAGCTTTCTCGGATCCTCAGGCTTTATATGAATTCTGAACGAATTAAGCCCGAGTGACTTCATCTGCATAACCTGTTCTTTTATTTTTTCATCGGAGCTCTCCGTAAAACCGTTTAGCGTGCAGGATTGGTCAAGGCAGCTGTTTATATACACAGGCTTACCATTTAACGTAATGTATTTTCTTTTTAAATTATCAAAGCGTGCTGCGCCTATTTCCCTTATTCCGAAATATGTTTGTATTTCATCAGTACCGCTTTCTGTTTCAAGTGTTATTTTTCCATCATACAAATAAGGGCTGTCAGGTGACCAAAGCTTTGGATTTTGGAAATAAAGTGTAAGCTCATCAGAAGCCGTTGATGCTGTAATCCCCTCAAAATCCGCCGTAAGCATTCCTGATTTATTGCCGATTATTTTTGCACTTATTTTTACAACTCCGCTGCAAAACGTCCTGATTTTAAAGCTTTCAATATATGTTTTCGGTCGTTCTTCAAGCCAAACACTCTGCCATATTCCGCTTTTACCACTGTATGTTTTACCATTTGGCTGATAGCAATAGCCTCCGTCCTGAACACGTATAATTATTTCATTTTCAAAATCGTTTTTCCATGCATCGGTTACATCTGCATATATAGGTGTATATCCGCTGAAATAATGACCTATATACTTTTGATTTACAAATATGTCACATTCATAGCAAAGAGCACCTACATTCAAGAATACTCTGTTATCTCCGCAATTAAATTCCGCATATTTTTTGTACCATCCAATACCGGTCTCTTTTTTATTAATACCCGAAAGCTCCGTTGCCCATGAAAACGGTACGTTTATTTTCTCCGAAAAATCAGGCTTATCAAAAGAAAACTCCCACTCGCCGTTAAGACTTTTCCATTTTTTTCGCATACACTGCGGATTAGGATGCTCTTGTCTTAAATTTTTCATAATACTATTCCTTTCTGTAAATATATAAAGCTATATATCAATTTAAGGTAATTGTAAAACCGCAGTTTTGCAATTACCTTAAATTATACATTAAATTCCGGAATTATACCACCGCAGAATAAATCTGCGGCGGTATAACGTCTCTTATATTTCCGGACAAATTTCATTCGGTAAATCTCAAGGTATATAATTCACCGCGAATATCTGTATTGAACTTAATATATATGTCGTGAATGCCGGTAAGCTTTTCATTCAAAATTGCTTCAAAGTCCGACGGATTGTTTTCGCTTCCTATAACAGTATCATCGGTTTCAATCATTGCAACAGGCTCCGAATCAAGACTGTCGGCATAAATGCTTATTGAACCCTTATATCCCTGTTTCTGGAACAAATTAATATAAACCTGCTCTGCGCCGGTGCTGCCGAAATCCATATTTCCGATGTGAATCCATCCATCCTTACATGCACTTTTAACCGCATTACTGTTTATATCATTTATAAATATTCCACATGATGAGAAATCCCATGTGTTTTGCAGAATATTGTTTGCCGTCATTGCATTTATTGAAGCGTCCGTGTGCTTCGGTGTATATGTTACAGCAGGCATAAACGGTTTGAGTTTCCCCCATTCATCAAACATAAATGCCTTTGCTGCTCTGCCTGACACACTCGGAAGCTTTATGGCAGCGCTCGCTGTTTCAATGCCGTAGCCTATAATTTCATCCTCACTGAGAGCAACATCGGAAAGTGCGGTTGACTCATCGTAAATACCTAATACAAGCTTGCAGTCCGCCCCTATATTTTCAGAGAGTTCTGAGTTATGCGCAAAAGTTACATTTATCTTTTGATTTGCCTCATTAAAATCTACACGATACGGTGCTTTCTCAAATGTTAATGAGGTAATGCTTCCTGTGCCCTCCGCATAAAATCTGAGTTCCACATCATGTACTCCTGTGATTGTACCGCTCAGCGATTCCGTAAAATCTTGGAAATTAGTCCAACCACCTGTGCTTGCAATGATAAACTTACCTCTTTCAATACCATCTATCAGTACTCCTATCGGTTGTTTTTGCCATGTATTGTGTATCGAAGCATTGATTTTCACGTTTACTATCTGTTCGTTATCACCAAAATCAACGTTTTTCCATTTGATTGTTTTGAATGCATTAAGGTTTCCGAAATATGCCGTACCAACTCCTGAACCTCCTACATAAACGGTTACGTCACTGCAGTCCTCTGCATTATTCATATTCAATACATCACTGTAAGCATCCTTTGTTATGGGTGTATTCACAAACTCAAATTTGCTGACTCTAATATATTGCTGAAGTGCAACCATAATAGTATGAGTTCCCGAAAGCTTTCCGACAGGCCGTACGATTTCAGCGTTACTTCCTCCCCAAGCTGTGCTTATTGCCGGGCTGGCAGCCATCAGTAACAATCCCGTTCCGGCATTTTCGCCTGCTCTCTTTACTATAGGGGTATTATTCTCAAATGCTATTGTATCTCCGTCTTGATATTCATAATTTCCCATATCGAAAACATATAGATAGCCCACTTGCCATCGGTTGCCATAAGTTTCCTTTATGTATTTTTCTGTTGTTTCATCAGTTCCGAAATCAAGATTATTGTATATAGCATATGCAAAATCACTACTGCCGCTTTTTCCTGTAATATCTCCATTAGTTTCAAGGGTATATAACAGGTCACTGTCGGCTGCCGTATAACTTTTATATGCTGTTTTTGCTTCCTGGGAAAACTCAACGGCGTTTATGCGGCCATAACCTTTTACAGCGATCATTACCGTGTTGATATTAGTCAGGTTCTTGATTCTCATTTTATAGATTTCTGACGGTGCCCAATACTGTGTCGCCGGCGGTTTAGAATCTGTCAACAACATCGTTCCTACAAAGGTTTCAGTACCTCTTGCAATTGTAGGTACGTTTCCGCTCCAAGTAACCGTATCGCCGTCTGTGTATTCATAATCCCCAAAGCTTATCACGCTTACACATGCTCCGTTCAAACCACCTGTACCATATGTCAATTTAGCATATTTTTCCGTTCTGCTGTTTTCTCCGAAATCTAATGTGTTAAATATCGCATATGAATATTCGTCACTGCCGTTATTCCCGGCAATAGACGCATCAGACATATGATTACAGGAATATCTGTATGCAGCATCGGCGGTTTTATTTTGGGCATATGCTGTAGGTGCTGTCCAACCTGTGAATTTTATACTTTCAAAGTAACCTCCATTGCCTTTATAGGTTACCACAACTGCCTTTTTACCTATAATATTTTTTCCGTTTGCTACGTTCACAGTGTAGTTATTCACGTTTTGAGTCTGTGTAAACTCAGCTATCTTGCTTACTTTCGCATTTGATGTATCATCAAGAGTTATGCTTTGTCCGCTTACGCTTTCTATACATCCGTCTGTATACCCGTCAATCACACTTACATATATAATTACATTACTATAATAACTTTGATTTGGAACTCTGCTTTTAAACTCAAAGCTGCCTATTCCACCGTTTCCGAAATCAACATCATCAAAATAAAAATAATTAAAATCGTTCAAATCTGTTATTCTTCCGGCATCATCCCCTGCCGTCTGCAATGTTGCTTTTGTTCCACCCAGCTTAGCTAACGTCGCCGACATACTTTCAAAAGCGTTCAGCGTTGCTGCTTCTTCGGCATGAGCCGGTACAATCATACTTCCTATTAATATTATGAGTGCAAGTATACTTGAAATTTTTCTCTTCATTAAAATTTATCCTCCTTACTATTTGTTTAAAATTTGGAACCGTTCAAAGTAAATTTGCTTTCCCCCTTCCTATCTTATAATGAGAATTGATCTCGGTATACCATAGTATACTCTCATAAATACTTTTGACGGCTCTTTTGTTGTACCATCTATAATATCCGAAACGCTTCCCGGAATAAGCTTATCCGACTGCGAATCGTATATTGCAATTGTGGTTTCATTGGTATTTGCATTAAATACCTCATCATTGCCTTGAAGTGTAAAGTGGTTGGCATATCTTACATTAACCGTACCTCCGATATTACGTCTTCCTGAATTCCATTCAGCAGTTTCGGTCAAATAAGTTTCGGTTTTTCTGTCATATACTTTTTTGATATATGTAATATTACCGTCCAAATCCTCTGCAAAAAGTATTCCATCACCTCGGTTCAATCCAAGCACTGTTTCTGTCATATCACTGTCCACACGCGTTTTTACCATCTCTCCTTTTTTTATATACTCGATTTCCGGATACACTTCACCATCGTTTTCATCATATTTATAAGAAAATTTATTAAAAAAGTATAAGCGTTTTGATTCTGTTATTTCTTCTTCACCTACATTTTCCACACGTCTGACTATTGCATCCGAAACAAATGAATCGCATCTCACCTGATATGCGTCAATAGTATAGTCGGCATCTTCACCAAACGTATTTATATCCGATACCCTGAAATATTTCTGCTTTTCAAGATCATAAGGAATAGTAAATACCTTTGTGTCGGCATTATAGAAAACTTTTCCCGACATTGACATCGGAACACGTCTGTTTCTGCCTGTGAAATCCTTAGCCGTTATATGAAGACTGTCTACACTCTCATACGCTCCGCTGTTTTCTCCTGCCTCTTTATTATATGGCAAATCAACCTTTTTAAGAGCTCCGCTTGCATTTAAAGTATAAATTACAAATACTCCCTTAAATTCTCCTGTACCTTTTATTTTATCTCTTATCGCTTTTTGATTCTTTTCCGAAACAGAATCTATAATAACCCTGTCTGCTGCTCTCACATTCTCGAATTTTCCTTCTTCATTAAAAATTTTAAAGAATACATTTTCATCATCTCCGCTTTCCTCATCATAAATAACTGATGAAATAAAGCCGTATTTGCTTGAAAGCTGCACCTTACATACAACCGCTATCTTACCGTAAGAATTGATATATGCTTTGATATCATCTCCGGCAGAAATATTGTTATTATTTTCATATACTACGTCTTTATCTGTTTCATACCATGTACTACCTATGCAAATCTTTTTATCTCCTGAGGCATTGTCTGTTACAATTTCATTCACCGTTCCGAAAACACTTGAAGTGCTTATAACTGCATCATAGCAAATATCCCCTCCGGCAGTTACAGACTCACTGACAGATAAAACGCTCCATTCGGAAATTTTGCTAATTCTTTCTTCGTCATATATTTTGCCTATGCTGTTTGTAATCGTTACATCAGACTTATCATAATCTATCACTCCAACGCCGAACTTTGCGTAAATCTTATTTCCGCTCACCGCACTTACAACAAAATTATACGCCTTTGTGATTTTTACAACATCGGCTTTGCCATCCTTATTATTATCTATAAAAACAGCGCTTCGGCAGCCGTCAAAAAGCTCCTTGTCAAAATTCACTTTTGATCTTCCGTTGAATATAACAGAAAAATCTCCCGAAAGCTTCATGCTTCTTCTTTTGTCGTTCGCAAAATACGAAACAGAGCTTCCGTCAAATCCCTGTATATCATCACCGTTTACCTCGGTAACTTCATTATCCTTTGAACTCATATAAACTATTTCATCGTCATCATTATAATAAAATTCTACATTTTGCCCGAGATAGTCACTTGCTTCATAACGTGTGCAGGCATACTTTCTGCCGTTAATTTTTGCAATATTATTCCCGACAGACGTAGCTTCGCTCAAGAGTGTTTTATCATCTCCCGAAACTATGCCTTCATCACATGTTATACCAAAATATCTGTGCACAAGCGTTTCACCATTGTTTTTATAACCAACTGTAAAATACTCACCGCCATCCTCTCCGACCACATTGTACGACGGAATAAGCATTTCAGCATCACACATATTTCCGAGAATGATATAGAGAAGCTCACGCGTCAGTGCAGCATCCATAGGCTCTGTTATTCCCTTTAAAATATCATTTCTTTTTGCCTCGTAATAATAGCTTGTATCCTCATCTTTTCCGGATTTTTTTATTCTGACTCCCTGACCGGTTATATATGACATAACTCTTGCCGCATTGCCTATTGTTGCCACGCCCTCCGCATTATAGCCACAGTAACTTGCAAATTTTGAATATTTCACCGTATCATTGCATTTTATCAACATCAAAGCCTTTTCAATAAGCTCTGTGCCCTCTATCTGTTTTGATATATCAATTTTTTCGGATGAGTCAACATTCATAATTCCAAATGAAACAAGCTTTTTCACAGCCTCCTCAGCACGTGAACCTATAACATCCTCAGGCAAAGCCACGCCGGACATTTCCTTAAGTTCATTAAACTTAAAATAAGTGGCATCACAAGTAGCCAGTGCTGATGTTTTAATGTAAAGACTGTGTATGCCCTCTATTGCCGGTTCGTCAAGCTCGGCTACTTGTTCTGTAAATATCGACCAACTGTTATTTGTTGAGCTGATTTTAACTTCCGCAATAGGCATGTTTTGCAGACTGTCAAGATAATAGCTTACAACACCTCCGGCATACATATCATTGGTCGCAGCCGCAATTGACACTGACTCATATTTTTTCCCTCTGCCAAAATCGATATTGTCAATTTTAATCCACCCTCCGGCAATTGTTTGTGTAAGCCGCTGTTCGTATCCATTGCCATTTGCTTCACTTACTGTCGATTTATTAATTACTATGTTTGCAAGCGGATTTTTAACATCATCGGCAAACGACGGTAAGACAGTGAAAATATTTATTATAAGTGCCAAAACGGCCACACGACTTATAAATCGTTTAAATCTCATTATTTACAATCCTTCCTTTCAGTTTTTGCTTTCCATGTCAAAATCACCTGCTGCACGAAGATTTGATAAAAATACAACTGTTTCCGCCCTTCCGGCAAGCTTTTCGGGGAAGAAAAGATCTCCGCCCATTCCATGCAGAATATCACTGCGTGCCAAGCCCATTACAGCCTCATATGCCCAGAATGAGATTTTTTCCCCATCAATAAATGACACTCCCGAAAGAACTTGTTCTAGCGAAATTCCGCTAATGAGAGCCGCACGATATGCCATAACCGCCATTTCCTCTCTTGTTATGGAACTTGCACCTCTTACACTTCCGTCCTCGTATCCTCCTACAATTCCTTTGTTATATGCCGCACAAATATACGGATAACTCCAATCGTCCTTTGATAAATCGCTGAAACTGCAGTTTCCGTCAGCAGAAATACCGAGACTCAAGCACAAAATCTTTATAAATTCCGCTCTTGTAACATTATCATAAGGACAAAAGCTTTCTTCAGATTTACCGTTTATGAAGCCGTTTTTATAAAATTCAATAATTTGCTTTTTTGCCCATGTGCAATCATCAATATCCATAAATTTAACCGGATTTTCCTCTTCATCGGTTTTGGGAAGCGGTTCTTTAACCGTAAAAGAGGATCCTCCTCCACCACCTCCGCCTCCGCCTGAAGACGTTTTTCCTCCGGAATTATCCGCAGCTTGTGCCGATTTGTATGCCGACTCAAACTTATTTCTTATGCCATCAGCCGAAAGTTCCGATTCACTGAGATTTAATAATGCACGGCAAACCTGTGCTTTTTTATCGGATGACATATTTTTATAAGAATTGTATGACGATAGTGTTAAATCTCCGTTAAAGTCAGAGAATACCTCATCTATCTCGCCCCATGATACGGCATTGTGCATTACCTCAAAGCATGCCGAAAGCCTATAAAGCTTTAAGAATTCTGACTTTGTGTTTGTAAGGCTCTTCTTAAGAGCAGCAGCCACTCTTTTTGCTATACCGGATTTTATCATTTTGTTTTTTCTGTATTTTTCCGCACAGTTATCCAATGAAATACCAAGCACCTCTAAATTTTCATCTATAACTTTTTCTGCATCATCACTTTGAGAAATAGCACTTAAAGCCGTAAAGAATCCGAAATTTTCCTGAAATGCGGAAAGCTTTTCATAAGGGATTCCTTTACCCAAATTTGTATATACCCATTCCGGCATCAAATCTGCCGCTGATGTATCTATACCCAAAAATCTCTCATTTGCCTCAGCAATCCGCTTAATTGCCTGCCAAAGGGTTTCTTCCTCCGAAGCCTTCGCCTCATTTATTTCCGCAAGTGCTGACTTTATATCGCTTTCTGCAATAAAGTCAAAATCAATTTCATCAAAATTTCCCGTACCATCAAAAACAACTGCCGTATATTCCCCGGATTTCATACTTACCGGTGCTTCAAATGTAACAGAATATGAATTATCATCATTTTGCACCGAATAAATGAAACTATAATTCTCAAAATCCGCTCTGTTTGACGATTTTTCTCTTACTCCTACAACGCTGTATTCCGAATTGATGTTTCCGAAAACAGAAATTTTTGTATCGGAAACTTTAACATCAATCGGTTTTTCGGAAGTATTTTTTTCAAATAAATATGTTCCGAAATAAGCCGGCTTTCCATAAGTCACAAATAAACTGTCAATTATAAATGCATTTGCAATCTGCGGAGCAATACCGTCATCTAATTCTTTTTCAAGATTTATGACATTCTCAATACCGCTTTGAAGGGTTTGTGATGACACCATGTAATTCATAAGCGGAGTCATATTACTGTTATAGACATTAGCAATAATACTTGCTTTTGCTAATCCGTCATTTATAACCTCTATGCTGCTGCTTGCGGATATTTTATCCGCTTCGGCTATATTGCCTGTTTCGGCATTGGATTTATATAGCTTTAACTGCACATCTCCCACATTCAAAACTTTGCTTGTATGGAATTGCATGGATTTTACGTCTCCGACAACTCCGCCAAACCATACATATACACTATGCACTCCCGTAATAAGTCTCGAAAGCGGCAGCACCACAGTACCCCAGTTGTGCCATCCACCTGTTGATTTTGTTGTGAACGATGCTATTTCATTTGCATCCGAAATACTGTCAACATAAATCCTAATTATGCCGTTATATTGTGCATTTGCGCCATACGTAAAGTCTAAGGCTCTTGCACCGACCGTACCGAAATTAAGCTCGTCAATCTGTATATATTGACCATTTGTTGTATTTGATATACATGAAAACTGCGTATTTTTCTGCAATCCACCGGTAATGTAATCGGCATCAATCAAGCTAAATTCGTGATACGCACTCCTCAATTCTGTTTCCAGACGTTTTACTTCCGCATTATATGCGTCGAAAAAAGCATCATTCAGGGTTTCAAGCCTTGCGCCGTTTGCATCGTTAAATGCAATTATGCTGTCCAATATAAGACCCTGTGATTTTTCACTCATATGTACAAAATCCGAATATTTGTCAATTGAAAGATATTCGTCAAAATCTCCCAAAAATCTTCCAAGCTGTTCACTGCTGTCACATTGTGAATAAAGCACCTGCCCTACTGCTTTATCAAAAACATCTGCAAATTCGGATTTTGAATTTACTTTTTTATCCTTAAGCAAATCAAGAACTACTGCACATACATCATCTTGCTCTATGTTGTTGTAGCGTTTTTTAAATTCTGAATATGCCTCAGCAAGCAAATCCGAATTATTCTGAATTAAACTCTTGATTTTATCGGTTGTTTCAGCCTTATTGATATTCATAAGCAAGCAAGCCTCGGTAAAATAAACTTCAAAAACCGAAAAACCCGTATACGGAGCATTAGCACCTATATAGGCATATATAAAATCCTCTTCTCCTGCAAATTCCGAAGTATCAATTTTTAAAATATCAGCATACAGTGAAAAAGCATCGGAATATTGACCGGCATTTATCTTTTCGATAAATTTTTTCGCTGCCTCTTCCGTTTCAGCAGAATCATTTGTAAACACAAAACTTCGGAGATTTCCGAAACGGGTACTTGTAACTTTAAAATAAACATCATGTACTCCGGTGATACCCTGTGAAAGCTGCGTATGCGAAGGCATAAAATTTGTCCAGCCGGATGTTGATACCGAAATAATAGTTGCACGCAGGTTACTCTCTGTCATGCTATCAATATAAACGTTTAACATACCTCCCGCAAATCCTTCTCTTACACCATATGTAACATCAATAAACTCTGCTGTATCTTCGCCGAAATCAACATTCTTATATAACACATATTGTCCTTCGGTTGCTAATCCAAGACAATTATCTGTTGTATTCTTTTTAACATCATATTCATCAGCATCAACAAAATACATTGTTGTATAAGCATTCGTATTTTGTTCGGCAAAAGCAACAATAGTGTTTGTAAAAAAAACAGTCAAAGCCATAAATGCACATAAAAATTTATTGTTACTCATAATTTAATTCCTTTCGATTGTTTAATTTATGTAATCAATTCCGATTTAGATAACTGTAAAGCAACTGTCTTACAATCATCTGATTTTTTCATTCCTTAAAACCAAAGTACCAACAATCGTTACATGAGCCTGATTTATGAAAGGTTACATAAACTGTGTATGTTCCCTTTTTGAGAGTGTTTTTCAGCGGAACCTCCATTGTTTGAGTAACATCCCATCCTGCTCTCGGAAATACTTCGACGGATCCGATAGGCTCTGCTGTTTCCGTTCCTATTCGCACGGATACGATGCCATTAGCCCACTCTCCGCTTGAGCCGGCGGCAACAACAAGATTGTTTACATCCTTTTCTATTCCGACGTTATCATATTTTATAACGGTCTGCTCTCCCCAACAATTCATTACACCCTGATGAGCCGGATTTCCGTCTCCCAACATTTTAATTTGGACAGGCATTCCCTGATTTTGCTTTACTATCTCAGCATAATGGCTGAAATATGTTTTTCCTATAATTCCGTCGGAAACTACATCCTCATCCTTAACAGCTCTTACCTTAATGAGTCCCAATGATTTAAATTCAAGTGCTTTAACGGTTACATTATGACTTCCTTTAATTCCGCTCACATCAATTCTAAGGAAATTGAATTTACTGTCATCGCGTGCCTCCCCATAAGCAACGGCATATCTCTTTTCACCGTCAATAGATACTTCAATTTTATCACCTGTGTTTGAATAGTCGGTTGTGAACATTATATCAAGAGCATTACTATCATCTCCGAAATCAACCGCCGGAAATGTAACGGACTGATTGTTTCCGGAAAATCTTGCTATTCCGCTTTTAAGAACAACCCCATTTCCAATCTTCGCATTATCCGCCGAATAATCGCGTTCTTCCGGATCAAACAGATTATAATTTACAAGATATTCGTCACCACTGACACTGCACCCGCTCCTAAACGGCTTAAATGACGGATAATCGTCAGCCGTCAACGCATTTTTGCCTTCCGGTACAAGTTTTTTAACTCTATTATTCCATACATCAATTGTTGCATACGAGTTAGGAAACATTGCCGGAGTCTGAACATATACGCCTCTTCCATCGGAAAATTCCGAATTCTCATGTGTTGCCATAACTATATTGTCATGACAGTCAGCTTCTCTTGTACAGTTGTCATAATAAATCCCTGCATTAAAACCGTCAGATGACCACGAATTCATAACAACATTATGATGTATATCGTGATGCTGTCTGTCGCTTCCCATTGTCGAACAATACATATAAACAACGCCGGTATCCCTTGCCGTAAGCGAACCGTTTTTTAATTCATTATATGCAACCTCTGTTGGTAAATACGGAGTGAATCCATCTGCAACATTCCATCCATTCTGTGCAATTTCCATATGATACATTGCGCGTCCGACCTTATCAATTGTATTGTTTACAACCAGATTCCCGCTTCTCGGTGTCCTGACATCATCCGTACCCGCCCAGGAATCATAAAATCCGGCAACATAGGAACCCATATATCCGCAGTCCTCCATAAGGTTGTTTTCAACATAGCTATATGTCCCGGAAGAATAAATTCCGGCAGCTGCACTCCATTGTATTGTTGTATTTACAACAGCGCAGCTTGTTCCTCCGAGATATATTCCGCTTTCACCTCTTTGCGGCATCCCGTTATCAGCGTACCTCATTGCGTCATCAGCATATCCGCACCATTGGTCAAGTGAAAATGTATAGTGCGAAATATATTTATGAGTTCCGCCGTTTAAAACACATAGCTTACTGCGGTTCATTCTTGTTCCACCACCGATTGTGCTTATATTTTTAAGCTGCACATAATTCCTATCATTTAAGTCGACACAAAGCTGACGAGCCTTTACCTGTAATTTCAGTGTTTCTGCTGTCTGCCCCTCCGGTGGTATAATCCAAAGCTTTCCTCCCTCAGCATACCACTCACCCGGAATATCAATTGCGTTTTTTGTCCCTGTAATATAAGCATAGTCAAATTCATTGTTTGTTGTTCTGTACCACCATGCAAGTGTTACTTCTTCATCCTGTGGCTTACCCAAGTACAGCTTGCCCTTCTCAGAACCGAGAATCTTGGCTGTTCCCAAAGTCCAACCGTATCCATGCATACTGACAAGCGTTCCGCCTTTCCAAAAATCATTTTCTTGATCAAGGTCTGTATCGCTTACGGCATAGCTATCTGTTGTCCAATCAAACATAGGTCTAGCTGTATCACCCTTAACTTGAATATTTCCCTGCGTTTTCCAAAGAGGACCTAATTCAATATCCGGGAGCGGTCTTTTTGAGGTGTGAGTGTTCGGATGTCTTGCTTCGGCAATAGCCTCACCATCATAGAACACCATATTTTTTCCGTCTCCGAGGTCAATTCCGGTATCATAAACAAGCATATTCCCTTCGGTTTCGACAGGAGAAGCAACCTCCTCAAGAGCGGAAATAACGGGTTTTTCTCCCTCTGCCGCTTCAAAAATAATAGGATTCGAGGCAGTGCCATCATTTTTAGGCGTGAAAATTTCCCTGTACGTTCCATCATGAACAATTACTTTATCTCCGGCGCCTGCAACTTCACCGGCTTTATTCAGCGTCAGGAACGGAGACGCTTCGCTTCCGTCATTTGAATCGCTTGCATTTTCACTCTGTGCGACATGATATACTCTGCCGCCGACACTGCTCAGCTTGTAATCCTCAAACTCTGCCTTAAGCTGCGAAAATACAGGTTCTTCAACTGCTTTTCTTGCCAAATCGCGGTAATCTATTACAGTAAATCCATCTCTGTAATAAACCGATTTTCCGATAAGTTCGGAAAAATATCTGACGGGTACATAATATTTGTCGCCCACCTGTTTTACAATGTTTTCAATCTCACTGTAATTTCCTAAATTGAGCTGCTTATAGAGTTTTCCATCTTTCATGGCAATTTCTACCGAAGATGTTTTATCACGCAAAAGCATCCAGCCTTTTGGCACGTTTTCCTCGTAATAGCAGCTAAGTGCTCTTGCAAATGCTGAAACAGGCAAATACATCCTTCCGTCAAAGCTTACAGGGGTTGTTTGGGGATTCTCATAGTCTATATATCTGATTCCGTTTGAATCCTTTATTATCGGTGATTCCGAATTTATTACAACTGATGAATAAAGTGCTTCCTCATAATCGGTAAGTGCCGGCATCGGAGAGCCGCTGCCCGGTATTGAATTTCTTTTTTCTTTGTTGAAAACAACACTTTTTATCAATACAGTGTCAGTTGCTGAAATTGTCAATTCAGCATCACCCATAAGCTTTGCCTTATCAAAATCAACATAAAACTGCGGATTTGTTCTTCCATCTTCTACGTTATGTCCCGTGAGCCCAAACAAATCTCTTGTAATTGTTTCCCCACCCATTGAAACGGTTATAGATGTAGCTGCCAGCGCAAAAGTATTTATATAAATACTTTTTGCGTTAAACGGAAGATAAAATTTATATGTAACAGTACCACCTTTTTGAAGCTTAATTCTGTTTTCACCAAGCTTAGTGTCTGTTACTCCGTTATTTGTAAAACTATAATCATTCAAATCCAAGCTGTATTGAATCGGCCCTGGTGTATACTCATTATTTTTCTTATCCAGTCTCAAAGCATCGGTTGTCGCTGCCCCTGCAACATTCTGAAGCATAATGAATAAAACAATAAAAAGTGATAATATTCTTTTTGCCATAACTTATTCCTTTCCTGCATTTTACTTAGACAATCGTAATATTGCCATACATAATTACTTCTTTTTTATTTCAACTGCTCATTTACCTGTGCCTGAAGAACCTCTATAACTCTGTCCAATCCCGCTTTTTTAAGATCAATGTTCATTTTATCTATTGCAGCGGCAGGATCATCAACAAGTCCTCTGTTTATCATCTGCTCCTGCTCCTTTAAAACAGTCTGGCAATTTGCAAGCTCCGTAGAAATCGGATTTGTATCAAAATGCACCTTTATAAGCGGAGATACCACTGCTTCATCATTCCATTTCTTTGTTTGCTCATAGAGATCGGGAGCCTGGTCGCTCATTACAAATGAATTCATAACAGAGCCGAGCATCCAATCGGATATTCTGTCATATCCCGAATTTTCCACAAGCTTGATTTGATTTTCACTTGTTTTCTCATAGTGTCTGCCCTCTATTCCCCAGCAAAGAGTTCTGTATATATCCTTATCCGTATTCATTATTTCGATAACCCGGAGTGCCTTTTCCGGCTGATCGCAGGTTGAGCTTACACCCGTCATGGTAGCAAGTATTCCGCTTCCGGCAAGAACGCCCTTCGAAATCGGCTTTGAAACCACTTCTGCACCGTACTGTCTTGAATAATCCTCAGCAGTTCCCGGCTTATAAAGAAAAACTCCGAGCGGCGACCTTCCAAGCTTTCCGGCGTCTATCTGCGGATCATACTTATCCGTAACAAGTCCTTTTTGTACCCACGAATACATCTTCTCAGCATACTGCCTGTATTCATCCGTTTCATACTGATTAAAAATTTTAGGAGCCCCATCCTTATCAAAATAAATTGCCGTCGGAAGATTTTCGCTCACTATCGGCTCCATTCCGTAGAAGTATTTATAATAATTCCACATATTTCCAAGAATGTTGCAGTCAGGCTTAACCTCGTGAAGCTTTGTGAGGTATGCCTCTATGCTATCAAGAGTATTTATATCGTCAATTGAAAATCCCGTTTTATCAAGATATTCCTTACGAATATTTACGCAGGCTGACTTTGCCTGAATCTGCCAGTTCGGAACAGCATATATTTTTCCGTTTACCTTTGTAGCGTCCCAAACATTCTTGTCCGTTGCTTCATATGTTTTCGGCGCATACTTAGGCAAAAGCTCCGTAATATCCATAAGTGCATTATTTGCCACATTTGTATAATAATCATTTGTCCAGTTGCAGGTAAATGCAAGGTCATATTTTTCACGTCCGGCATTAATAACCTGCAGCTTCTGGCTGTAATTTCCGGCATCTATCATAACCATATTGAGCTTCACTCCGTATTTATCACTCATCATTTGATTAACCTTATCAAGCACCTCTTTTTTGTCCTTTCCCTCCATAACAGTTGGTATATACCATTTTACCTCTGATACACCGCTGTTTGAGCTCTGCTGTGGCTTATTTTCGCAAGCCGAGGAAAGGCCTATTACCGCAATCAAAATTCCTACCTTTACTATTTTTTTTAATTTCATGATTTTTCGTCTCCTTCTTTATTTATTATACTTCATAATACGATTAATAATTATATTTACCCCTTTACGCTTCCCACATTTATTCCCTTTGCAAAGTACTTTTGGAAAAACATAAATATGAATACCATCGGTCCTGTTGCAAGCACGCACATTGCCATTCTCGCCGTTTCACTCGGAACCTCCGAAAGATTTACAATTCCTATATCCTTGTTTTTGAGCATTGCCTCTATATTGCTCATAGTTCTGTAAAGGAAATATTGAAGCGTTATTGTTTGCTCATCTGTCATATACATAAGACAGTTATACCACTCATTCCAATATCCCATTGCAACGAGAACCGCTATTGTTGCAATTCCCGTACAGCTCAGCGGAATTATCATTCTGAAGAAAATTCCTATTTCACTAAGACCATCAATTTTTGCCGCTTCAATAAGAGCCTGCGGTATCTTTGAAAAATAAGTACGAAGTATAAAGCAATTCCACACACTGAAACAAAGCGGAAGAATAAGCACCAGAATATTATTTGAAAGATGCAGATACTGAGATATCAGCAGATAACTCGGAATTGCACCTCCTGAAAACAACATTGTAAAATACATATAAAAGCTTATTCCTCTTCTCAGCTTATAATTGCTCCTCGAAAGCGGATATGCCGCCATAGATGTTATAAGCACATTTAATGCCGTTCCGACTATTGTTGTAAATATTGTTACCTTATACGAACTTATAAGTGTTGACGAATTTGCACACACACTTTTATATGCATTCATAGTAAAACCCTTCGGAAAAAACCCATAACCTGTTTTTAAAAGCTCCGTTTCGGTTGAAAATGAAGCGGAAATTATCATAAGAAGCGGCAGCAAACAAGCAAGCATTGCCGCAGTAAGCAAAACATATGCTATAACGCTGCATATAATTTTTTGTCTTTTATTTTCTACCATGTTCCCTACCTCGTTTAATATATAGCACTTTCGCTGTCTATTTTATTTACTATCTTATTCACCGTTACAACTGTAATAAATCCGACTACCGACTGCAAAAATCCTGCAGCAGACGACATTCCTACGTTTGCCGAAAATCTGAGAGACCTCATAATATATGTATCAAGCACGTCCGTAACTCCATAAAGCGCACCCGTATCCCTCGGCAAATAGAAAAACAAGCCAAAATCAGATCTGAATATTCCGCCTATTGACAAAATAAACATCATAATCATAGTCTGCTTAAGATGCGGAAGCATTATATAAATAATTCTTTTTATATATCCGCAGCCGTCAATGGTTGCAGCCTCTATTATTTCCCGGTCAACACTCAGCAGTGTTCCGTAATAAATGAGCGTTGTTTGTCCGAAACTCTTCCACACTCCAAAAAATATAAGTATAAACGGCCAGTATTTTATTTCGGAATAAAATGATATTCCGTCATGTCCGAAATGCTTTAAGATATTGTTAATCATTCCGGTATCCACCGCAAAAAGTGCATACGATATGTAAGATACAACAACCCACGAAAGAAACACCGGTAAAAACATACTGCTTTGATATATTTTTATCGCAATCTTCGATGTAAGCAACTCCAGCATAAGCGCTAAAACAGCACTCACCGCCATTCCTATGAATATTGATGCAAAGTTATAGCCGATAGTATTTCTTACAAGCGTATAAAATGTCTGTGAACCGAACAGATATTTAAAGTTGTTTATTCCGTTCCATTTGCTTCCGAAAATCCCGAGGTCAAATTTATAATCCTTAAATGCAATTATAAGTCCGACCATCGGAAGATAGCAAAATATAAATACATATATAATTGCCGGAAGCTGAAGCAGAAAAAGCTCACCATTTTCACTACGCATAACATTTCGCTTCTTTTCCTTTTTTGCAATTTCTTTTTTCAGTTCCATCTGCCAAAATTCCTCCAATGCTTTTTGCCGTGTAAGCGGCTTTTCTATAAATTCATTTTACCAAACAGTTAGTATATTGTCAATAATAAATACTGTGGAAATGTTGACTAAACTGCATATTTTGTTCAAATACCGAAATTGTTCAACTATAGCCTATTTTTTAAACAAAAGTATAAAAAGCGCATAAAATCAATAAATTTTAATTGTACAAATGAAAATGCATCCTCACAAATCTCAAAACATACGAATGCAAAAATCGTTATGCAAGCATAACAAAATATCGGGCAGTTTAACTCGCCCGATAATATTTGTTACTTCGATGTCGCTGTTGATATTTCAGACATTTTATAAGCTGAAAATACTGCAAGCGGCTTTAGTGTATTTCTGTCAAGCAGGAACAGCTTAACCGTACAATCATTGTTAATTCGGCTTGAATCAAACTCCGCCTTTATATATTCACTTGATATTTCTTTCGCCTTATAAAGCTCGCAAAGACGAACATTATTTCCACTTCCCTCATATATTCCGACATAGAAATCGCTGTTTTCGTCAATGTCAAGCGCTGCACCCGAGAGAGAGTTATTAAAAATTTCGGCTGTGAAAACTCCGTCACTATTCTTTACATTCACCGAATATCCATGCCTTTCAAACGCAAGACTCTTAACCGTGCCAGTTCCCACGGCATAAAACTTCATTGAAACATCATGCACTCCGCTTACTTTAAAATTAAGCTCCTTTTCAAATTCTTCAAATTCAAACCATCCGCCGGTATCTTCTAAAACAAAACGTGCCGCCTCTTTTCCGTCAATCATAACAGTCATTGGTCTTCCGGCATATTCTGCCGGCATAGCTGCTGTAAGGCGTACCATTACGTTTTCCTCGCTGCTTCCGAAATCTACATTTTTCCACAAAATTTCATCACCTGCATCAAGCGATGTAAAGCTGCTGCGAGCCTTATTTATTCCTACTCCGTTTGCTCTTTCATAGTTTCCTATTCCAAGCGTATCTGTATATGCGTATTTTTTTATAGGCTCCTTTGAAAAACGTATATTGTACAAAAAAGCTGGATTATCAAATATTGCAACTATAATTGTATGCTTTCCTTTTACAGAATTTACAACCGGAAGCCTAAGCGTTTTTGAAACGCTCCTTTTCCATGCAGAACAAATTTCGGGTCTTCCGGTTGCCAAAATACCGCTTGTCGTTCCAAGATTATGATAATATTGCTTGCCATCCGCTCCCGTGACATAAATCTCCCCCGAACCAACACTGTCTATAACGGCATTTTCGTCCGAAAGCTCATCCGCCTGCCACACAACAAAATGCGGCATTACACTATTTCTATATGCATATTCAAAATATATACTGAACGGCTCATCATTCGTAAAATCCACATCTCGAAATACAGCATATGCATTTGTCTCACCTATACACCACTGTCCCTCCTCGTCCTGCTTATAATACGTTTCAAGCCATCCCCCGGTTCCGTTCGGCTTTACAATATCTGCATTTTCCATGTTAAGTGTTTTATATGCGCTGCGCATTTTTGTGCTATATGGCAAAAATCCCTTAAAACACCCGGATGCATTTTTTGAAAATGTAAAAACTACAGTATTTTTCCCACTCATTTCTTTGCTTAAACCTACATCAAAGTCACCCCACTGTATAAATCCACCGGTAGAGGTAGCCGTAAATTCCGCTATTTGCTCGGCAAATTCCGAATTTATATTTCCATTTTTTACACTAATTGCTTCATCGTTGTATGAATTGAGTCTCCATATTCTCACTATTGCCCCCTCATAGTTCGGAGAAACTCCCATTTTTACACGCAATTTATCCGTTTTTTCTCCAAAGTCTACATTGTTGTATACTACATACACATTGCTGTCAAGGCTTCCTATATAATTTTGCGCCAAATTCACCTCACTCGAATTTGTATTTGAATACAAAATTGCATTCACATATCTGTCGCAATCCGGAAACGCAAACTTATCATACTCCGAAACAAATGAAAACCACCAAAAATCACTTGTATAAGAGCTTCCGCAAAATTCAAGCCATACCGTATATATTCCGCAATCAAGGGTATTTTTAAGTTTTATAATCTGTGGAGTGAAATTCTTCCAGGTATCCTTGTTTATTTCCACCGCACCTATAGGTTCATTTAAGATATCATCTATATGTACTTTGATAACGCTTCCCGAATACTCCTTCGTGGTTCCTGCCGAAAATGTCAGATAATCGGACGCTTCCGGGACATAAACATTTTCATATTTTAAAACTGTTCCTCCGTATGTGTTATTCACAAGCATTTTCTTGACATCACATTTTTCACCGTAAAGTGTTCCGAAATTTTCTCTTTCCCCCGAAACAGATGCGTAATTTGCTGCATAAACGGTTGAGTTTGCATATGCCTCATATTCGCTTGAATCGGTCAAAATCGGCTGAACAGATTTTATTTTTACCGCCGCTCCGCCTTTTTTTGTTATATAAATATTGTGAACTCCTCCCTTTACAGGCAATACAAACGTATCACTGTCAGTTTGATTTTTATTTACAGATGTCGTTTTAAGCATTACTCCCTTTTTTTCTGATTTCTCATAGCTTTCACCAAAAGCTATCTCAAAGGCAGAAGGAATGCTGTAACAATCACCACTGTATGATATTCTTACAGCGTTCATATTATCACCAAAATCTATATCCGGCAGTCTTATTTGGCTTTCATCATTCTCCATTACAATAAACCCGTCCTCGCATGCGGCTCCTTTCACTTCCGCTTTATTCATACTATACTCATAACCGTCCGGATTAAATTCATCCATACTCTTATCAAAGTCAGGATTGCATCCGCTTACAAAACGCTTTCCCTCGGGAAAATCATTTTTTGTAAGATCTTTCTTGCCTCCCGGAAGATATCCAAGCTTTGTATTATTCATATCATCTATCGATGCAAAACTATTCTTAAACCCGCCGTTTGTCTGTACAAATACTTCCCCTCCGGTATACGGAATATTTTTATTTGTATAAAAAACTATATTATTGTATACTTCACCTTGTTGCGTGCAATTATCAAAATATATTCCCATATTCGATTTGTCACACGACCACGAATCCCATACCGTATTATCATGAAATTTAAAATGTTTTCTATCTGTTCCCAGCCTCGTCCCATGCATATACACCACTCCGGTATCACGTGCTGCTATTGAACTGTCCGAAAAATCGTTATATGCAATTTCACTCGCAATGTACGGCTCCTGCCCATACGCATTCCACCACGGATTTTCGATAGATGCTATTTCAAACACCGCTCTTCCGGCACGTCTTACGGTGTTATTATAAATCCCGAACCCGCCTCTTTGCCTTGATACATTTTCTTTAGAATTACTGACCCCGGTTGCTGTCATAAAAATTCCGCCCATATAACCGCCCATATAACCACAATCTTCAATAAGATTGTTTTCTATATATCCGTATTTACCCGTAGCATATATTCCGCTGCCTGCACTGTAGGCAATATGCGCATTAATAACAGCATCACTGTCACCGCCCATATATATTCCCAGCTCTCCGTTTTGCGGCGGTCCGGTCAGATTAAATTTATTTGCATCGGAAATATATCCGTATTGCTGATCCCTTGTATATGTATAATGACCTACATATTTATGCTCCCCTCCGTTTATTACGCACATTTGAGTTCCGGAAAGTATCATTCCTCCACCGATTGTATCAATATTTTCTATATTTATATATTTTCTATTTTTTAAATTTACTGTCGACTGACGCTTTTTCCCCTCAAGCTTATCTGCCGGTATATTATCGGGGAGATAAATATACAGCTTTTTATCTCTCCCCCAAAACCATTCGCCGGGTACATCTATCGCATTTTTTGTATTCGTTATATATGCCCAATCCCCGTCCCTCGGCTCATCGTCAAACCAAAACCTTTCACAAGCCTCTGTCAGCGTAAGCCTTCCGGGCTCACTTTTTTCTATTTTTGACGCTGCAAGCGACCACGCTCTGCCATTAAATGATATAAGCGTTGCTCCGTTCCAAAAATTTTCCGGTTGATTTAAATCAGTATTACTTATCGCCGTCATACCCTTTTGCACAGATATATTCCCCATAGTTTGCCACAAAGATGAAAGATTTAAATCATCCAAATAATTCTTTCCGACTGTGTTACTATTCGGATGCCTTGCCTCTGCAATTGCTTCACCGTCATAAAAAACAAGATTTCTTCCTTCTCCCAAATCCCACCCCGGTGTATATACCGACATATATCCTTCGGTTTCGTCCGGCTCACCTATGGGCTCAAGTGTCGATATAACAGGTTTTTCACCGTCAGCTGCTTTAAATGTTATTGGATTTCCGGCAGTTCCGCTTGCTGACGGTCTTAATGTTTCTCTGTATATTCCATTATGCACTATAACAGTATCTCCTGCTCTTGCAACACTCGCCGCTTTATTAAGTGTAAAAAACGGATGCAGCTCATCTCCGGTGCCACTGTCACTTGCGTTTTCTGACTTCGAAACATGATATATATTTGATATTCCCGAAGCCTTGATATATTCCGAAAATTCATTTTCTATTTCTGTCATATGCTGCTCTATTGCCTTTTTTACAAGGCTTTTATAACCTATGACTGCATAATTACCGCTTTTTATATATGTGAATCCCGACTTTTCGGCAAAATATTCTATTGGAGCATAATATTTTTCGTTTTCCGTTATAATAACATTCTCTTCGGTTTTATACTTTTCTCCGCCACGTTTTAAATAGCTTTCAGAATTTTTTAATATATATTCGTATGTATCATTTCTAAGCAAAAGCCAATTGTTTTTTTCATCACATTCCACATAATATCCAAAAGCCCGTGCCAATGTTATTACCGGAATATATATTCTTTCACCTAAGCTAACAGGTTTGGCTTTTGTATCATCGTAATCAATATATCTTTTTGCATTTCCGACTTTAATTACAGGTGAATCTGTATTAAGCACAATTGTACTTTGCAAATCATTTTCATATTCACTGTATGATGTTTCTTCAAGTTCATTTTCTGAAAACCCCAATATCATAGCTGTTTTTTTCGATACCTTATTAAATGTCAGATTTTTTACTACCGTTTGCCTTTCGACATTGATTCTGAGCGATATTTCACCTGCTCTCAGCGGACTTTTAAATGAAATATCGGTCTTGTTCTCATTAGAAATAACAGGCAGTGTATACTCAATATCGTTTGCCGAAAGCTTAAGAACAGAATTTTCGCTGCATCTGTATTCTATACTTACACTGCTGCTGTCAAACGGTAAAAATATTTCGTACATTACACTCCCATTCTCCGAAAGCATTATTCCGTCTCCAAGAATTTCCGCATCACCGTTGAAATCATCAACATTTACACTATACTCTCTTGCTCCGGCAGTATAGTCAAACACATTTGACTCCGCATATACGGAAATTATCATCTGCGAAAATACGGCAACCGCAGTAATTACTGCCGCAAAAAACTTTTTGTTCATATTTACATTACATCCTCCCTGTATAACTTAGGTAAATTCCGCACATTTATATTATCATAAAACTCTCGCCAATTCAATAATAAAAATAGTTCATTTGTTGAAAAATTTGACCACTTTACGGATTTCCTTAATTTTTTCAACAAAAATCTCTTGAAATATTTTTGATTTAATGCTATAATATATACATAGTTTATACAAGCATCTAAAAAACGGATTTGGATAAAGTAAGATTTTTCTATTTTTTCAAATAGGACGGAGGGGTTTATGCTTTTTAAAGTACATAATAAACAAAGCACACTTTTCATCGGAATATTAACATCAATTGTTTTGGTGATACTTATTTTGTTTACATTTATAGCAAAAAAACTGTATATCTCCGATTCAAAGAAGCTTCTTTCAGATATATATATCGATTCAATACACAGCGTTCAGGATAAAACAATTTCAAATCTTACATTTTCAGTTAATCAACTGAACAAGTTTTCAAATCAGATTACGAAAACGAATGAATTTAAAGAATTGTATGAAAGTAAAAATCTAAGATCAAGCATACCTGCATATATAAATTATACAGACTATTATAAATCACTCGTAAACTGCAAATATATAGGTATATATGACAAACGCCAAAACAGCTTTTTACATTCTGAAGCAGCCGGATTTGATATAGCTGTTTTGGAAAATGTAATAGAGGAATACAATAATGGATTAAGCTTCTATTGCAGCAAGTCTGATGATACGGAATATATTACATATACAACAAATACATACAACGGATTTATCACGGTTTTTGTTCTATCTCAAAACTTTTTTGAAGAAATATATTCAAGCGATGAGAAATATCCCATATATATTTTGGGGAATGATACCATAATCTACTCATCTGATAACAGTGATAACGCCGAAAATATTTCTCAGATAAGTGAAAGCTTCAAGAGTAACAACATGACAAATGGCTATATGTGGGTTAATAATATTTTGTACGTTTTTAAAAAATCCGCAAACTATTCCGTTATATCTGAGATACCAAAATCTTTGATGAATGACTATTTTTCATCAACACTTAACAAAATAAGTAAAGTTTTATATATGCTCCTAACCTTATCAATGCTTATGTGTATATTTTTCTTTTGTTTTTCGGAACATGTTTTCAAAAGACAATTTGGAAAAGCTATATACGATACAAAGGCAAATGCATCAAAACTTGTAGCAATGGCGCTTAACCACGCTTTTATCGGAGAGTTTCTTACTGCCGAGGACTATGGTGCTCTTGAAAATAAATATGCAGATTACAATTACTTCAGAGCAGTTATTCTGCAGCTGGATAATTTCTCTACAATTCAGTGCGAAAACACGCCGGCTGATATTTCGCATATATTTTCACAACTTAAGGCATTTTGCCTTGAAAAAGCATCCGAACTTAACCCCGTAATTACCAGACCGCACCCGGACTGCATAGGAATGATTATTGCCTCGGAAAATCCTTTAAGCTCATTTGTTAAATCTCTGATTGAAATTCAGGAATACGCAAAAAATGCATTAAATCTGACACTTACCTGTGCAATAAGTGATGAAGCAACCGGTTATGAACAAATAACCGATTTATGCAGAAGTGCTTATATGAGAAGGGAGCAGCGTTTTTTCACAGGCTTTAACTCAATTATAAGCACCGAAGATTCCGAAAGCGAAAGTAAAGAGTATCCGACAGATATTGAAAATAAAATAATATCTGCACTTGATGCAAATAAATTTGACGAGTGCTATAATTACATAGAGCAATTTATAAAGATTATTCACGGATGCAATGTAGCATGTGCAAGAGAGCACATCACCCAACTGACCTTTTCGATAATAAAATCGTCAGAGTATTTTAAAAATAACAAAAAAAATAACATCCTAAGCTTTGAGTTTATTCATCAAATAACCGAATGTGAAACTATTGACAAATGTATCAATCTAATTGCAACAATAATACCGCTTTTTGAAACTCCGTCTCAAAGCAGTGAAATTTCATTTTTGCAACTTGTTCTCAGCATGATTGAAAGAGAATATCAAAACCCTGATTTTGACCTTAATATGATTGCAGAACAGCTGAATTTAACGCCACATTATGTTGGACATAAATTTCAAAAGCTTTTTGGGAAAACATTTTCATCTCATTTAGCGGAATATCGGATAGATAAATCAAAAAAACTGCTGACAGAAACGGATTGGAAAATTTCATACATAAGTACAAAATGCGGATTTAACTCAAGTTCATACTTTATAAGAATATTTAAAAAGTATACAACAATATCTCCATCTGCATACAGAGAATTATACAAACAAATTCCCTGATGCGGAAGAGTGTATATTGACCGTTGGAGTTTTGCATATGGCTAATAAAAATTAATAGAAAGGTGCAAAACAATTTACGGAAAGATAGAAATTATATGGCAAAAAAACAGGAAGATACAAGTTTAAAAGTTGAAACAACAAGTGAAATAAATTATAAAATCGAATTGCCGTAGATACATAAATATGAAAACGATATTGTAAAAACGATGTAAAACTTAAAGCATAAGAAGGAATATGTATGAAAATAAAATATTTAGGAACGGCAACAGCTGAGGGAATTCCGGCGGTATTTTGTGAGTGTGAAAACTGCAAGAGGTCACGTGAATTGGGTGGAAGAAATATAAGAACGAGAAGTCAGGCGATAATAGATGATACGATTTTGATTGACTTTCCGGCAGATACGTATATGCATTATCTAATTCATAATATACCACTGAATAAGGTAAAGACCTGTATAATCACACATTCTCATGCAGACCACTTGTATTATGAGGAGGTTGCGATGCGCAGAAACGGGGTTTTTGCCCATTTAGTATCGGAAGAGCCTCTTACATTTTATGCTTGGGAGGACGGATATAATAAGTTAAGCTCATACATAAGATGTTGCAATATCGGAGAAAAAGATGTAAAAACAGTGAAAATAGAACCATACAAGGCTTTTGAAGCGGAGGGATATAAAATTATGCCGAACGGATAACGGTTTTTACCAATATGGTTGTCCCAGCCGCATTGAACAGAAAACCAATCCTGCCAATCATCGGGCAGTGCAGACGTATCGCCGAACAGCTTTTCTGCAAGTGTAATTCCCTCCGCAACGGATATTTTATGGTTCGGTCGGGACTATCCCACATTTTGTGTAAACCTCAAATTCTGCTCCAAAATGATGATATAATCTATGTAGTTTTTTATGGGCTGAAAGCCGGATTTAGGCTTACAGCCCATAGTTATAATATAGCACAAAATTGACGGCATGTCAAGGGCGCCCTCGTAAGAGGGCGTGCATTTACCCTTGACTTGTCGGTAATTTTATGCTACCCAGGTAATCTATCGGCAAAGAATATTTCAAGCTGTGAGTGGATTTGCCCCCTACACACAATTTGGCGAAATGTCGGCAGTTTGATGATGCTTTGCCACCCTAATTACTGCCCCTGAATTGCATGGCAAAGAAATATACAAATTTTTATCCGTTTTAATCGTACAATTATTTGTTTGGGGATACATCAGTTCTATATTTCCGTATTTGCAGCAATTAATCGGTATTTCAACGCTTTCCGAATCGCCAAGCCTTTTTACGCAGATATAATCAAACTTTTCTCCGCTGAATCCGCATACAACCCAATCATCACCGAACTGCGCTGTTCCCAACGGATAGAACGGAATAAGCTTTGGAATTTCCTTTCGTATTGATTTGTAAAAATCAATACCGTTTTTCAGCACTTCGAATTGCTCATCTGATAAAAGATGTGTTTCGCCCGAAATAACCGGACGTAAAAACATTGCGTTTACCATGTTCAAAACAACTTCATCTAACGTATCCGTTCTCATAGGCACTACCCATACCAGCGCCTGTTCGGGAATGACTGCCGTACCCGACATTGCCGAAATTACCGCTGTCTTATCATAAGCTGCTGCGTCACTTAACGACTGCATTGAAAAATGAGAAAGTGATTTATAATCCATTCTCATACCGCCGCTTGCGCAGTTTTCTATAATAAGTCCCGGATGCCTTGAATACAGTCCGTCAACCCAATTAAGATACGCATTGCAGTGTTCCATAAGTCCCTCACCGAAGCTGTCGCTGTCAATTTCGGTTCCGACACCGCCGTCAATATTGTAATCGAATTTAAAATACTCTATTCCGTAATCGTTTATAAGTCCGTCAACAACACCATTCAAAAAGTCCGTCACTTTTTTTTTTCTGAAATCAAAATGGTACCTTCCGTGGTCAATAACCTTTTTCCCATGCCTCGTAAAGAAACAGTCATCGGTAAATTTATAAAGTATCGGACAATTAATTCCCATAACCTCCGGCTCAAGCCATATTCCGGGTTTCATACCCTTTTGTCTTATATAATCAAAAACCTCACCCATACCGTTTTTGAATCGGCCTTCACAAACTTTCCATTCTCCGACAGTTTCCCACCATGTTCCGTCTGCATACCAGCCTGCGTCCATACAATATATCTCCGCACCGACTTTCGCCGCCGCATCAATTACCGCTAATTCCTTCTCGGTTGCGGGGTCTGCATTCAGGCACATCATATAGTCATTAAAAACCACAGGGAGTCCGGCATCTTTTTCACTTCGGTATGCAAGAGTTCGCCGATACTTTGTCATTTCGCCAAACACGCCGTTTATATTTTTTTCAAAACCGATTGCAGCTTTTATAGTTTCAAAAATTTCACCCGGATTCAATTCTTTCCACCAGCCGTTCTCCTGTTCGGACGGACCCGACAGTTTGAGATAATTCTGATTTTGTATGTCGCTAATCTCAAAATTCCATGAACCGTTGTTTTCTATCTGCCAAAAAATACATTCGCTCTTATTCTCTATAATTCCCATAGGCATGTATTCTTTTGTTGACCATGTTCCCGTGTTTGATACGGCAATACGTTTTGTAGAGAAATTGCTTATATGATTATATCCCAACTCACGCGGTGAATATGTTTGCCACTGCAATTCTCTGCACCATGCGTTATGACACAGCCACAGCTTATTTATGTCAAAGCCGTACAGGCAAAAAGAAGCGGCATACTCAAGTCCCGTCTTTTCCTTTGAAATATTTTCTATTTCCGCATACGAACGTACAACTTTTACATTTTTAAAAAAGTCATAATGCTGTGTTACCCGAATTTTACCGTTGTTCATCACAAACACAAGCTCATTTTCGTTTTCATAATATGATTCATATTTTAAAAGATTGTTTCCCGTATGCTTTGCACCATGATGATCATTAGGATTTTCTCCCGTAACAAATACTTCTGTCGGAGTAAAAAAACTGTTTCCTGTCAAATTTCCTTTTTCAGTGCCTATATGATTTATCAGAAGCCTGTTCTCATCATCAATACAAAATTGCAGATATATTCCGTTTTTATAAAAATTCAAACATTTCATTTTCTTATTCTCCGCAAAATACCTCTATCGCATTTTTCACATCGGCTTTCATTGCCGCATTCGCACCGTTTTCATCGCTGAAATTCGGCAATGACATAATAACTCCGTTATATTCGCCCTCATGCGCTTTCAGCCACTCGGCATACTTCCAGCCCTTCTGACGTGTTTCAACAGCGCCATAACGAGTCAATTCCTCGGGTGCGATTATGTAATCGTAGCCTGCATCTGTAACGGCTTTCACCATTTCTTCTCTTGCTCCGGCGATAAGACTTGCCGGGAAAAATCCTCTGTTTCCGAAATACAATGCGAATTTCATATAAAATTTCTCCATTCTTAAGATTTTTTTAATTTACCTCTTGATTATATCATAATTTGTGTTATAATTATAGTTAATAACATACGAAAAACTGTAATTTTGTCCGAAAGGTTGAATGTTTATGCCGTCCTTTTTTTATAATAATGATTTGCCTGAACTGATGGAAAATTTTTATACCCTCACAGGAATACGAATTGTACTGTTTGACAGCGAATTTAACGAAATTCTTTCATTCCCTTCAAATGAAGTTTCGTTTTGTTCTCTTTTACGTACTGATAAAAAATTTGATGCTTTGTGTAAAGAAAGTGATAAATTTTCATTTGAGAAATGCCGCAAAACCCATTCTCTGTGTATTTATAAGTGCCATGCCGGTCTTATAGAAGCTACTGCACCGATTATGCAAAATAACGCTATTATAGGCTACATTATGTTTGGTCAGATTACAGATATTAAGGATAAGGACTCCGTTTATGATTTTGTAAATGAGCTATGCAAAAAATACCATATCTCTGCCCCTGCTCCCAATGAAGCAAGAAAAATTAAATACAAAAATTCAAAACAGATACTTGCTGCCGCAAAAATACTTGATGCTTGTACAAGCTATATAATGCTTAAGGAAATGATACGACCTAAAAACAAACACATAATCGAAATCATTTCCAATTATGTGGATATTCACATAAGCGAGCCTATTTGTGTTGATGACATATGCAGTGTTTTAAATATAAACCGTACACAGTTGTACGAAGAAACGAAGCAATACACAAACGGCGGAATTGCTTCGTTTATAAAAATCAAACGACTTGACAAGGCAAGAGAATTACTTATAAATACAGCTATGTCAATTTCGGAAATATCTGACAAAGTCGGATTCTCGGACTATAATTACTTTTTGCGTGTATTTAAAAAGCATTACGGTATTTCTCCGAAAAAAATGCGAGCAGGAATATCGTAACTGTCTTTAAGCGCTGCTTCAATTGTTGAGCGGCAAGTAATACATCCTTTTAAAGAAGGATAGGATGCAACATAGCCACCCTCTGCGGCGTCTTCTGCAATTTTCATGCGATATGGGATTTTTATGTATTCATCAATCGTTTTAATCTTTATTTGCCTACTCATTTTTGATGATTTCTTTGATTGGGAGTACATACGCTTTGTTGATTGGTTCATGCGTTACGTCATTGAATAAATGGTATTATATATGTAATATTTAAAAGTGTTTGGAGAAATGCATATTGTCATAGCTGACAGTTTAATATGTAGGGCGAAGTATGATTGAACCCGTTTTGTTGCGGCAAAAGAATAATATGAACTTCCAAATGGGATGTAACAGCAAAAATACAGGCGGCGAACTGCAAGTCGGGAAAATATAATAACAATATTCCATAAAAATAAATTAAGAAAGCGAGGGGTCATCTGTGAAGAGAATAAGCATATGCCTGATTGCGGTATTATGTATGCTGTTTAACATATGTACAAATGCGGCAGACATATCCTACACAACAGAAAGGACAGAGTATTCAAAAGCGACATCGTGTGCATATAACGGAAACACATATGTGCTTGTGGGTACAGCCGGTATGATATGCGTATCACCCGATTTGCAGAATTGGCAGGAAATTAAAAATGTATGTTATACAGATATTGAAAATGTTATTTGGGACGGCAGCAGTTTTGTATTCATTACAAGCGGAAATGTATACAAATCAACGGACGGAACTGTGTGGCAGAAAAAACCTTGTGAATTTGATGCGGGAAATGACTTTCGCTGTGTAAACGGAAAATACATTATAAAAAAAGCAAGTGACAATGCTGCGGGCGGTGCCGTTTCCGGAGTAACCGGACTTACAAGCAATTTTGAGGATTTTGAAGAAATAAACTTTGGACAGGCGACTGATTCGTCAAAGCTGTCATACACATTTAGTCCGGAGGTATATTATAAAAACGGAATATATTTTGCACAGGGGCTTGTATCAAATATATTGTATTCTTCGGATTTGACGGATTGGAGTGCACTTCCCGAAATCCCGAATAAGAATAATACGGATAAGAAGCTGCTACTATTTGCTTGTGTCAATAATGAATACATACTCTATTATGATGAAAACAATGCGGTGACGGCATATTCGATAACTCTTTCTAATCCGGTGTGGGAAAAGCACGAGCTTAATATTCCGAAAATGCTCGGCGATAAGGTTATGCAGCAGACACTGGGCGGCATTTACTGTTTTGCACCGTTCAATAAAGCGTTTTGCAGCAGTAATGGCTATGATTTTGAAGCTATAAATTTCAATACAACAGGAAACATTATCAGAAATGAATACTTGCCGTTAAATATTTATGAGAATAAAAGCTATGCTGTATCCGGCGGAAACGAGATTGTAAGCGGAGATGTGCAGGATATAGGCAAAGCCGAAACGGCGGAAAATTTGTGGACGGGGAAAGAATATCTGCATATGGACTTTGACACAAATCAAGTGCAGAAAACTGCCGACGGGACGAACTATTATAATTCGGATATTCCCGTAAGCAATTATAAGTTTTTAACCGAAAACGGTCTATCGGTTGTTGATTGGAACGGAAATAATTATTTTGCCCGGGTCGGAGGATATGAGCCGCCTAAACTGCGCGGCGGTGCATTGGAAAACGGACGTTCATTATTCTTGTTTGATGAACAGTTTAAAGTAATTCAAAAGCATATTTTTGACGGTGATGTTTGTGATATGTCATATTGTGGAGTGGTATAATATAAATAGAGTCGACAAACACCCAAAAATCTGATATAATAAATCAGAAAGAGGGAAAGAAAATGTCAAAGTACAGCAAGGAATTTAAAGAGGAAGCGTTAAAACTGTCCGATGAAATAGGAGTCAAGAAGGCAGCACTGCAATTAGGATTGCAATACTATACGCTTGCGGATTGGAGAAAAGCTCGTAAGTATGCAAAAAAGCATACTGTGGTTCTGACAGAAAACGAAGCTCACGCCAAAATATGCGAGCTTGAACGTGAAAATGCAGAGCTTCGCCTGGCAAATGAAATATTAAAGGATGCTCTCGGTTTTTCGCAAAAGACCGGAAGAGGTAAAAACAGCTGAAAGGCATACATTTGTTTTGAAATACAAAAATAGATACACAGTAAAATTAATGTGTAAAGTCTTGAAAATCAGCGAATCCGGATATTATAGG
>CAKSSN010000022.1 GCA_934489015.1 uncultured Clostridia bacterium
TTCAACGGTAGAGTATTGCTTAATCCATTTTCCGAGTGCGGATTGAGAAACACCATATTCTTTGCAGAGCTGAGATTTGAACCATAGTCAAGTAAGTAGACACAAAAAAGCACAATTATTTAGGGAATCAGGCTTTGTCGGGGCAATCCCTCATTTTGTGTAAACCTCAAATTTGACTCCATATTTTGCATATTTGTGTCTACTTTTTTAGTATAGCACCAACATTTGAGGCAACAAAGAAATGGACAATGCCGCTCAGAAACTGGGGTAAAGTTTACGGAGAGTTGTCGATCATGTATGACGGGCGGCTTTTTTAGCACAAATTTTCCACCATGTACAAGGGTAAAATTCACGGTCTCTTGCGAGACCGCCCTTGACATGGCGTAAAATCCGTGCTATATCCTTTATAACTGATATTTGTGGTTTGGCGCAAATTCAATTTGACGTAGACAGAAAATATTAGCGTTTTAAATTGAAATTGTATTGAAAATTCAAGATTTTGAATGGTATTTGCCGTTGACAAGAAAAGTTCCGGATGTTATAATTGAAAACGATCAGAGAAGAGTAGTATGATGAAAATGCAAGAAGATACTATACGAGTAGGGCATGGTATGAAACAGTACTTTTATTTTGTGCCGGTGCGATTCTTCAATCTGTATTAAAATGGCGAGGATTATCATTCGAACGGATAAGCCTTGCTGCATCCTCCGCAGCAAAAATCCGAAAAATTTTCCAAAATGCAAAGTTATAAAAGTTTATAATTTTTATTTGAAATGAGAGGATACAGAAATGAGTAATGAAAAAAAATACATATGCATAACTGTTCTTAATAACATAGTAGATGTTTTTATAAACGGAGCAATATTTATTACATTTTTGAAATATTGGGGTATGTCTGGCTCAAAAATAAGTTCATTAAACTTTGCCGGAAATATCATATGTGTTTTAGCGAATATTTTATTGGTATTTATATTGGATAAAATTATTAAGATAAAAAGAGATTATTGTATTTGCTGTATTGCAAATGTAATTTATTGCTGTATTATTTTATTTGTAAATTTGAGTTTTGCGCACCTCGGAGATGTGGCAATTTCAATTGCGGCAGGAATGTTTTGTGCCAGAAAAGGATATGCGGTTATATTTAGCCAGTTATATGAAAAGCTGCCGTACAGGATTTTGAATATGAATAATATTGTTGATGCGGAGAATGGTATTATTATCCCATCAATTATCATGGGGATATTAGTAAACGGAGCATATACGCTTCTGGGGTTTGTAATTGATTTTCGATATCTGATTACGATTTTTATGAGTATAAATATTGTTTTTGCGGTTACAATTGTGTTAATCGTCTGCTCGTTGAAGGAGAATGATTACGGAAGTGAAAGTATAGGCGAAACACGTGGGAAACGGTATATTTTGGGGCTTATTTCTATGTTGAAAAAACCATATTGTATTATTACTAATTCGGCAAATCTTTTCAGGGGCATTGCCTACGGTATAATAGGTATGGTACCTGCTGTTATGGCTTCGGAAATAAGCAGCAGTGGTGGCGCTTTGTCGTTTATGGCTATTGCTGTAAATCTCAGCAGCTTTATTGTGGGAATAATATATTTAAAATTTTTAAGACGAGATAATATTGTCAAGTTTATAATTCTCGGCAGTATAATATCGTCTGTTTCGCTTACTGTAATGATACTGTTTAAGAATGTCGTGTATTTTTATATTATATACATTCTGATGCTTATAGGAAATTCCTGTATAGACCGAAATATTCTCATTTATTATAAGAATATTGTTCCTTACGAAAATTACGGCCGATTTACAACCACCCGGGAGATTATAGTTACATTCGGCATGGCTGTGGGTGCGTATGTGTGTTCGATTTTTATAGATCAGCATCCATATGCTATTTTGGCTTTTGCGGGAATATGCAAGCTTATTTTTGGATTAATAATTATGTTGTTTTCGGGAAAAATAAAAGAGATTAAGTTTTAAGCCGTGAAAATTCTTGCAAAATCAATAATATGAAATTACTATCAAAATTGAATTTTTACAATAATCCGCTGCAAATTGAGCAGAGATGGGTATCGTGTTAAGCTGAGTCTCATTCCGGTGATAGCAAGTTTTAGTGTTGTGGAAACAGACACGGCTTATTTTCGATAAATTTCCTTATTAATAATTGCTGCCCGTTTTTTAACAAACCATTCATTTTTAATTTATGATATTTTACCCATACTATAACAAACTCCATAGGCTTTATCGGAATTATTATATCATTCATAAAAACCGCTTAGTTATCAGAAACTTATGCGGTTTTGTTTTGGTGTGGCAAATAACAATATCTTTATAACTGGTTTGGTTTGGTGCAAATTCAATTTGACGTAAACAGAAAATATTAGCGTTTTAAATTGAAATTGTCTTGAAAATTCAAGATTTTGAATAGCATTTGCTGTTGACAAGAAAAGTTTCGGATGATATAATAAAAATGGTTGGGAAATTGCAGTATTATGAGAAAAAGGAGTCGTAAAAAATGCGCGGAATGCAAGAAAAGAGATACTTTTATTGGATTGTCGGAACAATTGCAGTATGTATAAGTATATGCATAACACTTATGTTTTTTTGTATTCGTTCGTTCGTTTATACAGAATATTCAAAAAAAATAAATAATGTTTGCATGCAGTTTGGAAATAATTTCAAGCAGCAGTTAAGCAGTGTAGAGTGGTGTGTAAATAGATTTTCGAGTAAATATGGTACAGGATTAGAACGTGCGGAAATATATGATGAAATGAGGGTGTTAAGGTTATCTGATATCAATATCTCATATGTAATTACAATGATTGGTACGGCTACATATGATAACGGCTTTGCTGTTTTGCCTGTTCAAAAACTTCGTGACCAAATACAGCAAGAGTTTGATGGGACTACAAAGAGTAAATGGTTTGTAAATGATGAATACAAGAGCTTAATATACGCTGTACGGAATAATGATGGATCGGTAATTGCGATAGCAACTTCAATTGAACCCCTGCTGAAGGATTTTATGAATAACACATATTTAAAGAACGTCCGGTTACAATTGAGCGACGGGCTGAATACTGTAGGTGTAAAAGACAGAATTGCTTTAGAGAAATACGGACACAATTTAGAATTAAATTACGAAACAGAGAAGAGTGATTTAGAACTGAAATATTATATTCCTGTGCCGGTTGAGAAGATAATGGCAAAATGGATTTACGTTGTGATGTTAGTTTTTTTCTTACAATTTTTTGTGTGTACACTTGTTGCCAGCAAATTTGTTGATGGAATTTTCAAGGGTATTTCAAAATTAAAGGACAGAATGCAGGAGTATATCAACAATAAATGGTGATATTGATTGCGTATGAAAGGAAAGTAAGATGCGAGTTTTAATTGTAGATGATGAAAAGCTGGCGAGAGAGGCTATTGAACATATTATTGTTTCGTCGGATTACGATATGAAAGTTGTGGCACAGGCACAGAATGCAAAAGAGGCTTTGAGCATGTATAAGATGTACAATCCTGATGTGATAATTACAGATATATGTATGGATGGTGAAGATGGTCTCAATTTAATTGAAGAAATTCATAGATATGATTCAAACAGCAATGTTATTGTGCTAAGTGCATACGAAAAATTCGAGTATGCAAAAAAAGCATATGAAAGCGGAGCGGAGTTTTACCTTTTAAAGCCTATTGATGAAAACGAGCTTATACGAATATTGTTAATTTTTAAGGAGCGAATAGAAAGCAATAAAAAAGAGATTGAAGATATATCTAAAAATTTTATTGCTGTTCGGGATAATTATTTCAAAGAGCTATTTTTGAATCCATTTGTTGATGCTGATAATTTTAACGAAATTTGTAACGTATTTGGTATACATTCATCGCAAAGATTTGTTGTTGCAAAGGTTTTTATTGACAGCTTTTACGTACTTACAAAAGATGAACAAAAAGAAGCCGAAAACGCACTTAAGGTAGCTATTCAGTATTTTGAATTAATATATAATGGAAGATGCGTCCAAATTCAGATATCAAATTGCGAGTGGGCTGTTGTCGAATTTTTTGATGAACAAAAAGAAGACGAAGCTATAATTATGAAACTGAATGGTGCATTTTTATCATTGCAGGAGCAGTTTGAACTGATATTCGACAAGACAAAAATATCGATCGGAATATCTAAAATATATTCGAATCCGCAGTATATGCTTCAAGCTTATAACGAAGCCAATGAAATGATTTGTTCAACGGCATGGCAGGGAAAAGGAAGTGTCATAAACAAAGAAAGCATCACACCATATGTAACACAAGGGATTTTCATGACGAGAAAAGAGCTTGATGAAATATGTACAGCGTGTATTGCTAATGATTATGAGGCAGTACAGTTAAGTATTGATAAATATTTCGGACGGATAACCGGCATACAGTATGTCGAAATAATGGTACTTTATAATGTTGTTGCAGAGGCTGTTATAAGCATAATACGAAATATAACTAAAAATGCAAACACTATTTTTGATGTCTTTGAAGAAAGGATTGACTTATTTTCCGAAATACGAACCTGTAAAAATCTTGCGGACATAAAGACATGGTTTGAAGACAAGATGAAACAGGCGCTTAAGTATACGAATAAAAATAATTCAAGTGAGAATTTGACTAAAATAATCAATATTATAGAAAAAGAATATTCAAATTTGATTACTGTTGAGGATATTGCTGAAAAACTATATTTTTCGCCGAGTTATCTTATGAGGCTTTTTAAGTATGAAACAGGGCAGACACTTCATGCTTACATTACGGAATATCGCATAAAAAAAGCCGTGGAGCTGTTAAAAAGAGGAGATTTAAAAATTTCCGAGGTGAGTGTACGGGTGGGATATGCTGATTCGAATTATTTTGGACAAGTATTTAAGCGAGTTATGGGTATAACGCCTCAAAAGTATATGAAGGGATTGAAATAAATGTTTGGCAGTAAAAGGCGAACACGGATAAGAAACAGTATATATTTTTTGATTGTTATTTTTACCACCTTAACAATTTGCCTGATAGGCTTGATTACATATGTATATATCATACAATTTTACAGAGATAATTTAGATTCGTATATGTCGGAGTCCAGCAGATACTGCAAAGCAAATTTACAGAGCATTACAAAACGTATCAACATTCAAAGCCTGGAAATAATAAATGATCAGAAAATTTATTCATATATTTCGGATAGCAGACTCAATGAGGAGGAAAAGGAAAACGCTGTTTGCTCGATAGTACGAGAAAAGCTTGAAATTATGGATATTGTAGAAAAAGCAGATATAATAACAAAGACGGGGAAAAGGTACAGTGTATCAAAAACAGAGAGCTTTAACGGACGTGTAGATGAAGAGTTTATAACAAGCAATGAAAAATATAATTTATATTTGTGTGATGAGAGCATAAAAAATAATGACGGTGAGCAATTTGTTGTCTTTGGTAAGTTGCTAATAAATTATTATACGGGAGTCGAAGCAGGAAAGGTGCTTTTCTATGTAAGAGAAGCAGAAGTGAGCTCGGCATATGAGGATTTGGTGCTTGATGAGGATAAACTTTTTATTGTAAATAACAATACTATTCTATCGGCAACGGATAAAAATATGATCGGCAATTTTGCAGATGAAAGCTACTTTAATATATATAAGGAAAACAAAAACAGGTTTTATAATATGTATTTGGTGGATTTGGGTGGCATAGAACTGAAAATAATATCAGTCATTTCGCATAAGCATTTAAATGATTCATTAAAAATCTTTTTTGGTATCATTGTAGGTGTGGTCATTTGTATCTGTTTTGGTGTAATAATTGCAGCGTATTTTATATCTGAGAATTTAATAAAGTCAGCGGAAAATTTAAAAAAACAGATGGCAAAATATATAGACGGCGAACAAATTGAATTTGAATACAGAAATGATGAAATCGGTGAGCTTGAGCAAAGATTTAAAGAACTTACTGTCGAAATCGATGAACTTATCAGAAAAAATGATGAAGAAAAACAAAGGCAGCGTAAATTGGAGCTTGCAGCTTTGCAGGCGCAGATAAATCCGCATTTTACATATAATGCTATTAACATTATAAGAAGTATGGCTATTATAAATGATGAAAAAACTATAAGCGAAGCCTGCATAGCGTTATCGGAGTTTTTCAGAATAAGTCTTAATTGCGGAGAAGATGTTGTTACTGTCCGTGATGAAATGAAGCATACCCAAAGCTATGTGGAAATTGAACGGTTGCGATTCCCGGACAAATTCGATGTTTTATATAATATTCCGGCTGAAATTTTGGATATTCCGATGCTTAAAATTTTAATCCAGCCATTGGTTGAAAATTCCATAAAGCATGGGTTTAAAAATATAGGGAGAAAGGGTATAATCCGTATAAATGCATATACTGACAGAGATTTTTTGGTTTTTGTGGTCTCGGATAACGGTGTAGGAATGAAAAAGAATCCGCTTGATGCCGAATGTGAGAGAACCGGCTACGGAATATTTAATGTAAATGAACGCATACAGCTTCATTACGGAAGTGATTGCGGAATACATTATGAAGAGGAGCCGGGAGGCGGAACAAGAGCTATTGTCAAGATAAAGAGAATTACACACTAAAGATTTTTCTGAAAGGCCTGTTTAGCATAATATTCTGTGGGCGAATATTATGCTAAACAGGCTTTTTTGAATTAAAGTTTAGATAAAATGATAGAAAAGTAAAGATTTTAGGCAGCATATTCTATTGAATTAGAAACATGAAAATAGTATAATTAAAGTGAAAAATATATATTTGTAAAATGTTGTTTTACAAAAAGAAGGAGGACTTTTTATGAAAAAAATAGCACTTATTTTAGCAATGACTATGTCGGCCGGTATGTTTGCCGGTTGCGGTCAGACAGCGAAAGAGGTTGCAGATGACGGAAAAATACATATCACCGTAAGCGATTTTCCGACTAATGCAAATCCTACTGCACAAGAATTGCAGCAATCAGACTTTGATCGGTTCATGGAGGCTAATCCCGATGTTGCTGTTGAGGGAGATCAATACGCATATTCTGTCGATACATTTTTGCCTTTGGTAAACAGCGGAAAAATCCCGACCTTGTACAAAACATGGTTTACCGAGATTGATAAAATTATTGATTCGGGCTACGCTGCTGACATAACTGCGGCTGCAACTAAATATGGTTATGATGAAATGTTTGAAGATAATATTGCTGATTTAATGAAAAAGGATGGCAAGATATACGGCATACCGAATTCGGTATATACGATGGGACTCGACGTAAACAGAAAGCTTTTTGAGGAAGCAGGTCTTCTTGATGAAAACGGGGTGCCTATCGTACCGCAAACATGGGATGAATTGGTTAAGACAGCTGTTACAATAAAGCAAAAGACAGGTAAAGCCGGTTTTGCGATTCCTACAACTCAAAACTATGGCGGCTGGAATTTTATGAACATTGCATGGTCGTATGGCGGCAACTTTATGGAGGTAAGGGATGACAAGCCTTATGCAATCTTTAATAATGAGGGAGTTATAAAGGCATTTGAACTGATTTACGATATGAAGTGGAAGTATAATGTTCTTCCTGAAAACACCTTCCTTTCTGCTGTGAATGTGCAGGAACTGTTTGGCACATATAATTCAGCAATGAATATAGCGTCTGCTCCGGCGGGTGCACTTACTGCAACTTATAAAATGTCAAAGGATGACATTGCACATTTTGCTTCTCCGGCCGGCCCGGCAGGACGTTATGCGCTTTTAGGCGGTGAGGTATGGTTTATCAAACCTGATGCAACTGAAGAGGAAATTGACGCTTGTCTTAGATATTTGAAATTTAAAGGTATTGATAATGTAATTACAGAATCAGCAGAAAAGTCTCTGAGAGAAAGTCTTGCCAACAGTGTTGAAAATGGATATCCGGTAATTTCAAAAGGGATGGGATATCCGATGTATAAGCTTGATGGAGAAAGACAAAAACAGATAAATAAAATTTATGCGGATTATCAGAATGTAAATCCTGATTTGTATAATGCGGTTACGGATGATATGATTATACGTGCTGAAGAACCGTATAAGGCTCAGGAGTTATATAAAGCTATTGACGGCATTTTGCAGGAAATTTTAGTAAATAAAAACGCAGATATTCCGGCACTGGTTGCACAGGCAGAAAAGGATTTCCAACACAATCATTTTGATAATTATGAAATTAAATAAAATTTTAATGCTTAGTTGATGCTTAAAACGCTGCAGCATACCTTGTTCCGGCGTTTTACAGACAACTATATAAAGAAAGGGACAAAGATGTTAAAGCGAAATTTTAACAGAGGACTGAACAAAAGTCCGGTCAGATTAAAAAAAGTTGATATGGCAGCATGGATTTTATGTGTACCCTTTATATTCGGTCTGTATTTTTTTCAAATAAGACCGATTATAATAGGGCTGTCATATTCATTCTGTGAAATGAAGGGATTTTCACCGATAGGCTTTGCGGGACTTGATAATTTTATAAGCGTTATCAGAGATACTGCGTTCATTAAAACTTTGATTAACACGGTGATGTATACAGTTTGGTCGCTTGTTATAGGCTTTTGGGTGCCTATATTTGTGGCTGTAATTGTAAATGAATTGGTACATTTTCGAGGAACTCTTAAAGTGATGATGTATCTGCCGTGCATTGTTCCGAGTCTTGCGGCTTCGCTTATATGGTACTTTTTTTATCAGCCCGGTCAGGCAGGTGTATTAAATCAGGTGATTTTAATGTTTGGCGGAGAACCGCAGGTATGGCTTCAGGATAAAAATCTTGTTATCCCTCTTATTATAATTTCAATGACGTGGAGGGGGTTTGGCAGTACGGTTGTATTCTATCTTGCGGCACTTCAGGGAATAAATCAAGAGCTTTATGAAGCTGCAAGGATAGACGGTGCCGGCATAATAAAAAGAGCTAAAACAATTACGCTGCCGCATCTTGCACCTATTGCACTTTTGATGTTTGTAAAGCAAATCATAGGTATTTTTCAAATACAGTCAGAACCTATGCTGATGACCGGCGGGGGTCCTAACGGTGCATCGCTGAGCCTGAATCTACAGTCGTATTATTATATGTTTAATTACTTCCAGACAGAAAGAGCACTTGCGCTGGGAACAATAACTTTTGTCATACTTATGATAGCGAATATTTTCTATTTCAGGATTGAAAAGAAACTGGAAATATATTAATTATTTAATGGGAGGATAAAATTAAAAATGAGAGCATTCACAAAAAAGAGTAACGGAATTATTTCTTCTATTGAATTAAAAAATCGTAAAACACAGATTTTATACTGGTGTATGTTTTTGATATGTCTTGTTTTAGCTTTGATATGTGTTTTACCGGTTATATGGATTATGTTTTCGAGCCTGAAGGATATTTCGGAATTTTATAGCAGCCCTCCGACTATTATTCCAAAGACTTTTCAGCCTGAAAAAATTTTGATTTCTTGGGAGCAGTTGAAATTAGGTTCATATCTTCGAAATACACTTATTATTGCTGCCGGAAGAATTATATTCTGTATAGTCGGTACAGGACTTGCGGGATATGTCTTGTCAAGACTTAAGCCAAAAGGAACAGGCGGCATGATGAGAATACTTCTGTGGTCTATGATGTTGCCGGGAAGTGTGAGTCTTGTGGCCGGATATTTACAGGCGGTAGACTTTCCGTATTTACATATCAACTTTACCAATAATTTTACATACTTCTGGTTAGGCGCATTGGGAAATGCTTATTATGCACTTTTGTTTAAGAGTTTTTTTGATTCGATTTCGGAATCGCTTGTGGAAGCGGCAAAAATTGATGGCTGTCAGGAACTTGGAATATTTTTCAGGATAATAATGCCGCTCAGCATACCCATTGTGGTTGTAATCGGAATATTCACCTTTAATGATTCGTGGTCAGACTTTCTTATGCCGTATCTTTTATTGAAGGATGAATCACTTAAAACAATAAGTCAGCTTATCTTTTCCATAAAAATGAGCGGTTCTCAGGTATCGCAGGATATATACCTGGTAATGGTTATGATGAGTATGATTCCTCCGCTTATTATATTCCTGATATTTAATAAGCACATTATGAACGGCATAAATATTGGTGGTGTAAAAGGATAATATACAATATTATAAAAAAAGAAACGGGAGGATTAGTATGAAAAAATTATTAATGATAATCTTGGTATTATTAGCAATGAATTTTTGCACTGTTTCGGCAGAAAGTACGGTCGACGATGTTCGGATAGCGGACGGAACGGTAATTATAGAAGGCACTGCAGATAAGGAGTTGGCGAGAGTAGGCATAGTTGTCATTCCGAATGCGGCACAAAAAAACGCTGAAAATGTAACTGCTGTTGGTGAGACTGTTTCCGGAGAGGATAGAAAATTTGCCATAACCTTTAAGACCGAGGGAGAAAAAACACTCTGGAACGACGGCGACTGTACAGTATACATAAGAGTAAAGGGTGCGGAAGGTACTTCTAAAAATTTTTACTATTATTCGGAAAATGGAAAGAATAGTGAAATTAGCGATTTTATAAACGCAGAGGCAAAACGCATCGCAATGCTTGATAAAAATGATGCGGGATATAAAACCTTTAAAGAAATCGGAATAAGAGTTGACGCATTAACGGCAGAGCAAATGCCACAGCTTGTTGAAACGGTGTCCGGAAGTCTTACATCCGGTATGGGGGAGGAAAGCTTTGTTACTGCTATGAATAAAGGCATTTTGGCGGTGCTTATAAAAGAGAATGGAAGGGAAGATGCAATAAAATCTCTTATGGCTGTTGCTTTTGATGACTTTATGGGGCTTGACGAAGGGAAAAAGACTTGGCTTAGTACTGCATTGATACAAAACGGACCGTACAGCAGTGCAGAGATTATGGATAATGCTTATCTCAAGGTGCAGATATTGTATTCGATAAATTATGCACAGCATAGCGGATTGAGAGACCTTATCATCAATAATGAAGCAATACTTGGAATTGAGAATGAAGAAAAATATAAGAGCTTTTCAAAGCTTACACTTTTGGAAAGCGGAGCGGTTTGCGAGAAGCTTGCTGAACTTCTTTTGCCTCATAATACATACACATCTCAAACACTGATGAGTCATTTGACTACAGCACTGCCATCATCTTCCTACTATTCGGGTGGTGCAAACGGAGGTACTTCTAACAGATATAATTCGTCCGGAGGCGGTAAAAGTTCAAATGACGGTCTTGCCGCAGTAACGACAACACCGCCTGCAAGCATAGGTTTAGGTGCTGCTGATTCGGCATTCGATGATCTTGCTTCTGTTTCATGGGCAACTGAGGCAATAAATGCCTTATATTCAAAAAACATTATTAACGGTATCGGAGAAAGGAAATTTGAACCTGACCGTTCTGTAACCCGTGAAGAATTTATAACAATGCTTGTTAAAGCGGCGGAACTGAAAGCGTCTGATATAAGTATTGATTTTCGTGATGTAGAGGCAGGCGCATGGTATTACGATATGGTTAATATTGCATATATAAACGGTATTACCGAAGGAATCGGCGATGGATTGTTCGGAACGGGACTCAAAATCACCCGTGAAGATATGGCGGTTATGGTGCACAGAGTTTTTGCAACAAAAATATTAAATAAAAATATTGCTGTTCAGTTTACTGATTTTGATGATATTTCAGAATATGCCAAGGAAAGTGTCGGACAGCTTTGCGGAGCAGGAATTGTTTCGGGAATGACAGACGGAAGATTTGTACCGAAGGGTGACACTACAAGAGCACAAGCTGCAGTAATATTGTATAAAGTATTAGGGGAGTGAGATGCAGGATTATGAAAAAAAGATTGAAAATATTATGTACATATGTTTTATCAATAAGTATATTGCTGGCTAATAGCTTGTGCGTAATGGCAGCTGATAATTCAAAGAGCTGTCAGCAGGAAATCTCCGCCCTTACAGGCTTGGGCATTATAACAGGATATTCTGAAGCTGCATATGTTAACAGAAAGTCTATAACATATAACGATTTTCTTTCCTATGTTGTTAATGCGCGTTATGCCGGTGCGTTAAGCGGCAGTGCTTTGGATATAGCGAAAAGAGAAAATCTTATAGATGATGAGGACAACATAAAGAGTGCGTCTGCCGTTAACGCAGAAATTGCAGTAAAAGCGGTTGTAAGAGCATTGGGATATGAACCGCTTATGAAGCTTGAAAATACTACGTATTTAAAAATAGCAACCGATATCGGATTATTGGATGGAGTAACCATAAGAACCGGAGAAAAGCTTGATTCGGATAACATGCTAAAAATGCTTTACAATATGCTAGATGTAAAATTATTTGTCCGTGTAGGTATTAGCGATTCGTTTAAGCAGATTGATGCGACTGTTATTTCTAAATTCCACAAGATTAAAAAGGTGAGCGGGATTGTTACCGCGAATGAGTTTACCGGAATTTATGCACAGGAAGAAAGTCGTGAAGGTCATGTCAGAATCGGTGAAACCTATTATGAAACAAATGGCGTTGATTACAATAATTTGCTTGGTATGAATGTTGATGTGTACTACTATGATGACGACCTCATTTTAAAGTGTGTACTGCCGAAAGCGAACAAAAACGAAGAGATTGTTATAAGTGCTGACTTATTTGAAGATGTAAATACTAATATAACTCAGATTAGATATTACAAAGAAGAAAGCTCGTCAAGACTTGTAACGAAGAATTTTAATACCGGTCTTAAGGTTGTTTATAATGGCAAGGTATATAAAAATTATAATGCATCTCTTTTTGATGTTGGAGAAGGAAATATAAGGATTTTGGATAATGACGGAGACGGGAAGTATGATTTTGCATTTATTACGGATTACGAGCTTATATTCGTCAGCAAAGCAAATGCATCAACGCAGGTAATTTTCAGTGAATACGATTTACAACCGTGGACAGGCAATGAGCAGAATTTGAAAAAGCTTGACTTCTCACAGCTTAAATTAAATAAGGAATTATTTATATATCAGGATGGTAAGAAGACTGATTTTTCAGCAATAACGCAGAATGATGTTATTTTTATGGAGAGGAATGCAGATGCAACATTGCCGCTTGTAAAGCTGCACATTATAAGACAATCGCAGAACCTTGATGTTGATAGTATAAATTGGGCTGAAGGTGAAATAACATCAGAAAAAACAACCTATAAAATAAACAAAGATTATGCGGCGATCATAAACAGCGGAAGCGCAGATGCCGTCCGTCCTGAATTGGGATATACATATATATTCTTTTTTGACATGAACGGTAAAATAGCAGGCGCTGTCAAGACAGGAGCAGCAGGCGAAAATTATGTAGTGATTTATGGTATTGCCGAAAATGAGTCAGAGGATGAAATCATTATAAAATATGTGGACAGAGATAATGAACACCATAAAGCTGCCTTATCAAATAAAGTTAAGATAGGCAAGGATACGTACAAAAACAGTCAAGATGCAAAAGCTGCAGCGGACGCACTTTATGGACAGGTAGCCAGGCTTAAGCTTGACAAAGAAGGGAAAATCAAAACAATAGAAACAGCATCTCTTCAAGCATCAACAGATGCAAATGATACATTCAATTATGCTCAGAAGCAGACATTGCAGTATCGTTCGGGAGTAGGTACAGTCAGCTTTGGCGGTAAGTATTATGTTGACGGAGACACAATCATTTTTGCAACAACAAACAATACAAGTAAATATTCTGAGGATTGGTCAAAGGTAATGCTTTCGCGTGCGTATTTGCTTGATTACCAGTCATACACGATAACGCCTTATCTGATAGATGAATACGGCTATACAAAAATTATACTGCTTGAAGCGAGTACGGCACATAAAACATTAAACATTCTTGTTAGCGCTATTAATCAAGGGCTTGATAAGGATGATGTACCCGTAACAAATCTTTGCGGACCTGTAGGGAATATTGTAGAGCTGGCTGTTCCGGCACTTGACGAAAGTGTTTATGCAGGTATAAAAAAAGGTGATTATGTCAGTCTTTCAATAGACTATAAGGGAAATGCAACCAATGCTTCTAAAATATATACTCCACAGAATGGAATAAAATATGAAAGACCTGCCGACAGCAGCTTTTATTCCAGTTCTGTAAGGTATATGGGAACTCTTAATAAAATCAATTACGGAGCAAAAAGAATGCAGCTTTATTGCGGACCAACGGCTGCTGTTAAAAATTTTGACCTGCAGTGGCTTGAACCGTCAATATATATTTATGAGGGTAAAACCGTTTCGATTGGAACATTAGATGATTTGGAAGTCGGAAATATGATGGTTATAACAACTTCATATGACAGACCGAGTGTAATTATAGTATACAAATAAGGGGGAGGTAATACTGTATGAGAATTAAAAAGACAGTGATTATGGCTCTTGTGCTGACCTTGCTTACATCGGCACTGCCTGCATATGCAAGGCTTGTTGTTACAACAACAGAGGCACCACAGGGCTGGAGCTTTGTATATAACGAAAATGCAACTACCGCAAATTCTGCTGCAGGGATAAGCAGTGACGAGTCGAGAACAGGCAAAAAATCTCTCAATATGGGAACAACTCTCACCTATACGAGTGCCGGAAGTGTTGAAGCATGTTACCCTTTGCCTGATAATGCAGGAGCGGGGAACTATACGCTTACGCTATATATAAAGGGAGACTATGCAAAAACAGCGATTTATGCAGGCGTGGGAGTCAATACTTCGATTAGCGAAACGTTATTCCGTTTTACTGAAACAACAGATGGAGAATGGAAAAAATACGAAAAAACCATTGCATATAAAGGTGAGGAAGCTCTGAAAATAAAGATAGTCAAGGGTGCGGATAATGTTTACATTGATGATGTTTCGATGAAAAGCGGGGATACTGAGCTTATAGAAAACGGCGGCTTTGAGAATATGTCGGTCAACTCTGTTTCCTCAATCGTAACTGAGCCGGCAACGCAAAATCCGTCTCAAAGCGGGATAGCGTCATCAGAAGCTGCAGATATGCCGAAGAATTTTATAACTTATACAGGTTCTGAACTGACGCTGTCGTGGATAAATCCTGAAAAAAGCATTGAGAAGGTGCGTTTGTATGAGGTTATTTCAGGAATCACCTCTCTCATAACCGATGAACTTCCGACAGATTCGGGAGAAGTTGTTAATTATGTACTTCCCAAAGAAAAAGAAAACAGAAACTTCCGCCTTGTATTTACATATACTGATGAGTCAGTCAGACAGTATGTGTTCGGAAATAATATAACGCCAAAAACACAAATTCAAGGATGGAATGTTGCATATAACGCAGGTGTTGACGGCAAAGAAAATGAGCTTTTGCCGATGAGTGTAAGCCTTGACCGTACCCAAAAGCACGGCGCAGCCGCAGCGGTAAAAATCAGCTCTAATGCTCAGAAGCTTAAAGAGGGAAGTGTTGTGATATCTCAGCCGGTTTCGCTCAGTGCTGATAAGACATATATGCTTTATATGTGGGAAAAGGTACAGGGAACGGCAGAATATGCTGTGAAATGCGGTGAGACTTCTCTTACCCCCTCGTTTGTCAGGGAGGAAAACGGCTACAAGTTAAACAGCTATCGTATAACCGAACCGGGTGCAGACATTTCTATAACCTTTACAAAGAGAAACGAGGCTGTCTGGCTTGACGATATCGAGCTTTACGCCTTTGAAAACGGTAATCCGACAGGAGAAAATCTTATTACAAACGGAGATTTTGAAACCGGAATTGCTGTCGGAATTGCTTTGCCTGTAAGTAATATAAATGCAGAGACTTTGGAAAATGCTGTAAAATTGAGCTGGACAAATCCTGATGCCGAATACCGGGCGACTGAGGTTTACCGAAAGGAAGGGCAGAATTGGGTCAAGTGTGCAATTCTGAACAAAGGAACACAAAGTGTTACAATAGGTAATCTTCAGCAGGATATAACATATGAATTTGCTGTCTCGACAAAAAATGCCGAATTGAATGATTCTGCAATCGGTACAGTATCGGCTGTGCCTAAGGGTCCGGCGGTTGTGATTGATGATGTAATAATCACCGGGCAAGCTAACGGTGTATACAGCATAAAAAGAACAATAAATAACAACTATGCGGGCAATGATTATAAGGCTGAATTGATTGCGGCACTGGTTGAAAACGGTATAATAACAAAAATAGAATCAAGCGGAAGTGTTACGGTAGCGGAGAACGACAAAAAAACACTTTACCTGACACTTGACGCAGGAGGTGCAAATCCCGCGAACAGCAGTATTCAGATTTATACGTGGGATGAGCTTTTCGGAAAAGATATTTTAATTTCTTGTGAGGCATACAGCCTTTAAAGCTTATCCGAAAGGATAGATTGTGTTAATAAGCAGTTGGGAATCAATGTTACTGCCGGAATATCAGCATTATGCTTTTTTATAAAGACCGCCCTGCTTTATAATAGCTTAATGAGGATATTATCGGGTAGGATATAACCCTATATCTGCTTAAAATAAAATTTACAAGGAGGAAATAAGAAAATGAGAAAAAAACTACTATCATTGGTGTTGGTTGTGGCAATGCTTTGCACGATATGCACATGTGTGTTTGCATTTGAGGTTTCGGATGCGGGGGATTTAGCTCCTAAAGTTGTAGATGCAATTACTTACAAAAATGGAAACAATAAGCTTGGTATTGCGGTAATCTGCGATATCCCCGAATCAATTGTAACATCAGCAACTATAAAGCTCTATGACGCATCAAATACCGAGCTTTACACAAAAACCATAACAGCGTCCGCTGACCTTAAAGCTCCTGAAGTTAATTGGGTAACAAGCGGTGCAAGAGCTTGCTGGGAATTTTGGGAGGTTTCCAACATGACAGCAGGTTCAACCTATAAAGCTGTTATAACTCTTTCGGACGGTACAAATAACGGAACAGCAACAATTGATAATATTGAAATGCCTGCAGGTGGCTATGAAAAAGCTTACAGCGGGTACAGCTTCGGACGTAATAGCTGTTTTTACGGAATAAGCGGCGAGAGGGTTCCGTTTGCCAAAATAACCGTAGATGATACCTTTGCATATACGGGAGCTAATTCGCTTAAATATCAGTCTTACGGTTTCATGGAGCATTCAATGCTATCAAGCCGCTATGACTGGAATACAAGGGTTACATGGGCGAACTCAATCAACTTTGGCTTTAACGACGGAACATACTGGGAATACTCATTTGTATTTACCGATAAGGGCACATGGGATACTATCCCAACCTGTGTGGCAAATCCCAACAATAAAGGAAAAATAACCGACTATGCTAAAAATGTAGACATAGGAGGCATGGGTACAGTTAAAGAAACCGTTGAGCCGATAGACAACGGCTGGTATAGATATACAGGTGTATTCAGCGGCAGCGGACAAGGCTTAAGCAAGAACCCGATAATTCAGGCGCCGCACGGTATCGATGTCCAGCTTTGGTTTGACAATATTCAGCTCAGAAAGATTACTGACTATGATGCAACAACAGGTACATATTCAAATCTTGAAAGTAACGTGCTGTTAGGAAGTGGTTTTGAAACAAAGGTCTCTAACCTCAGAATGGTCAAGGAAAAGGTTCTCACATGGTCGTTGGAGGACAGCGCATATTTTGCAAAGCTTACAATTGCAAAGGATGGTGTGACAATAGGCGAAATAGACGGAACGAAGACTGCAAAGGGCGTGCAGGCAACCACATACACAATTGCTGATGAAGATTGGGATATTAATTCAACCTATACGGTTACGGCAGCGACAGGTGCAGGCTACGCACATGTATATCATTCTCCCACAGCAGGCAAAGAGGGCGAGGCAGTTTCTATAAAGGGGCTTTCGGAAATTATTATAGATAATTATAACGGTGCTGCGCCGGTTGATGCGATTGCGACAAATTCAGGTGACGGAATTATAGACGTTGTCTGGAATATGCCGATATCAGGCAAGGCTGTTCTGAAAACAACAGCAGAGCTTTTAGATGCGGACGGAGATACAATAGCGTCCAATATTGTTACAGCTCAGGCAGGGCAGAAGAATGTTTACACAACTTTCCGTGCAGTGGATAAGACGGCGAAATACAGTGTAAAAATTACTGCCGTATATGATGATCTCAGTGCAGGTGTCGCTACAATTGATGGAGTATATGCAGACGCAGAAAAAACAGGAAGTGACGTATCGGGAAGCAATATCTTTAAGGACATGGTATACGGAAACTGGTGGGCAATAGCAAAAAGTTCAAACGGCAGATTGATATATGATATAACCTATGATACCGAGAATAAAAAAGCTGATCACGGGTCATTAAAGATTGATTTTAGAGGTGCGATAGTTACAAACAGCGCCACCGGCACAGAAAGCTTTTCGGATAACCATGCAGCAAGCTATGGAAACACATACCTTTTGATTAATAACATTGCAGGTGTTGAACAGGGTAAGTATTATGAAATAGAATATACCTATAAATCAACACCGAGAAGCGGCTTTGGCGACGGGGTTGCGCTGCCGAGATTCTGCGGCGGCACAGATACTACAAAGAGTATAGGAAAAACTGCTGACTATGTAGCCATCGGAACTGAAACAGATGCGGAAGGAAATACGACCGATGTTTACACACTGAGTGAAACTGATGACAATGGCTGGACAACTGTAAAGGCACTTTACAAGGCAACATCAAATGCTTCATTCTATTTCAGCATAATCAATGAGTGGAATGCAAGAAGAGTTTTGTGGTTAGACAGTGCAACATTAAAGGAAGCAGTCTATGATGAGACAAACAAGAGCTATACAGTAACAGGCAATAACCTTCTTGTCGGCGGTGACTTTGACTTTGAAGTTAAAGATGCTGTTATGGAGGTTGATAACGGTATCGGGATTATTACATGGACCGAACCTTATCCGGAAATGGTACATAAGGTAAAAATATACACAGCTGACGGCACTTTTATTGATGAAGTTGTAGGAGGAACAAACTTTGCAACAGTTGCGGATTATTCAAAGGAGTATATACTCAAGGTTGTAACTCGAAATGCATCCAAGATATCAACTGTTGAAACCCCGGGTGTTATGGTAGCGAGAGCCGAAGATGTTCCCGAAATAGAGATTGGGGAAATTTCGCTTGATAAAAATGGTACAAAAGCAAACGCTTCTGTAACCGTAAAGAACAATAAGCTTCCGAGTTTATCTGCAATGCTTATTATTGCGGAATATGAGGGCAATACATTTGTTAAGCTTATAAGCGTAAAAACCACGCTATCAGCAGGCGATCCTCAGGAAATACTTTCAGACGAATTAACTCTTAATAAGGAAGGAAATACCGTAAAGGCATTTTTGTTTGAGAGCTACAGTTCAATGAAGCCGTTGGCAAAAAGCGTTATGAAATAATTTATGGCATATGCCGGAGCAAAACTCCGGCATATGCAAAGCAAATGTGATGATATAATTATGCAATATGGAAGGAATTATTACTATGAAAAGAATAAAAGCATTTGCAGTTGCGTTAGTTAGCTCTATACTTGTACAGCTTGCTGCTATTCCCGTTTCGTATGCGTATGAGTCCTGTATGGTTGCAAATCCGGCATCAGCGGGTACAACAGCGGGCTGGACAGCATTGGTTTGGGCAGGTTGCAAGGCGGAGGCAACACTTGATGATGAAGTAAAATACAGCGGTACATCATCGCTCAAGATTACAAATCCCACACCATTCGGTGCAAATCTTTACATGCAGGCATATACCACGACCCAAAAGCTTAAAAAAGGAAAAACCTATCGTTACGGTGCAATGGTAAAGGCTAAAGATGCATCGGCTGTAAGCATTTATGTTCTTCAGGGTGTAAGTTCGGCAAAATCTTCACTTACACCGCTAACCAATACATATGACTGGCAAAAAATTGAAATCACTTATACATCAGTCGGAGATGGTGCCGCCGATATTCGTTTTCAATGTGAGGACGCAACTGAAGGCTTTTGGATTGATGATGTGTTCTGCTATGAATATCAGGACGGCAAATATATAGGGAATAACTTGGTTTCAAATTCAGGCTTTGATGGTGCGGCACCATCGATAGATGTGGGCGAGCCTGATGTACCCGAGGTGAGTGCTTCGGAGCAGATAAAGATTCTTGAAGAAAAATATCAGGCAATCAGGGAAAGTGCAGAATTTGATGCTGATGAAATTAAGGCTGTTATGGGTAACTTTAAGTTCATACCTATGAGCTATAAAAATGATTTGATAATAGACGGCGACGTATCCGACTGGTCCGGTATTACTCAAATAGGCTTGCCTACAAACTCAGAGCAGTATCGGATTTATAATGAGGGCACAGTGCCTGATGTGATCGGCAATTTTAAAATGGCGTACGATGAGAAAAATCTCTATCTTGCAGTAGAGGTGACAGATGACGTTCACTACACAATTGATAACGATAACTGCTGGCAGGCAGACAGCTTACAGATAGCTTTGGGTACCGAGCAGGATGGCTACGGTGTTGAAATTAATATGACCCGCAATATGGAAACAGGCAAGGGCGGAGTTTATTCAGGCTCTTTGGATAAATTTGACCTGGAGACCATTGTGATGGTACCGTCGATTGACGGAAATACCGTAACCTACGAAATGGCTATTCCGTGGAAGATTCGTTGGAGCGAGGTTCCCGAGTCTATTATGTTTGATATTTTAATTAATGATAATGATAAAAGCGGCAGGGCATACGTTGTTGAGCTTGCCCCGGGTATTGCTGAAGGAAAAACAAATCTTGAATTCCCGAAGGCTGTCCCGGTAGATAAGGATTCCGGCTGGTACACATGGCTTGAAGGGTCGAAAAAGGTAAAAGCCGGAGAAGACAACACTTATGATTTATATCTGGTTAATGAGGGTGAGGAGGCAAGCTTCACCATTACTCCACCCGACGGCGGAGAGGCAGAGACCGTAACCATCGGTAAGGGAAAAGGTATTCACAGGGGTTATAACGTGGTATTTTCAGGTTACGGAAAACAGAAATGCGAAGCGCATATTTTAAAGGGCGATGCGGAACAAAGCACATCCTTACAGGTTGAAGTTGAGATGGGTGCTGATGATTACCGCAAATGGCTTGATAACGTAAAGGGTTATGCGAGCGAAATTGAAGCTTTGGTAGAGGAATGTACGCTTGTCGGAATAAATCCTGAATATGAAAAGCTTAATCTGGAGCTTTTAAAGTATTTCAGCGAAGAAATGGAAAAAGACATTGATAACAGCTTTTTCATCTGGCTGGCATATACATATGATTCTCTGAGTGAGATATACAATAAGGCAAGAACAAACCTTAAAGCATATCTCTCTGGTGAAAAGGAACCGGAGATAGTTCCGATTTATGCGGGCGGAGACAGAGAGCCTGTTGGCTCGGTGTACTATGCAGAGGCTGATGTAAACGGCGTTAAGGAAAAACGTCCGATATTTTATGTCGGTTTCGGACACTTTGCATATGATGCAGAGTTTTATAAATCTCTTTCCGCAGATACTGCAACAATCGGTGACCATTGGGCATGGTTTATGATGTTTGACCCTACAAAACAGCCTTATGTTAACAGAAATGCGAGTGCTTATGAACCTGCTCTGCTTCCGTTTTTAGAGGATTCGGCAGATAAAAATATCAAGATAGAATATCTTTTGGGTGTAGAAAAGGGGAATAAATATCTCACATCAGCCTATCCCGAAACAGCTCTTACAAAAGGCGGCGGTACTCTTAACTTTTATCATCCGACTGTAAGAAAATATATTGAATGGGAAGCGGACAAGATGTTCCCTGAAATATTTTCCTATGGCTCTGTCGGCTCTGTTATAGTTTCAAACGAGCCAAGCTTTTTGTATACCGATAAGGAGGAGGCTTATCAGCCTTATTGGGCCGCGCATTTGGCAGAGGTATATAAGGGCGACATAAATTACCTGAACAAGACCTATGGTACGGATTATAAGGATTTCCTTAGTGTTGCACGACCCGCAGAGCCTGAGGCAAGTGCGTGGTATTATGACTGGCAGGCATTCAACAACAAGCTTTTCGCAGATTATGTGGGATTTTATACGGATTTAGTGCATAAATATGACCCGGATATGCCTGTACATGTAAAAATGAGACCGTTAGCATCGTCTCAGGATTCTGCCAAGCATATCTTCTTGGATTACGGCGCAGGTATTGAAGAACTTGCAAAGGTAACTACGGTAAATGGCTGTGATGCTCACTCTTATTACAATGCAGCGAGCTGGGAACCGCAGGAAAAATCAATGCAGTATGATATGCTACGGGGTATCCGTAATGCACCCGTATACAATACAGAGGACCATATAATTGTCGACGGAAATACATATATGGGCTATGAGCAGGCAGATCATGTTGAGGGAGACCTCTGGCAGGGCGCAATTCACGGAAGAGCGGTATCGGATATCTGGTACTGGTCAAAAAGCTATAACGCAAGCAATTTAAACTATGGTATGTGGCCGTTCAGACCGGACTGTGTTGAGGCTGTCGGCAGAACTCATTATGACCTTAATAGGCTTGGCTATGAGGTGGCTGCATTTGCAAACAAAAAGCCGAGAAGTGCTGTGCTTTATTCTGTAGGCTCAAGAGTTTTTGACAAACCGCATATGTGTGCATTGTATGAAGCTTATTCCGATTTGCTGAATAACGGCGAAACTGTTAAATATATTGCAGACACCACATCATCCGACGTATTTGAATGTGAAACTCTCTTCGTTCCGTATGTTAAGCATACAACAACTGAGGTTGTGGATAATATTTACAGCTTTATTCAAAAGGGCGGTAAGGTTGTATTGCTTGGAAGTGATTGTCTGAAATATGATGTGCATAATTATCCGCAGGATGAGGCAAAGCTTGACTATATTTATAAAAATTCGCAGATTGTTGAATTTAACGAGGACGGCTCATATGTGATTTCGCAGGATTCAAAGGACTTGATTGAAAAGGCGGTAATAAATACTCTTGAAGCTATAGGAACACAACTTGTATTGACCGATGCTTCTACGGGTGAGCGTATTAAGGATGTTGAATACACATCTGTTGAATATGATGGCAAAACTCTTGTTAATGTTATCAGCTATGGTGATTGGGGTGCTGACAAGGAGGTCAAGATACTGTATAACGGTGCCGAAATTTCCGAATCTCTCGACTTGAGAACAAATACCAGCTATGGAAAGGTTGTAACATTAGAGAGAAGTATACCGCTATTGCTTGAGCTTAATGCAGGCGAGGGTGAACAGGTGCTTCCGTTTGACGATATAAAAGGACATTGGGGTAAGGAAAATATAACAGCTCTCTATGATAAGGGAATGGTACACGGAGTCGGTAACCGTATGTTTATGCCTGATTCTGATGTTACGGTTGCAGAATTTCTTACGATGATGGAAAATGCGGTTGGTCTTGAAAAGAAGGCATACACATTAGAACTGTCAGATGTTAGCAGTGATGCATGGTACGCCTCTGCCGTTCAGACGGCATATGAGGCAGGTATGCTAAATACCTTAATAAAAGACAATAAACTATCGCCTGACAGAGCTATTACACGCGAGGAAATGTGTGCGGTTGCTGTAAGTGCGTACGAATATGCCGCAGAAAAAGAGCTTTCAACAGGTACGGCTGTATTCGATGATAATGCGGATATTGGCACGGAATTTCAAATGTATATAAATAAGGCATATGCGAATAAGTTTATATATGGTGCGGGTAATAATAAATTTATCCCTAAAGACAGTGCTTCAAGGGCTGAAGCGGTAACAATAATACTTAATATATTAAATGTAAAGAACAGTTAATTTGAGTGAAGCGCTTGTCGGGAAGCACATTTTTCGGCAAGCGCTGAAAGCATAAAGGGTACGGTGATTTTTATTGTGATGAAAAAAATATTCTGTTTTATTATATGTATTCTGGCTGTAATTAATGGTTTCTGTGCAAGTGCATATGATGCAGCTGTATATCAAAACCATATAGATGAAATCGATTCGCTGCTAAAGATGTGCGAGGCAAAAAATTTAAATGTAAATTATGAGCGTTCAGCCTATATTACACTATCAGAATTTAAAGAATATATGGAAAAGGATATCGCCTCAGGCGCTCCCGAAGATCAAATTAAATATAATGATGCATATCTTGAAAGCTTATATACCGACACAAAGCAAGCTCTTGAAGGATATCTTGACGGTAGTATGATACCAAGGGCATCCGGTCAGAAAACAAATAGCTTTGGAAGAAATGTTAAAGGTAAAAAATTGGTTGATTCTGATGGTAATCCGATTTTTTCTGTCGGCTTTGGACATTTTTACGGAGTAGTAACAGACTGCGAAACACTTGTGGATTGGGGTATGGACAATATTGCGGTTGAAATATGTCCGATCTGGACAACACGAAAAACGGATATATGCAATTTTCAGCTTACACCATATACAACAGCTACAATTTCAGCCGATACAAACGGCTATGAGGGAAGTTGTCTGAAAATTGTAAATGCCGAAAGCGGTGAGAGCAGTTTTTCGCAGCTTGTACAGGTAGAGCCAAATACATCATATACTGTTACAGCATATGCAAAATGTGACGAGCCATATTCGAGATTTTGGATGGGAAATAGTACTGATTGGAAGATAATAAACAACACATGGCAGAAATTCACATGGGATATCACGACCGGTACCGATGAGTGGTTTTATGCTCTTAAATTTGGTATAAGTGCAAAGACAACCGGCTTTTATATAGATAATATAATTATGGAAGTCAATGGCGAAAACAAAGTGCTTAACGGAGATTTTAAAAAGGGTAAAGGGTATTATTTCCATAATACATATAAACACATTTTTGACGCTCTTCAGGCTGCGCAGGATAATAATGCGGCGTGTAACGTACTTTTTCAGTCGGTATATATGCCTACCTGGTGGGGGGAGGTTTACCCCGAAACAACAGACTTATCGAGAGACGGATACTATAACGATTTCGGCGTTATAATCAATCATAATACTATGATTGAATTTTATAAGGAATTTTATGCATTTACAGCACATATGCTGAAAAAATATGATTCTTTATCAAGTATAATTTTAGCAAATGAGCCGAGATATGAAACTCTTTGCGCTCCTGATTTTTATAATCCAAAATTTGCAAAGTGGCTTAAAGAGGAATACTCTGCAGATATTAATAAGCTGAATTCAGCATATGATACAGAGTATACTGATTTTAATCAGGTAAAAATGCCGGAGCATTTCTATCAGGAAAATAAAACCTATACACCGCTTGATTATGACTGGCTTTGCTTTAATCAGGATATGGTGACGGAATTCTTTACTGCTGTATCCGGTGCCGTGCGGTCGGAAACCGATGTGCCGGTCAGTATCAAAGCAGAGAATCCTCTTGTTCTGCAATCTTATCAGATAGGCTTGCAAAGGAATTTGCGTTATGGAATTAATGTGGAAAAATTAAGTCCGGCGTTTGATATAGCAGGCTGTGATAATTACTGTGTATATAATTGGAAGGAAACAAGAAGCGACACAATGGCATGGTATGATATGCTGGTATCCCTGACCGGAAAACCCGTATACAACAGTGAGGAGCATATTATTCCTGACAACAGTTATTACTATGGTCCGGAGCAGGCTCGGTATGTAAGATATAATCTGTGGCAGGGCGCAGTGCATGGAAAAGTAATGTCTTCATTATGGACTTATTCGCGCCCGTCCGATACTTTAGATACGGTTTTAGGAAGACCTGATTGTATGTATGAGGCGGCAAAAACGGCATGGCATCTAAGAGACAATACAGATATTCTTTATAAAATGCTTGATAAAGCGCCGAAAATTGCACTTTTATACTCACAAAGCTCAAGAATTTATTCGCCGAGGGAGTACTCTCAGAGTTTATACAGTGCATATCAGTATGCTGTGTCCACCGGTGCTAAGGCAGGATTTGTTACAGATGAGGATATTTCAAAGCTTGAACGGTATCAGGTTTTAATTCTTCCGAACACAAGCTATATAACTTCAGAAGCACTGAACGGAATAAGAAGCTTTATCCAAAATGGCGGAACGGTTATAAGACTCGGAGAATGCTTTAAAGGAGACGAACACAAGCAAAATCTTGACAGTGATGCAGTAAGCTACATAGTACAAAACTCAATACAGTCCAATGATTTAATAGCAGAACTGAATAATGCAGTTTCTTCAAAAGTACAGCTTACCGATACAAACGGTAATCCGGTGGCGGGACTTGATATGCAATATTCAGTCAAAGCGGGCAGAGTATATGTAAATATATGCAATATTACAAATAAGCCGATTAACTTTAATCTGAGCTATAACGGTGAAGCAATTACATCTGCTGTCAGCGAGCTTGAAAATTCGGAAATTACAAGCTTTATTGCAGAACCGACAGTTCCTATGCTTTTAAGCTTTGATTCAAACGAGGATATTGTGAGCTTTGAAATACTTTCCTTTAAAGACGGAACGGCAGAGGTCAAGAGTAATTGCACCAATTATTGTAACGCAACGGTAGCAGTTGTTTTGAAGGACAAGAGCGGAAATATTAAAGGTATAGCAGCGAACACTAAAAGATATAGACCGGGAGAGATAAAGAAAATTACAACCGTATTTTCTGATAAATCCGATGAAGATACGCTTTATGTAAAAGTGTGGAAATCATTGGAGGATAGAACTGAGTTGGATACAGTACATTCATATTAATGAGGAGATGCAGTTAAAATGTTGGAGAAATATTTTGATTTAAGCAAGATAAAAATAAGGACAGGAAAGGATATAGAAGTATATCCCAAAATCGATGATAGGAAAAGCTGGGAAAGCTTGTCTGACGATATAAAGGAAAGTCTGGTAAGAGAGGCAGAAGAATATATAAATTATAATTATCCGGCACTTCTTGCCATGAATTATGAAAAGCTTTATTCGGAGGATTCACGAGATCCGTATATGAAGCCGTATTATCACCGAAGAGAAGTGCTGACAAAGCTTGTAATCGCAGAATGTATAGAAAATAAGGGACGGTTTTTGGCGGATATAGTAAACGGTATATACTTGGTTTGTGAGGAAACTACCTGGATGGATCCTGCACACAGTCTTGTAAACTATGCGGTAAATGACGGAGAAAGGGATATTCTTCCGAACAAAAAAAGCGAAATGCTTGACTTGTCACTGGGAGACACGGCACTGGTGATGGCATGGACGTATTATCTGTTAAAGGACAGGCTTGATGAGATAACACCTCTTATTTCTCAGAATATTGAAGTGACTATGGATGAAAAAGTCTTTACACCATACCTTAAACGAGAGGATATATGGTGGTTTACTTTTGGCAACAACTGGAATACTTTTATGAATAACTGTATAGCAAGAGCTGCCTCCATTGTTTTAACCGATGAGAAAAAATTACGAAAAGTTCTTGAAAAATCACTATGGAGTATTGACTGCTATTTTAAAGCATATCCTTATGATGGAGGATGTGAAGAAGGAACACATTATTGGCACTCAAATATTGGTGATAGCTTTTTAGAATGGATTAAGTATGTAACATTCGACAAAGTTGATATTTTCAAGGAACAGCAGCTTAAAAATATTGCCGACTACGAGAGAAATATGTATGTCGGGAAAAACAATTATGTTTCGGTTTCGGATTCTCATATGCATTTTGAAAAGGAAAATACAGAAACACTGTTCAAAATCGGTAAGCTGGTCGGTAACGAAAATTTAAAAATTATGGCGGCAAAGCGAGGAATTGAGGACGTTCAAAACAAAACATTCATAGTAGATATTTTAAACAGCCTTTTTTACAATAACTTGAGTGAGGAGATTTCCAAATTTGAGAATAAAGAGGTTAGCTTTGAAAAAAGTGTATGGTATGATAGTATCGAGACAGCCATATGGCGTGAAAAAGAAACGGAAGGCGGTCTGTTCTTTACAATTAAAGGCGGAAATAACGAAGAACTTCATAATCATAATGATGTCGGCAACTTTGCTGTTTTTAATGACTGTGAGCCGGTAATAATAGATGCCGGAATGGGTGTATATTCAAATACGGCTTTTTCGCCGCTTCGATATACAATATGGTTTTTTAATTCGCAGTATCATAATGTGCCGTATATTGGCGGTATTGAGCAAAAAAATGAGGACAAGGAATGCAAGGCAATAAATGTAATCCATACAGAAAATTCCGTTTCTATGGATTTGGCTCCTGCATACAGAGACGACAGCATTTTACAATGGACAAGAAGAGTCAAATATGACAGAGAAAACAATGAATTTATATTTGACGAGCATTATGAATTTACCGATGAAAAGGAAATTGATTTGCATTTTATGCTTGCAGAAGATGTGACGGTTGAAAGTGATAGAATTATTCTTCCGCATAATATGGAGCTTTGCTATGCGAATATGGATGCAAGCATAGATGCGGTTTCAAATTCTGACAAGATAATGGAGAAAAACTGGGGTAAAATTTATAGATTGAAGCTCAGAACCAGTGGAAAATGCGGTGATATTCACTATACCATAGCAAAAAGAAAATAAAACACCAAAAACAAATTTTTTCTGAAAAAGGAGAGCGGAGTATGCGCAAGAATGAAGCAAAAAAATATCTTTTGTCAGCCTCAAAAAGAGTAAAAGATAATTTGAAGGATTTTTATGATTGTTTTCCGGGAGACCAATCGGAAAATTATGTATATACGGCATGGGAGGGAATAAGCTGGACAGAAGGCTTCTGGACAGGAATGAATCTGCTTGCCTACGAGTTTACAAAAGACAAGGCTTATCTGCCTGCTATCGAAAAGCAGCTTGAGTATTTTAAGAACAGAGCGGAAAAAAGAATTGTTTTGGAGCACCATGATTTAGGTTTTTTATATATACCATCCTGCGTTGCCAAATATAAGCTTGACGGAGATAAAAATGCACGCACGACGGCACTCTTGGCTGCGGAAATTCTGTGTGACAGATTTAGAGAAAAGGGCGGATTTCTTCAAGCGTGGGGTGAAACTGCACGCGCTGAAGATTATCGCCTGATTATAGATTGCATGATGAATATTCCGCTTCTTTTTTGGGCTTTTGAAGAGACGGGGAATGAAAAATATAAAAATATTGCAAAATCGCATCTTGATATTTCTCTTAAAACCGTTATCAGAAAAGATTTTACAACTTATCACACATATTATTTTGATATCAATACAGGTGAGCCGCTATACGGAAAAACCGCACAGGGTTATTCTGATGACTCCTGTTGGGCAAGAGGACAGGCGTGGGGGATTTATGGAACAGCGCTTGCATATAAATACACCAAAAATCCTGAAATTGAAAAAATATTTAACGGATTGACTGATTTGTTCATAAGCAAGCTGCCGGCAGATTATGTGCCTTATTGGGATATGGTATTTTCTGACGGCTCGGGTGAAGAAAGAGATTCTTCCGCAGCCGCTATTGCAATTTGCGGAATACTTGAAATGAACAAAAGCTTTCAAAATAAAAAATATGTAGATATTGCGATGAAAATGCTTAAATCACTTAGTGATAAGTACAATCTTTGCGGAGATGAAAGTTCAAATGCCATATTGTCCGATGCTATGTACTCGAAACCTCACGGGCATAAAGCAGAAGCTAATATCTGGGGTGATTATTTCTACATGGAAGCACTTATGCGTGTTATAAATCCCGATTGGGTTGTTTATTGGTAGAGGGAAAATGAAATTTACAGAAATAAAATTTATATGTGAAGAAAAAAACAGCAGGGAGAATATAACTGTTGTCATTAAAAAAAGCATTTAATAATACGGTTTTAAGTCCGTTTTATTGGCTTAAAACAGAAGGATGTATAATAAGATGTATACAAAAAATGCCGTCCGAGGACGATATAAAAGAAGTTATTAAAAAGCTTGAAGCGGCGGGAACTACGGAGTACATAAAATGATAGTACAAGCAATAGGACTGCTGTTGCTTTCCTCAATTTTTATAGGGATAATATCAATTTTAAGAAAAGAATATCAGGAAAGAAACAGCATATCTCTGATGCCTACGGTACTTTTTCTGTTTTGTGTATCAATAATTTGTGCTGGGGTATCGGTTGCGGCGGGGCACGGTCTGCATATAAGCGGACTGAGCCTTAGCCTTGCCGTGTGGTATGCAGTCATTTCGGCGGTTACTACGTTTATATGTATTTACGGTACGGCATTCGGAAATGTGTCGGAAATCTTGCTGTTTGCGTCGCTCGGAAACCTTGTGCTTCCGTCATTGTACGGATTTATTATGCAGCCTGCGGATAATAGTTTGACGGTATATAAGTCGGTCGGATTTTTGCTTGCGGCAGCTTGCATGATTATTAATATTTTTGGCGGTGAACGCAAAAAGAACAATGCTGTATATAAGCTTTTATGCATCTTAGTGTTTTTTTTCTCAAGGTTCGGCGCTTATAATACTTAGCTTAAAGAACACTTATTGTACAAATATTTCAAATTATGAGTTTATTGCACAGCATATGCTTATAACGATTATCATAATGACAGTGATTTTAATTGCAAACCTGTTTAAAAACAAAAACGATACGATAAACGGTGTTAAGAGAATATTTGATAAAGGTTGTATGGTAATCTTTTGTTATATGCAGTGCTGTTTTTTTATCCGATTTGTTGGGAATGAAATGTGTTGAGATGATACCACTGACCGTGCAGGCGACAATGAAATTTTGCATACCGATTATAACAACGGCGGTTCTTGACAGAATATTTTATAAAACAAAGCTTACGTAGACCAACGTTTTGCAGATAATACTGGCATTTTTATGTTGTATATGCTTTGCAGCTGAAGGACGATTAAGATGATAATAGGAAAAATTGAAGATTTTGAAAAATACTTTGCAGTAAATGAAAATTTTAAAAAAGCATTTGAATGGCTTAAAATATCCGACACAGCAACAGTGAACGAGAAAATTGAGATTGACGGTGAAAAGGTATGGGGAAAAATCTTTTCGGACAGCGGAGAAAACAGAGTGTACGAAGCACACAGAAGATTTGCTGATATACATTTTATCGTATCGGGCGAGGAAGAATTTGCATGGTCGGATATTGACGTACTTACCGTTACAAAGGAATATGACTTGTCGGCAGACTATCTTTTGCTTGAGGGAAATGTGAACAGCTTTCTGATGAAAGAAGGAATGTTCTGCATATGTTTTCCCGAAGATGCACACATTCCAGCGTATTCGGTGAAATCCGACACAGCAAAGCGTGCAATGGTTAAGGTGGAGTTATAGGGTAAAGCGGAATTTTGGCGAAGCTAATAATTCACATTTGTGCTTATGTTGATTGAAAGGGAGGACTAAAATGAAAAAAGTACATATTGTAACCTACACCCACTGGGACAGAGAGTTCCGCTGGGAATTTGAAAGGACAAGAATGAGACTGGTGGATTTATTCGACCACCTGTTTGAGATTATGGAGGAAAAGCAGGACTACCGCTCGTTCCTTTGTGACGGTCAATTCACGCTTTTGGAGGATTATCTCGAAATCCGCCCCGAAATGAAAGACACTGTCAAAAAATATGTTGAGGACGGCAGATTGGAAATCGGACCGTGGTTTTCACTGCCTGACTGTGCACCTATCCAGGGAGAGTCGGTTGTCCGCAACTTGCAGTACGGAATTAAGAGAAGCCGTGAGTTTGGTGAGCCGTTAAAGTGCGGATACAACGTATTCTCATTCGGACAAATCGGACAGCTGCCGCAGATTTATCAGAACTTTGATATTGACACGGCGATTTTCTACAAGTATATGGATCCTAAAAAGTCAAAGTATCACGAATTTATCTGGGAATCGCCCGATGAATCAAAGCTGATTGCGTCACACCTCGGTCCCGAGGCAAGATGGAACTTCTTCTTTGCGGGGCATATTCCGATTGTGTACGATAAGGACGCATGGGACAAGAGATGGCAATATAACTGGGGCGAGTTGGGCAAAGTGTTCCACACCGCGAACCCGGACGATTACGGCTGGTTCTATGATATTTTAGACCCCGAAACTTCATACCACCCCGAAAATTTGCGAAAAGGTATGGAGCGTGCGTTAAAGACGGTTGAGGGAACGGCTGCACCCGATTGCGTGCTGATGTTCGAGGGAACCGACTTTACCGAGCCGCACCCTTTAACACCCGAAATTATCAAAGCTTTGCAGGAAGAATACAAGGGCGAGCTTGAAATCGTTCATTCAACGCTAACCGATTATCTGACAGAACTGAAAGAGGAACTCAAAAAGGTCAAGGATTTGGACACGGTTGCAGGACCTATGCGTGACGGGCCTGTCGGAAGTATTCATACCGATGTGTTCTCGACTCACCCCGAGGTTATGATTGAAAACAGCCATACCGAAAATACGGTTATCCGTTATGCAGAGCCGATGAGTACAATCGCGTGGAAATACGGACTTTCAAAATATCCCGACACATATCTTGAAAAGACTTGGAAACTGATGTTCCAAAGCCACGCACACGATTCAATGCACGGCTTAGGCCCGAAGACGCTTGCCGATGGCGAGGTTTCGCGTCTTGAGCAGGCAGGAATTATCGCAAAAGGATTGGAACGCAAGGGTTTGGAAAATATCACAAAGGAAATCAACACATCAAAAGTTTCTGATACCGAGTATTTCCTATCGGTTCACAATCCGTCATCATTTGCACGCTCGGAAATTGTTGAGGCTTATGTTGATGTGCCGAGAGATATTATCCTTAAATATATCGTTATCGAGGATATGGACGGCAACCCGGTAAAGGTGCAGGAGGTTGAACGCAGCACCAACACAAGAGCCGGAATATATCACCCGAGAAGCCGAAATATGCCTTTCTACTGCACGAAGGTGCATCTGTTCTTTGAGGCAAATGATATTCCGGCAATGGGTTACAAGACATTCAAGCTGAAGTGGGCGGAAAAGAACGAATATCCCTATCCGCATGAGGACTGGGACGCACCGAGAATTTTGGCTGACAATATGCTATCGGGTGCAAATCAGGCAGAAAATGAATTTATCAGAGTTAAGGTAAATCCGGATGGAACGGTAAACATAACCGACAAGGAAACAGGCAAAACTTACGAGAATTTAAACTACTTTATGGATATGGGCGACCGCGGAAATATGTGGATGTATGACAATATCCCCTACGACCGCATCATAAACAGTCTCGGCGAAAAAGCGGTTGTGTCGACAAGCGTGAACGGCCCTCTTTGCGTTAAGTTTACTGTTGATTTGACAATGAAACTGCCGAGAGATTATGACTTTGCAAAACAGGTAAGAAGTGACGTTTTGGTTGATATGCCTATTCACGTTGAAATGACGCTCAAAAAGGGTGCAAAGGCATTGGAAGTTGAAACCACAATTAATAATACTGCAAAAGACCACTATTTCAAGGTTTGTATGCCGACAGGCTTAAAGGCTGAAAAGACCTGGGCAGAGGGGTCGTTTATGGTATGCGAATATCCGGTAAGACCGTCAACCGACGGCGAACTCAGAGGAAACGAGCTTGCACGCCACCCGGCACAGCTGTGGTACGATTTGGCTGACGATAAAAACGGTTTTGCGGTTCTTTTGGACGCAACAAAAGATTACGAGGTTTTAGAGGACAGCGATAATTTGACGCTTGCTATGGGCTTGGTACGCGGTACAAGGCTTAGAATTGCTTGCGATAACAGACTTTGGATGGAATATCCGGGCGACGAAAGCAGCCAGTCACTGAGAGAATTTACCTACCGCTATGCTTTTATGCCGCATACCGATAAGTGGGAAAAAGCAAAGCTTTATGATAACGCACTTGCATTTGCCGCGCCGATGAAGGTTTGCCAGTTCGGAAAGCAGGAGGGTATTTTTGGCACGGATAAGAGCTTTGCCCAAATCGAGGGCGACAACCTCGTATTAAGCTCGGTTACAAAGTCGGAAAACGGTACTGTTTTGGTAAGACTGTATAACCCGACCGATAAGGAAATCAAAGGTAAACTCAATATCGGATTTGATTTTGACAAGGCAAGAAGTATCCGCCTTGACGGCAAGGAAATCGAAAGCCTGAAAAAGGATAAAAACAGCGTGGAAATCAAAGTCGGCAAGGGCAAAATTTATACGGTTGAGGTAATGTGAAAGGAATGGTCATAATGATGAAAGCAATAATAATCGGTTGCGGAGACAGGGGAAGGCGGTATGCGCAGTATTCATTGAATCACCCCGATGAAATGGAAATTGCGGCGATTGCCGAGCCGGTGGACGCAAAAGTGCAATATATGAAAAATTTACATAAATTGCAGGATGATCAAATTTATTCGGATTGGAGAGAGATTGCAGAAAAGCCGAGGTTTGCAGATTTTGTTGTAATCTCAACACAGGACGCTATGCACTGTGAACCTACTCTTGCTTTTATAGACAAGGGGTATAATATACTTTTGGAAAAGCCGATGGCGCCGGCTCCGGAGGAGTGCAAAAAAATCACGGAGGCTGCCGAGAAAAAGGGGGTAAAGGTAGTTGTTTGCCATGTGCTGAGATTTACAAAGTTCTGGTATAAGATAAAAGAGATGATTGATAATGGCGATGTCGGCGAAATAATGTCAATTATACATATGGAGAACGTAGGTAATCTGCATCAATCTCACAGCTTTGTTCGTGGAAACTGGAGCAGAGCGGAAGATTCTGCACCGATGATTCTGGCAAAGTCTTGCCATGATACAGACTTAGTGCAGTGGCTTATCGGAAAAGAGTGCAAAAAGGTTCAGTCATTCGGCTCTTTGACGCATTTCAATAAAGAGAACAAGCCGGAGGGGGCACCTCACAGATGCACAGACAATTGCCCGTATTATGACAGCTGTTATTATAATGCCGTGTGGCAGTATTGCGTATGTACGGAGAGTGACAGTGTGGGCAGACGTGTGGTTGTGGCAAATAAAATGAATCCGACTGATGAAGAAGTTATGGAAGCATTAAGAACAGGTCCGTATGGTAGATGCGTTTATGATTGCGATAACGATGTGGTTGATCATCAGGTTGTCAATATGGAGTTTGACGGCGGTGCGACTGTATCTTTTACAATGAATGCATTTAATAAAGGCGGACGCTTTATGCGTATTTTCGGCACAAAAGGAGAAATATACGCTGACATGGAAACGAATAAAATTGAATATTTTTCATTTGACACAAGAGAAACAACAGAAATTCAGATGGAGCAGATAGGTCAGCATATAGATTCGGGACATGGCGGCGGAGATACGGGAATTGTCCGTGACTGCCTTAAGTATTTCAGCAACCAGACACCGAGTAAATCTGTATGTTCCACACGTGTTTCGTATTTATCACACCTTATTGCCTTTGCCGCCGAGAAGTCACGGCTCAGCGGTGAGATTATAGATTTAGGGAAATATTCCGCTGAATTATAAAAGGGTATACCATTTGTTCAGATATAGGATTGTCGGTTGAGACATTAATAAAGTATAGTTAATGAGGAGAATGAATATGAGTTGTAAAATAAGTATAATTGGAGCAGGAAGCGCGGTGTTTACCTTGGGCATTGTAACAGAAGTGTGCCAAAGTGAGCATTTAAAAGGGAGTACAATTTCTCTTATGGATATTAATCCGACTCGGCTTGAAGACGCATATGGACTTGCATTACGGTGCGTTGCAGAATGTGATGCAGATATACATATCACAAAAACTACAGATCGAAGAGAATCATTAAAAGATGCAAATTATGTAGTAAACACTACATTGGTGATAGGAAATGAAAAATTTAAAGAAGGTATTGAAGTTTGCTTGAACAATGGGTATAGATTTGGCGGGAGCATTCATATAATGCACGATGAAGCTTTTTATATAAATTTTTACCAGATAAAGCTTATGGAAGACATATTGAAAGACATTCTTGAAATATGTCCTAAAGCATATTATATTATTGCTTCAAATCCTGTTCAGGCTGGTGTTACTTACCTTAAAAGGAAGTATAAAGATGCAAGAATTATTGGCGTTTGCCCCGGCTTTACACACCTTTTTGAAATGACTGATGTGTTAGGATTAGATAGGGAAGATATTGAATATGATATAGCCGGTGTAAACCATTTTATTTGGCTTACAAAGTTTCAATACAAAGGCAAGGATGCATATCCTATATTGGATAAATGGATTGAAAATGACTTTGAAGAATATGCAAAAACTGTTGACTATTCATATTTAACAGGACCGAAATTCATGGACGTATACAAACGCTTCGGATTGTATCCGATAGGCGATACGGCAAATCCCGGTGGCGGTTCATGGAGCTGGATATATCATGTTGATGATGCAACAAATAAAAAGTATAATGAGCGTGTACATGACTGGTGGAAACGTCATTTTATGAATTGTGAAAATCAAATAAAGTATATAGAGAAAATCATTGCTGATAAAAGTATAGCAATAACAAACGGTGCAATACCTCCGACTAATGATCCGATAGTTGAAATTATTGAGAGCATAGAAGCAAATCTTGGTAAGGTAACTATTGTAAATGTACTTAATGATAAGGGATATATGAAGGGCTTGCCACTTGATTATGAAGTAGAGATAAAGGCTGTAATAGATAAAGAAGGAGTTCATCCGATTCCCAACAATGGATTACCAAAGCCTATTGAAGCCATGATGTTAAGGGATAGAATTGCACCTGTTGAAATGGAGTTAGCGGCATTTGAAACTCATGAGAAAAAATATCTTTTAGAGCTTATAATGATGGATCCGTGGACAAGAAGCAGACCACAGGCTGAGAAACTCCTTGATGATATTCTTGCACTGCCGTGGAATGCCGAAATGAAGGAATATTACAAGTAAAGTTTGTAGTGTATATTACAGAAAGGATTATGAAATGAAAAAAATACTTTTGACTGATAAAAAGGGATTTTATAAGGCAAATTTACATTGCCATTCAGTAATTTCTGACGGCGCAAAAACACCGGAAGAATTGAAAGAAATGTATATGAAGCAAGGATATTCAATCATTGCATATACAGATCATGACGTGTTGTTGCCACACAATGATTTGTCGGATGATAAATTTCTTGCATTAAATGGTTATGAAATGGAGATAGAAGAGGAAAATGTAAATCCTGTTTATTTAAAAGCATGCCATTTGTGTTATATTGCACTGTCTCCGGACAATCTGAAACAGGTATGCTATCATCGAACAAAATATTTGTATGTTAATTCTCCGAAGTATAGACACCTTATTCAATATGATACTGCGAAGGCTGATTTTGAAAGAAAATATTCCCCTGAATGCATCAATGAAATGATAAAAGAAGGCAGAGATAATGGTTTTTTTGTTACATATAATCACCCTCAGTGGTCATTGGAATCCCTTGATGAATATGGGAAATATCATGGCATGAATGCAATGGAAATATGTAATTACAGTAGTGTAAGAGAAGGCTTTGACGATTATAATGAAAAGGAATATGATGATATATTGCGCAGAGGAGAGAGAGTATTTTGCGTTGCAGGAGATGATAATCATAACGAGACTGTGCCTGATACGTCAGATTCTTTTGGTGCATTTACGGTTATCAACTCAGAAAAACTCGAATATTGCCCAGTGACAGATTCTCTTGTTAATGGTAATTTTTATGCATCTCAAGGACCGGAGATTTACGAATTATGGTATGAAGATGGAAAAATCGGCATTAGGTGTTCAGAGTGCAAGTCAATAATATTAAGAACAGGTTCAAGACGTTGCGGAACTATATATTCTGATGAGGGACAATCAGTAACATCAGCTGTTTTTGATGTGTGTGATACTGATATTTATGTAAGAATAACAATTACAGATGATAGCGGAAAACACGCAAACACCAATGCATATTTTGTTGATGAATTGTGATATGGTGTATAAAGCAAGGAAATGATGCGATTTCGGGAAAGGAAGTATCACATGAAAATATCAGATTTGTTTAATGAAATGATTACTTATTTCGGAAAGCTTGATGAGGGTGAGCTAACTTGCGACACCTACAAATCAGGTAATCCGGATAACGAAATTACGGGAGTCGGCATAAGTATGTTTGCCACCCCCGAAGTAATTAAAGAATGTGTAAATCAAAATATTAACTTTCTAATCATTCATGAGCCGGTTTTCTATAACCATTGGGACGATCATATTCCCAATAAATTAGCCGAAGAAAAGAAGAAATTTATAGAAAATTCGGGCATAACAATAGCAAGATACCATGACCACGGGCATATAACGGGAAATGATTTGATTTACGAGGGCGAAATAAAATTTTCGGGACTTGAAGGAAGAAAAATCATAACCGATATATGCGCCGTAAACCGATTTGAGCTTAACGAGGCATTGACGGCAAAAGAGCTTGCCGCAAAGTTAGAAAAAAATCTCGGAATAAAGCATATTAAAATTGCGGGCTCTCCCGATAAAAAGGGAAAAATGATAAGCTGCTGTTTCGGAACTCCCGGTCATGTTGCGGAGGAATTAGTCGATAATGATTTTGTTCTGACAGGGGAAATCTGCGAATGGGAAATAGGCGAAATGGCAAGGGATTATGCCCAGTTTGGATACAACAAAGCGGTATTGGTTATGGGACATATCGGCTCGGAAAGAGCCGGAATGATGTATCTTGCCGATATAGTTAAAAAAAGGCATTCGGAATTAAATATTAGGTATATTGAATGCGGCGAAGTATATTTTTATACAGACGATTAATGAGAGGTAATTAACGTGAAAAATATGCTGTGCATCTTACCTTCTTTCGAGGTTAGGAGTATAAACATACGCCGTCGCCTCTCAAAAAGGCAACCTGCTTGCATTTTTCCACGTTGAGATTTGCGCCGCCGTACAGCGGTGGAATGGAGATTAAAATGGATTACAGAAATGATTTAATAAATAATATTTTGCCGTTTTGGCTTGAAAACAGTATTGATAGTGAAAACGGCGGAATATTTACCTGTATTGATAAAAAGGGTAATATTTACGGTGAGGAAAAAAGCGTATGGTTTCAGGGGAGAGCACTGTGGACTTTTTCAAAGGCATATAATGTAATTGAAAAAGATCAGAGGTATATTGAGGCGGCAAGAACAATATACAATTTCCTGGATAAGTGCACGGATATTGACGGAAGAATGTTTTTCACCGTCACAAAGGACGGAACCAAAGTTCAAAAATACAGATATGAAAGCACTTTCGCCGGTAATGATAATGCTGTCTACAGCGCAGGTTATGCGCAGTACGGGTATTAATAAGGATAAGTATGATAAAATTGCCGGCGAATGTCTTGCACATATAACGGACGGTGGATTTTTCACAGGAAAAGCGCTGCTTGAAAATGTTTCTGTTGATGGGAAAAGCATAGATTCTCCGACAGGCAGGATAGTAAATCCGGGACATTCTATGGAGGCGGCATGGTTTATTATGTCCGAAGGCTTGCTTACGGGAAATGATAAGGCAATCGAATTCGGCAGAAAAATAATTGACGCTACACTGCCGCTGGGGATTGATAAGGAACATGGCGGACTTATTGCATTTACCGATGTTGACGGAAAACCTCCCGTTCAGCTTGAATGGGATATGAAATTGTGGTGGCCGCAATGCGAAACGATGATTGCACTTCGGTTTGCGTATATATTGTTTGGTGATGAAAAATATAATAATTTGTATAATGAATTTAAAGAGTATTGCGAAAAATATTTCTGTGATACGGAAGACGGCGAATGGTACGGCTATCTGCATTATGACAATACGGTTTCCACAACGCTTAAAGGCAATATTTTCAAGGGCCCGTTTCACGTTCCGAGATTGTATATGATAATGTCTATAATGGATCAGTATAACAGCATTATAAAGTTTTTTGACTGATATAATTCGGAGGAATAATACATATGGAACTAAAAAATAAAAAAATATTGTTTCTGGGTGATAGTATAACCGAGGGTGTGGGAGCATCATCACCCGATAAATGCTATGTGTCTGTATTCGGAAAATTATCCGGTGCGGAAGTGAAAAACTATGGCATTGGTGGAACACGAATTGCCAAGCAAAGCAAAATATCTCTCAGCGAGGAGAGCGACAGGGATTTCATGAGCCGTGTTGATGAGATGGATTCAGAAGCTGATGTAGTCGTTGTTTTTGGCGGAACAAATGATTTTGGGCATGGTGATTCTACAATCGGTGATTTCAGCTCACGTGATAAATGTACTTTCTACGGTGCTTTGCATATTTTGTGTACAAGTCTTATAAATAAGTATCCGAAAGCTGACATTATCTTTATGACTCCGCTCCACCGAGTAAGCGAAGATGACGAAGTAAACGAAATCGGTTTAAAGCATGAGGCGCTTTTGTCGGGATATGTCGATATAATAAAAGAGGTAGCAGGATATTACGGTTTACCGGTTTTGGATTTGTTTAATACAAGCGGAATACAGCCGAAGGTAGATATTATAAGAGAAATATATATGCCAGACGGGCTTCACCCATCAGATTCAGGAGCAGAAAAGATAGCAAAAAGGCTTTATAATTTTCTTTTATCCTTATAAAAATGAGGTATCATAATGAATGAAATAAAAAGAAATGAATTCTTTGAAACAGGTAAAGACGGAGTGAGGAAAATCCTCACTCCCGATGATAAAAAAATTGATATAATAGAGTTTGATGATAAAAAGTTGTGCTTAGTCAAAAGTGGCATGGGTTATCCTGCAATTTATCCGATGTATGAGACGCACTTCGAGCCGAAAGCCGAGGCGATACTTATGGACTTGGACGGCACAAGCGTGCATAGCGAAAGCTTTTGGATGTGGGTTATCGAGCGCACAACCGCGCAGCTTTTGGGTAATGATAATTTCAAACGAGAAACCGAGGACGAGCCGTTTATTTCGGGACATAGTGTTTCGGAGCATTTGCAATATATGATTGATAAGTATGCAAAAGGCGAGAGCTTGGAACTCGCAAGACAGTATTACTTTGAAATCGTAAACTATGAAATGGACGAAATCTTAAAAGGCAGAGGAAAACAGGATGCATTTACTCCTGCGCCTAACTTGAAAGAATTTTTGATGACAGTCAAAAAAGAGGGCATAAAAATCGGACTTGTCACAAGCGGACTCTATGAAAAGGCAATGCCGGAGATAATCTCGGCATTTAAGCAGCTTGATATGGGTGACCCGGTGGATTTTTATGATAGCATCATCACCGCCGGACAGGCTTTAAGAAAAGGTCAGACAGGCACGCTCGGTGAGCTTGAACCAAAACCGCACCCGTGGCTTTATGCTGAAACTGCAAGAGTAGGACTGGGTATTCCGTTTGAACAGCGGCATAAGGTGATTGGAGTGGAGGACAGTTCTGCCGGTGTGGTGTCAATAAAACTTGCAGGATTTAGCTGTGTCGGAATATCCGGAGGCAATATTGACGGGGCAGGTGTGGCTGATTTATGTGATTATAAAATAAGTGATTTGCTGGAATTACTGAATATAATCATATAAATTATTTTACAAATAATTAGAGCAAAAACAATGAAACCTTAGTTTACTATCATGAGGAAAGGCGGCGATTGTAATGGTAATTTCAGAAATAGCGAAGTGTTTCTCAAATTTTCATTATGATGCTTATGCTGTCACATATGAGAAATGTTAAAAAGCAAACAGCGTCACGGGCAAACCTAAGTGATGCTGTTTTTTTCTTTACATGTGTTTGGTTGATAAACCACGACCGCAGGGTGTCAAGATTGCATCTCTGCGGTCTTTTTGTACTTAAAAAACGGAGGATAACAATGAAACTTATTTTAATTTTTGAAATGGCAGGTGTTTTTAATAAATCCTTTTGGCAACTTTGTTGTGGTGATGCATAAATTCAATCAGAAAAAGATTTATAGGGATATATTAATCAAACAAATCCTAAAGCGAAAGTAATGTGTATTACTCACACCAATGTTGCTGTCAATGAAATATTAAGCAGAGGGGACAATCCCGTATTTTGTGTAAACCTCAAATTTAGCTCCAAAATGATGATATAATCTAAGTTATTTTTTGTGGGCTGAAAGCCATAATAAAGCTTTCAGCCATAGCTACATTATAGCATGAAATTGCCGTCATGTCAAGGGCGCCCAACAGGGCGTGCATTTACCCTTGACTTGTCGGTGATTTTATGCTACTGCGGCAGTCTATCTGAAAAAAATATTTCAAGTTGAGAATGTATTTGGAATGGTATAATATAAATAGAGTCGACAAACACCCAAAAATCTGATATAATAAAAACAGAAAGAAAGGTGTTA
>CAKSSN010000023.1 GCA_934489015.1 uncultured Clostridia bacterium
TCAAAGGAGCTTGTTACGGCTGACACAGTTCTTACAAGACCTCTCGGCTACGGAAACGGCTATGCGGTAAGAATTAAAGAAGCGACAGACACGGAAAAGTCTTCTCTTTCGCACTATAAGACAAATGCGCAGGAGATAACATATCTTCTCACTGAAGCGGAAAACTATTCAAACGCTGACGGAAAATATGACGAGAGCAACTGGAGCGCATTTACATCAGCAAAGAGCGCGGCAGAAAACGCGTATAAAAACAGTGAAGCGCTGACAGATGATGAAGTTCAAAAGCTTTGCAATGATCTTCGCGCGGCTATCGGGGCGCTCGTTGACACGTCGGATCTCAGATTAAAGGTAAAGTATGCGGAAATGCTGCCTATGGAGGACTATTCTCCATCAGCGCAGAACGCGCTCAAGGCTGCTCTTTCCGGCGCTAAAGAGGCGCTTGATGCCGAATACAAGACGGAAACGGCAATTTCGGCGGCTGCAAGCACGCTTCAAAAGGCTATTGACGGCTGCACTTTGGACGCATCGGTGCTTACAAATTCTGTATGGCTCGATGAGCTCGACTGGACATCTTGTGCAGGACATTCTAATGCCGTATATAAAAACAGGGACTACAACGGCGGAAATCTACAGCTTAAAATTGACGGAGCTGTAACGGATGTTCGCGGCGTGTTCGCTCACTCGATAAAAGAGGGCGAGGCATATGTTGAATATAACATTGACGGCAAGGGTCTTGACTATTTTGAGGGCTATGTAGGAATAGACACCGATAAAATTAATATGGGTGACGTAATATTCAAATTCTACGGCGATGGCGAGCTGATTTACGAAACAGCACCGTCACTTACGGGCTTTACCGATAATGCAGCATTTGTAAGAGTGCCTATAAAAAATGTTAAAAGGCTTCGTCTTGTTGCCGACTCAAACGGTGCAAACGCGGGCGACTGGGCAGTTTGGGGAAATGCACGCCTTACAAGCTATAAATATATCGGAAGCGTTTATACGTTCTCATCCTATGATGGCGGAGAAGCAAGCGGCTTTGTCCCGGCAAATAACGCTGTGGGCGCTTCGGCAAAAGGCGTATTTTTAAGAGCTCAGAACGATGTTTCCGTTGCAATGAAGGCTGTAAAACAAGACGGCAGAAGCACAAATCCGCATATGAAAAAGTCTTGGGGCGAAAAGGCTGAAAGCGGTCAGTATATCCACACAGGTCTTTCACTTTCTGCCGACAGCGCAAGCTTCTCAAACTTCGGACTCGGCGGAAAGCTTATCTGCGACTATACCGATGAAAACGGTGACGAGAAGAAGGCTCAGGAGCTTTTCATGAATGGCACGGCTATAATGGTTTCCGGCGGCAAGGTTTATGCGTTCGGAAACGAGGTGTGCACGTTCGAGCCTAAGAAATGGTACAGCGTTGATATTTTCGTAAACACCGACACAAACTGCGAAACGGTTTACTTAAACGGCGCTTTAGTGCTTGACAATATGCCGATAGCTTCAACGCTTTCGGTTAAAAACAAGGGCTGGAAACTCAAAGGCTTTGTTGATTTGAGATTAAACAGCACTATTGCTGCAAATCTGGAGAACACATTCTACTTTGATGACCTTTCATACGGAATAGAAAACGAAATCAAAGTAAACCCGGGTCTTACAAGCGACAGCTTCACGATAAGCGCAAACAATATTGCTTTGCCGAGCAGCGTTACAACGGCCGCGCAGGTTAAAAAGGGTCTTACAGTCCCGGACGGCGCGTCGCTTACCTGCACTATGGATTTTGCAAGACTTGTAAACGAAAACACAACCTCTTACATTTACTATATAACAGGCGGCGGTGAGGCAAACCCCAATGACTATAACTTTAACGCGGGCAGCGGACTTTTCAGCGGCGTTTCGTATGAGGGAGGTCTCGGCGGAAGGTCTAAGGACGACCTTGCGATTACAACATCGTCGAGTGCAAATGTGTTTAATCTCGGCGAAAAGCTTTCTGAGGGTGAGTCAATCACGATTGAAGCGGATATTCTTGCAAAGGATATTAACGCGGCAAACGGCTTTGTATTTGAGCCGTGGTTCGGCTCGGTTTCAACAAATCTGTTCGCAATTTCGGGCGGAAGCTTCTATGTAAAGTCTAATCAGGGAGGAGCTATTGTAAAGGCAGAGCCGAATAAGTGGTATCATTTGGCGGCAGTATTTACTTATAACTCAAATGAGGTAAGAATTTTTGCAAACAATGCTGACTGCGGCATATACAGAATAAATGCACCCGTTACGGAGTTTACAAGAATTAAGTATACGGGGAAAGCAGGCGCATATGTTGACAACGTAAGATGGTACAGAGGAGAGTATGCTCCTTATGACGAGCCGAAAATAATCTCCGGTGAGGACTACAGAGCAGGAAGCGGAAAAATAACGCTTTATGACACGACAAAAACGGTCGGAGGCTTTAAGTCAATGCTGAAAACCGAAGGCGGCACGGCTTATGTTTACACGGACGACAGCTTTGCGTATGAAGCGTCGGACAACAGCACAATTTCGGACACAATGTGCGTTGCGGTCAGAAGCGATGATGAAACACATATTGCATACTACACGATAAGAAAGGCTCTTACGCCCGGAGTGAGCAATGCAAAGCTTGTTTATAACGACGGAAAATCTCTCGGCGCGGTTGCCGGCGCTCTTGAAGCCGGAGAATACACGCTCTTGGCGGATTTTGAAGCCGAAAGAGAGGGCGAGCAGACTTATACAATGTATATCGTGAAATATAACGAGGGAAGGCTTTGCGAAATACTTTCAAAACCTGTTACGGTTACGCAGGATAACCCGTATGTGCATGAAAGTCTTGGCTTTACATATCTTATTGACCCCAATAAGAGCATAGACGAGATTAAGGCGTTTATCTGGGGAGAAAATATGAAGCCCGAAAGTGAGGTTTTCTCGGAGAAGAAGCCGGCTTATGCCGATAAGGACGCGTATGTTATTCTTATGGGCGACTCGCTCGGTCAGTCGTATCCGTTCAGAAGCGTTTACCCGAACGGAAACAGCGGCGAAACCAACTTGCAGGGCTGGGGATATTTCTATGACAAGTATTTCGGCGACAATATAGCCGTTATGAACATGACGCGCAGCGGCTGGAGAGCGTACTGCTATACGGAATACAGAACATATCGCGACAACACGGTTGACTATTATACGAATTTCCATAACATAAGCGGAATGATAAGCGAAATTAAGGCTAAAAATCCGAATGCAGAAATTTATATTGTTATGTCAATCGGAACGAATGACAAGGAAATGGTTGACGGAGAATATAAGCTGCTTTCAAGATATGAAAGCGATCTTAGAATGATTGCAAACGGCTACCGTATTTTAAAGAGCGGAAATGTTTATTATCCGACTACCGATGAAAACGATACCGCTGAGGAGATTATAAGAGTTCGCGGCACTGAGGAGCTCGGCGCAAAGCTTATACTTGTTTCGCCGTATACAATGCTCTGGTGCTCTCCCGGAAACGCTATGAGGGGCTATCATGAGGAGGCTTCTGCCGTTATGGAAAAGGTTGCCGGCAGCGAGGATAATGTGTATTTTGCAAATACATGGCCACTGTTTGAATATCTCTATGCAGACGGAACAACAAAGGAAGCGGAAAAGTATCTCGTTTCCGATAAGCTTCACTTTAATTTATCGGGCGCGGAGCTTGTAGCTCAAAAGCAGCTTGAGGCTGTTTCGGCGCTCGGTACGGGGCTTGAAAGGTATCTTAAATAACAGATTGCAATTTAAGTGTTAAATTGCAGAGATGTTTATTTTGAAGGGGCGCTGCGGCAGGCAGCGCTCCTTTTCTGCGCTTGTGATTATTTGTTTTTGTAAATAAATATTCGCTCCGCATGTTTTAACATTTGCATTTTAATATAGCCGAAATTTATGAATATAAAAAAATTAAGTAAGCAAAGAATATACAATCAAATCCGAAAGCAAAAAAGGCGGAAAGATCCGCCCAAGACTCTCATCATTTTAGAGTTGAATTTTAAGTTTACACAAAAAATACGGGATTGCCACAAGAAATATACAATCAAATCCGAAAGCAAAAAAGGGCGGAAAGATCCGCCCAAGACTCTCATCATTTTGGAGTTGAATTTTAAGTTTACACAAAATACGAGATTGCCCACCGTGTTTTATTCCTCTTCAAAAGGCTCTGTTTCCGGCTCCTCATTTTCTTCGCCCTCAACCACTCTTTCAAGGCGATTTACCGAAACCTCATAAGCCGTTTTTATTACAACCTCGTCATCGGTTATATGCTTCTGATATGTTCTCGACTGAATTCTGCCCCATATCCTTATATGCTCGCCTACGCCGAAGCTATTGCAGTAGCGCGCATTTCTGCCCCATGCGATAATGGGGATATAATCGGACTTATTATATGTTCTGTTGACAGCTAAAAGCATATCGGTGATTTCTCTTCCGAACGGAGTGGTCCTGTAAACAGGCTCCTTGCATATAAAGCCGTCAAGATAAAGCATGTTCGGATTTTGCGGAAATTCTTCGTCATATTTTCTTATATCCTTTGCAAAAACCGTCAGCACGAGCCTGCTTGAGCCCTCCTCAGTGCTGTTATATGAACGAAACTGACCGTCAACCTCGATACAATCACCCACATTACAGTCACAGCTGCATAAAAGGCGTTCAGAGGTTAAAACCTTGATTAAGTCATATGTGCCGCTAAGACGCGGAACCTTAAGCGTAAATATGTAAAATTTTTCGCCGTAAACCTGGTGACTGAAGGTCAGTTCGTCGTTGACGTTTCCTATAAGAGTTGCTTGATTGTTTCCATTGTATTCCATACTAATCCTCCTGTTTTTTTCTTTAAATGCCCGTGCATTTGAAGTGTTTTTTCTGTTTACAGTTATATATATGCTTAAAATGTGAAAAATATTACTGCTTTTTTAAATTTAGGTTGACAAATTTCAACCCGTGTAGTAAAATATATTTTATATAAGTATACATCATTGAGCTTTTTTTGTCAACGGAGTTTAAAATCATTTTACAAAAAGTATACAAACTTAATTTTTATGATGTATTTTATCGGAAGGACGGGTCACTAATGACATATGAAGAAGCAGTCGGATATATTCATTCGGCGCCGAAATTTTCAAAGGAGCTCGGCAACCGCGCGCTTAAAATAATTCTCGAAAAGCTCGGCAGTCCGCACAAAAAACTTGAATTTGTCCACATTGCCGGAACGAACGGAAAAGGCTCAACGGCGGCAATGCTTGAAAGTATGCTGCGCAGCGGCGGATACAAAACAGGGCTTTTTACATCGCCGTTTATCGAGCGCTTTAATGAGCGAATATGCTTTTGCGGCGAGGCTATAGATGACGGAGAGCTTGCACATTACACCGAAGCGGTAAAATGCTGCATGGAGGAGTGCAACACGTTTTTGTCGGAGTTTGCGATTATATTTGTCGTTTCGCTGCTTTATTTTCTTGAAAAAGGGTGCGACATTGTCGTTTTGGAAGCAGGACTCGGCGGCAGGCTTGACGCAACAAACGCGATAGAGAAAAGCCGCGTTTGCGTTATAACAAAAATCGGGCTTGACCATATGCAGTATCTCGGTGACACGAAAGAAAAAATAGCTGCCGAAAAATGCGGCATAATTAAAGAGGGAGGCATTGCGGCGGTTTATCCGGAGCAGGACGAGAGCGTTTTGGAGGTTATAAAAAAGCATTGCGGCGAAAAGGGGGCAAGACTTTGTGTAGCGCCTATGCTGCAAAATTGCGGCGAAAAATTAATATATAACGGAAAAGAGGTAAGCCTTTCGCTTTCGGGTGATTATCAGGGTGCAAACGCGTCTTTGGCGGCAAGGACGGCCGAACTTTTGGGGCTTGATGAGAAGCATATTATATACGGCCTTGAGCATACGTTCTGGCCGGGCAGGTTTGAGTGGATAACGGACAGGCTTTTGCTTGACGGCTGTCACAATGCCGACGGTGCGGAGGCGTTCAGGAAAAGCGCCGAAAAAATAAACAGAAGCATAACGATTGTCACGTGCGCTATGAGCGATAAGCAGACGGACGCTATTGCACGCAGCCTTTCCGGGATAACTGACAGCATTGTTGTAACGGAGCTTGACATGGCGCGAGCGGCTAATGCCGAATTTTTTGCGGCGGAGTTTGAAAAATGCGGCAAAGCGGTGAAAATTATAAAAAATCCGTTTGAGGCGATTGAATATGCGCTGTCGAAAAGCGAGGTTTGCGCTGTTTGCGGCTCTCTTTATCTGATAGGAGAGGTCAGAAAAAGGTTTAAAGGAAATTGATATGGATTTCCTATGGTGAAGCCCCCACCGCGAAACAAAAAAACAGCTGCAAACAAAAATCCGCAGGCGTTAATTGGGTGAAGCAAAACCGCGCCTCTTGCGGAGCAAGCAAAGCTCCGTACGCTGCATAAAAAATTGTAAACGGAAAAATACAAAAAAGCGGGCGAAGTTTGCCCGCTTTTAAAAATTTGAACATTAAAATGCTTTTTTTGCTATCAACCAAATATTACTTAACCGCCGTGCCGGCGCTTTTACAAAGCGGAGTCATAATGAAAGAAATATTGCAATTATAAGCAAAACTGCCGAAAATTTTTTCATGTTTCTCCTCCTTTTATAGATGTTTTATTTGATTATATAATATTTTCTGAGAAAAGTCAAGGAGTTTTTAATATTTATTTGGAAATTATAAGCCGAAAGGTGCTTTAAAGATAAAAAAAGATGACGCTGCGCGTTGCAGCGTCATCAATGATAAATTATTTCTTTTTATTAAAGCAGGCTTTTATAAATTTCCGCTATTTCCTCAACGCTTGTATCTCTGGGATTGCCCGGACGGCAAGCGTCAGCATAAGCCGATTTTGCAAGAGCGGGAATATCCTCTTCCTTTACAATGCCTTTAAGAGTTGACGGAATACCTACGTCCTCCGAGAGCTTGCGAACAGCGTCAACGGCTGCCTTGCGGTATTCTGCCTGAGTCATGCTGTCAACGCCCTGAACGCCCATTGCCTTTGCAATATCCTTATACTTTTCGCCCGTATAGTCGGCGTTGTATGCCATAACAGCAGGGAGCAGGATAGCGCATGCTTTTCCGTGCGGAGTGTCGTAATATGCCGAAAGAGTATGTGCCATAGAGTGATCAACTCCGAGACCGACGTTTGAAAAGCCCATACCGGCAATGTACTGCCCCAGAGCCATACCCTCTCTGCCTTCTTTCCCGTTTTTAACAGCGTCGCGCAGCGAGCGTGAGATAACCTCAATTGCTTTAATGTGGAACATATCCGAAAGCTCCCATGCGCCCTTTGTTATATAGCCCTCGATTGCGTGGGTGAGCGCATCCATGCCTGTTGCTGCGGTGAGCGACGAGGGCATTGTTGACATCATATCCGGGTCAACAACGGCAACAACCGGAATATCATGAGCGTCAACGCATACGAATTTGCGCTTTTTCTCAACATCTGTAATAACGTAATTTATTGTAACCTCAGCGGCAGTTCCCGCCGTTGTCGGCACTGCAATGATCGGAACGCACTTGTTCTTTGTCGGAGCAACGCCCTCAAGCGAGCGCACGTCCTCAAACTCCGGGTTTGCAATTATAATTCCTATTGCCTTTGAGGTGTCCATAGATGAGCCGCCGCCTATTGCAACAATGCAGTCAGCGCCGCTTTCTTTAAATTCCTTAACGCCGTGTTTGACGTTTTCGATTGTGGGGTTTGGCTTTATATCCGAATAAAGCGTGTAGTCAATCCCGGCCTTTTCAATGATGTCGGTAACCTTTTTTGAAACACCGAATTTAACAAGATCGGGGTCCGATGCAACAAAAGCCTTTTTAAAACCGCGACTTTTTATTTCATCAGGAATTGCGTTAATTGCGCCTGCGCCGTGATAAGAAGTTTCATTCAGCATAAATTTGTTCATAAAAATCCGCCTTTCTTTTTTTGACTTTAAAATTACCTCTGATTAATGCACGTTATGTATTAATCACCCTCATTATACAATACAGCTTTTAAAATGTCAAGCGTTAATTTGTTGTTTTTTTATTAAAATTTTTCGTTTTCTCTGTACTGCGACGGCGTTTTTCCGGTATTTCTCTGAAAAATTTCGCTGAAATATCTCGTATCGGCATATCCGACTCTTTCGGCAATTTCGTAAACTTTAAGGTCGGTGTTTTTCAAAAGCTCCTTTGACTTTTCAATTCTTGTACGTATGAGATAATTTTTAAAGGTTTCGCCCGTAAAATATTATCAGGAGAATTAAGGAGAATAAGCCCGGTGCGGACTGGAAAGAGGACGAGCTTTACAAAACCATACGAAAATATCAGCCGGAAGCTATTATTGTTAATAATACCGGACTTTCCGAGCGCGGAAAGGTGGGTAATCCGGAGATAGACTCCGTCACCTTTGAGCAGGGAAAGCCCACGCCTATGGACAGAACGGTAATGAGCAAATATCTTGCGTGCGAAATGTGCGAAACAATGAATGACCATTGGGGCTGCGGCATGGGAGATTTGAATTCCTACGGGTCGAGCTTCTGCGTAAGAGTGGCTGAGGCTTCTGTTGAGGACTGATGTAAAAAAAGAATATACTGCGGCTGAGGGCTTTTGCTTTCAGCCGTAATTTTTTTGCGGCGAAAGCCTTTCATACAATAATTGTTTACATTTTAAACATTGACAACGGCTTTTATATATGATATAATTAGCCGAAAAGCTTTAAGTTAAAGACGGTGAATTTAATTATGGAAAAATACGGAACAATACCCCCGAAATTTACAAAGCAGTGGTGGAGCTATTTTTGGGACTATTATAAAATACACACGATTTCTATATGCGCGGCCGCCGTTTTAATCGGAACAACGGTTTACCAGTGCGCAACGCAGACGAAATACGACCTTTCCGTTTCGTATATCGGCACGCAGGATATAACGGAGGAGCAGGAGGCAAAGCTTTCGGAAATAATCAAGCCCGAAATTGACGAAATAACGGGTAACGATGAAATTGATATTGACTATATGACTTATCCCATTAACCCGAACAATACCGATAAATCCGCGAGCGAATACGAATATGCCATGCAGATGAAATACACGGCGGAGCTTCAGGCGGGAACGACCGACCTTTACATAATGTCGCGCGACAATGCGGAGTCGAACAAAACGTATGCCGACTGCTTTACGGATATTTCGGAGTTGACCGACAGCGCGGACGATGTTTTAACCGACGACGGCGGCAGGGCATATGCGGTTTCGCTCAAAAACAGCCGTGCTCTTAAAGAGGCGGGCATTGATTCGTCCGATATGTATCTTTCGCTGCGGCTTCTTTATGAAATGAACGAGAAAAAGGACGAATACGTATTAAATCATGAAAATGCTCTTAAGGCGGCAGGGCTGCTGCTTGAGGAGTGAGGGTATTTATGGAAAACAAATTTGACGAATATTCCGCGTTTAAGGAATATATGCGCACGCATGACGCGGCGCTGAAGGATAAAATAATTGAGCATTATATGTATATTGCGGAAATACTTTCAAAGCGTTTTGCCAACAAGGGCATAGAGTACGATGACATATATCAGGTGGCGTGTCTTGGGCTTGTCCTTGCGGCAGACAGGTTTGACCCGGATAAAAACGTGCGGTTTGCTTCATTTGCAACGCCGACAATCATGGGCGAAATTAAAAGGTATTTCCGAGATAAAGGGTTTTTTATAAAAATTCCGCGAAAGCTTTACGAGGTTTTTCACAGAGCGGAGAAGCTCAGCCGTGCAATGAGTCCGGAGTGCAGAACGCCGGAGGAGCTTTCAAAGCTTATGAAAATTCCGGCGGAAATGATAAAAAAGGCGTATGACGCCGGCGATTTTTCTTTTATTCAGTCGCTTGAGCAGGAGGCATATTCTGACGGTCAGCTTATGTATCTTGACACGGTGGGGGGCGACGATAAAAGCTTTATGATGATTGAAAACAAGGATTTTTTCGATTATTGCTTAAAATCGCTCGACGAAAAGGAACGCGAATTTATAAATCTCAGATTTTACAAGGAGTATACTCAAAAGCAAATTTCTGAGATTTGGAACGTGTCACAAATGCAGATTTCAAGATTTGAAAAGAAGCTTCTTTCAAAGCTTCGGGATCTGTATTTTAAATAGGCTGCTGCTTTTTGCGGCGGCCTAAATATAATAAAAGGGGTATAATAATGGTAACACAGCAGTACAAAACGAGGGAAAAAACGGACTCGCTTTTTTTCGGCGGCAGATTTGACTATAATTCGGCGGTCGATGAGCTTATAAAGTTCGTTGAAAAAAATCAGCTTAAGGACAGAGAGCTTTGGCATATGATTGCCGAGCAGTTTGCTTCCTCGCCCGATGACGAGGACAACGGCTGGAGGGGCGAATACTGGGGCAAGCTTATGCGCGGCGCGTGCATGACGTATAAATATACGCGCGATGAGGAGCTTTATGATTGTTTGGAGAGCTCGGCGCGTGAGCTGCTTTCCTATCAGGACAGCTTGGGCAGATTTTCGACCTATTCGCCGGAAAAGGAATTTCACGGCTGGGATATGTGGTCGAGAAAATATGTTCTTTTGGGCTTTTTGCATTTTATTGATATTTGCAAAAGCGAGGAGCTTAAGAAAGAAATAATCTCCGCCATGTGCCGCCATCTCGATTACATAATAAGCAAAATCGGCGCGGATAAGCTTTCGATTACGAAAACGTCGGAAATATGGCAGGGGATAAATTCGAGCTCGATTTTGGAGCCCGTTGTCAGAATGTACAATCTGACGGATAAAAAGGAATATCTTGATTTTGCCGCATACATAGTCGAAAACGGCGGCGCGGACGAGTGCAACATATTTAATCTTGCATATAAGGATAAGCTTGCGCCCTATCAGTATCCGGTAATTAAGGCATACGAGCTTATGTCGTGCTTTGAGGGGCTTTTGGAATATTACAGGGTGACAGGTATTGAAAAATGGCGCACAGCCTGCGAAAATTTCGCAAAAAAAATAATCAGCACCGAGATAACAATAATCGGCTGCGCCGGCTGCGAGCATGAGGTGTTTAACAATTCTTCTCTTATGCAGACGTATACGAAATATGACGGACTTATGCTCGAAACGTGCGTAACGGTTACGTGGATGAAGCTTTGCTTTCAGCTGCTTTGCCTGACGGGCGAGAGCGTTTATGCCGACTGCATTGAACAGTCTGCATATAATGCGCTTTTCGGCGCGGTTAATACCGACGCGAGCAGGTGCACGGAGAAAACAACCTACGACAGAGATTATTACAGAGATGTTTATAACACGTATGCCGAAAAAAAGAAAGATATTAACGGCGGCGGTCAGTGCTTTGACAGCTACAGCCCTCTGCGCGCGAATATAAGGGGAAGAGCCGTCGGAGGCTTCAGGCCGATGTATGACAATAGTGCATACTGCGGCTGCTGCATTGCCATAGGCGCGGCAGGACTTGCGCTTGTTCCGCTTGCGAGCGTGACGGAGGACAGAAACGGATATATTTTCTCTCTTTACATAAACGGCAGTGCGGATATGAGCGGTGCGGAGTTTGAAATTAAAACCGATTACCCGGCATGCGGCAGAGTCGAAATAACCGTAAACCCGAAAAAAGAGCAGCAGTTTGCGGTAAGGCTCAGAATACCGTCATTTTCGCAAGATACGAAAATTTCTTTAAATTCCGATGAACTCCCGAATGTAAAGTGCGGCGAGTATTATATGATTTCAAAGCGGTGGGAAAAGGGCGACAAAATCGTGCTTGATTTCGATATGAATTTAAGACTTGTGCGCGGTATGGAAAACCCGGAAGATCCGCTCAGCAGCAAGCAGATAGCCGTTCTTTACGGTCCTGTTGTGCTTGCGCGTGAGGCGAGATTTGGGAGCGTCGGCGAGGTGCTTGACGTTCGCGGAGAAAGCGTTTCGGCAGAAAAAGCCGACACGATAAAATTTAAACATATGTGCGAATTTGACGTTACCGTAGACGGAAAAACGATTAAGATGGCGGATTACGCGTCATGCGGAAAAACGTGGGACGATAATTCAAGGCTTGAAGCGTGGATTATGACAAAATAGTGCGTTTTTTGATGTATATTTTGTTTATTTGTTCAAAAAGCGCAAAATTTTCCGAAAAAGCCTTGACATAGTTGTTTTTGTGTGGTAGAATATACTTGTACAGTTAAAAGTGAATATGTAGGTAAACCTGTTGAAAGACAGGGACACAAAGCTAAGTGTCTAAGGCTTTTTGCTATGATAGACTGGCCGCAATAATTGATTTTCGATTTTTGCGGTCTTTTTGTTTGCCGGAAACGAGACGGAGAAGAACAAGCAGGGATAAACGAGCGGAGCAAACAAATTTGCAATCGGCGGGCAAGAGAGCCCCGCCAATACATAGCAAACGAAATCAATGTATAAATTCTGCAAGGCAAACAAACTTGCTCTCTGCGGCAGATAATTTGCAGGCGGCAGCTGGGCAAAGAAGAACAGTCAGAAATAAACGGACAAGAGAGCCCCGCCCCTACACAACAAACGAAATTATTAAAAAGACACTGCGGAGGTGAAGGCTTTGAGCGGAAACGGTCAGAAAATAAAACGCAATTTAATATCGGGAATAATTTATCAATTCGTTTTAATAGCCCTAAGCTTTCTTCTGCCAAGACTTTACCTTGAAAATTTCGGCTCGGCGGTAAACGGCGTGCTGTCAACCATAAAGCAGATTTTTACATATATGTGCCTGCTTGAAGCCGGAGTGGGACTTGCGACAACTCAGGCGCTTTACAAAACAGCGGCGGAGCATGACAGAGAAAAAACAAGTGAAATTCTCTCCGCAACAAATATTTACTATCGGCGAACGGGCTTCATCTATTCGGCAATAGTTATTATAATAGCGGTTGTGTATTCGTTTTTTATTCCGACGGGAATAGAAAGCAGCGTGGTTTTTACTTTGATTATCCTCAATGCGCTGCCGTCGCTTTTCAGCTATTTTGTTCAGGCAAAATACCGACTTTTGATGGAGGTTGACGGCAGAAAATACGTAATTAACCACTCGGAAACTGCTTTGCAGCTCGCATCGAGCGTATGCAAAATACTCGTTCTCGTTCTGACCGACAGCCTTGTGCTTATTCAGCTTTCGTACTGCCTGCTTGCGCTTTTGCAGATGGCGTATTTATACATGTATGCGAAAAAGCAGTACAGCTGGCTAAATCTTAAAGCCGCTCCCGACTTTAAGGCGATTTCGCAGAAGGAAGCCGTGCTTGTTCATCAGATTTCGGGAATGGTTTTTAATAATACCGATGTGATTTTGCTGTCCGTTATGTGCGACTTTAAGGTTGTAAGCGTTTATGCGATTTATAATATATTTTTCTCGCAGGTGCAGCAGTTTATAACAAACATGATTTCGGGCTTCAGCTTTGCGCTCGGTCAGCTTTTTCACGGCGACAGGGAGCGCTTTGACAAGCTTTATAATATGTATGAAACGATTTATATAATGGCGGCGTTTATAATTTTCACGCTTATGGCGGTTTTTCTTCTGCCGCTTATTCAGATTTACACCGGCGGAATTAATGACGCGAACTATTCAAATGCGCCGTTGCTTTTCCTGTTTGTTGTGATGAATTTGCTTTCAAACGGAAAGCTGCCGTCAAACCATGTGCTTGAATATTCGGGGAAATTCCGCGAAACGCGCTCTCATGCGATTTGGGAGATGATTATAAACATAGCCGTTTCCGTTTTCGCGATTAAATTGTGGGGAATTTGCGGAGCTATAATCGGCACGATTGCCGCGCTCGTCTTTCGCGGCAGCATAATGATTTACTATGCAAACAAAAAAGTTCTCGAAAGAAGCACGTTTAAAACATACAGGCTTTGGCTTATAAACGGAGCTGTTTTCGCTCTTATTATGGCGATATTTTTTGTGGACGGCTTCAGCGGCGTGAAATTTGCAAGGCTTGTTTTCTATGGCATTATAAATTCGTTGTGGATTGTCGGCGCATTTGTCGGAGCAAATCTGATATTTTCGCGCAGCGCGTTTAAAACGCTTTTTGAGCTTATAAGAAAGAAGGAAAAAATTTGAGTATTCCGAAAAAAATACATTACTGCTGGTTTGGCGGCGGCAAAATGCCGTCACTTGCCGAAAAATGCATTAAAAGCTGGCGAAAATACTGCCCCGATTTTGAAATAATAAGATGGGATGAAAGCAATTTCGATTATAAATCGAACGCATATGCCAAAGAAGCGTATGAGGCAGGAAAATGGGCGTTTGTGAGCGACTATGTGCGGCTTAAAACGGTTTATGAGCAGGGCGGAATTTATCTTGACACCGATGTTGAGCTTATAAAGCCGATAGATGCGCTGCTTGAAAACAAGGGCTTTATGGGCTTTGACGAAAAGGGACTTATGTCAACGGGTCTGGGCTTCGGCGCGGAAGCGGGGTGCGCGGTTATCGGCGAAATTCTCGCAGACTATGAAAATCTTCATTTTAAAACAGACAGAGGCCTTGACCTCACTCCGTGTCCCGACAGAAATACGGCAGTTCTTGAAAGGCTCGGCATGGATATAAAAAATACAAATCAGACTTTTATGGGCGTCAGATTTCTGCCGCAGGATTATCTTTGCCCGATGGACTATTACACCGGAAAAATAACGCTTACGGAAAACACATATTCAATTCACCGCTACTGCGCGTCGTGGACATCTCCCGTAACAAAGCGCACAACGCGGATAAAGCGGATTATAGGTGTTAAAATGTACGATAAACTTTACGGAAAATTTCTTCACAAATTTAAATGGCTGGAGTGGTAAAAAATATGCCTGAGAAAAAAATAAAGCAGTGGTATGCCCGTGTTTCGGAGCAGCTTAAAATATGCTTTTTCACCGCCGTGATAATAGGTTTTGCGGCGCATCTTTATAAAATAACAAACTGGCTTCCCAACTGGGATTCGCTCGTTTTCAGATACGACAATCAAAACATGGTTTCAATGGGAAGATGGTTTCTGCCCGTTATATGCACTCTAAGCTCGTTTTACGATTTGCCGCTTTTAAACGGAGTTTTGGCGATTGTTTTTCATGCGCTCGGCGCGTGCGTAATTTGCAGAATGTTTAATTTGAAGTCCGCTGTTTCGGCAGGTCTGACAGGTGCGCTCGCTGCGGCGTTTCCGACGGTTACGTCGGTTATGATGTATAACTACGTTGCGGACGGGTATGCGTTTTCGTTTTTGCTGATGTGCCTTGCGGCGTACTTTATGACAAAAGAAAGGCCGAATTATCCTTTGGCCGCGCTTTTTATAACGCTCGGCACGGCGATTTATCAGGCGTATATATCGGTCGCGGTCATGCTGCTTCTTCTTTACCTTATCGATAGCCTTTTATCTGCCGAAACGAGCGCGAAAGCCGCCACTCGAAAAAGCGTCGGCTTTTTGCTGACAGGCGCGGCAGGCATGGCGGTTTACTATGCGGTAATGCTGATTTTGCCGAAAATAATGCATATAGAGTTTCTCGACTATCAGGGTTTCAGCACGGCGGCTTCAATGCCCGGTATTGACATTGCGGGCTCGCTTTATGCGGTAAAGCATATATTTATTGATTACTTTTTTGACTTTTCCGCCGGAGTAAACTTATTTTCGGTGCTTAACATAGTTGTTTTGCTTTTGACGGTCATCTTTTATATTTTGCTTGCGGCTAAAGGCGGCGCGTTCGGGTCGGCAGGGAAAATAATTCTGCTTGCGCTTTTTGTCTGTCTTTTGCCGATAGGCGCGAATATACTCGTCTTTGCAAACAGCGGCATAGATTATCATAATATTATGAAAATGGGGTATATCGTGTTTTATCTCTTTTTCATAATTTCATATGAAAGAGCCGATTTTCTCCGCGAAAAAATGCGGATAAAATGGAAGTGGGCTGTTTTGGCAACAAGCGCGGTGATGATTTTTAATAATATAATAATCGCAAACGTAAGCTACCATAAGCTTCAGATGGCTTTTGAAAAATCATACGCGGAGCTTATAAGAATAACCGACAGAATTGAGCAGACGGACGGCGCATCAGACTGCGGCGAAATACTCGTAATCGGCGCGCTAGGCGGAAGCGAAGCATACAGCTCCGATTTGCCGCCCGATATGACGGGCACAACCGACGGCTTTATATTAAGAGCTGACGACGAGGTTGTGGGACAAAGCGTATTTTGCAGCGCAATTAACGACTACTGCGCAAAGGACTATAAATTTTTATACGGTGAAAGAAAAAAAGAAATGCTTGCAAAAGATGAGGTTAGGGCTATGAAGGCATGGCCGGACAAAAGCTCTGTTTTGGCGCTTGACGGCGTTGTTGTGCTTAAGCTCGGAGAGGAGAAGTGAGAAAAATGCTTTATATCTGTGCGGATGATTACGGAATTACGGAAAAAAGCTCTGCACGCATAAGAGAGTGTGCGGAAAACGGCGCGCTGAACAAAATAAGCATTTTGGCAAACACCGGGATGAAAAATCCTTTAGAGAAAATAAATCCGTCCGTAGCGCTGAGCCTGCATTTAAACCTTGTTGAGGGAAAGCCCGTTTCTCCGCCCGAAGCCGTTTCACTTTTAATTGACGAGAGGGGATATTTTAAATATTCGTTTATCGGACTTTTTCTCCTTTCCCTTACGCCAAAGCGCCGAGAGCTTAAGCGGCAGATTTATACGGAGCTTAAAAATCAGCTTGCTTTATGGCAAAGCATGATAGCGCCCGATATGCCTCTTGAAATTGACTCACATCAGCACACGAACATGATTCCGGCGGTTTTCGACTCGCTTATGCGTGTTTTAAGCGATGAGGGGATAAAGCCTGACTATTTGCGTATGCCGAGCGAGCCTGTTATGCCCTATATAAAAGCGTCGGAGCTTTGGCGGACATATAAGCCGATTAACATTTTAAAGCAGTTTACGCTTAATCTTTTAGGGCTTATAAACAGAAGAAAATTTAAGAAATCGAAAATTAAAACGGCTCTTTTCATGGGTATTTTGTTTTCGGGAAATATGGATAAAAAAAGAGTGGAGCGGATTTTGCCGTATTACAAAGAGCTTGCAAAGAGAAAAAATTTTGATATAGAGGTGCTTTTTCATCCGGGCTATATAAACGAGGGTGAAGAGGTTTTCGATACCGAAAAGAAAAGCTTTAACGAGTTTTATTTCTCATGCGGGCGCAAAACGGAATATAACGCCCTTAAGGAATTGCAAATATAAAAAATTCAGGAAAGAAGAGAGCATAATGTATATCAAACGTGCGGAAGTTGACGAAAAAACAAGAAAAAGGCTTGAAGAGCTTCTTGATAATTCATTTTCTTCGTACTGGAAGAAAAAGAGAAGCTTTGACATATTTTTTGCAACGCTTATTCTGCTTTTTTTTCTGCCGCTTATGATTGTTATTGCAATTGTTATTTTTGTAGATGATCCGAGCGCAAGCCCGATTTACAAGCAGATAAGAGTCGGCAGGCACGGTAAGGAATTTTATATGTATAAATTCAGAACGATGCGCGCGTCGGCAGAGGACGATATTGACTCGCTGCTTGACAAAAACGAAATGAACGGACCCGTTTTCAAAATGAAAAACGATCCGCGCATAACGAGGGTCGGCAAAATTTTGAGAAAGCTTTCTCTCGATGAGCTGATGCAGTTTTTCAACGTTTTCAAGGGCGATATGACTCTTGTCGGTCCGCGTCCGCCGCTTCCGAGAGAGGTTGAAAACTATACGGATTATCAAAAGCTCAGGCTTCTTGTTACTCCGGGAATTACGTGCACATGGCAGATACATAAAAACAGAAACGACGTTCCGTTTGATGACTGGGTTGAAATGGACCTTGACTATATTCAGCACAGAACATTTTGGGGAGATATAAAAATAATGCTTAAAACACCGATTGTGATGATTTCGGGAACGGGAAGATAAAAAATTTTTTTCGGAGAGGAAGTGTGAAAATGAAAATCGCAATGCTCGGACATAAGGTTGTGCCGTCGAGGCGCGGCGGAATTGAAAAGGTTTTAACGAGCCTTTGCCCAATACTTGTCGGGCTCGGCGCGGACGTGACGTGCTATAACCGATCGGGTGACAGCGTTGAGGGCGAATATGTGGGTCAGGTTAAGGATAAAAAATTCGGCGGCGTTCGGCTTAAAAGCGCGCCGACGATTAACGTAAGAGGAATTTCGGCAATGCTCGCCTCCTTTACCGCCGCAGCGCGCGCAGCTTTCGGCAGATACGACATTGTTCATTTTCACGCGGAGGGGCCGTGCGCGGCGATGTGGCTTACAAAGCTCTTTGGAAAAAAATGCGTTGCAACCGTTCACGGGCTCGACTGGCAAAGAGAAAAGTGGGGGAGCGGCTTCGCTTCAAAATATATAAGGTTCGGCGAAAAAACGCTTGCAAAGTGCGCCGATGAAATAATTGTTTTAAGCCAAAATGCATATGACTATTTTAAAGCGACATACGGCAGGAAAGCGGTAATAATCCCGAACGGAATTGAAGCGCCAACGCTCCGCCCATGCAGAAAAATAACGGAGCTTTACGGACTTAAAGAGGACGGATATATATGCGTTATATCAAGGCTTACCGCCGAAAAGGGTATACATTATCTCATAGACGCGTATAACAGCATAAAAACGGATAAAAAGCTTGTTATCTGCGGCGACACGAGCGATACGGACGATTATGTTGCTCTGCTTAAAAAGAAAGCGGAGAAAAATGAAAACATAATTTTTACCGGCTTTATATCGGGTGAGGTAATAGATGAGATGTACACCGGTGCATACGCCGTCTGTCTGCCGTCGGATATTGAGGGAATGTCAATAAGCCTTTTGGAAGCGCTCGCTTACGGAAATGCGCTTTTGTGCTCCGATATTCCGGAAAATACTTCGGCTGCGGAGAGAAAGGCTCTCTACTTTAAAAAGGGAAACTCCGCCGACCTTGCCGAAAAGCTTAAAATGCTGCTTGACGATAAGGCTTTGAGGGACAGCTATAAAAACGGCGCTGCGGAATTTATACTCGGAAAATACAGCTGGCAGGACACAGCTGAGAAAACTTACAGACTGTATGAAAGCGTTTTGCGCAAAAAAGATGTGCCGCGCGGCACGGAAAGGAATGGTTAAAACATGGATAATATAAATATGCCGGCTGCCGAAAGCGCCGAAGAAAAAATAAAATCTTATCTTAAATCCGTTTTGCCTTATGATGTATATGAAAAGTGGATAGAAAACTTTGTTTTCGAAAGCATTGACAAGGACAAAATAGTAATCGGCTATTACGGCAGCGATTCTCTTTCGGAGTTTAACAAAAACTACCGCGAGCTTGTCTGGATTCATATCTGCGCCGTTGTTGGCTATGTTAAAAAAATAAAGGTATACAAGCGCAAGGGCAGCGAAAGAAAAATTCGCCCGTCTGCGGAAAAAAAGCATTTTCGCGCGGCAAGCCTTTATCTTGTGAGCGCTGTATGCGCTGCGGCGGCAATCGCTCTTTTGGTGCTTGGCGGAAGCTTTATTGAAAACAGAAATTTCAGAGAAACGTTTTACAGCGTCGGGAATTTAAAGGTAAACAACGAGATAAGAATAATTCAGTTGTCGGATTTGCACAAGAGCGTTTACGGAAAAAATGACGAAAGGCTTATTTCAAGAATAACAAAGCTGAAGCCTGATATTATCGTTCTGACAGGCGATTGCGTTGATTCGTCCGATAAGTCAATTGACGCAGCTACAGCGCTTTGCGGTGAGCTTGCAAAGGCAGCGCCGACATATTACGTTTACGGAAACAATGAGGACGAAAAATATTATGATGTTCCGCTCAGTCAGGAGGAGCTCGATAAAAAGTACGGCTTTACCGACGAAAGCCGCGACCCGTCAAAGCTTATCGGTGAAACGGATGAGCTTGAAGAAACGCTTGAGAAAAAGGGCGTAAAGGTCCTTAAAAACGAATTTGACACCTTGCAGATAGGCGAAACAACGGTTGATATTTACGGCGTTTTAACCTCAAATCCGTCATCATTTTGGTCGTATGCGGGGGAAAGCTATGATAAATTTCTTTACGAAAACGAAAACAACCTTAAAATCATGGCGCTTCACGAGCCGTTTATATTTGAAGAATTTGACTTGCAGTGGAGCGATATAATGCTCTGCGGCCATACGCACGGCGGCCTGATGAGAGTGCCGCTTCTGGGCCCGCTTTACACGCACGAGGGCGGATTTTTTCCGGAGAAAAGGGGGCATTATGTTTACGGAAGATATGACGTTTCGGGCGGTACGCTAATTGTCAGCTCCGGACTTGACAACAGCAATATTTTAAGGGTAAACAATCAGCCGGAACTCGTTATAATAGATGTAAACAGGTTTTAGGAGAAAGGAGAGAATAAAAACATGGCTGTTTCACTGTTTCGGAAATTGCCGGTCGCTTTGGCGGCAGTGATTTTGATAACCGGAATTGTTATAATATATCTGCGCTCAAGGCATAAAACGCGCGGAGAGCTGATTAAAACGTTTAAGGGAGCAAAGCTTTTCAGCGTCGGAATGATTGCCGCAGCGCTCGCTCTTACGACTGTTTTTGCGGTTTTTAATCATATGAACGAAAAAAATTCGGTTTATGCCGTAGTTTCGCTTAATTATTCGGAGGCTTCACAGGCGCAAAACTCAAACGGAACGCGCTATAATATGGCGGAGATAACGAGCGATGAAGTTATAAAGCGCGCAATTGAAAAGGGTGCTCTTGAAAACGTGAGCGCATCGGATCTTAAAAAATGCTTCATTGTTTATCCTTATTTGCAGGGCGATGTTGACAGCCCGGATAAATATCATATTTCAACCGAATTTGCCGTTGAATACCATGCGTCAAAAAAGACGCAGCACCTTGACGCGGAAAACGTTATGAAGCTTTTAACAAGTGCATATAAGGAATATTATATTGAAAAATACATCGACAGCTTTAAGCTCGACAGCGCGCTTGAAAAACCGGATTTGGCAGACACGGAATATATGGATGTTGTTTCGTATTTCGACAAGCAGGCAACCTCTCTTCTTAATTATATGTACGGAATGGCGGAGAAAAGTCCGAGCTTTGTTACGAAAAACAACACAACCTTTAACTCCATAGCAGGCAAAATCTATCAGTTCAGACAAACGCAGATAGACCAGAATTTAAAGTCGCTTATTTTGCAAAACGGGATTTCGCGCGACAAGGTTTCGTATATTGACAGGCTTTCTTATATAAACACAAACACCGATTTTGATCGCCAAAAAAACGCCGTTTCCTTTGACCTTTGCAATCAGGCAATTGCAATGTACTCGGAGGACATGACGAGAGTTGTTCTCGTTCCGACATGGGATTCGAGCGGCAAATATTACATGGGAAGAACAAAGGTCGGAATAGACGAGCTTTCGGTTATGGCTACGGATTTCAGCAGTAAGGTTGCTTCAGGCGAGCAGGATATTGCAAACAATAATCTTGTTATCGGAAAAATGCAGGCAGCTTTCGGAAATGACGGAGCGCGCGCGGGCGCTGACGCGCTTATAAGCGAAATTGACGGTAAGCTGAGTGCGTTTTCGTCGGAGGCCGTAAGCGCGGCAAGAGAATATTTGAGCAGCAAGATGAATCAGTGTATAGCTGTGAGCTTTACGGGAACATCAATTCTTTCAGAGCTTAAAACACTTATTTTATTTATGATATTTGCGTATGCTGCGGCGGTTGTTTTTGCGGCGGCAAGGTGTTTTTCAAAGCAGGCATAAGAGGCGGAGGTAATGTTTAATGAAAAAATTTAATATATTAAAGCATTTAAGACGGCTTTTGCCCCTTATTCTCGGTTTTTGCGTGCTTGTGACATACGCGGTGCATTATAAAATGGTGAAGTCAAATCAATATGTTGCGTCCGAAGTTATACACTATAATGACGAAAATGCGGAAAAGGGCAAGGCCCCGACGGGCGATAAGCTTGACGTAAACGAAATAAAATCGTCCGCAGTTATGTCAAAGGTTGTGGAGCGCATGGGACTTACCGGGACTTACTCGGTTGACGGTCTTATTTCGCGCATAACCATAACTCCGCTTCCGGACGCGGACAAGGTGGCGCAAAAGGAAGCAAAGCTTGAAGACGGCGAGGAATATGTTTATGAGCCGAGCAGCTATACGGTTTCGTTTGCGGCAACGAGCAGCGAGGGCGCGGACTTTGCGAGAACGGTACTCGATGAAACGCTGGACGTATATTTTGCCGAGTACAGCCAGAAATATGTAAATGTTGCGGCGATAAACAACACGATTGAAAACTTAAACGATGCCGATTACGACTATATCGAAACGATGGAAATGATTGATAGCGCGATTGACGATACGCTTGAAACGCTGAGCCAGAGAATGGGACAAAATCAGTATTACCGTTCAACGAATACGGGAGAATCTTTCAGCGACCTTGCGGACGATTTTAATTATATACGAAATTCGGAAATTTCGGAAATTTTTTCGAAAATATATAAGTATCAGATAACGAAAAACAAGTCTATGCTTATTTCCGACTATACGACGAGGATTGACAACAACAATATTTCAAACGAAAAAGAAAAAAGCATTGTAAACGACGTTTTAACCGTTATAAACGAATACGTTGCGAAAATGAGAAATTCGGGGAACACGAACATTTCCTCAGACTATATCCTTGACAATCTCCATGAAAAAAATCTTGTTGACGGCAGCGGAAACGCGATAGCGCCGGGCGATCAGACTGTAACGTATGACGAGCTCATTTACGGCTGGAGAGATCATAACGAAAGCAAAGAGCACGCTATAATCGACACGGCATACTGCACGTATGTTATAAACACATTTCAAAATTGTACGGGACTTTGCGGCGGTGCGTGCGCATATTCCGACAAAACGTGCAGCGAGCTTTCAAACGCTGATTATCAGCAAGTTAAGCAGGAGGTTGACGACGGCATAAAATCGCTTATAAAGAAGCTTAACAAGCTTTATAATATAACGCTTGAAACAAATGACGAATATAACGAATATCTCGGCGCAAGCTATATATCCGTTCTTTCGTCGGCTTCGGTTAAGGAGAGCATAAACGTTAAGCTTTACACGCTGATTGCCTTTTTCTTCCTCATAATTGTATGCTTCGGCGGAGCCGTTGTGCTTGCGAGAATAGGCGATATTATAGGCTATATTTTCTACACGGATCACCTTACCGGGCTTTCAAACCGCGCGTATTTTGACAGGTATTTGAAGTCTATGGATAAAAAGCTTTTGGACGACGGCGTTGTTTACTGCCTTGCGGATATTGTAAATCTTGCAAAAATAAATGCACAGTATTCAAGGCAGACGGGCGATGAGGTTATAAAGGTGTTTAAAAAATATCTTGTTGAGGTTTTCGGAAAAACAAATGCGGAATTTGTTTATAACGGAAACGGAAGCTTCATTGTTTTGGTAAACAACTCGGACTATATAACCGTCGAGGATATAATGAAGCTTTTCAGCCTCAGACTTGACGACAGAGAGGAATACAGAGAAATCAAAATCGAGTATAAAATAGGTATTGCCGAATCGTTCAGAGAACGTCACAGCGCAAGAAAGCTTCTTTCCGAAGCTATAAGAAGCAAAAAGGAGTATGTGAGCGAGGCGGACGGTCAAAGCGAGGAAAAATAAAAAGAGTATGTGAGCGGCGCGGACGGTCAAAGCGAGAAAAAAAGACGTGCGGCGGAAATTTTCTCCGCCGCGAAAAATAACAGGCAGGGAGGTAAAACGCAAATGCACAGTCGGGCGGATATTGCAAAAACAGTATATTTCACAGCCGTTTCGGTTTTGATGTATTATTTTATAACGCAGATTATAAATGTCGGCCTTTTCATATCGTACCGTCATGCATTTGCGGCAGTGCTTGCCGTTTCCGCTTTTGTGTGTTTTCTGCATAAGCCGAATATTGCAAGGGGAGTCGTCGCTGCAAAGGGTGCGCTTGTATACAGCGTTCCGCTCCTTGTAACGCTTGTTGTTTCGCTTTTTATATGGTTTACCGAGTATGCGGATACGGCTGTTATTTCAAGAGGGCTTTCCGGCTCAATCGTTTACTCGAATATGTTTACGTTTGCTCTTGCGGCAGCGGCGATGCTTTATATTTTCGGCGAAAAGGGAATATGGTATAACCTTGCATCAATTCTTGCGTCAAATATTCTGATGATTTTGACGATTATTGCTCAATACGGTATCGGCAGCTATTTTTCGGAGCTTATAACTCTTATAAAAACCTTTGCCGCAGAAACGGGCGAAATAATCGTTCGGGCGGAAATCCATGAGCTTGCCTTTTGTCTGGGTGCATATCTTGTTTATATGCTTTTAAAGCCGCAGCGGAGCATTACGGCTCTTGCTTTGTTTTTGCTGACGATTTTTTGTTTTTTGTCGGCGTTTAAAAGAATAGCCATGATTGCAATTGCGGCAGCGCTTGTTTTGGGATATGTTTTAAAGCTTATTGCAAGATATAAAAAAAAGGCGGCAATAGGCGCGGCAATGCTGCTTTCTGTCTTAATCATCGCACTTTTGATAGGCTACGTGGCGCTTATTAAAGCGGGCGCTTTCGAGCTACTTGAGCAAATGGGAATTGACACGAGCGGACGAGTTGAAATTTACCGCGCGGTTGACAAATACTATGAGTTTTCGCCGGGCTTTCTCGGAAACGGGATAGGCTTTCTGACATACCGGCTCAATACCGGTATGCATGTCGGCGTTTCGGCGGTGCATAACGACTTTTTGCAATATTTCATTGATTTGGGATTTTGGGGATATATTTTGTGGCTCGCTTCAATGACGCTTCTGCGCGTTAAATATTTTGCAAAGGGAGAAAATGCGGACGGAGCGATTGTGACATTTTGTCTGCTTGTTTATCTTATAATCGTTTCAACTACGGATAACACAATGAATTATCCGCTTCTGACGTGCGTTTTGGCATTGCTTATGATTGGTTGCGGCTTTGATGAGAAAGTACGACGGCAGGAGAAGAAAATGTTCGGATATATCTCCGAGCCGAACAGGGAGCAGGTGAAAAGCAAATGAAAATTTTAATGGTTAATAAGTTTCTCTATCCGCGCGGCGGCTCCGAGAGTTATATGCTCAAACTTGCAGCGGAGCTTAAAGCGCGCGGCAACGAGGTTGAATACTTCGGTATGTATGATGAGAAAAACACTGTCGGAAACAGCGCCGGAGAATACACGCAGAATATGGATTTTCATTCAAAATCGCTCTCGCGCTTTCTCTATCCGTTTAAGATAATCTATTCAAAAGAAGCAAGGAAAAAAATAGGCAGGGTTTTAGATGATTTTAAGCCGGATATTGTTCATATGAACAACATAAATTTTCAGCTTACTCCGTCTGTTATTTACGCGGTTAAGGAGAGAAATATTCCGCTCGTGCAGACTGTTCACGATTATCAGATGCTTTGCCCGAATCATCTTATGTATAATTTTCGTAAAAATGAAATCTGTACAAAATGCGTTGGCAAAAGCAAAATAAGCTGCATAAAAAACCGCTGTATTCACGGCTCGATTGTAAAGAGCATTATAGGCGCGGCGGAATATTACACATATTCGCTTCTTAAAACATATAAGATGGTTGACCTTTATATATGTCCGAGCAAATTTCTCGAAAATAAGCTCAATGGTACAAATAAAATATATAACGGAAAAACGTTTATGATACATAACTTTGTTGAAGAGCCGCCGAAAAAATTAAATAAATCAGACAAACCGTATATTGTGTTTATTGGCAGATTTTCGGCCGAAAAGGGCGTTGAGCTTCTCGGAAAGACGGCGCGGCTTTTGCCGGATATTCATTTTAAGGCGGTCGGCAGCGGACCTGACGCTGATGCGCTTTCGGGCATAGAAAATGTTGAGCTTACGGGATTTTTAACAGGCAAAGCGCTGACGGAGGTGCTTTCGGGTGCGAGCGCGCTTATTGCGCCGTCCGTTTGCTTTGAAAACTGTCCGCTTTCAATTCTTGAAGCGCAGTCTATGGGTATTCCCGTTATAACGATGAATTACGGCGGCATGGCCGAGCTTGCGGAGGAGGGCGTGACGGGCACGCTTGCGGAACGTGCCGAGCCGGAGTGCCTTGCAAATGCGGTAAGGCGGCTTTTCGACGGCGGCGAATATGAAAAAATCAAAAAAAGCTGCGAGGAGCGAAAAAATAAAATTTTATCCGTTCGCGAATATGCGGATATTTTAACGGATAAATACAAAGAGCTTTCGGGAGGTGGGGAGTATGCCAAAGGTAAGCATTATAGTGCCGGTGTATAAAACGGAAAAATATCTTGACAGATGTGTAAAATCGCTTGTTGAGCAGACTCTCCGTGATATTGAAATAATTCTTGTCGACGACGGCTCACCGGATAATTGCCCGCTTCTTTGCGATGAGTGGGCGAAAAAGGACAGCCGCATACGCGTTATACACAAGGAAAACGCAGGTGCCGGAATGGCGAGAAATGCGGGGCTCGATGCGGCAGGCGGAGAATATATAGGTTTTGTGGATTCGGACGATTATACCGATAAAAATATGTATGCGCGCCTTTTTGAAGCGGCGGAAAAATACAGCGCGGAGCTTGTTATGTCATGTATGTGTTTTGACGGCGGAAATATGTTTTCGGGCGGCGGCATTGAAAAATTTGATAACTTCACGGAGGAGACTTTGTTTTCGTCAAAGGATGATATAAATCTCCTTGCGCTCGGAATAGCCGGAGCTGCTCCTGACGGGAAATATGACAGCCAATACAGCATGAGCGTATGCAAAAATATTTACAAAGCGGACGCACTTAAAAAAAGCGGAGTAAGATTTTTATCCGAAAGGGAAATTCTCTCGGAGGACGCGCTTTTTCTGCTTGATTTTGCAAATTGTATAGAAAGAGCGGCAGGTATTTCGGACGCGCTTTATTACTACGTAAGAAACGGAAACTCCATTTCAAAGTCGTATGATCCGAACAGAATAAAAAAATGTCTGATTTTTCTCGGAGAGATTGAAAAGCGCATAAAACATATTGACGGATACGAGCTGTATTTTAATCGTCTTGTGCAGGCTTACGGCAGAGTTTTATGCTCACAGGAGATAATGAATGCTAAGGAAAACAATATCGGTTATTTTGAGCTTCGGGGCAGACTTAAGGCAATATGCAATTTGAATATAATCTCGTCATCGCTGAAAAATTACCCGATTTTCAGGCTTCCGAAAATGCAGGCCGCGTTTGCGTTTATGATAAAGCACAAGCTGTATTTTCTGCAAGTGCTTGCGGCAATGCTTCGCAGCCGATAAACCTATTATGCAAGGAGTGGAAAAATGTTTTTTTCGGTTATAGTTCCGATTTACGGCGTGGAGAAATATCTGCCGCGCTGCATAAAAAGCGTCCTGTCGCAGACGTTTCGCGATTTTGAGCTTATACTCGTCGACGATGGCTCGGAGGACGGCTGCGCGCGCATTTGCGACGAACACGCGGAAAAGGACGGCAGAATTAAAGTAATACATAAAAAAAACGGCGGACTTGTGAGCGCGAGAAAGGCAGGGGTGAAAATAGCGTCCGGCGAATATGTTTTTCATCTTGACGGCGACGACGCGCTGACGGATGACGCTCTTGAAAGCGCAAAAAAGATTATAGACGAAAGCGGAGCGGATATTGTTTCTTTTTCCTACATAAAATGTATCGGCGAAAACGCTGCCGAAAGAACAGACGATTATGCCGACGAGGGATTTTACAATAAAGAGAACATAAAAAAAGAGCTTTTGGGCAAAATCGTACTTGACGAAAATATGCGCCATCTGTTTTATTTTGTGTGGGGAAGAGCAATTAAGCGCTCTCTTCTTGAGCAGGTGCAAATGAGCGTTTATGATAAAATATCGCTCGGCGAGGATTTGTGCTGCACAGCGCCGCTTTTCATTCGCGCGCAAAGCGTGTATATGAGCCGAAAGGCGGTTTATCTTTACACCGTAAGAGATGACTCCATGACAACAAGTTTTAACGCAAATCAGATAAACAGGCTTGAGCTTGTTATTAAATATCTGAGGGAGTCGGAGTGCAAGCTGCCGCCGGAGTTTGACGGACAAATTTCGAGATATTTTCTCTTCATGTGCTTTGCAATTCTTGCCGACGCGGCAGAGGGCGGACACTTTGAGGCGGCAGGCAAGCTTAAAAGGCTTATCGTAAATTCTCCGTGCGCGGAGGAAATACAAAAAAGCAGCTTTAAAAACATAACGAAAAAAAGCCGCATAGCTGTTTGGCTTATCAAAAGAAAGCATATCCGAACCGCGTTTTATTTTCTGAATTTTTGCGGACGGATAAAAAATATTAAAAAATAATTTTACCGAAGGGATTGATTTTGTTTTGAAAAATGCGCCTGAAATATCTGTTATAATGAGCGTTTATAACGGCGAGAAATATTTAAAAGAGGCAATAGACAGCGTGATTTCGCAGACCTTTACCGACTGGGAGCTTATTATAACGGACGACTGCTCGTCAGATAAAACGTCCGAAATTTTAAAGCAATACGCGGCCGCTGACAGCAGAATAAAAGTTTTGACAAACGAGAAAAATTTAAAGCTTCCCGCGTCACTGAACAGAGCGCTGTCGCAGGCAAGGGGAAAGTATATCGCAAGGCTTGACGCGGACGACGTATGCCTTTCGCGCCGCCTTGAAAAGCAGCATGAGTTTATGGAAAGTAGTCCCGATATTTCAATTTCCTCATGCAGATTTATTTCAAAAAAAGGCATGATTTACTGCTCCGGCGGTGGCGGCGGAAACTGCAAGGCCGACCAGATGAAAGCGCTGCTTTTGGTGACAAACCCCGTTCTTCATCCGGGCGTTATTGCGAAAAGCTCCGTTTTAAAGTCGCTTAAATATGACGAAGAGCTTACATGTACGGAGGATCTGGAACTTTGGACGCGCGCTGCTGCATGCGGATACAAAATCGAGGTGCAGGACGAGTATCTGATGATTTACCGCCTGCATGAAAATCAGATTACGCAAAATTCCGACGCGGGTCAGCGCAGAGAAGTTTTGGCGATTGAGAAAAAATACTACAAAGAGCTTCTCGGAGAGCTTTCTGATGAGGAATGGGATTTTTACATAAGCGGAATATATTTCAGAGACAGACCCGATATAAAGAAATTCTGCAATTTTTATAAGCGGATAAAGCGCGCAAATGACGAAAAAGGAAAGGTAGACAAAAATGCGCTTGAATATGCCGCATTTGAAATTTTGGCTGAGTACAAAAGATGCTCTGTCGGGAAATTTAAAATTTTATATGCTATGATGTTTTTTGACAAAAAATTTCTCATAGCGGAAATGCGGCGCAGAAAGAAAAAAGCGCGCGAGGACGGGGAGCGCTGCATAAAGGCGGCGGAGAAAATAGGGCTTGGGCAGGTAAATGACGCTGTAGAATATCCTATTTTCAAGAAAAGGTAACGAAAGTGGTGTAGGACAGATGTTAGGAAATACGTTTATAACCTTGACAATATTTATAATCTGCATTGCGGCAATCGTCGCGGCAGGTGTATATTTTGCGCTCAAAGCGTCAAAAACGTCAAGGGGTACGGAGCTTGCCGATTTTTCAAACATAAATCAGCTTGAGGGCAGCTTTGAAAGGCTTGGCAGAATGAGGATTAATCGCAGCGTGATTTATATAAGCGTTTCGCTCGACCGCGCAATAAGGCTATATCGCGAGGCGAAGGCGTGGCATATTTTTTCGGAGCTTAAACCGATTATTTTAAAATATTTCGGCGGCGCTGAGGGCGAAGCCGCAGTTTATGAAAAGAACAATTTTGTTGTACTCGGAGCATGGCAGATGAAAGCGACAGAGGAAAAAACAGCGCAGTGCAAAGAGGAGATAAACCGCTGCCTTTTAAGGTTTAATGCGCTTAATGTGGTTGATGTAAGGTTTGGCGCATATTCGGCTGTCGCATCCGGAATAAGTTTTGACGAGGCAATAGGCAGAGCAAAGCAGGCGTGCACTATGGCGGAGCGGGAAAACAAAAGCTTTGCCGAGTGGAACAGCAGCGGCGGAAGGTCGTTTGAAAAGAAAATAAAGATTGAAAATAATATCGAAAAGCAGATAGACAACAACAGGTTTTTCCTTGAATATCAGCCTGTTGTTGACGCGAAAACGAAAAAAATCATCGGCGCAGAGGTCTTTTCACGACTGTATTCTGAGCAGGACGGCGTTGTGCCGCCGGACAGCTTCCTGTTCGCGGTTGATTCGGTGGGCGTAAACGAAAAGTTTGACTATTACATATTTGAAAAAAACTGCAAATGGATTTCAAACAATAAATCGCAGAGAGAAGCTTATGAATATGCAATAAACTGCTCAAGAACAACGCTGTGCGACCCGATGTTTTCAAAGAAAATTATTGAAACGGTTGACAGATATAATTTAAAATATTCCTCAGTTGCAATTGAAATTCTGGAGGATAAGGAAATTGACGCCCAAGCAAAGCGGCAGATGGCAAAAAATCTTTCCGAGCTCAGGGAAAAGGGCATTACAATTCTGCTTGACGATTTCGGCAGCGGCTACACGTCGTTTGACGATCTTCAAAATCTTGCGGTTGACGTTATTAAAATCGACCGCTCAATTACCGAGAAAACGAATACGCAGACAGGACTTGCGATTTTCAGAAACATTGTCAGAACGGCAAAGGAGCTCGGCGTAAAAATCGTTTGTGAGGGAATTGAAACGGAGGAGCAGGCGCGCATTGCCTCAGAGGCAGGCTGCGATATGCTTCAGGGCTTTTACTTTTATCGTCCGCTTGCCGTGCGGCAGCTTGAAGAGCTTATTCAAAATGACGATAAGGCAGTTGTTTAAAGGCGGTGTGAAAAAATGTTATCAGTTATAATACCGGCATATAACGAAGAAATGATGATAGATAGGGTCTGCAGCGCCATATCCGACATTTTGAAAAGTGCCGGGATTGAAAACGAAATTATTTTTATCGACGACGGCTCGACAGATTTGACATATGAAAAAATTGCAGCCATAGCCGAAAATAGCAGCGGCGTGCGCGGAATACATTTTTCAAGGAATTTCGGCAAGGAGGCGGCGATTGCGGCAGGGCTTGCAAATGCAGGCGGCGACTGCGTCGTTGTGCTTGATTGTGATTTGCAGCATCCGCCCGAAAAAATTGTTGAAATGTATTCTCTCTGGCAGCAGGGCTATGAAATTGTCGAGGGCGTAAAAAGCAGCAGGGGAGAGGAAAGAAGAGCTCACGGCTGGGCGGCAAAGCGGTTTTATTCGATAATCAGCGCGGTTGTCGGCTTTGATATGTCAAACGCTTCCGACTTTAAGCTGCTTGACAGAAAGGTTGTCGATATTCTAAATAAAATACCGGAGAAAAAGGGATTTTTCCGCGCTATATCGTATTGGGTCGGCTTTAAAAAGGCGACGGTTGAGTTTGACGTGAACGAAAGAGCAGCAGGCGTTTCAAAATGGAGCGCGAAAAGCCTTATCAAATACGCGGTTTCCAATATCTGCGCATACTCGGCAATGCCAATGCAGATTGTAACGGTGCTCGGCGTTGTTATGCTTGTAATTGCGTGCATTTTCGGCGTGTGGGCGCTTATTGATAAAATATCAGGCAGAGCGCTTGAGGGTATTACAACGGTTATTATTATAAGTATTTTTATCGGAAGCATAATAATGATAAGTCTTGGAATTATAGGCTACTATGTTGCGAGAATATACGAAGAAATTAAGGGCAGACCGAAATATATTGTTTCGGCGCAGTGCGGCAGAAGCAAGCAAAAGCATATGTAAAAATTCGGGCTTCTGCGTAAAATGGGGTGTAAATAAGTATGCAAAGAAACATATTTGCCGACAGAATAAAGGGCTATGCGTGCTTTCTGGTCGTTTTCGGTCATGTTATTATGGGCGTGCGGCTTTCGGGAGTTGATATTCCGAAAATATTTTACGGCGCGGAAAAATTTATATGGTCGTTTCATGTGGCTTTGTTTTTGTTTATGAGCGGCTTTGTTTACAGCCTGACAGGAGAGCGGGGGAGAACAAAAAGAGCTTTTTTGCTTCATAAGCTTATAAATCTCGGCATACCGTATATAACTTTTTCGGCTGTATATATTATTATAAACAGCTTTGTACCGGGTGTAAATACACATTCTGCGCTTAGTGATATTCTTTTGATATGGAAAGAGCCGGTGGCGCAGTATTGGTTTTTGTATGCGCTGTTTTTCCTGTTTCTGATATGGACGGTTTTTTCGGGTTTTTTGAAAAATTGGCAGATTACCGCGCTTTTTACTCTTGTAAACTTTCTTGTGGCTGCGTTTAATATAAATCTCGGAATTTTTACCGTTTCGGTAAATTCGGCGTTTGCTTTCGGCTTGGGCACATTTGTAAGCATTGCGTTTGCCGAAAAGTGCGGAAATTTAACAAAAATAATTGTTATAGCTTTGCATATAATGCTCGGCGCGGCGGCCGTCCGCTTTAATCTTACCGAAGCAGCAGGCGTTAAGGAAGTTTTGATTGCGGCGGGAATATTTGCAAGCATTATGCTTATATCTGCCATTGAGAAAAATCACATTGCCGCAAGGGTTCTTGATTTTTTGAGCAGATATTCGTTTCAGATTTATCTGCTGCATACGATTTTTACAGCCGCTGTCAGAATTTTATTAATACGCGTCGGAATAACGGGCTGGGCTGTTCATGTGGCAGTCGGCTGCGCCGCCGGTATAGGCTTTTCGTGGATTGCGGCTTGGATTGCGGAGAAAAGCAGATTTCTTAATTTTTTCTTTTTCCCTGCCGCAACCGTAAAAAAATTACATGCCGAAAAGGGCGAATAAAATATGTGCCTGAAAGCGGTATGTGCGGATTTTTAAGTGTCTGTAATTAATTTATTTATTTTGCAATATTCTTTGTTTGCTACGTAGGGGCGGATATTATCCGCCCGCTTTTACGCATTCAATTTTTTGTTTTTTGCAACTGATTTGTTTAGCTTTGTAGGGGCGGGGCTTTGCTCCGCCCGTTTTAACGTTTGTAAATTTTTTATTTATCTGATTGCTATTTCTCATCATTTACAGGTGTTCTTTTGTCGCATAAAAGAACACCTGTAAAAGACGAAAAAATACGTAATACCAACAAAACACACTCCAGCTAATTTCAATATAATCGAAATACTGTATTTTTACTCCTTCCACCGCTAAAGCGGTTCCCCTCCCTCAAAGATGGAGGCTTTTACACTCCGGAATTATCGCAAATAAGCAAAAAAATCGCAAGTACAAATCGGGCGGATAATATCCGCCCCTACGAAGCAAACATAGAATATTGCAAAAATATTAAATGCTTGCAAGCGTTAAATCGGGCAGAGCAGAGCCCTGCCCCTACGTAGCAAACATAGAATACAGAAAAATAGTAAACACTTGCAGGTGCTAAATCGGGTGGAGCAGAGCCACGCCCCTACAGCGCGAGCAAAGAATATAGCACTTACAAAAGTTATATCGAGCGGAGCGAACAAAAATATATCAAAAAAACTTACACAACAGAACACCCCTACAGCAAAAAAGAATTTGCAAATAAAACACACTGCAAAATTCACATATAAAAGTTCAAATTTCACCTTAACAATTGTTATTGACAAATGTTAATATGTATGCTATAATCTATTTGAAACAAAAAAATAAACCTAAAAGGAGCGACAATAATGTTAGTTACAATGAAAGAAATGCTGCAGGATGCGAAGAAAAACAAATACGCCATTCCTGCATTTGACGTAAGCAATTACGAAATGATGAAAGCCGTTTTGGAAGCGTGCGAGGAAGAAAAATCCCCCGCGCTGCTCATGGGACTTGAAGTTGACCTTGCCGGCAGAAACATGAACTTAATTACGGAAATGATAAAATCAGCCTCCGCGCTTTTCAAAATTCCCGTTTGCTTTCATCTTGACCATGCGGCAAGCTTTGACCTCATCAAAGCCGGAATTGACGCCGGATTTAGCTCGGTAATGTATGACGGCTCTGTTTTGCCGTTTAAGGAAAATGCGGAAAATACGCGCGAAATTGTAAGGTATGCCCATGAAAAAGGTGTAACCGTTGAGGCGGAGCTCGGCCATGTTGGCAATGCAATGGTCGGAAACGAAGCAGACAAGGTATCAAACGAAAATCCCGAAGACACGTTGACGGTTGCCGATGAAGCAAAGCAATTTATTGAAATAACGGACGCGGATGCCCTCGCGGTTGCAATCGGAACAGCTCACGGCGTGTACAAAAAGACGCCTGTTTTGCACATTGAGCGCCTGGACGAAATTACAAGCGTGTGCAATGTTCCCCTCGTCCTGCACGGCGGAAGCGGCACGCCTGACGATCAGATGAAAGAAGCAATCAGGCACGGAATTACGAAAATCAACATATATTCGGACGTTGTAGGTGCTATGAATTCGGGACTTAAAAATAAGCTATGCAGCATGGAAAATCCGTCAACATGGCCTGTATACGTGTTTGAGGAAGCGCGAAGCGGAATGAAAAAGGTTGTAAAGAATAAAATACGCATCTTCGGCAGCAATAACAGAATATAATAGAAAAGAGGATTATTATGAAAACAAAAGCAGTGCGTCTTTACGGCGCAAACGATTTGCGGCTCGAAGAATTTGAGCTCAGGGAAATTACAAGCGGAGAAATACTGATAAAGGTTATTTCCGACAGCGTGTGTATGTCTACATATAAAACGGCGGCTCAGGGCGCGGCACACCTGAGAGTACCGGACAACGTGGCTGAAAACCCGGTTATTGTCGGTCATGAGTTTTGCGCCGAAATAGTCAAAATCGGCGAAAGATGGAAAAACGACTTTAAGGTCGGCGACAAGGTTGTTATGCCGCCCGTTCTGACATATCGCGGCGGCAATCAGACAATAGGCTATTCGTTCGGCGAAATTGGCGGCGATTCAACCTATTCGATAGTGCTTGAAGATATTATAGAAAACGGATTTCTTATAAAGCTAAACAGCGACTCTTTTTTCAAAGGCTCGCTTATCGAGCCGGCATCGTGCGTGCTGAGGGGATATAAATCAACAATTCATCAACGCGGCGACGAAGTCACAACAGGCTTAAAAGAGGGCGGAAAAGTCGCAATTCTTGCCGGGTGCGGACCTATGGGGCTTGAAGCGATTGACCTTGCGCTTCACTCGGACGTTAAGCCGTCGCTCGTTGTCGTGACGGATATAAATAAGGAGCGCCTTGAATACGCAGAGCGGATATTTTCGCCGAAAAAAGCCGCAGAGGACGGCATTGAGCTTGTGTTTTTAAACACATCGGACAAGGACGATTTGCTTAAAATAACGGATGGTAAGGGCTTTGACGACGTTTTTGTATACGCGCCGATACCTGATGTTGTGCAGCTCGGTGACGCAATTCTCGGCTTTGACGGCTGTCTTAATTTCTTTGCGGGGCCGCTTGATAAGAAGTTCAGTGCACCACTCAATTTCTATAACGTGCATTATGCGCAGCATCATGTTGCCGGAACGAGCGGAAGCACGTCCGATGATATGCGCGATATTGTTTCGCTGATAGGCAGAGGGCGCATTAACCCGGCAGTTATGATTACGCATATCGGCGGCTTAAACGCCGCAATTGACACAACGCTGAATTTGCCCAAAATTCCGGGCGGAAAGAAGCTGATATACACTCATATTGATATGGATCTTACGCCTATATCCGACTTTGAAGAGCTCGGCAAGACTGACGAAAGGTTTAAAGTACTCGCGGAGCTTGTAGATAACGCCGGCGGCTTGTGGTGTGCAAAGGCAGAGGAATATTTACTGAGTAATTTCTGATTTTTTCTATCTGTATTAAAATAGGCTGCCGTCAAAGTCAATTGATTTTTGGCGGTAGCCTTTGCTAAGTTTTTTGAGTAAATTTGTTTTCTGTGTAATGATTTAACGCTTGCGAACGTTTGCCGTTTTTGCTATATTTTTATTTGCTCCGCCCGCTTTTTTCCTGCAATTTTTTAGAATTTCGTCGAAATCTGTAAACGCAGCTCAAAATTTAGCAGCGGCGTATGCATCGCTGCGGTAAATGCGAACATATTACAATCAGAATAAAAATCACCCTTGCCGCGTTGGTTTGTGATAAACCATGCAAAACCGAAAACCTTTGCTTGCATGGGGTCTTGGGGCGTGCCCCAAGCGGTTCAGGGTCTGGGAGATACTTATGCTTCCGGCGGTTTTGGTTCTTTTGTCGCACAAAAGAACACCTGTAAATGACGAGGAATAACAAATAGTCAAAGTGTTAATAAAATTTGACTAAAAAATATATTTAGCTGATTTCAAGATAATTGCAATACTGGATTTTTACTCCTTCCACTGCTTACGCGGCCTGACTCCCTCAAGGATGGAGGCTTTTGCGCTCCGAAATTATCGCAATAAAAATTGTAAGCAAAAATCGGGCGGTGTGAACAAAAATGCAGCATAAATAATAAACGCTCACAAGCGTTAAATCATTGGGCGGAGCAGAGCCCTGCCCCTACGGAGTAAAATAAAACAATCGCGACAACAAAAAACATTGAAATTGCATGTAAAAGCGGGCGGATAATATCTACCCCTACGGAATAAATAAAGAATGTGGCAAAATGGCAAACGTTCGCAAGCGTTAAAACGGGTGGAGCAGATCCCCACCCCTACAGAACAAACAAATAATATTGCAAAAAGAACAAACGCTCACAAGTGTTAAATCTAAAGTCACTCTTTCCAAGCAATCTTTCATTTATCCGATACACTTACCCAAGCAAAAGGCTCCTTTTGAAGGGAGCTGTCAGCGTAGCTGACTGAGGGATGAAATTAAATCGGGTGGAGCAGAGCCCCGCCCCTACGAAGCGAACAAAGAATGTTGCAAAAACAGAAAACGTTTGCAAGCGTTAGAAAAAAGAATATTGCAAAAACAGAAAACGTTCACAAGCATTAAATCGGGTGGAGCAGAGCCTCAATACAAATCAAAATAATAATCACAAACAAAGCAAACAATTGTGTTTCTGTAAAATCACCCTTTTATCAAATACACTAACACAGCTTAATCAAGCTTGCCGCCGTATATTCATCTGTTATCAGCGTATTAACCGCACCCGTCCGCAGCGCTCCGGCGATTGCTTCCGTTTTCTCATCTCCGCACGCTATGGCAATCGTTTGCTTTGCAGTTAACAAATTGTCCCTTGACGCGCAGAGTGTATTTTCATATAAATCAATAAAATTTCCGGAGCTGTCGAAAAAATGCGTTGATATATCGCCCGTTACGGAAGCTGATTTTTGACTATACCCGAAAATCTCCCCGAATGTGCGGATAATCGAGTAATCACCGATACCGACAAGCGCAATGTCAATATTGTTCCAAAGCTCCGCCACCTCTTTATAATAAGAGGTTTTTTTGAAAAGCCTGCAATCCTCATCGCCGTCCGGTCGATAAGGAAACCACGCATATTTAACCTTAGCACCCGTTTTGTCGGCAAAGCTTCGCGCAAGCTCGTTTGACGAAAAGCAGCTCTCTTCCTGATTTGTCGCGCCGAAAAGCGGAAAAATCACATTGCTTTTTATGGTTTTTTGCGGAAATTCATTAATAAACATCTGAATTGTGCGCCCCCACGAAATCGCAATTTTAAGGTCACCTTTTTCAATCAAAGAAAGAATATAAGACGCCGCCTTTTTAACGGTCATCAACAGGCGCAGCTCCGTATCGGCATTGCTCACGCCGCAGACAACCGCGTTTTTAATCTTGAATTTATCGCATATTGATTTTTCAAGCTCGCTGCAAACAATCTCCGGATTGTTTACCTTAATCTCAACAATTTTTTCGTTAATCGCCTCGTTTAGCAGCTTTGACACGGTTTGACGTGACAAATTCATTATCTGCGCAACTCTGCTCTGATTGTAGTTTTTTTCGTAATACAACAAAGCTGCTTCTGCCATTTGTTTTTTCTGAAATTCCATGCTACGCTCCGTTCCGCCGCATCGGCATAAAATATTTCTCTTCTTTAATTATACCACCGCCGCGCCATTTTGTCAACCGGAGATAATAATTGCGGTAAAGATGCGAAAAATTAAATCTTAAACATCATTATTTACTTTAATTAGAAATGCCTTTGTGTAAATTGCATAAAAATCAAGCAATAATTATGTTTCTTTTAAATTCCTGTTATTTTGCCGAAAAATCGCTGTAATAATGCAATGTTTTTGTGACATTGTAACTTAAGTTTGTCATAAATATTAATTAATTAAATCATTTTAATTATATTGGTATGTTTTGACAACGTATTTATGCGGTTTGTTTCGTTAAATGTTACAAAGTTTTTAAGAATTTTAGAATATTTGTAATACTTGCATTGATTTTTTCATATAAATATGTTATAATTATTACATTGAGTGTTTAAAATTCAAAAAAGATTACGGAGGTAAAAATGAAGAAAAAAGTACTTATAGCTGTTTTCTTCTTTCTCATGCTTACAGGTGCAGCGTCTGCCGAGAGTATTAATATCAGCCTTGACAACGTTGTAAACGACTTGAACGTACCTGTATTGTTTGACAGTATCGGACCTATGAGAATTGAAAACTCAACCGTCGTTCCGCTCAGACGCTTCTGCGAAAGCGCAGGCTTTGAGGTAAGCTGGAAGGATGAAAATAAAACAGCTCTTATCACATTGAATGCTAATGAAAAATCGGCGCTTCCCGTTGAAAGATATGCTTATAACGTAATTAAAAAGGCTGACGCGAGAGGTCTTGCGCTCACGCCGAAAAGCATTTCCGCGTCGCTCACCGCGAACAAAAGCGAAATTGCTCTTAAGTATAATTACACCGACAGCGAGGGTGACACTATCTCGCTCGGCAAAAATGTAAGCTCTACCGTTCCGACGACAATTGTCGGAAGCGGCTCGATAGTTGTTCCTCTCAGAAGCCTTATGGAGCTTTTCGGACTTTGGGTAAACTGGAACACGTCGGGGATTACAATATCCATACCGCCGTTTGAGGCGCCGCAGGATGAGCTTGAGTTCGTGCCGTCGGAGGACACCGTTGTTATTGAAGCAAATCCGGATAACTGGTATGCAGCAATAGAAGAACAGGCGACTGCGGAGGAAGCTTTTGCTCAGGGCGGATCAGTTCCCGAAGGCGCTGTTTATCTCGGAACGTTCAGAATTTCGCATTACTGCACGTGCGCAAAATGCAGCGGCTCCTACGGAAGCGCAACCGCATGGGCAGGGGAGGTAAATCCGGGCGTTACAATCGCCGTTGACCCAAGTGTTATTCCAAAGCTTTCGAGCGTTTATATTGACGGCTACGGAACTCGCCGCGCTGAAGACTGCGGCGGCGCTATTAAGGGTAACAGGATTGATGTTGCGGTTAATAATCATGATGAGGCTATGGCTCTGGGCGTTGTTTATAAAGACGTTTGGCAGCTGCCGTAAAATTTAGGGTGTATTTTCGATAATGTCGGAAATATGCCCTTTTTGTGTGCAGAAAACAAGCAGACAAACAAAAATATTTGCTATTTTGCTGCATTCTTTATTCACTCCGTAGGGGTGGGGTTCTGCTCCGCCAGTTTTAGCGCTTGCGGGCATTTGTCATTTTACGCCACGTTTTTTTCTCACTCCGTAGGGGTGAGGCTCTGCTCCGCCCAATGATTTAACGCTTGTGAGCGTTTATTATTTATGCTGCATTTTTGTTCACACCGCCCGATTTTTGCTTACAATTTTTATTGCGATAATTTCGGAGCGCAAAAGCCTCCATCCTTGAGGGAGTCAGGCCGCGTAAGTGGTGGAAGGAGTAAAAATCCAGTATTGCAATTATCTTGAAATCAGCTAAATATGTTTTTTAGTCAAATTTTATTAACACTTTGACTATTTGTTATTTCTCGTCATTTACAGGTGTTCTTTTGTGCGACAAAAGAACCAAAACCGCCGGGAGTCCGGTACCTCCCGGACCCTGAACCGCTTGGGGCACGCCCCAAGACCCCATGCAATTAAAGATTTTCGGTTTTGTAAGATTTATCACGAGCCAACGCGGCAAGGGAAAGTTATATTCTGATTGTGGTGCGCTTGGCTTTTACCGCAACGATGCATACGCCGCTGCTACATATTTATTTGCATTTTACGGTTTTCGGCAAATTTTGAAAATGTTGAATAATTTATAGGTTCCGCCTGATTTAACTCTTGCGATTTTTTTTGTCGCGATTGTTTTATTTCACTCCGTAGGGGCGGATAATATCTGCCCGCTTTTACTTGAAGTTGCAATTTTTTTGTTATTGCAACTGTTTTATTTTGCTACGTAGGGGCGGGCATTGACCACCGATTTAACTTCATCCCTCAGTCAGCTACGCTGACAGCTCCCTTCAAAAGGAGCCTTTTGCTTGGATAAGTGTATCGGATGAATGAAAAATTTCTTGGAAATAGTGACTTTAAATTTAACACTTGCGAGCGTTTGTTCTTTTTGCAATATTATTTGTTTGTTCTGTAGGGGTGGGGCTCTGCTCCGCCCGTTTTAGCATTTGCGAATGTTTGTGTTTTTGCTATATTCTCTGTTAGCTCTGTAGGGCGGATAATATCCGCTAGTTTTTTTACCTGCAATTTTTTAGAATTTCGTTAAAAGCTGTAAACGCAGCTCAAAATGTAGCAGCGGCGTATGCATCGCTGCGGTAAAAGCCAAGCCACCACAATCAGAATATAACTTTCCCTTGCCGCGTTGGCTTGTGATAAATCTTACAAAACCGAAAATCTTTAATTGCATGGGGTCTTGGGGCGTGCCCCAAGCGGTTCAGGGTCCGGGAGATACCGGACTCCCGGCGCTTTTGGTTCTTTTGTCGCACAAAAGAACACCTGTAAATGACGAGAAATAACAAATAGTCAAAGAGTTAATTAAATTCAATTAAAAACATATTTAGCTGATTTCAAGATAATTGCAATACTGGATTTTTACTCCTTTCACCGCTTGCGCGGCCTGACTCCCTCAAGGATGGAGGCTTTTGCGCTCCGAAATTATCGCAATAAAAATTGTAAGCAAAAATCGGGCGGTGTGAACAAAAATGCAGCATAAAATAACAAATGTTCGCAAGTGTTAAATCATTGGGCGGAGCAGAGCCTCACCCCTACGGAGTAAAATAAAACAGTTGCAATAACAAAAAAATTGCAACTTCAAGTAAAAGTGGGCGGATATTATCCGCCCCTACGCAGAGCGAAATAAAATAATCCCGACAACAAAAAATCGCAAGAGTTAAATCAAGCGGAGCCAATAAATTATTCAACATTTTCAAATTTCGCCGAAAACCGTAAAATGCAAATCAATATGTAGCAGCGGTGTATGCATCGCTGCGGTAAAAGCCAAGCGCATCACAATCAGAATATAACTTTCCCTTGCCGCGTTGGCTTGCGATAAATTATGCAAAAGTGAAAACATTCGCTTGCATGGGGTCTTGGGGCGTGCCCCAAGCGGTTCAGGGTCCGGGAGATACCGAACTCCCGGCGGTTTTGGTTCTTTTGTCGCACAAAAGAACACCTGTAAATGACGAGGAATAACAAATAGTCAAAGTGTTAATAAAATTTGACTAAAAAATATATTTAGCTGATTTCAAGATAATTGCAATACTGGATTTTTACTCCTTCCACTGCTTACGCGGCCTGACTCCCTCAAGGATGGAGGCTTTTGCGCTCCGAAATTATCGCAATAAAAATTGTAAGCAAAAAT